>JALWYV010000045.1 GCA_027003075.1 Caldifarciminota bacterium | reverse complement strand
CTCATCCCATATCCAGTGTGGAGGATTATAAACGTCAAACTCCTTTCTCAAGGTATCAAGGTCTATCCGTATTTCTTTCCACGATGTGTCAAGCACCTGATTTCGCACTATGAAGCCTCTGCAGTATCGGTGATATACGATCTCTCCTCCTATCTCATACCTTCCTTTCCCCCTGATATAGAACACGAGGTACCTCCCCCAGTCAAGGAGGTCAAGGGGATAGCCTCTGAGGATAGATCCGAGAAGCGGCTTAAACTCCATAGTCTTCCAGTCTCTCCTGTAGTATTCCCATTTGCCTTTGATATGTAGGGGGCCGTAGTCGTCTATCACCCTGTACTCCCCGTTGGGTATGGGTATGCTATCATTAACGGGCAGGGTGTCAAAGTTCTTGACGTCCCAGCCGTGATAGTGGAACTCAACCACTCCCCACGACTTTACTATGCTGTCCGCCTGTTTGCTCTCGTCAAACTGTGAAAGGAGATAAACAAAAAACAGCATAGAGTTATATTTTAAGGGTGAAGCAGAGATTTTTCAAGTGCTTTTATCTGACCACTACCCTAAACACCTTACCCTTCGTTTTAACGAAATACGCACCCGCAGGTTCAGTGTACCTGTCCGAGTGGACGTAATTGGTTACCCTGCTCTCAAACCACACGAGCATCAGGGCGATCATCTCTCCTCCTCCTTCTTCAGATACACGTAAAGGGGCGATACTTCAAAACGGACGTAGTATATCCCCGGTTCCTTTCGCTTTATGGCCTCTACGACGACCTCAACCATTAGGATAGGTAGTACTCCGCCTTGTACCTACCTTCAAAGGTCGTATCCGTGGTATCAACGTCGTACATATCTGCAGGTCTGAGGACGATTCTTTTCCACCCTTTCGTGCCTTCGGGGAAATTGTATAAAGGCCTTAACTTACCCATACCCGTGCGGGTTATACCACGACCTCCAGCATAGCACGAGAAGTTGCACTTCACGAAGAGGACTATACTGTCAATATCCTCAAGGAAGAGCTTGCCTCTGATGAACAGGTAAGGCTCACCACCTTCGTACTTCTCAAAACCGTACTCGTAGGTGTCGTACCACGTATCCTGAAGGGCTATGTGGTTTCCGAGTTTGAGGTCGTACCCCTGAGGTTCCTCCGGTAGGGGTGTGGTGTCAGCCTCCTGAAAGTACTCCCATACCTCCCATCTCCCAAAGAGGGAGTCCGGTGCAGGCTCAACCGAAAGTAATATGGAAAGCAGCATAAGTTAAATTTTAAGGTTGAACTGATATGTGTGCAGGTGGTCATACTGGCCGTGTAGCGAAGCAGATAACCGATGCATAAAAGGAGGTTAAGCCTAAAATGTTCGGAGGGTATTTCAGAATTCAAAACTACGGTTTGGAATTTCTCAAAGGCTATTAAAAGACTGTTAACAGAGATCGTTAATCCAAGTTCAGATCCTGCCACTCACAAACAAAATCCCAAAGTGAAGATCACCTTATCAGCGTGATACTCATCTCCTTCCTCCTGCTCAGTACGAACCATCCCAATTGCAAGGAGATTCTGAATTTAAGGCAAGTTCACACCGATCACCCTTTCGTTCTCATTGACAACCGAGAAATTCAACCTCACGCCCTCCACCCTCAGGGGCAGCCTATCCGCCCACTCTATCACAACGAACTCCCTATCCAGCACGTCCAATAGTCCGAGGGTATAGAAGTCCTCCTCTCCCTGCAACCTGTAGAGGTCCACGTGATGTATACGGCCTAAGGGCGTGGGGTATACGGTTACCATCGTAAAGGTGGGGCTTCTCACCCCATCGTATCCAGCAGCGCGGACGAACCCCCTGACGAAGGTCGTCTTACCGCTTCCCATCTCACCGTACAGGAGAAAGGTGCGGTACTTTCGGGCAAGCCTGCAGAAAAGGTACTCACCAAAGAGTTCGGTCTCCTCACCGGACCGGGTTACAAATCGCACCGCAAATTCTAAGGATGGCATCCGACGTTAAAATAACGGCTATGTTCCTTTTGAGCCTGTTATCGCAGGTATGGGGAGGAGACACACTTTCCCAGAACAAGTACAAGCCCGACTCCCTCAACATGACTCTGGTGAAGAGGTTGCGGCTACCCACCCCCTGCTTTGCTCTGGACGTTAGCGGAAGGTACGCCTACCTCACGTCTCTCCGGAGAATATTCGTAGTGGACGTCTCCAAACCGGAGAGTCTCTACCGTGAGGCTACCATAACCACCACGAACATGCCCCTCGGGGTCGCCGTAAAGGGGAGGTACCTGTACGTCGGCCACGGGTACAAGGGCCTATCGGTCTTCAACATATCCAACCCCAATACGGCCTCTGAGATCTATACCCTGAAACTCCCCGATACGACGATGGAGGTCCTCATGAGGGGGAACTACCTGTACGTCACTGTCGGAGACTCCGGTTTCGCTATAGTGAGTATCTCCAACCCCCGGAGGCCACGGTTAGTAAGTCTTACGAAGACGGGCGGGTTCACCCGTGGAATAACCGTAAAGGGCCGGTACGCCTACATAGCCGCAGGTAGGGACGGCCTCAAGATATACGACATCTCCAACCCCCGAAGGCCGCGACTCATCGGACAGGCTCCGACCCGTGGCTTCGCCATAAGCGTTGACGTTGAGGGGGGCGTCGCGTACGTTGCCCTCGGAAGGAAGGGGGTACAGCTATTTGACATCTCCGACCCCTCTTCTCCGAAGGAAATAAGGTGGGCGAAGGGTCCCGGCTCCGCCCTGAACGTGAGGGCGATAAACAAGCTGATATTCGTGGCCTTCGGTGACGGGGGAGTGAGCGTCGTGGATCCCTTCCGCAAGATGGAGGTGGCCCGGTACAGGCCCCCGATATACAAGGGGGACTACGTCTTTGACATAGTGGTTAAGGGGGACTACATCTACGCCGCCTCCCGGAAGGGGATGGTGGTATACAGGTTCCTTAAGTGAGGGTCGCCGTTCTGATACCCACGTACAACCGCCCCCGCGAGGTAAGGAGGGCGGTGGAGAGCGCCTTAAAGAACGGTGTAGAGGTTGAAGTACTGGTAGGGGACGACGGAAGCGACCCACCGGTCAGCCTGGATATTCCGGGTGTAAAGATCGTCCGCTTCAATCACACGGGCAACCCATCCATCGTACGCAACAGGCTGGCCAAAATGACTGATGCCCCATTTATCGCCTTCCTTGACGACGACGACGAGTTCACCCCCGGCAAACTGGACGCTCAGGTGGAGTACCTCCTGAAGGAAGAGGCTCAAGCCGTCTTCTCCAACGTCGTGGTGGTGGACGCCCGTACCGGTGAGACCCTCGGCCTCGCCTACGCCCCTTCGGAGAGACCTCTGAAGGACAGGATACTCTTCCCCTTCTCGCGGGACGGTATAGTCCTTCAGGTCGGCGCCCTGCTTATACGCAGGGATACGTTCCTTGAGGTGGGGGGGGTCAACGAGAGGTTGACCCTACTGGAAGACTGGGAACTGTCCGTGAGGTTAGTTATGAAAGGTCTGTTGCGCTTTCAGGACTTACCCGGCCTCATCCACTACCAGAACAGGAGAGACAGCCTGCGGGCGCTCCAGTCGGAGAGGGTCGTTACTCTTTACGAAACCCTGATGGACGTGGTCTCGTCCTACCTGCCGCCCGATGTGTTAAAGAGGGTTAAAGCCCACTTTTACGGCGCCCTTTCCTACCGCCTCGGCCGTACGAAGCGGAGGAAAGCCTCCCTATACTACGCCGTCAAAAGTCTCAGGTACGGTGGGAGCGTTATGGCCCTCAAGGGGGCGGTCCGATCCCTCCTGCCCTAAGAGAGGAAGAAGGAGGGGTCCTGTGCCAGTTCCCGCAGGCGTTTGATCCTCTTTTCAACGGGGGGATGGGTGGAGAACAGTTCTGCGAGGAAACTCCCGGAGAAGGGGTTAACTATGAACATGTGGGACATGTGCTGGGGAACTTCGGAAGGTACGGCCTGAACGCCTAAGGCCAACTTCTCAAGGGCGCTGGCGAGGGCCTCGGGGTCCTTAGTGAACTTCGCCCCGTAGTAATCCGCGAGGTACTCCCTGGCGCGAGATATGGCCAGCCTTATGAGGAGGACGACTATAGGAAGGACGATTATCATGCCGAGGAGGACGAGGGGATTGCCGCGGTCCCTATCCCTGCCGCCGAAACCGAAGAAGGCCGCCCAACGGAGCATGTCCACAAGGAACATTATCGCGCCGGCGACCGTAGCCACGACGGACATTACGAGTATGTCCCTGTTCTTTATGTGGGCGAGCTCGTGGCCTATCACCCCCTTCAACTCCCGACGGTTCAGAAGACGGAGTATACCCTCTGTGAAGACTACGGCCGAATGTTTGGGATCCCTGCCCGTGGCGAAGGCGTTGGGCTGGGGAATAGGGGCGATGTATATGCGGGGTTTCGGGAGACCAGCGGCCATGGCCACCTCCTCAACCATAGCGTGAAGGTCCGGAGCCTCCTCCCTGCTCACCTCCCTCGCTCCGACGGAGGCCACGGCTATCTTATCGGAGTAGAACCACGAGGCGAAGTTTATTATCGCGGCGAAGGTAAGGGCTATAAGCCCACCCGTTGAACCGCCGAAATAACTACCGAGGTAAACCAGTATCAGGGTTAGTGCCGTAAGGAGGACAAACGTCTTCAGCGTGTTCACCCACATGGCTGCAATTGTAAAGTCGTTAAACGATCCTATCCAGAAGCATCCTGCCTCCGAGGAGGACGAGGTCCGGGACTATCCTTCCACCCACTTTAAGGGCGTGGGCACACCCACCCGTAAGGTACTTCCTCCTTATGCCGTACCTCCTCTCCATATCCCGCATGACCTCCCTGACCCCTCCGAGGATGGCGTACCTTATGCCGTCCTCTATGGCCCCAAGGCTGTCGGGATGGAGTTTCCTCCCCATCATGGAAAGTGATAGGTAGGCGGATCTGAGTTTGTCAAAGGAGGGGAATATTGGGCCACCGAGAAATACACCGTCCTTTATCACGTTCACCGTAACGGCCGTACCGCACACGGCCACAATCGCACTCGTTTTTTTGACGATGAAGGGGTAGGAGGCCGCCAGCCTGTCCGGGCCGAGCGTGGAGAGGGAATATCGGGTTGGTACGGATAGACGGGAGGGTATCAGCAGGTGAGATCGGGGGAAGAATCGCAGGAGATAATCGTTCAATTCGTAAGCCACGGATATTATCAGACCCCTATCGTATCCCAGTAGGGAGAGGTGCTTTCCGGCGGAGTGGACGCGGTCGTAAGATGAAGTTATACGCAGGACGAGGCGGTTACCTTTAAACAGGCCAACCTTGACGGAGCTGTTCCCGGCGTCAACTACGAGGTACAAGGTACGGATTATACCGCCGGTACCTACGCCGCCTTGGCTACCTTCTCAAGGTGAGGGTAGACCTGAAGGGCCTCAAACCACTCAAGGAGCTTCTCTACCCTGCTATGCTCATCTTCGGGTATCTGGATCGGCCTTCCCCTGCCATCAAATATCAGGCCGACTATGCCACCTTCCACCTCCGCCATCATCCTCTTACCCCTCCCCTCACCCACGTCCATGCCTCTCGCCGGCTCAAGGTAAACCTTTGCCTTTACCCCAAGGGGTAGGTCAAGGCGTTTGATCTCACCGAAGTTGAGGTCAAGGTGTTCGGTGTGGCCGTCGGGGTACTCTATTTTAGCCCTAAGTACGAGTTTGCCCTCCTTTTCAACGCCCTTGGGGGCTATGGCAGTACCGAGACGTATCAGGCAGTCCCTGTCAAAGACCTCCCACGCCGCTTCCTCGTCTATGGTTGATATTACACCGAGGTGGGGCATCATGAAGATGCTGTCAACGGCGAGTTTCGTAATCCCCTCCGGCTGGAAGGCGTCAAGCATCATCAGAGCGGACTGAACCCTGCGGGGGGCGTGGGAGAGTACACCACCCGACCCTATTATCAGGTTGAGGGACATCATGTTTACGAGGGTTACCTCGTCCTCCCCACCTATGGCGCGGGCTATATCTCCACCCTTCTGTACCCCTTTCAGCTCCGTGGCGAACATCTTGTGCTGCTCAAGGGATAGCCTCAGGGCCTCGCGGGCTATGGCCTGCTCTATTATCAGGCTCTCTATGGTCATGGGGATGGTCGTGGGACGGATCATCTTGTTGCGGATACGGTTCTTCAGGTCGGACTCACTTATCTTGAAGGGTACCCAGCGGAGGACGTTCCTTATTCCCGCCTCTACCATCACGTTTGATATGGAGTAGCTCATGCCGAGGTTGGCCGAGACCGTACGGTTAAAGACGAGTTCCCCTTCGGAGTTCCTGAAGACGGAGAAGACGTCCGTCGTGGCACCGCCTATGTCCACGCCCAGAACCTCTATCTGTTCCTTTCTGGCGACCCTCTCTATGAGCATGCCCACGGCTCCGGGAGTCGGAACGATCGGAGCGTCCACCATCTCCATGAGTTTGGCGTACCCCGGTGCCTGCTGCATCACGTGTTCAAGGAAGAGGTCGTGGATCTTCTCACGGGCCGGGTGGAGGTTCTCGGTGTCAAGCGTGGGACGGATGTTGTCCACTATGTACAGGGCGACCTTGTCGCCAAGGATACGCTTTATCTCCTCCCTCGCCTGAGAGTTCCCGGCGTATATCACCGGCATCCTGTAGGTTGAGCCGAAGCGGGGTTTGGGGTCGGCCGCGGCGATCAGCTCCGCCAGCTCCACCACGTGTTTGACCGTACCCCCCTCAATCCCACCAGCGAGCAGGATCATGTCGGGGCGGAGTTTCCTTATAAGTTCAACCTTCTCGTAAGGCTTCCTCCCGTCGTCAACGGAAATGATCTCCATAACTATGGCACCGGCGCCGAGGGCAGCGCGGGCGGCCGACTCGGCCGTCATGTTCTTAACCACTCCCACCACCAACATCTGGAGTCCTCCCCCCGCTGAGGAGGTTGATACGTAGATGTTCGTCCCCTCCTTTTCCGTTGGCTCCTCCATCTTTATGATGTTTCCCTTCTCGTCTAACAACCTTATTCCGGTTATCTCCTCCAGTTCCCTTATGGCGTTCCTCACCCCTATCGTCACGTCTTCAAACGGTTTCTCTACGGTAGTGGGCGCCTCACCCCTCGCGATGAGTCTCCACCCCTCCTTCTTCTTCTCCACCATTATGGCCTTCGTGGTAGTACTTCCACAGTCAGTTGCTATGTACCTTCTCGGCATCGGGCTGGTATTATAAAGAAGGATACGCCCGGATCGGGGGACCCCTGCGAGTACGACGCCGGTATAATCGCCGCCTATGGAGAGGACGCTTCTGATGATCAAACCGGACGCCACCGCCCGTAACGTTATAGGCAGGATAATATCCATGCTTGAGGAGAACGGCTTTAAGGTCGTGGCCATAAAGAGTAAGCACTTCAGTAGGGAAGAGGCCGAGAGGTTCTACGAGGTACACCGGGACAAACCCTTCTTTGACGACCTCGTGAACTACATCACCAGCGGTATGGTGGTCGGTATCATGGTTGAGAGGGAGAACGCCGTTAAGGCCTTAAGGGAACTCGTAGGGGCTACGAACCCTAAGGAGGCGAGGCCCGGAACCATAAGGGCGGTGTTCGGGGAGAGTATAGAGAGGAACGCCGTCCACGCCTCCGACTCCTATGAAAACGCCCAGAGGGAGTTATCCTTCTTCTTCTGATGAGGTTCGTACTTATAAGACACGCCCGTACCCGCTGGAACGACGCCAAACGCCTTCAGGGGTGGTCCGACGTTGAGCCTTACCCTGAGGCCCTCACCCGGTTCTGGGAGGCGACGGAAGGTATACCCATCCGTCCGGACGTGATATACACGTCCGACCTCAAGAGGGCGGTGCTATCGGGGAGGCTGCTCCTGAACAGGTACGGGGAGGTCCCCCTCCTCTCCGACTGGCGCATAAGGGAGAGGCACATGGGGAAATGGGAGGGGGCTTACTCCGAACAGATAAAGAGGGAGCATCCGGAGGCTCTCACGGTTGACTTCCGTTTACCGGGAGGGGAGAGCCTCCTTGACGTGGCCGGAAGGGTTGAGGGTTTCGTAAAGGACGTTCTGAACTACTCCCGTAAGAGGGGATGGGAGAACGTGATTGTAGTTACCCATCAGTTGACCATGGAGATCCTGCGCCGGAAACTCCTCGGTCTTCCAGTGGACGATACGGTCTGGGATTACCTGCGCGGAAGCGGCGAGTGGGTGTTGGTGGAGGTCTGATGCTCCTGTCTTTCCTGAAGGGGAGGAGGGGGATACTCATCCCCTTCTCCGTCTCCTTCGCTCTCGTAATCTTCCTATCTTTGATAGGTGTGGAGTGGGGCGTTTCCCTTAGTATGGCCACCTTCGTCGGGAGCATAACCGTGGCGGAGGGTGTGGCACGGGCGCTCTGGGAGGACGGTGCGGTATATCGCCTTACGATGCGGTACGGAAACTCCGGGACCCTGTTCCTTATGTCCGCCGTCGTTTTCGTGGTCTCGTCCATTTTAAACGTACTCGTCTCCGCCGTGGTATCGGTGGTGTCCTCCGCCCCGGTGTACGCCTTCGCCCCCGGTATAGCAGTGTGGACCCTCTCCTCCTCCCTCCTCTGTACCCTCACGTCGGCCATGGGGGAGGTGGCGGGCGTGAGCATGGGGTTCATTGCGGCCGTGCTTCAGGTTCCGCTCCTCGTAGGTTTCTACGGGTACCTGTCCGGTGGGGATCCGGTCGTCAATCTGGGTCTTTTAACGGTTATGGGGGTCTTTTACGTTTCCTTCATGGGCGTGTTTGCGGATACCCTGATGGAGGGTTAGAAGATAGCCGGACGTTCCTTTTCGGGTACGAACTTCTTTGAGTTCAGCTTCAGGAGCTGGTGGGCGTAGAACTTCCCCTCCGGAGCGCTCTTAAAGCATTTGTGAATATCAACCGGATAGTCCTTCAGTATACCCAGAAGGTTCAGGTACACCCGTGGTCGGTTTGCTATGGCTGCAAGGTGGAGGCCGCTTATGCCACAGGGCGGCACTTTCGCCTTTAAAAGTCCGGGAATCTCGCCGCGGGCGAAGAATATCAGATCCACGATCTCCTTTTCTTTCTCGGCGTTCAATATCATCCAGTGGAGTAGGTTCAGCCCCTTCTTATCCCTGTGAAGCACGTTCTTCCCTTTATCAACCGCAAGGGTCAATATATCCTTGGCCTTGCACCTGTGCGTTGCGTACATGGCTACCGTGTGTTCTGCTTTGCTCACGGCTCCCCAGTCCACCGAAGGTACCCCCTCAAGGTACCTTATAACGTTCATGCTGCAGTTGTAGGCCGCGTAATGTAAGAGGGTGCGTCCCTCATCGTCCCTGCCGTTAACGTCCGCTCCGGCCTTCAGGAGGGACTTTATCACATCAACACTACCGTAAAAGGCGGCGTAATGAAGGGGAGATATTCCCCCGGACGCACGGCACTCGGGATCGGCCCCGTACCTGAGGAGGAGTTTAACCGCCCTCTCCCCGATGCGTACCGCCCAGTGTAGGGGGCAGAGGCTGTCCCCGTACCCCTCCCGCAGGTTGGGATCTGCTCCGTGGGAGAGGAGGTAGCGGACGACCAGTTCCCACCCGTTGACCTTTACAGGTGCTTGCACCTTCAGGATGAAGGGGCCGAGGCGAACGGATGGGCCGTAGTACCATCCCTTCAGGGCGGATATGAGGGGGGTCTCGCCCCGTTCGTCGTACCCGTTGACGTCGGCACCCCGCTTTACCTCCCTCATAACCCTCTCAACGTCCCCCTGCCACGCCGCCCTGTGGAGAGAGGCTATCAACGGAAGCATTAATAAATTGTAAGCCCGAAGGACTTCCACTGTAGAATTCCCTTGAGATGGATCCGGTGGAGGTATTCCGTCTGGCCCTTCGGGAGGACGCCCCCTTCGGGGATATAACGACTACGAGTACCGTTCCCAACGGCAGGGTAAGGGCGGTAGTTCTGGCGAAGGGGGAGGGTATCATGGCCGCCGACCCGCTCTTTAAGGCCGTAACCCATCTTTACCCTTCTGTAAAAATTGACCCGAAAGTGCGGGAGAGGGAGAGGTTTCAGCCGGGGGAAGTTCTGGCGGAGATATCTGGGCCTGCGTGGGACGTACTTTTAATTGAGAGGACGCTTCTGAACATCCTCTCAAGGATGTGCGGGATAGCCCGCCTTACGGCCGAGTTCGTGAAGAGTGCAGGGGGAGTACCCGTGTACGACACCCGCAAGACCATGCCACTCCTGCGCTACTACGACAGGTACGCCGTACGCGCTGGAGGAGGGTACAACCATCGTCTCACCCTCTCCGAAATAGCCATGATAAAGGACAACCACAAGCGGATAGCCGGATCCTTAAGGGATGCCGTCCGGAACTTCAGGAGGGTAAGGCCCCATACTCCCCTCATAGTGGAGGTTGAGAGCGTGGAAGAGCTTGCGAGTCTTGAGGGTCTTCAGGTAGACTGGGTACTCCTTGACAACATGCCCATCGGGATATTAAAGGAGGCCATACCTATGGCGAGGAGGATGGGATTTAAGGTGGAGATCTCCGGGGGCATAACCCTTCAGAACATCTCCGAATACGCCTCTCTGGGGCCGGATAGGATATCCGTCGGCACCCTCACAAAGGCGGCCCTGCCCGTTGATATAAGTCTGGAGGTCGTGGTGTAGGCTACGTACCGGTTTTCACTTCCGCATCGCTGGTTTCAACCTCGCCGCCCTTCTCCTTCCATTCGCTTATTCCTCCAAGGAGACTGTACCCCTTCAGGCCTCCCCTCCTCAGGGCCACGGCGACCGGGTAGCTCTCCCTGCCAGCGTAGCAGTAGGTGACGAATACCGTACCCTTACCGTACTTCCTCCGGAGTTTCTTTATGGCCTTCCTCTGGTTGAACTCAAACTCCTCCTTAGGGACGTTTATGGCCCCCGGTATCCTCTCCATCCGATAGGCGGAGGGCGACCTTACGTCAACGAACACCACCCGCTTCCCCTCCTCCATGAGGGACCTCACCTCCTCCGCAGAGATCTCCACCTTCTGGCCGCCCCTCTCTTTCAGCATCGCCACCCTGCGGCACCTTGAGCATATACCGTCGGGTGAGGACGTTGGCAGTCCGCACACCTTACACTCCTTCACTTCAAGGAAGACCTGAGTCCTCTCCTCCTCCATCTCCTTGACCTTCTCGTACATGGGAACCAGTTTCTTGAGGAAAACGGAGAGGAGCTGGAACTTGACGTTGGGGTTGCTCTTTTCCATCTCGTCAAGCATGCGCTTGTACTTACTGACGGATGCACCGAAGGAGTGGGGGCAGTGGCACTCCTGAACGGGGAGGTCGTTTATAACGACGTAGTAAAGGTCCTCCATCTCCGGGGTATTGAAGAGGGGTTTTACCTTCTTGGGCTGACCCGGAATGAGAGGCTTCAGTACCGGTTTAAGGCGGCTTATGGACTCAAAGTCCCCGGCAAAGAAGGCCGAGAGCATGGTACCCACGGTGTCGTCAAGGTTGTGGCCCGTGGCCATTACCGTCGCCCCCACTTCTTTCGCCATCTGGGTGAAGACCGCTCTCTTGACTATACCGCACACGGAACACATCTTGCTGCGGAACTTCGTGGTAAGGAAGTCGTCTATTACGTACCCCTCGCGCTCTTTGAGGTCGTAGATGTACAGGGGTACCCCTAACCTGTCGGTCAGGGCCTTTACCTTCTCCTTCAGGTGGGATGAGTAGTGGTGTATGCCGAGGTCTATGTAGAAGGCGACAATGTCCTGGTCCGGGAAGGCTCTCTTCAGGGCGTCCAGAAGGGCAACGCTGTCCTTACCGCCGGAGAGGGCTACGGCTACCCTATCTTTGGGTCCGAACATCCGGTACTTCTCAACTGTGCGCTTTACCCGGCGTACAAAGAAGTCCGTAAAACACTTCGGGCAGAGTTTCTTCCGGGCGTACTTCAGATCTATTACGGCCTCCTCCCTCTTACACTCGGAACACCTGACCCCCAACCCCTTCACCTCAACCGTCATCGCAGGAAGACCGCACTTGGAATACGTAAGAGCCATAACGCCGACAATTGTAAGGGGGACTACTTCCTCACGTACCTGAAGGGTTTTGCCTTCCAGCTTTCGGGAGTGTTCCCTATCCCCACGCTAACGTGGTGTATATAGGAGAGGTCTGTTATACCGTAGACGGCGAGGAGGTCGTCGTTAAAGCATCCTATGGCGTTACCGTTCAACGAGAAGACCTCGGCGAGGAGGTAAAAGATCTGACCGAGGGCCCCCGATCTGTAGTGGATCGTCCTGTAAAGCTTTGGCACCTCGTAGGCGAGGTCAAGGTTGGAGACGATGACGAAGTTGAGGTTGGCGTCCCCACAGTGCTTCTGGTTGCAAGTCAGTTTAACCAGAAAGTCCCTTATCCTGCCCAGTTTAAGGGGGTTCAGGTAGGGGTCGTAGGCCCCGTCCTTCGTGTCCAGAACCCTCTGGGTGAAGACCTTGAAGGTTACTCCTTCCTCCCTCAGCGCGTGGGCCACCTCAACCATGTTTTCAAGGACGTCCCGCGATACGAAGTTGTCGTCCCTGTAGATGAAGGGGGATCTCCTCCTCCTTATGACCTCCACGGCGTTGCACCCCTCCGGAAACATCCCCTTGAACCGGTCTATGTGGGGAACGGCGGGGGAACGGAGCATCTCCATCTCATCCACGTACCCCTTACGGGTCTCCCTCTCAAGGGCCAGTACGTCCTCAAATACCACGGCGTCGGGGCTTAAACGGTTCGGCTCACCGTAGAACTCCGCCCCCTCGGACAGGTCTATGGGCAGGGTGGATGGGTAGGTTGAGAGCGGTGGGACGACGGCCATGGCCAGCTGGGGGTACTCTCCCTCTCCATCCGGGAACCTGATTTTATCAAACCCCAGAATACGCTCAAGAGTGTCGGGAGAGGCGTTCCAGAGGGGCATAACCCTCCATCCCATGAGATGGCCAGAGGCCTTAAAGGAGCCGTACAGGTGACCGATATCCAGAAGGGCGTATCGGAACCCCCTTACACCGTACTTCCAGAGGGTCCGCCAGTATATGGCCGTGGTTATCACGAAGAACCCCCCATCGGGTAGGAGGTCTTCCGGAGGTCTGAGTCTTCCCCTCAGGGAGAGGGCGTGATCCTTGACGTTGTAATGGTAGAGGGCGCCGTCAGGCAGGAGAAGGTAGGTTTCCTCCGGGTGGAGGTTGCCGGCGGAGGGGTTGGCCCTCACCGTGCGGTATACGTCTCCGTAAATTCCGGTTATACCCGCCCCGAGTTCAAGAAACTTAGATATACTCTCCAGAGTGAAGGGGGAGGGGTCGGGTACTGGCTGGAAGAGGTACCTACAGGGTAAGGAGGGATCGTCCAAAAGGGGGAGGGGAACCGTTTCCGTCCCTTCCCACGCCCTAAAGGGGTCGGGTCTGTCGGGTGAAGGTATGAACCTCCCGGACAGATCCTTCGTGCGCTCGTGGAGATCTCGTAACATCGTGCTATTCTACGGCCTGCCCTTTCTCAGCCTGAAACCTCCGGGGAGGAGATCACCCAAGCGATGCACTTTCTCGCCGTCGTACACGGGTGTGTTTTCATCTCCGAACTCCCACATGACCTGCCGACACGCTCCACAAGGAAGGACGGGCAGGGTTTCCCCATCCTTTACGGCCACGAGGGCGAGGGCCAGGAGTCTCCGGTACCCTTCGGATACCCCCTTGAATACGGCTACCCTCTCGGCACACACCGTAAGCCCATACGACGAGTTTTCAACGTTTACACCTGTAAATACCCTGCGTTCCCCTCTGTCGTTCTCCATCAGTACGGCTGCACCCACCCGGAACCGGGAGTAGGGGGCGTAAGCGTTTTCTACACTTCCCGTCGCCCTTTCGTACAGCTCCTGCAGGATTTTACGATCCATCACGCAATACTAAGCCCGATCACTTCGGCAGGAGTTTGCCCGTGAGGAGCTTCAGGATGTCCAGACCGAGGATGAGTACGGCGAGGAGTATCAGGATGCTTATACCGACGATGAATATCCAGAAGTGTGCCTTCTCCGGTATCCGTCTGCCCCTTATACGGTAGTACACTTCGTCTATCAGGAAGAACAGGATGTGCCCACCGTCAAGTCCCGGTATGGGGAACAGGTTTATAACGGCGAGCTGAAGGGTTATTATGGCCAGAAGGAGGAGATAGCGGTCAATGCCCTGCTGGGCAGTTGTGGCCATAGCCGCCCCTATGGTTATGGGTCCTCCCACCGCCTCCTCAACCTTTACCTGCCGCTTAACCATCTGCTTCACGGCTTCGGCCAGAAGGACGGAGAATCTCACCGTGAGCCTTCCGGTTTCACTTATTATCTCTATCGGCGACATAGGGTAAACCCTGTAGGCCACAACTATACCTATACGACCCACTCCCCCCTCTTCCTTAACGCCCACCCTGAGCCTGACAGTTTTACCACCCCGTCTAACGGTTAAAAGGACCGTGTCCCCGTTACCCTTTTCGCTAACGTACTCAACCAGCTCCTGCCACGTACCTACCTCCACCGTATCAACGGCCACTACGGTATCCCCGGCCTTCACACCGGCCTCGTACGCCGGATAACCCTTCCGGACCTCACCCACGACGGGGGGAATAAACATGACTATACTGTCGGGCGGTATAGCCCTTTTAACAACGAAACTTACCTTCCTTTCCCCTCTCAACACGCTTACTCTCTTCTTCCCTTCCTCTGATATCCGGTTCAGAAACTGTTCCCCACTCCTCAGGAACTTACCGTTGAGCGTGAGTACGGAGTCCCTGTCTCTGAATTCCGGAACGTAGGACCTCCATATCCGCGTCGTCATTATGGATACGTTACCGCTAACGGCTAGGGCCACGGCTATCAGGATGGGCCCAAGGAGGAAAGAGAAGAGGGGGCCGGCGAGGACCACCCATATCCTCTGCCACAGGGGACGGGAGAAAAACTCCCTCGGTATCCCACCTTCGCCCTCGTCGGAGAACCGGACGTAACCCCCGAAGGGAATGGCCGACACCCTGAAGTCTATGTCCCGGAAACGGAACCCGAATAGCCTCTGACCGAACCCTATGGAAAACACCTCAACCTTTATCCCTACGGATAGGGCAGCGAGAAGGTGGCCGAGCTCGTGCCATACGATGAGCAGGCTAAAACCGAAGAGTACCGCAAGTACAGAGATTAGTCCGGAAAACACGGTCGCCTATTGTAAGGTCGTACTAAGGGGTCCAGTTATCCCGGACTATGGCTACCACATTCCAGCCCTCACCGTACTTCCTCATCACCACCCTGAGACTGCTCCAGTCCATACCTCCGTTCTTCTCCGTACCGGGGAAATGGAACTCAACGAATACGGCGTCCGGAAAGACTTCCTTCACGTTATCCTTCGTGCTTCCCCTACCGAGTCTCTCGTTGACGGCCACTTTGGGTGCGTTGAGATAATCCCTGTCGTACAGGTACTTCTTGAAGAAGTCCCTTATTCCCATCTCTATCGGTCTTCCCGATCCAGCCTCGTAACCCCAGACGAACGCCTTGTTCTCCTCCCACGCCTTTAACAGCTCTTCGGGTTTCAGGCGGACGTCCTTTTCAGGGTCTATATGGACGTCGGGAGAAAGGATAACGCCCTCGGGGGCCACCATGGAGGCCAGCCGTTTTATATCACCGGACTTTATCGCCTTGAGTATACGTACGGCGAACTCCTGAGGAGGTTCGGGTACCCTCTCCTTCTCTCCGGGGCCGACGGGCGCGGTGGACGGGGGGGAAGGCTTTTCGGCTATCTCCGTGGTTTTCTGGGTGGTTGTCGTGTTAACCTCCGTTGAAGTTTTCTCACCGGAACCGCCACAGGCGGCGAGGATAAAAATGAGTGGGATTAACCTGTACATGCAGGTATTTTATGTTGGAAGGGGGAGGAATGCGGTAAGATTCAAAGGCTAATTTACCTTACATTGGTGAAGGCATAACAGAGCATTTCAGCAAAAAGATCAAGAAGCATCCTGAGGATGATTCCGGGGAAAAATGGGGAAACTACGAGTAAAATTGTGCGTAACAACAGGCAGACTACCAAAGTTTTCCGGAGATCGGACTCCGCACCCGTAAATAAGGCGAGAATAGAAAGGACTTCAACTGCTAAGATAGTATAAGGCACAGTGTAATGGACAGCATGTGGGGGGATGATAAGGTCTAAGACGTTTTATCGGGTTTAGAATATAAGGGGCGGAGGTGAAAGATGTACAAGCTCAAGATAAAAGGAAAGCGGGAAGGTATAAGGGCGGACTATGTGAGCAAGGTGATAGACTACTGGCGTGCGGTATTTAGAGAGCTGACGAAGGAAGAGGGACGGACATACACGGTTATAACGGATATAAGGACCGGCAGTGTAGAGGTAGATATGGCGTTTTATAAGCGCGAGAGGGGAACGTACCAGTTAAAGGACATACCTCTGGGGATGTTGGAGCGTATAAGCACCGTAGCAGATGTATTCAACCTCAACGATCCGTTAGACATAGTACCTGCCTTCACCGACGACTTTGGGATAGATGAGGTGGAGATTAAGAGGGACGGCTGGCATATAAGGTTTGGAATAGAGGAGATAGAGGAGTACAAGGCGCACATACATCAGGAATTGGGTAGTATCAGGGGTAAAGTTCTCTCGCTCAGTGCGATCGGAGTGAAGGAAGGGGTAAGAGTGGGATTAAGGTGGGAAGTAAATCCACGTCGGACAATAAAGATGAAGGTGGATAGTCGGTTTGAGAAGGTATTCGTGGAGAACTATAAGAAAACCGTGGAAGTGCATGGGAGAATACTTTACGGTCCCCTTGGTATTCCCGTAAGGGTTAAGGACATCACAAAGGTTATACCAATAGAGAAGTTAAGGACACCCTGGGAGAAATTAAGGGGTGCATGGGAAGATTTAGAGATGGAGAGCGTTGAATTCGTAAGGAAGATCCGGGAGGAATGGGCTAATGGCTAAAGATATTCTCAGGGCAGGTATAGATACAAATGTCCTTGTAGCATATTTTAAGAATGAGACTAACGTTAACGGTGTAAATAGAGTAGCATCAGGGGAAAACCTGTTCAGAAAGGCGGCCAAAGGCGAGTTGCTCATAATAGTTTCCTCTTTGGTCGTTTTTGAAGTAGCAGAGGGACTTGATAGTATAGATCAAGATTTTTCGGACTTATACGATTTAAGACGTTGGGAAGGTTTTGAGATAGTGATGGTAAACTACGAAATAGCAACGCTTGGTGGAAAGATTATGAGGAAATATGATCTCAGGAGAAAATATAAGATAGACGCTTTATTATTGTCAACTGCGGCTTATGCAAAGGCAGAGAAGTTTTACACGTGGGATAACAGGTTTATCAGGAAGATAAAGAACTCCACCTTTGAGGACGACTACCACATACAGGTGGAAAATCCGCCTCCTGTCAGGGATCTGTTTTCTGAAAGGTAGTACGTACAAGTTTTGAGTTAGAGACAGATACAGCGATTTCAGGTACTTTCGGCAGCATTATGGGTAATGGTTTCCCATTCTAAGAAGTTCCACCGCGCAACGTTGTACATCAGGCCGTGCGACCCGCTCATTTCAATCGGAGACAGTGCAGCCCCGCCCGTTTACCACTTAGCCCGGCCCTGTCGTTGTCGCAGGTTTAAGTGGGAGGCCGACTGCGGGTTTGATGGTATGAGTAGCGACGCATGGCATATCCGGGCGTTATAGTCGGTGTTGAGTTAACCCCTTCCTCCGCTCACGATACCCATCTGGTACATGGGTTGACCCCTAAAGTTCGGGGATGGCTTTTGGGAGACCGAAACTAGTGGGGTCCTCAACTACAGGAAGAATTACGGCTACGCAACTTGATATTGCTGGCCCCCCTTCAAACACAGGGCCTGCCCGAAAGCGGCGACGTATATAAACTGTACTTGGCCAACTATTTCAACCGTTCAAACTACGTGCTGTTTGGTCGTGTGACCTGCAGTATTTGAGTTCCGTATATGGCGTAAATTTTGTATTTATCCCATACTTTTGCTATGGCTTTTACTTGGTAATACAGTCCGCATCCCACCCATTGAAAACCTGCACGCAGGGTAAGATCTTATTGGATCGTAAATTCTCATACCTTCCTTTGACAGCGTAAACCTCTCAACGCGACCATAGCCGACGGCCTATTTTGAGACGGCTTTCATTTTCCTCCCCTCCCTTCAGCAGTATAATCACTTACCGATGCTCTTACCGTTTCTTCTATCGTCAGGGGACGTCCTCAAGATATACGTTCTGCACTGGAACGACGCCCACGGACACCTTGGCTATAACGAGGCCTTCTGGCTGGACCGGGACTTCCCTCCCACCCTCGCCAACGCCCGCGCTCTCGCCTATCTGGTGAGGCAGTACAGGGAGAGGGCTAAAGAGGAGGGAGCGCTTGTCCTCGTTATGGATGCAGCGGACTACTTTCAGGGGGACCCTCTCGGTGAGTTAACGAAGGGAAAGCTCTACATGCAGGTGATGAACTACATCGGCGTGGACGTGGGGGCGGTAGGGAACCACGACTTTGACTTCGGAAGGGACATCCTTGACTCCCTCGCGAAGTGGGCGAACTTTCCGTTGGTAAGCGCCAACTTAGTTGATACGGCCGGAAATCCTCCCTCCTTCGCACGGCCGTACGTAGTTATAGACACGATGGGCGTCCGTATCCTGGTCTTCGGTCTCATAACCCACTGGCTCAGGGGGATGGTTCCTCCCCAGAACATGCCCGACCTTGACGTAAAGTGGGAGTACTCCTTCGTGAAGGAGTTCGTTCCCAAGGTAAGGGCAAAGGAAAAACCCGACATAGTTATAGCCCTCACACATACGGGCTTCAGGCACGATAAGAGGGACGCCGACTCCGTAAAGGGGATAGACCTCATAGTCGGAGGTCATAGTCATACGGGTATAGTTCCGCCGTACTTCTCCCGCCTGAACTCAACGGCCATAGTACAGGCGTACTCCCACCTCGCCAACCTCGGAGTGGTTGAGATCCTCTACGACAGGAAGAACAGGGTAATTTTAAACATAACCGGCAGGATAATTACCCTGACGGACGAGCGGGTACCCTCCGACCCCTACATAGACTCCCTGCTGACGGTATGGGAGGCGAAGGTGGACAGTATATACGGCGTGGTCATAGCCCACGCGATCGGAGACTTCTCAAGGGGTGGGTTTACGGAAAGTTCAATGGGGAACCTCGTGACGGATGCCATGAAGTGGTACACCGAGAGCGTCCTCGGAGAGAAGGATCACCCGGTCGTCGCCATATACAACGCCGCCGGCATAAGGGACAACTTCAAAACCGGCCCCATAACCCGCAAGGACGTTTACAACGCCTTTCCCTTCCCGAATACCCTCATGTACGGCAAAGTTAAAGGCAGGGACCTCGTTAAGATCCTCGGTGTGGGGTACAACGGACACCACGCCATATTCGTGGTTTCGGGTATAAAACTGGAGTACGACAACTCCCGTCTTGTCAGGGAGACGGTAAAGGTGGTCGTAAGGGACACGGTTACGCTTGACAGTATAGGTGTAAAGACCTACGTGCTACCGCTGGCGAAGGTCCGGATACTTGAGGTGAACGGAAAACCCTTCCATCCGGACTCAACCTATACGATAGCCACGAACGATTACCTGATGAAAGGTGGAGGAGAATACGTCGTATTCCGGACCGCAAGGGACGTTAAAGATACCGGAAAGCGCATATCCTACATAGTGGAGGAGTACCTGAAGTACGTGGAAAAGGTAAAACCCCGTGTAGAGGGACGGATAAAGAAAACGAAGCTTAGACTATGAGCGCGTTTGAATGGGTAGTAGTTATAACGTCCGCTATAGCAGGTCTGGCGAGCCTGTTTAAGGGGACGTCGGACCTCGGGTTGGAGAGCGTACGGGGCAGGATGTACGCCTTTACGGGTATAGGCCTCCTCGTTCAGGGTGCGTGGTTCTACTTCTCGTACAACGAATGGCTCTGGCTCATCTCCCGCATGATCATATCCTACGGAACCCTGCAGTACGCCCTGCCCTACGTTCTTAGACGGATAGACGCCGTTCCGGGAAGGAAGTGGCTCTTGATCTTACTCCTCTGGTCCGTGTTCTTAGTTATAACTCTTCTCCTCGCCCACAACTTCGCACTCGGTGGATGGATGGGTGTGGCCGTATTCGTACTGGACGCCTTAACCCTCTTCGTCACGATATGGGGTGCGGTTGGGTTCTGGCCAGCGGAGATCGGAAAGCGTTGGTTGGGTGGAAGCGTGGTCGCCGCACTGCTCTGGGTCGGAGACGCCCACGTTATAAAGGGCCTTATGTTCGCCACTTACGGTATATACACCCTCATGAACCTCCTCATGACGGCCGTAGCCTTGAAGCGGGGATGAAGAGACCGATAATTTTTCTTATCGCCGTTCTGATCACGGGGTGCGGTGTATCCCTCGTTGAGCGCTGGGAGAAGAAAGCCCAGAAAGACCCGGTCGGAACGCTCCTTGAGATGGCGGACAGTCTCAATTCCTCTTCATTTCGTCGGAAGATGAGTATGACACCCCTCGGCCCGAAGGTCTCTAACCTCTTTTCAGACGTACTTACGTCTATAAGGTACGGGGAGCTGTCCCTTGAAGACCTGCTGAAGGTTGCGGAGGCAAACAAAGCGTATATAAGGTACCTGTACGACTACGGCCTCTTTGACGATCGGTGGGAGACGGCCGTTTTCTCCTACAGGGAGATCCTGAAAGCCGCCCGCCGGAAACTGGAGAAGGTTGAAGATCTGGACTCTCTGGCGGAAATAACCCGCTACCTTAAACCCCCGATAACGGCCAGGGCCTACAAGAAGGAGTACGAAAGCCTCGTTGATCTCTACCGGATCCGGACGATGGAGGAGGGTGAGGTGAGGTGGGGGATGAGCGAAAGGGACGTAAAGGAGATCTGGGGAGAACCGGAGTCCGTGGATACGGTAATATCGGTAGCCGGGTCGTCCTTCGGAAAGATCCTCCACTACGGGGACAGGAGCGTCCTGATAATAGATGAAAGGGTGGAAGATGTGTTTGAAAAACGGTAAGTCGTACGTCTTTCCCACGTTAGAATAGCATAATGCCGCTTCTGAGGGATTTCTTTATCGCCCTTTCCCACAACAAAACGCTTGAAAGGTTTCTGACGGGAACGCGCCTCGGAAGGAAGATATCCAGAAGGTTCGTAGCCGGTGAGACCCTTGAGGAGCTGATAAACGTGGTGGAAAAGCTGGAAAAGGAGGGGATATTTACGACCGTAGCCTACCTCGGTGAGCATTACCACGCCAGAGAGCCTGCCCTGAAAAGCACGGAGGAGTACATCCGCCTCGCCGAGGCTCTGGTCCCTCACCGGGAGTTTTCGGAGATTTCCCTTAAACTGACCCAGCTCGGTCTTGAGATAGACAGGGACTTCACGTACGGAAACCTGAAGCGGATAGCCGAAAAGGCGAAGGAGCTCGGCCTTTACATCAACGTGGACGTGGAGGAGAGTCGCCTCCTTGAGGATACCCTCTGGATCGTGAGGAAGATGAACGAGGAAGGCTATCCCGTGGGTACGGTCATACAGGCCTACCTCTACCGGGCGGAAGAGATACTTGAGGATCTGGCCCGATACCGTATGAACATCCGTCTGGTGAAAGGGGCGTACAAGGAGCCTCCGGACGTGGCCTACCAGAAGAAGAGGGACGTTGATGAGAACTTCAGGAAACTGGCAGTAAAAATGCTAAAAATGACGGACAGAATCTACCCCGAGTTCGCCACCCACGACGATCGCATAATTGACTTCGTAATGAAGAAGGCCGATGAGATGGGAGTTCCTGAGGATAAGTACGAGTTTCAGATGCTCTACGGCGTGAGGCTCGGACTTCAGAGGAGGGTGAAGAGGACCCACAGGCTCCGCCTTTACGTGCCGTACGGCACCCACTGGTACCCCTACTTCATGCGACGACTCGCTGAGAGACCGGCCAACGTGTGGTTCGTCCTGAGGGGGTTGTTCGGGTAATCCTCCTTAGAATCGGAATATGAGACGCCTGTTCTTCCTCCTTGCCCTGCTGTTCGCCTGCAGGACGAGAGGGACACCACCCGCTCCCGAACCCCCCCCGGAAGAGGTAGAGACCCCCGTTATGGAGACGGTAAGGCAGGAGGATCTCGGTGAGAGGGTAAACCTTCCCCCCGCCGCCCTGCCCGGAGGGAGTTTCGTGGTTGTTACGGCGTCCGGAAGGGGCATCGTTCTGGATGTGAACGGCAACAGGAGGGAGATCTTCAACGTCAACGAACCCCCCACCGCTGGCCCGGTCGTAAACGGCGACTCCGTAATCTTCGGCACCTTTTACGGCAACCTCTACGTATTTGACACGATCGGGAACCTTATCTTCAAAGACTCCCTGCCGTATCCAATCCGGGGAATAGCCGTGGCGGGGATACCTGTAATCGTATGCGACGATGGGAGGGTCGTGGGGTACAACGACACCGGCAGGGCGTGGGTCAGGTTCGCCGGTGATAACGTCCAGACCTCCCCCTCCGTGGTATCCGGTGCCTTCGTAATAACTACGGTCTCAGGAAGGGTTCTGGCCTACGACTCCTCCGGGAACCTCCTGTGGATATACGACGATGCGGGTACGCTTCCCACAAACCCATCTGCCCTTGACTCTCTGGCCGTGGTGGGCTTTCCGGACGGGAAGGTGGCGTTTTTCACCTCATCGGGGTACACGGAGATAAACCTTCCCTCGGGCGTAATCGGGGAGATAACGGCCGCCGGGGGCAGGGCCTACGCCTCTACCTACTCGGGAAGGATATTCGGATTCACACCGGGCGGGGATATCGGGGAGGTCTACGCTGATTCCCTGTGGCTCCCCTCTTCACCGATACCGGGGGACAGTGGTCTCCTCGTACTGGATGGGAACGGTAAGGTCTATCTCATCTCGTACGACGGCGATCTGATGGACACCCTCAGGTTAGGTGAGGGGGACGGATGGACGGAACCCCTCGTCATGGACACCCTGCTCGTGGCCGTTTCAAGAGACGGAAAGGTTTACGTCGTCAGAGTATCGGGCTTCTCTTTAAGGGGTGGATGGCCCCTATTCCGGGGTAATCCCCACCGGAGCGGAACCCCATACCCCTGAACTCTCCCGTTTTACGGCGGTAGAATTCCGCCCATGGACGAGATGATCTGCCTGAAGGTACGGAGGGAGAACCGGAGGTTGAAGTGGGAGGTACTGCGGTTGAAGGAGGCTCTGGCCTACGCTTTAAGGGAACACGAAGCCTACAGGAAGGTGAGCGAGGCGAGGGTAAGGGATGCCGAGAGTAAGGGAAAGGAGTCGCTCCTTAAGGAGATGTTCATACTGCTTGAGGATATGGACAGGCTCCTGTCCGTACTTTCCGGGGAGGACGTGCCGGAGAACGTGAGGAACGGGGCGCTCAGCATCGTGAGGAAGGTTGAACATACCCTGAAGGTTATGGGTGTGGAGAAGATCGTGCCTGAGGTGGGTAAGCCCTTTGACCCCTCCACTATGGAGGCCCTAACGGTTATAAAGGACGAGAACCTCCCGAAGGGGAGCGTAGGTGTGGTGTACGAGCCGGGCTGGAAGTACAACGGTAAACTACTCAAGCCCGCCCGCGTGGGTGTCGTGGGATAATACCCTCATTTGAGCATCTTTGAAAGAGCAGCCCACACCTTATCTGGCCGGATATCCATACACGGCCTTCCACCCACCACGCACCGGCCGGATCCGTTCGTGGAGCAGGGACGACACTTAATGGACCTTTCCACCACCTTCACGGAGGGGGATTTCGGAATGAAGCCGAAGGAAACCGTCGTCGGTCCCATTATTACAACGGCAGGTACCCCGAGGGCGTAGGCGATATGCACGGCCGCACTGTCGTTCCCAACGAGGGCAGAGGCTTCCGAGATTACGCCGATCAACCCCTTAATATCCGTCTTTCCCCTGAGGTCGGTACCGACGGATACCTCCGGGTGCCTTCTGGTTCCCACCCAAACGACTTCGTACCCCGCGTGGGCCACCCTATGGGCCAGGTCAACGAAGCGGTTCGTATCCCACTCCTTCAGGGAGGCGCTCGCCTCAGGTGAAAGGATCACGTAAGGTTTGGGCAGATCAAAAGGGGAAGGGGCAGGCTGCAGACGGGGTTTTATACGAGGTGCAGGCTCGCCGAAGTAAGAGGAGACCACATGCAGATGTATATCGGGTACGTAACGGTAAGTTAGCGGGAGGCCAAAGAGGGCGTGTAATCTCCTCCTCAGGCTCCTCTTTTCCGTTCTTACCGTGGGTATTCCCCTCTTTCTGAGGAGGTAGGATATCAGCAGGGTTACGGGTTTGACCTGAAGGTCGAATACGACCTCAACCCCCATATCGGCCAGAGTATCCGCAACGGTGACGATATCACGGATGGAAGGTTTACGGGGCAGGGTAAGTATGCGGTTTATACGGGTGTCCCCTTCGTAGACAGGGGCGAAGGGGTCGTAAGTTAGAAAGATAACTTCCCCCCTTTTTGATAGGTACTCCAACGCCGGAGATATTAAGACGACGTCTCCGAGGGCGGAGAGCCTAACTACTACGAACTTTCCTTTCACTCTCCCTCTCCGAGAACATTCCGGCGATGTTCCAGACCACCATCTTCAGGTAGGCCCATCGGGAACTCTCCCTCAAAACGGTACGGAACAGGAACTCTGCCCTTTTCAACTGTTCAAGGGCTTCCCTCAACTCCCCTTCGGTTATCCTCCGCATGGTGTACGTGAGCGCCCTGCGAACGTAATTTTCGTGCTTTCTGGCCACAAACGGGGGTGAGAGGTTGAGTTTCACGTACGCGAGGTTGGTCAGATCCCTGACCAGCTGGGAGAGTACCTTCGCCGGATCCCCACCCGCATCCTGTATGCGGTTCAGGACATCCATGGCACCCCTGCGGTCCCCCTCCTGCACCTTCCTGCTTACCTCGTACACCCTTACGTCCTCAACGTTCCACAGGAGGTTGAGGGCCTCGCGGGTAGGCTTTTCGGAGTACAACAGGAGCTTCTTAATCTCCAGTTCGGCTTCCGTAAGGTCCATGGGAAGGGATTCAAGGAGTATGGCCTTCAGATCCGGCCGCTTTTTAAGCGTCGGCACCTTCTCCCCCTCCACCCGGAACCTCTTTAGGACCCACGCCTCAAACTCCCGTTGTTTAAGGGGTCGCATGTTCACGACCAGGACCCTGTCCGAATTGAGGGAGGAGAAACGCTTCGCGTCCTCGTACACGGAGATAACCACCCCCTTTATACCGGAGAGGTGCTTCAGGAGGGTGTTGGTGGTACGGATTACGGCCCTATCGGTGGGGAGGAAACGGACCCAGGCCACGTGCCTCTCAAACATGGCTGCCCCCGTGTACCTCATTACGTCCTCAAGGACCTCGCCGAGGCTCCTCCCCGACACCCATACCGTACGGGGTGTGGCTCCGAGATGTTCGGAGTACGTCCGCACTATGGCGCGGGCGGGGTACTGCTCAGGCCCGGCCAGTATCAGGATGTCCTTTGCGAGGTTGCGGCGGAGATCCTGAAAGAAGGTTATGTGATCAACCATCAGGTAACGTAATCCCTGCCCTCAAGGGCGGCCTTACACTTCGGGCAGACCTCACCCTCCGGCAGGTCCTCCCACCACATCCAGCACCTCGGACACTTGTTCCCCTTCGCGTGGCTCACCGCCCATATCCCGTACTCCCCTTCAACCCTCTCGTCCCCTGCCGGCTCGTCGGTTATTACGAACTGGGAGACGCCGAAGAGTTCGTTCAGGTAGGGGAGGTACCTCTCAAGGAGCCGCCCGTACTCCCCCTTCGGTTTGACCTCAACGCGGGCGTCAAGGTTCTGGCCGATCAGTTTCCTGTCCCTTCGCAGTACCTCAAGGGCGGGATATACCTCCTCCCGCATGGCAACGAGGGTGCTAAAGTCCCTCTCAAGTTCCGGATCCTTGAAGCTCTCCGGTAGGTCCTCCCACAGGGCGAGGGCGATGCTCTCCGGTTTGTTCTCTATGGGGACGTACTCCCAGGCCTCCTCCGTGGTGTGGGGTATTATGGGGGAGAAGGCGAGGAGCAGTTCCCGGAGGATGTAGTACAGGGCGGTCTGGGCAGATCTCCTGCCCCTCCCCTGTGGCGCCCACGTATAGAGGCGATCCTTCAGGGACTCAAAGTAGAAGGAGGAGAGTTCCACGACGTAGTTGTAGAGGAGCCTGTAAAGTCTGTTGAACTCGTAGGCGTCGTAGTACTCCTTCGCCTTCGTACTCACGTCGTGCAGACGGGATAGGGCGTACCTGTCCACGGGGAGCATGTCGTTCACGTCCATCACGTCCGTGGGAGCGGTGAAATCGTAGAGGTTGGACAGGAGGTATCGGAAGGTGTTCCTTATCTTACGGTAAGCGTCAACTATGCGTTTCAGGATCTCCTCCCCTATACGCACGTCCTGGGTGTACTCTACGGAAGCCACCCAGAGCCTCAGGACGTCCGCACCGTACTTCTCAATCACGTAGGAGGGGGGTACCACGTTCCCGAGGGACTTGGACATGGCCCTTCCCTGCTCGTCTAAAACGAAGCCGTGGGTGATAACCGTACGGTACGGGGGTCTATCCTCGTGGGCCATGCCGACCATCAGGGAGGCGTTAAACCACCCCCGGTGCTGGTCCCACCCTTCAAGGTAAACGTCGGACGGATAACCTATATTCCGGCCCTTCAGAACGGTTATACACGTAGAGCCGGAGTCAAACCAGACGTCAAGGATGTCGTACTTCTTGGAGAAGTCCCCTCCTCCGCACTCCTCACACTTGAAACCTTCGGGAAGGTACCTGTCCAGCGGTTCGGTGAGCCAGGCGTCGCTGTTCCCCGCCCTTATGTCCTCCGCGAGTCTGTACATCACCTCTGGCACCAGGGTCTCCCATCCGCAGTTATTACAGACCACCGCCGGTATGAAGACCCCCCAGGCCCTCTGGCGGGAGAGTACCCAGTCCGGCCTCTCCTTCACGGAGGCGTATATGCGGTTTATGCTCTCCGGGGGATGCCACTTGACGTCGTTCAGTATGGCCTTCAACGCCCTCTCACGTAGATCCTTATGGTCAAGGGATAGGAACCACTGGCTCGTGGCCCTGAATATCAGGGGCTTCTTGTACCTCCAGTCGTGGGGGTAGCTGTGGCGAATCTTTCCGAGTTTTACGAAGGTGCCGAGTTCCTTCAACCTCTCTATCGCCCTCTTACCTCCCTCCTCTATGCTCAAACCGACGACGTTGAGGGGGTGGGCGGTCTGCTCGTCTGCCTCCTTCGTGAAGTTACCCCTCTCGTCCACGGGTGAGAAGACCTCAAGGCCGTAAACCTTACCGATTTCGTAGTCCTCCTTACCGTGGCCGGGAGCGATATGCACTATTCCGGAACCCTCCTCGGCCGATACGAAGTCGGCGAGGATGCCGGGGGAAACCCTGTCCTTAAATAGGGGGTGCTGGAACTTCTCCCCCTCAAACTCCGTTCCCTTCTTCCTGCCCACTACCTCCCCCTCCCACCCGAGGGTCTCCCTTATCCTGTCCAGGGCCTCCGCCGAGAAAACCACCGTGCGACCATCGGGGAGGCGGAAGAGGACGTACTCCATTCCGGGGGAGAAGGCGAAGGCCCGGTTTCCGAAGAGGGTCCATGGGGTGGTCGTCCATACCAAGATGTAGTAGTCGTTGTCAAGGGACTTAGCCAGGAACCACAGGGAGGGGGATTCCTTCTCGTAGTACTCTATCTCGGCCATGGCGAGGGCGCTCTGGCTCTCTCTGGACCACGGCAGGGGCATGTACCCCCGGTATATGTACCCCTCCTCCGTGAACTTTGCGAGGACCTCCGTCTCCTTCGCCTCTATCTCCGGATCCATCGTAAGGTAGATGTCCTCCCAGTCCGTCAGGACACCGAGACGCTTGAACTCCTCCTTCTGCACCTCCACCCACAGGGCGGCGTACTTGCGGCTGGCCTCCCTTATCAACCTCTTGACCTCCGGATCCTCAAATCCCCTCTCCTCCTTGGCTTTTATGGCCTCGTCTATTGAGGAAACTACGTCCTCTACCATACCCTTAACCTCATCGCTCACCTTCTCCTTTAACAGGTTCTTCAATCTCTTTAGGGTCTTCTTACTGTCCAGTACAGCCTTCTCTATGGGCATGCCGTGGTTGTCCCACCCGAGGACGAAACTCACACGGTAGCCCCGAAGGGCCTTGTA
This sequence comes from Caldifarciminota bacterium, assembly GCA_027003075.1. GTDB lineage: Bacteria > Hydrothermota > Hydrothermia > LBFQ01 > LBFQ01 > JAADCS01. The sequence goes on along the minus strand of JALWYV010000045.1, from coordinate 17,084 downwards.
CCTGACGACGAAGTCTTTGAGGGCCTTGTTGAGAGCGTGGCCTATGTGGATGTGGCCGTTGGAGTAGGGGGGGCCGTCGTGCAGGATGAACAGGGGAGCCTCCCTCTCCTTCAACCTCTTGAAAACGCCCTTCTCCTCCCACTTCCTCTGGAAGAGCGGCTCCCTCTTGGGCAGACGCCCACGCATGGGGAAGTCGGTGCGGGGCATGTTCAGGGTGTCCTTGTAGTCTTTAGCCATGGCGGAAATTATACACGGGGAAATACAGGGAAACCGCCCCATCAACGCCGTTTTATAGCCTCATGAACTTCCGCTTTAACGGAACGAACAGAAACCACAGCATACTGAGAACGTATATCTTCATGAAGACCACAAAGGCTATGAAGTTTATATCGTACTGGCTCCGTATCCTTATACACGTACACGGGTAAAAGATTCTCGGAACGGTATCCTTACCACAACCTCCAGCAAGGACGGAGGAACTTGAACCGTTTTGCTTGACAACCGGTAGATTTGACACTGCCGTTATTACATCGTCGTTGAAGTGGTTTTGAATGCTCTTTTCGTGTTTGTAAACGTATTTTGGCCACGATTCGTACATATCGTTTAAGGATAGCGAGAGGGAGAAACCTATGAAGTATGCGAGACCGAATACGGCTTCCAGAAACATGTAAGACAGTTTGGGTAAAAAGCCCTGCAGGAATTTGATAATTTTATCCCACAAGAGAGGAACAAAAAACAATAAAACAACAATTATCGTACCGAATAACCTGGCCATTCTATGGACCAACATGTACATAAACGAGTAAATTGTAACGAACAAAACGATGAAAACGAGACCCCAGATCCACTTTATCCTTCCCGTAAAGAAGGACATGGAAATACCCATTATCAGGAGGTATATCACGGGCCTGAGAATGCTCTCTCCCCATCCGTTAATTATGCCGTAGTAGTACCTGAGTATCTGGATCTGATGGCTTCTTAGGGACCTTGAAACCCCTATAGCCAGACCTATGATCGCATACGCTAGAAAGATTATTCCGAAGGGTATAACATCAGGTATAAGAACCAGATGCCCAAAGAGGATGTAACTGTACAGCAGGAGAACCGGGTAAACTACCGCAACGATCAGGAGGACTATAGGTATGAAAGAAACCAGAATTGATAGCGTTTGAAAAAGGGTATTCAGGAGCTGATGGGAATTTACTACCGGTGGAGCCGAATTTTCCTGATTGTCCCCGGAAGTGTCCTGCGATGGTTCAGACCGTACACCCAATATCGCTCCGTTTAAGGTGAATAACATGAAAAAGGTGACGAACCTCCTGACCCAGTTCCATATTCGTTTCACCGTATTGTTTTTATATTCCACAACGCACGTGAACAGATACGGCCACAGGTAAAACAGTAACATCTCGGTAAAGTAAAGGTCCCCAGCTATGAGGTAACGCTTCTGCCTTTCCTCTATGTGCCTTATCCCCCTGTACAGGTTCTGTAGATGGTACGCCGTTCTCTCGTGCATTAACTTTATGAAATTCTCCAGATTCCAGACATCGCGATACCCCTGATCCCTATTCGTACAGTGGTTTTCTCTTTCTCTTCTAATAGTTCTATGGTTCCTGGTATGGTTCCCGGGGACTTCACCTCTGATAAGTGGAATAAGCCTCCGCTGATCCCTTTCCATAAGTTTTATATGCCATGTGTAGAAAATGCAGATCAAATCTCTGAGCCACGTAAACGGGTCGGGAAAGTTCCTCCTGTACGCGGTTGACGGCGAAGGTAATAATCTGGCCCTCATGAACACGTTGGGGTTATAATCGTAAAACGATATATATTTCCATGTAATATTTCTAACTACGTCAAAATCGCCTTCCTCAACATCAACTATTATACTACCTTCCCCTGCAAAGTTGTTCTTTTCCATAAACCATTTAGGGGTGATCCTGCCGTTCGCATGCCGAAATCTGAACAGATCATCCTGTACCTCCTTTAATATCCTCCTTATCGTACGAGGTATAGGATAAATTGAAAGTACAAAACCGGGAAGCAAAAGCACAGCAAATGTTATTACGACGATGATCCATGCGTATGTACACGTATGTGGCATATTCATCGTTCAACCTCCCTTTCATCCGGTCTTTGAGGTTCAAAGTATACGAGAGCGTTTATATTGTTCTTGGAGAAATCAAGGACGTCAACTGTGCCTCCTATGGTTATGTTGCCGATTATGGAGCTTTCAAGGACGGCAAGTTGCGTACGATAAACGGACTCCTTATCTCTACTGAGACTTATCATACCCTTATTGAGGATAGTATCTGAAAAGTCCATAGAGAAACGGGGAGGGTGTTCGTACGTACCAATGTTATCCGCAAGTTTAACCAAGTTGTCGTATTTGTATTGTTTAAAAATTATACTGGCAAATTCGCCGCAATATCCCCTTTTGTACATAACATTAACTTTAACATCAATTATAAAATCCTTCCCTAAATATGAATTTTTGAACGGTAAAACAACATCCGACAGGCCTTCAACAATCATAAAGTTATGATTTATGCATTTATTCATATCAGCAAGCATACCGCCCATACTTTCTACCGAATATGCTCTATAAATGTTCTGAAGATTATCACCGCATCCCCACAGAAAAATGAGAAAATTCCTATCCTTATCTTTATCTTCGTCATCTTCGTCCCTAATCCTAACCTCTACTTCGCTGAGATCCATACCGTCTCCGAATATGGTATAACTAAAATCCATTACGATAGTTTTTAGATCCGTTACGGATGGATATATCTGGTTGTTGCTGTCACTCCTATTCCTGTTATCTTCAGGTTTTGGCAGATAAAGTTGTGAATCCTTAGTCCTGATTATAGATGGACTCTGCATAAGGTATACGGTACGTAAAACCTTTTCATACGACGTATACTGGTCTATATGTTCCGACACCTTTTCCAAGCTCTCCTCATTTAAAAGGGTCATTTCGTAGATATGTATGTAGAAATAGGGGTATATTACACTTTTTCGGAACGACACTTTATCTTCAAAAGATGCCCTGTTAAACATTATTTTATCAAAAACCTTTATTTGCTGAAAATTAGCGTTAAATCCAAAATGTGACCAGTCAAAGTTCGTTTTCCCTTTGAACTCCGCCCCTTTAAAGGTGGTGAGTTCGCCAAAATGGGAGCTGTTAAACGTCACTTCACTATAAAATTTTGCATCTGAAAAGTTGGTATACGCAGGGAACCTTGAGGCCGAAAAGTTAACCTTTCCATGGAAGACCGTTCCTTTGAATACGGGTACGATACCCCATCCTTCAAAATCTATGCGGGCGGCCACTTTAAGATCGTCCGATCCACCCCGTTTCCGATTTTCCCGGACCATCCTTAAGGGTTGCCATAGCTCCAGCCACGTTCGGGGGTCCATCTCTCCGAATTCCGCACCTTCCAGACTCAATACCACCCTATCTTTCGGGTGTTTGGACATTACGATCTCGTTCAAAATACGAGCGAAGTCCCTTACGTTATGGGATTCTATTTTGCCTGTTATAAAAACTTTTTTATCTTTAAGGTTCCTGTAGACGTTCATAATCCCTATAAATTAGGGATCAGTGTATTATCGGCCTGGGACTTTCTCGCCTTCTTCCGTTTTTAGTTTTTCCATAAGGATCGTGGCCAGCCTTTCCAGAATCTTCCGTGCCTCGTAGCGGGACACGTTGAGCCTGAGCATAATATCCTCTTCGGAGGGTACGGTATCTCCGAAGATCTTCCTGGCCTTTTTCACGAGGTCGTTTATACCATTATCCGACACGTACTCCGAAATTTTGTAGACCTTTAGCATAAGTACGGCATTTTAAGGCAGTATTCCGGTGTTTATCAACAGTATTTGCTCCTATTATCCAGAACAGTTTCTCTTTACCGAATTTTCTAGTTTCCGGGCGTTTTTACAGTAAATCTCCTCACCGAAGTCCTTACACAGTCCGGAGTATATTCGCAGGGATTCCTTCCACATCTCACACGCCCCGGCTATGGCGTTGAGATAGTAGTAAAGCGAACCGATGTTGTAGTTGATATCCGCAAGCAGATGCAGAACCTCCGGGGTAGGCTCGTCTATCGCCCTGAGGATATTCATCGCCTCGGTGTAGTCCCCCGTTGCCCTCTCAAACTCCCCCACACCCACGTAAGCGTTGGCTCTGTTATTGAGAGTACGGGCCATCTCTAAAAGGTAAACGTCCTCCGGAACGTAACCCCTCGCACCCTCAAGCGTTTGCAGGGCGAGGGTGTGGTACTCTGCCGCCCTCTTAAAGTCCTTGAGAGCGTGGAGGACGTTCCCGATGGTTGAGAGAACGAAAACCCTCGTACGGATAAGTGCGGGAGGAAGGGCCGTACGGGGTAAGGATCCGTCGGCCTCCATAAGGCTGGGCAGAGCCTTCTCGTACTCACCCTTACGGTACAGTACCCATCCCTTCCTCCAGAGAACGCTGAAGAGTTGCGGCCCTCCCCCTTCCATCCTGATCTCATCTTCCAGTTCGCTCAGGAGACGTAGGGCGGAGTCGTAGTCTCCTGAGGATATGAGACCGTCTATCTCCCTAATCCGCTCTATCCTGTCCATTCAGACCGAGAATCCTCGCTATCTCTCCAACGGTGCGGTTGAGGTCGTCGTTTACGACCACGTGATCGTACTCGGAGGCCCAGGACATTTCCTCCTTCGCCTTCTTCAGTCTCCTCTCCACCTCCTCCGGCGGGTCCCCCCTACGCAGGAGCCTCTCCCGAAGGACGTCCAGAGATGGGGGTTTCAGAAACACGCTAACGAAACGGACGGATGAGTCGTTGCGGAATACCCTCTCAAGCGCCCTCTTACCGTTCACGTCCACCGTGAGGACGACGTCTTTCCCCTCTCTCAATGGCCTGTAAAGGTGATCCTTCGGTATACCGTAGAAGTTCCCGTAAATCTCGGCCCACTCAAAGAGTTTCCCCTCCTCTATCCACCGCAGGAAGGTGTCCCTATCTACAAACAGGTAGTCTATGCCGTCCCTCTCCCTCGGCCGTGGAGGACGGGTAGTCGCCGTTACGACGTGTACGAAGCCATAGTCTTCAACAAGACGACGGGCAACCGTAGTCTTTCCCGCCCCCGACGGGGCAGAAAGTACAAGAAGTATGGGCCGGCGGTCACCGGCCCCGTCCTCCTTACCCATCAATGGAGCAGGTTAACGAGTATTCCTGCCACCTTATCCGTGAAGCTGAGGAAGGGCATGGGGTACACACCGATCCAGATGACAAAGATGGCCAGAGAAACCAGTATAAGGGCCTCCCGGAAGGAGACGTCGGGCATCTTCGCGCTTTCCGGATCCAGCTGCCCGAAGACAACCCTCTTCACAAGAGAGAGCATGTATATGGCCGCAACTACCACACCCGGCACGGCCAGATAGCCCCATACCGGGTTAGCCTTATAGGCACCTATCATGGTTAGGAACTCACCCACGAATCCGGAGAGACCCGGTAGACCTATGGATGCCAGAGCCATAAAGACGAAGAAGGTGGATAGGTTGGGAACCCTGTTAGCTATACCGGAGTAATCCCTTATCAGGCGGGTATGCCTCCTCTCGTAGAGCATGCCAACTAAGAAGAACAGGGCGCCCGTGGTAAGCCCGTGGCTTATCATAACCAGAACCGCCCCCTGAATTCCGATGGGGTTTCCGGAGGCTATGCCGAGCATGGCAAAGCCCATGTGGGCCACGGAGGAGTAGGCCACGAGCTTCTTCATGTCGGACTGGACCCACGCCATGAGGCCACCGTATATGATCCCGATTATGGCAAGGATGGCTATCAACCCTCTGTAAGCCTCAAACCCATCCGGGAAGAGGGGAAGGGAGTACCTCAGGAAGCCGAAGGTACCCATCTTCAGGAGGATACCGGCCAGAATAACGGAGCCGGCCGTGGGAGCCTCAACGTGGGCGTCCGGAAGCCACGTATGAAACGGGAACATGGGAACCTTTATCATGAAGCCCACGGAGAAGGCGAGGAAGAGGAGCTTCTGGATATCCACGGCAGCCTTCGGAAGGGTCTGGAGGAGGGTGGGGTAATCAAACGTACCGTAGTTGAGGTATATCCAGATTATGGCCGCAAGCATGGGTACGGAACCGACGGCCGTGTAGATCAGGAACTTGAAGGCGGCGTACACGCGGTTCTCGTGTCCCCAGAGGGCGATGAGGACGAACATGGGTATAAGCTGAGCCTCCCAGAAGATGAAGAACTGGATAACGTTGAGGGAGGCGAAGACGCCTATCATGGCCGTTTCCAGAAGGAGCATGGTGATAACGTAGGCCTGTACCTTCTCCTTAATGTAATTGTAGGAGGAGACTATGCCGAGGAAGGTCAGAAAGGTGGTCAGGAGGATGAGGATGAGGGCGAGACCGTCTATGCCCACGTAATACGGGGCGTTCTGCAGACCGAAGAATACGTACCTCTCCACAAATTGAAACTCCGCTGTCCTGCTAAAATCAAAGCCCATCAGTAGGGCTATGGAGAACAGCAGCTCCAACAGGGTTACAAACGTCCCATAAACCCAGTAAGTCCTTCTCCATTCCGGTCTAAAGAAAAACAGCGGTATGGCCGCAACGAGCGGAAAGAAGATAACGAGGCTCAGCATAGACGGGGATTATACTGTTGTAGAGCAATACAAAATCCGTCCATGAGAAAAACGTCTTCCTTAAACTTACGAAAAACGTTCCAATGAAATGACAGATAGCATCCCTTATTCCTACATACCCTCCAGCACCTTCATCAGTCTGCGCTTTCCCTTATATCTGCTCCGCAGTTCACTCAGGAGTCTCTTGTACTCCTCCGGAGAGACGGTTTTTATGGCAAGAAGTAAGTCCCGGACGTAGGGGTACCTTGACCATCGCCTTCCCCCCGATATGCGTAGTATCTCCTCCCTCAGTAGAGGTACGGCCTCCCTCCCCAGAATTTTAACGTTCCTCCGCACGGCCTCAACTAACGTTTCACGGCCCAGCCTGTCGGCCATGGTTAGAATATCCCTCGCTCTCTCCGTACCCTCAACGTACTTAACGTACTCCTCCGGAGACAGCTCCCTCAGGAGCCTTACCAGTTCCTCCCGCATCTCGTGGGATATTAGAGGCTCAAGCGTGCGCAGGAGTGAGGCTCTGGGCTGTCGGGCGAGGAGACTCCGAGCCACCCCCTCCCTGCCCCCGGCCTTCAGGTAGAGAAGAACGAGAGGGGTGAAAAGGCCGAACCTCCCCATGCAATTCTCTGCTATTCGCCTTACGTCCTCCTCGTCCAGATCCCGGCGAAGGAGGATGTAGTCCACGCAGGCCTCGGCACTTGAGAAGGGAGGCAGAACCTCCCGTCCCTCCCCCTTAAGGACCTCGTAGGGTATCCCCTCCGATAACGCCCTTTCCCTCTCCTCGTCACCCAGTACGTCCCCCACTCCCGCCATGGCCTCCGTACACCCACGCTCTATAAGGAGGTCGTAAACCCTGAGGAGGACGCCTACTCTATCTTCTGCCATTCTAACCGTCCTCTTTATAGCCATGGGCAACGTCGGCGGACAGGGTAGATCCATCTCCTGAAGGACGTTCAGAAGGCTCTCCAGAAAGTTGAGGGTCTCTGCCGTGCCGTACCTCAGGGGTACGAAGGGAAGGACTCCTGTAATCGGTGCGAGGTCCCCGTACGCCCTGAAATCCTCAAGTACCTTCCACGGGTCCTTCAACAGGATGGCCCTGACGTCCTGAGGCATGAAGTCTATGAGGAGGTCAACGGCCTCCTCTCTGTCCAGTTTCATAAGTATACCCTTTACCCCTTCCTTAACACCCTCCTTGATCATCCTCAACGAGGCGTATATGTGTTTGCACGGTCCGGAGTAGGGGCAGGAGCAAAAGGCCGTTAGAGCCTCGCCGTCCAGACGGATAGTTATTCGGTAGAAGGGCATGTAGTCTCCTGACGAGCTGAATACGGCCTCCCTGTCCTTAACCTCCACGGGAAGGATGGCCCCGGTGTCCAGATAGGCTTTACCCCTCCTCCTGACTGATTCGGAAAAAGCCCTCTCCACGTCCTCCCACTCCCTACGAAGGAACTCCCTCAGGTCCCCCTCGCCGGGTGCCGGGACGTGGACGTACCCCATCAGAAGCTTCTAATAACCCAGCCTCTTCCGGGATATATCTCGTAGCCTACCTTGAGGCTAAGGGGAACGTCCGAGAACAGTACGAAGTCAAAGCCCAGAAGAGCCTGTACGCGGGGTACGTCCGATCTGAAGGGTAAATTCTGGAACCCCACGAGGAAGCCGGAGTAGTGGAAGTAGTCAACGGATAGGCCCGGATAGACACGGGCGAGGGCAAGGACGGAATAGAAGGCCCACGGAGAGGGAGGTATGAGGCTTACGTTCAGGTCGGGGAATCGTTGGGAGAAGATATCGGGGTAGATCTCCAGAGAGGCCATAACCACCGTATCGGCGTATATCGTACCCGACGGCAGGACGTAGGGGGAAACGGACCTGACGTAAGGCAGGGCGAAGAAGTTAAAGCGGAGGTTGAAAAGGAGGCCCTTACGGTAGGCCAGTATACCCGACAGTTCGTACCCTGGGCCCCCGGAGTACATAACCTTCCCGTTGAGAGCGAAACCGTCGGATAGAAGACCCGTGGTTCCCTTGTAGGAGTAGAGGCGGGATATTCCCGCCCCCAGACCGATGGCCCAAACCACCGTATCCGGTCCGATACCCGTGAAGGCGACCCCTGAGACGTACTCCCTGCCGTCAATATGGTTGAAGGGGAACAGGACGGAAGGTTCTATCTCAACCGAGTAGTCTAGGACTTTCATCTTCGTATCGGTTATACCTCCGGCGGCGACGTCGAGGCCGAGGGTAGGGCGGAGGCCGTCGTAAACGTAAGAGAGGGCAGCCCCGTGGCTAAATGTGGTATCCCCATTACGATTATCAATAGCAATGCCGCCCACGTATCCTAAGGTGTAGGCGTGCCGGTAAAGTACGTCTGCGCCGGCCGTAAAGAACCCGGCCTGATAGGCCTCCACGCCGATAGAAGGATCGGAGAAGGCGGCGAGTACGGGATGCCAGAACTTGGGAAGGAGGTGGGGCAGGGGGTTGTAGAGGTGGGAGCGGGAGAGGTCAACGGGGACGGTTCCCCGCTCCCTGCGGAAGTCTCTGGGCAGAGGGGCATCCTCTTCCACCTTTCCGGCAACGGCAACGTCCAGACCCTTCCCCCGCATGGATAGGAGGAGGAGGGAGTCACCGTAGGGCTGGGGGTAGAGGACGGAGAGGGGGTTGTTGAGGAGCCTGAGGAACCGACCCTCCCTGAAGACGTAGGGGGTGAAGTTCTCCGTGAAGTAGATCCCGCTGCCGTCCACGTGAGAGAGAAGTGAGGGGTCGCGCGTCCGGGTTATGAAACGTACGGAGTCGTCGCCGTAGGGAACGTAGGCGATATCCGTCCACCCGTGGTGGTAAAACGTGAAATACAGGGTATCGTTGTGGAACCTCAGGTCAGTAAAACCTTCACTTTCTTTGCCTCTCAAGAGGACTTCACCGCCAATTTTAACTATGCTCTGCCGTGGACCTTCCCTGCGGACGTACAGGATGCCGTGGGGCGTGGATACGGGTGAGTGCGCCCTCTCACCCTTCGTAAGACGCTTCACTTTCCCCGTGACGACGTTCAGGGTGTACACGTCTGAGAACACGTAGAAGTTCCGGAATATCCTGTACTGAGAGAAGAGGACGAGGGTATCACCGGCCCAGGAGACCGGTCCCACGGCGAGGACCCGGACCTCCCTTATCACCCTGCCGGACTCCATATCCATCACCTTGAGGGATGGGTAGGCTGAGAAGGTCCTCTCCGTATAGGCCACGTACCTGCCAGAGGGGGACAGGGAGACGTACCCTTTGGAGTTCCCGGTATTGGTCAGGTACCTGTAGGTTCCGTCCCGCAGGGATACGGCTTCAGATCTCATCTTCCCGCCCCACCTCGGGAAATCCCTGACGTCCTTCATAAAGAGCGGGCCTATGAGGCAGCCACAGCAGAGGGATCTGTCCATACAGTAGGAGGAGTTAACTATCCGGTTCACCACCTCCCTCTCGCCGTACCTCCGGGCGATGTACTCAAGGTACATGCCTCCCCACAGGTAGGCCCGACCGTAGGGCCACAGGTCAAAGGATACGCTCATGAGGTCGGGCGTCAAACGGCCACCGTCCCTCACGTAGGCCAGCATCTGATCCCGGAAGTAGCGGTTGTTGAGACGTCCGAACCCCCCCTTTGACTCGTAGTAGGTGGCTATCCCTTCCGCCTGCCATCCGGAGTCCAGGAGGTTGGGGAAGGCGCACATGGCCGGGTTCCTGCCGAAAAGGTACCTCACCAGCTCCGGATAGGGCATACCGGATACGGGGTGGGGTTTGTCCATGTGAAAGATATGTACCAGTTCGTGTTTCAGAAGGATCTCTATCCACCCTTCCATACTGCCAAAGTAGGGGTCACCGACGGGGGGCTGCAGGTAGAGGTATACCGTGTTTTCAAATATGGGCGTTGCAAAGCCGTTGGGAAAGTCGTAGGCGTCTACTAAGACGATATTTATCTTTCCCGGAGACCACCCGAAGGCCCTGCTGTAAACCGTATACAGGCTCTCGGCCAGTGAAACCACCCCCGGAACCCAGTCCTCCGTCCCCTTATGGTAATGGACGAGGAAGTGAGGGGTCTCGTACGTGCGGAACTTCAGGGCCGGAGGGAGCTTCATCTGTGCGGTCAGGAGCAAAAGCACGACTCTATTTTAACCCCGCCGTGTCAGAATGCGGCTCTTACCTCTATCAGTACGTCTCCTAACCGTATATCCCTCTCCTCCACCATCGGATAGACCAGAACAGCCCTTTCCTTCCCGAGAAGGGTGGCGTACGTGAAGGCCTGGTACACGTCCGATCTCGTGGGGTGTACCTTGTACTTGGCATCCATCGGTGTGCCGTCTTTGAGGACGAAGTCCGGGCGTATGTCCCACTCCATGTCTCCAACTCTCCTCCCCCCGAACCTCCTGCCGACGTACTCCTCAAAGAGGTAGGGGGTATTTACGAGGAATCCGACGTTTCCCCAGCCGAACATTCCGGAGTAAATAACGTAGGCCAGCTTCCAGACTTCCTCCTCCGGCTCCTCGTAGAACTTGAGCCTGAAGGCCCCCTCCGGTGGCTCCTCGTAATCGTCCACGTCGTATCCCATGATATGTAAAAGGTATCTGAGCCACAGGACCTCAACCGGCGTCCCCATCTCGTCCCCCACGGCGGGCAAGTCCGTAGGCTTGAGGGGGTCGTACCTGTGAGGGAGAATACGGCCCCGTCCGTACACGTTGAAGGCCTCCCTGTACCCCACCCTTTCCCTCGCGTACTCCTCCACCAGTTTCAGGAACCTGTTCCTTACCGCGTCCTCTATTCCCTCAACTCCTCCCCTTCCCTCCTCAAGGCCGAAGGCGGACGAGAGCATCCGGTAAAGGCTCTCCCATCCCCAACGGGGTTCTATAACCAGATCCCTGTACTTACCCACCCCCCTCACCTGATACAGGGGGCCAACCTTCCTGAAGGCCCATCTGAGGCGTCCCGGTGGCCCGGGAGTAAGGGGGACGAAGTCGTACTCCTTAACCGTCCTCACGCTACTCCCCGGATTTTAACGGTGATGTGAAGCGTAAGCGGGGGTAAAATACCCTCTATGTTTTTTGACGAGCTTTACAGGACCGACCCCGACGTGTACGAGGCCATATACAGGGAGGCCGTCCGCCAGCACGAGGGCCTTGAGCTTATAGCCTCCGAGAACTTCGTATCTCTGGCCGTGCTTACCGCCATGGGCAGCGTGATGACGAACAAGTACGCCGAGGGGTACCCCAGAAAGAGGTACTACGGAGGGTGCGAGTTCGTGGACGTGGCCGAGGAGCTGGCGAGGGAGAGGGCGAAGAGACTCTTCAACGTCAAGCACGCCAACGTCCAGCCCCACAGCGGGACCCAGGCCAACATGGCCGTGTACTTCGCCGTCCTGAGGCCCTGCGACACCATCCTCGCCATGAGGCTGGATCACGGAGGACACCTATCCCACGGCGCCCCCGTCAACTTCGCCGGCAAACTCTACAAGGTCCAGTACTACGGCGTGAACCCCGAGACCGGCCGCATAGATTACGACCAGGTCAGGACGCTGGCTAAGAAGTATCGTCCCCAGATAATCGTTACGGGGTACTCAGCCTATCCCCGTGAGATAGACTTCAAGGCCTTCAGAGAGATAGCCGACGAGGTAGGAGCCTACCTTATGGCCGATATCGCCCACATAGCCGGACTGGTCGCCGCCGGTGTCCATCCATCTCCCGTTCCCTACGCCCACTTCATAACCACGACTACCCACAAGACCCTCCGGGGACCGCGGGGTGCCATGATAATGACTGACGACCCGGAACTCGGTAAAATGGTGGACAAGAGCGTCTTCCCCGGAATGCAGGGAGGCCCCCTTATGCACGTCATAGCCGCCAAGGCCGTGGCCTTCAAGGAGGCCCTCCAGCCCTCCTTCAAAGAGTACGCGGTTCAGATAGTAAAGAACGCAAAGGCCCTGGCCGAGAGCCTTATGGAGAACGGCCTTAATCTCGTCTCCGGCGGTACGGACAACCACCTGATGTTGGTAGACTTGAGAAACCTGGGGATGTCCGGTAAGAAGGCCGAGAGGCTCCTCGGCGAGGTGGGGATAACCGTAAATAAGAACACCGTACCGGACGACCCCCTCCCCCCGACGCGGGCCAGCGGTATAAGGATAGGCACCCCCGCCCTTACCACCCGTGGCATGAAGGAGGGGGAGATGAGGGAGATAGGCCGGATAATAGCCGACGTCCTTAAGGCTCCGGAGGACGAGGGAATGAAGGAGAGGGCGAGAAAGAAAGTTAAGGAACTTACGGAGGCCTTCCCCCTCTACGGGAGGTACCGCAGGGAAATGGAAAGGTACATGGAAACCTGAAAACGGGATCGTAAACTCTTTTGTCCCACTTACGGCAACAAAACGCTATGAAGCTTTAAAACGTCCTTAGAATTCGGACTATGTTTCTGGGATTGATGGGGGTATTTTGGACGTTTATTTACAGGTACGGTGCATCGGGTACGGAGACGCCCTATACGGTGGTGAGGATGTGGAACGGTTACGTGATGTTCGGACGTACGAACTCCTTCTCCTCCGGTGGGCTGGGATACGGCGATTTCTTTCTGATAAAGACGGATACGTTCGGGAACGTAGTATGGGAGAAGGTTTACGGCAGGAAACTCAGTAGTGGAACGGCGAGGGAAGACCACGCCACGTGGATGGAGAGGACCTCCGACGGCGGGTTCGTGATGGTGGGTTATACGGGTCTAATGCCCTATCCGGCGGACACTCACCACATATTCGTGATCAAGACGGACGTCTGGGGGAACGTCCAGTGGGCTAAACGGATAGGGGCCAGTCCGATCCACGCGTACGAGACCGATAAGGCGTGGGACGTTATAGAGGACGGTGGGTACGTGATAGTTGGCCAGACGGATGCCACCCGAAGCAACCCTGCCATACCGGGAGATTACGACGCCATAGTTATAAAACTCTCCTCCGATGGCAGCAGTATACTGTGGCAGAAGAGGATAGGCAGGTTCAAGTACGGAACAGACACCGTCCTCGCCCACCTCCTGTTTGACGTTGAGAAGGACCCTTCCGGGAACTACATCATCGTGGGAAGGGTTGAGGATAGCCTGCGCAGTTATACGGCCGGGGACCCGGAGGACTGGGACATTTACGCCGTGAAGATGACCCCCTCCGGGGATACGGTGTGGACGCGGAGGTACAGGGGGCAGTCCTCCTACTACTTCGTTCCGGGCAGCAGAGAGAGCGCCATAGGGGTAACGGTGCTGCCCTCCGGTAACTTCGTAATAGGCGGGTACTCCAACACGTGGGAATCTCCGGCCAACGACCCCTCCTACCGGGACATCCTCGTAATGAAGGTCAGAGGGAGCGACGGCGCCGTCCTGTGGGCCAGAAGGGTGGTCTCCGACGGCACTATGGACAGGGTAAGGAACCTGTACTACTCCAACGGGTACGTGTACGTGGCCGCCGAGATGGCCGGGGACGCCGTTCTGATAAAGATGGACACCTCCGGAAACCTGATATGGGCGAAGGAGTACGCCACATCCGGGTACGACGTGGGAAGGTACGCCATAACCTCAACCGTGGACGGGGACAACCACACGGTCTTCCTCCTCTCATCCGGTGGTGACGCCTTCCTGTTGCAGCTGGACTCCTCCGGTAATTACCTGAGACCGGCCATCTGTGGAAACGTGAACACCCTCTCCCTCACCCTTCAGAGCGTTTCAGTCTATGATCTCCCCACGCGGGACAGCCTGTATAACCTCAACTTCGCCGTAAGGAACGCCCTGGTGGCCGTAGGCAACGGCATGACGGTGGACACCGTATGCCCCCTCGGTGAGGACGTGGAACTCGTCGTGGGTGAGAGGGAAGTGTGCCGGAATGCGGCCGTAGTCGGTAGTTATCCGGGCGGAATAAGGTTCAAGGTTTCTCAGACAGGCAGGTACACCGTAAGGGTATACGACCCCTCCGGCAGGCTCGTTGGCAAGAGGGAAGGCTACTTCAGCACCGGGGAGTACTCCCTCCCGTTGGGCGTTAGCGGTAGCGTTTTCGTTGACGTACGTAAGGACGGGAGACGCGTGGGCGTATTCAAGGTAATCCTTAGGAAATAACTTTTCCACGTAACGGGGGTAAAATACCCCTATGCGGTTCGTTCTGGGCCTTGCCGTTCTCGCCCTCGGTGGTGGGATGCTTTACCTCTACTACGGCAAGGTCGTGCCACTTGAGAAGGTCGTTCGGGACCTCTACGAGGAGAACACCCGTCTCATAAAGCAGATACCGGTGGGTGGTGAGAAGACCACGGAGATAACGGAGGATAAGACCGTCCTCCGCATGCCCTCGGACAGCATATTTATGCCGGGGAGTACCGAACTCTCTCCGAGGGGAAAGAGGATACTTGACGACCTCGTAAAGGACCTGAAAAAGAGCGGCTTCAATCAGGTACACGTGGCCGTTTATACGGATAAGTCCCCCGTAAAGAGCAACAGGGACAGGTACCCCACCAACTGGGAGCTGGCGGCCGTAAGGGCGACTTCAATCGTCCGCTACCTCATAAGCAAGGGATTGCCCCCTGAAAAGATGGTCGCCGTCTCCTACGGTGATAGCAGGGCGAGGGGAACCTCCGCGGCTGACAGGATAGTGGAGTTCAGGATATTCTGAGAAGTCTTTCGGCCATAAAATAAAATCCTTTGAGCGTACACTACAAGGAAAGGGTGGCCAAGGTGACCTTTCGGTCGCTCAAGGATAGACCGGGGGTTGCGGCGGACGTCATTCAGACACTTAAAGGGGAAGGTTTTACCATTCTGGCCGCGAGCTTTGATAGTTCCGTTGGAGGAAGGGGAGATTTTTCCGTCATAGTTTACGAGAGCGAGGGTATGGAGATAAGGAGACGCAGGGAGGAGATAGCCGAGAGGACGGGAGCCAGAGAGGTGGTGGTGGATCCGGGTCTCGCCTTTATAGAGTTCCTGAACGTGCTGGATCTCCGTGGAGTCCTTGAAACTCTGGCCAACATGGGTATAAACCTTGAGTTCATAGCCCTGACATCTGGAGTGTTGGGAGTAGCCATACGCAGAACGCTTTTGAACGAGGTTCTGATGTTTCTGGAGGAGGAGGTACCCCATGTTCTATAAAGTTTTGAAAGCCAAACTCCACTGGGTAAGGGTCTCCTCCAAGGACCTGAACTACGAAGGCAGCATAGTGATAGACAGAGAGATGATGGAGGAGGCGGGTATACTCCCCTACGAGAGCGTTCTGGTCATCAACGTTGAGACGGGGGGTAGATTTGAGACCTACGCTATACCCGGAGGGAAAGGGGAGATAAAGGTGAACGGTGGAACGGCCCGTCTGGCCGAGGTGGGGGACAGGCTCATAATCATGGCCTTTACGTGGGTAACCCCCGAAGAGGTCGGGGAGCATAAGCCCAGGGTCCTGATCTTCAACGAGAAGAACGAGGTGATCGCCCGGAAATGAAGAGGACGGGAGTACAGGTCTCCGGTGGGAGGTACCGGGGTACGAAGTTGAAGACTGCCCGCCACGTCAGGCCCACGAGTTCCTTCACGAGAAAACGGATATACGACATCCTACCGACGGTTGAGGGGTACGACGTCCTTGACCTCTTCAGTGGCAGCGGTGCGCTCGGCATAGAGGCCCTGTCCCGCGGAGCAAGGAGTTGCATATTTGTGGACAGCAATCCCGCAAGTGTGAGGGTTATAAGGGAAAACCTTCAGAAACTCGGTCTGTCAGAAAACGTCAAGGTGGTAAAGGCCGACGTACTGTCTTTCTTGAGGACCTTCTCCGGGGACTTTGACCTCATACTGGCTGATCCTCCCTACGCGTGGGAGAGGAGGAGGGACCTTCTGAGGGCGATAATCCCTTACCTGAAGGAAGGGGGTATATTCGTCTTAGAGATGCCATCACGGGAGAGGCCACCGGAGGTTGAGGGGTTGAGGCTCTTCAAGTTCGTCAAGGGCGGGGACACGGCCGTGGCGTTTTACAGGAAGGTTTCAACACTTGACAGGTGAGCAGATTTCCCACATTATTCTATTCCTAAATCAGTTAACATAAGTTTAAGAAGGAGGTAAGACCATGGCAGTGAAGCTCAGGCCCCTCGCAGACCGCGTTGTCGTAAAGCGCATAGAGGAGGACGAGGTCAAGACGCCGAGCGGCATAATCATACCCGACACGGCGAAGGAGAAACCCCAGAAGGGTGAGGTCGTGGCCGTAGGACCCGGCCGCTGGGACGAGGAGGGCGAGAAGAGGATCCCCCTTGAGGTGAAGGTGGGGGACAAGGTCCTCTTCTCCAAGTACGCCGGGAGCGAGGTCAAGATAGACGGTGAAGAGTACCTCATCATGCGCGAGGACGACATCCTCGCCGTCATAGAGGAGTCATAAAAAAGGAGGTGAAACATGGCTGCGAAAGACATCAGGTACAACGACGACGCCCGCAAGTCCGTCCTTAAGGGTG
>JALWYV010000044.1 GCA_027003075.1 Caldifarciminota bacterium | reverse complement strand
GGGTGTAGGGGGTGGGGCCGTCTATGGCCGAGACGTTCCTGCCGGCCACCCTGTAGAACATACCACGGATGCCGAAGGGTTTGGTGAGGACGGCGACGAAGGCGGCCAAGAGGATACGGGGTAGTCCGGCCTCCCTTATGGCCAGTTCCATCGTCCAGGGGCTTCCCAGACCTATGCCGTACGGACTCTTCGTCACGAAGCGGGAGAGGAGTCGCGCCCAGAAGGAGGGCTTTATCTCATCTATGGGGTACGCCCTGCCCTGGGAGATGGCGACAATCTTCTCGCTTACGAAAACGATGTCTCCATCCTTGAGGTGGGACTTCACGTACCGGGCCACAACCTCCACTATATCCTCACCGGGTTTTATAACATGGGTCTTTACGGGGTACCTCGCCCATACCTTTCCGTTTACGTCTATGGTTAGGCTCTTTCCGGGGTTGGGTTTGAGTTCCACGGATGTATTCTACTCCCGGAGAGGCCTAACGTATTACCACCTTCCTCACCCCTGCAGGGGTCTTAACGAAGTACACCCCCGGTTGAAGTGAAACGGACGCCCCAGGACCGAGCCTGAAGAGTAAGCGCCCGTCCGCGGCGTACACGAGGGCATCTCTCCGTACCTTTAGGGTACGACCGTACACATCAACTGCCGGATACCCTTCCTTAGAAGGTCTCTCTGCTACATCCGTACTTACGTAATCCCACCTGAGAGGAGAGTAAACGGTCTGGAGGTAGGTCCTCGGCACGAACGTGGTGTCCCACGTGTTGGTGTTTATCAGGCCGTAGGCTATATCCACGACCGCGCTGTCTATACGGAGGCCGTACATCCCCATCCCGGCGATGTATATCACCTTTCCGTAGAGCTGATGGTAGTACGTACGGCAACACAGGTAAGTGGTGTCGTCCCATACCTGTAGGGCTGTGAGCTTTTCAACCATATTTATCGGAGCGAAGGCCACGGTTATGGTATCCCCGGTGTAGGATTCCAAAGATGCGTAGGAGGTATCGTACCAGAGGGTATCCACGAGGGTATCCTCGTCTATGCTCCCTTGGGGGTGAGGTACCTTTTGACCTAAGGCGTATATGCACGTGTCTATCGCCTGCCACGTATCGCCGACAGTGATAGGGAACTTGAGAGTCCTTATTCCGGCGCCGTAGAAGGGGGAATACGTGGCAACACCCACGAGGTCCACCAGATACGTACCATCGTAGTACGCGAAGGCACTGTCCGGAAGGTAGGACATAGGGTAATCGGAAAAGACCATAAGCGCCCTGTCAACCGACGGTGAGAATGTACAACGGCTTCCCGAGCCGTCCCATGCTCCGACGCTCAGGAGGGTGTCGTACAGGTAAAGGTAGTGTATGGAGTCCTCCACCACGTAATCGTACAACCAGCCTTTCCCGGCATCGTACCCCACAAAGGAGAGCGAACCTAAGAGCAGGACCATAGCCTAACCTCCCTTTATCCACCTGAGGCCAGGGACCTTGAACCTGTAGCCCACCTTCAGGCGTACGCTGTCCCCCCAGACCTCCATAACCCTCACCTTACCGAAGAAATCTCCGGGGGCGTAGGGGAGGGTGTCTATATCCGGTGAGCCTCTGTCCATCCAGATGGCATGACCGTAGGAGGAATCGGCCGGCACCGTGGCGATAACGGTATCCGCATAATCCCCCGTATCCGGGGCGAGGCCTTCGTGCAGTGTGGGAGAGATGTAAACCCTCCTGTCTCCACGGTTAAGCCCCATGAGGTAGATTAACGTGTCAATTCTGACCACCTTCAGGTAGAAGCCCTCGTCCGGCAGGGTGTCCCCCTCCTCGTAGAGCTGGATGGGGAGGCCTTCGCTTAGCATAAGGACGTTCCTGCATCCGGACGATAGGCAGGTCCTGACGTCTTCAACCTCCGGCGATGGCAGGGCATGGCCGCACCTCTCCACGTACAGCTCCCTCTTCGGCTCGGCGAACGTGTCGGTCCAAGTCTCCTCACCCGGCAGGCAGCATTCAACCTCAAGTTTCGCCCCCCGCTCTATGGCCCGTAGGTTTATCTCCCTATTCTCACATTCGCAGACGTTGCACTTGAACCCCATCATGAGCCAGACGGTCAGGAGCATTAAGAGAATACGTAAAGCCTTTTTCATAACGTTATCCTCCCTTTATCCACCTTAACCCCGGTACGTTGAAGGGCGTAAACCTGTAGAGTACCCTTATCCTGACGCTGTCCCCACTGACTCCTAAGACGGTTATCTTGCCGAAGATGTCGCCCGGGGCTACGAAGTTTATGTCCCTGTCCCCTCTGTCTAACCACAGGGCGTGGCCGTAGGACGGGTCCGTCGGAACCAAAGCCCTTACGGTGTCGGAGTACCCTCCAGTGTCCGGGGCCAAATCGTTGTAGAGGTCGGGGGAGATATGCACCCTGCCGTTCCCGTATTCAAGCCCTATCAGGTAGATTGACGTGTCCATCCGTACCACCTTCAGGTAGAAGCCGTCTCCCGGAAGGGTATCCCCCTCGCCGTAAAGGTGTATGGGATGGAAGACGTCCAGACCGACCACGTTGGCACAGGTGTCCGAGGCACATACGAGGGTATCGCCGACCGTAGGACTGTAAAGCAGGGTTATGTTGCAACTTTCGTTCCCTACGGTTATTTCGGAGGCGATCTCATGGAAGGTATCCGTGACGAACTCTCCTTCTTCGGGGGAACACCACGTCGCTTCAAGGTAGCGTCCCCTATCCAAGGCGTAGGTGCTGACTTCCTGAGGGGAACAGGAACATTCGCACTCGGAGCCACACCTACCCCCTATTAGAAAGACAAAGGTTAGGGTGAGCAGGGAGAGTTTCAGGAGTCGTTTCATCGTACCACCACCTTACGGATAGTACCTTTAAAGCGTATGAAGTAGATCCCCGGTCTAAGGCGGAAGCTATCCCCTGCCCTCAGGCGCTTCACGAGGCGACCGTCTATGGAGTAAACCTCCGTATCGTCCGTAACGGTCAGAACCCTCCCATTTATACCGAACGATGAATGCCGACCTCTTATAGGTTTCTCCGAAATACCCACCGGTACGTAGGTCCACACGGCGTAGTAGGGGGTCGTAAGCATATAGGTCGGAGGGAAGAAGGTCGTATCCCACGGTGTGGACGTCGTGTCCACTATCCCCCACGATTGGTAAAGGACCATGCTATCCATCTGGAGTTTGTACATGCCGAAGCCTACGACGTACTTGATGTAGCCGTAGATGTAGCGGTAGTTGTTTATACAGCACAAGAACGCCGTATCTCCGTAGGGGATAGTGAAGGTCGCCTTCTCGTAGACCTTTATGGGAGAAAATCGCACGATTATGGTGTCTCCCGTGTAGGATTCCAGATACGCGTACGAGGTGTCGTACCAGAGGGTATCCACGATGGTGTCATCGTCTATACTGCCGTTGGGATGGGGTATCCTCTGGCCGAGGGCGTATATGCACGTGTCTATGGCCTGCCACGTATCTCCTACCGTTAGAGGGAACTTGAGCGTCCTTATCCCAACGCCGAGGAAAGGCGAATGTCTGGTTGATTCCACAAGGTCTACCAGATAGGTCCCGTCGTAATAGGCGTAGGTGACGTCCATATAAACCGACATGTAAGTCCACATGTGGAACGTGGCCCTATCAACGGGGGAGGAGAAAGAACATCTACTGCCGCTTCCGTCCCACGTGTCGTTTCCTACCACCGAATCCACGATCTCGTAGTGCAGGACGAAGTTCTCCTCCCACACGTCGTAAAACCACCAGTTTCCGGCGGTATAGCCCACAAAAGAGAGATCGGTTATAAGGTAGAGCATGAAAGTGCATTTTAAGGTTGCCTTTTGTTCTCCCTTACAATTGCCGTAACATGAGAGAGTACGTAGCGAAGATAAAGGGTATGACCTGCCCCCACTGCGCCATGAAGGTAAAGAAGGTTCTTGAGAACGCCGGCTATAAGGACGTTCAGGTCTCCCTTGACAGGGGAGAGGCCCGTTTTAAGAGCGAGGAAGAGGTGTTCTTTGAGGAGGTAGCCGAAGCCGTCGCCGACGTCGGGTACGAGGTAGTTGAACTTAAGGAGGCTTAATGCGGTAAACCTTAACCTACGGGGGGACTCCGTCCTTAGAATCGTTGTCCATGCTCGTTAAGGACGATAAGGTCATATTTGAGAAACACAAGGAAGGAACCGCCCGTTTTCCCGTTCCGGACTTCCCGGTTGAGTACGGTATACCGGAGGAGTTGAGGAGGAGGGTACCCCTTAACCTGCCCGAAGTTCCGGAGAACGAGGTCGTCAGACACTACGTAAGGCTCTCACAGAAGAACTGGGGCGTAGATATAGGCTTCTATCCCCTCGGTTCCTGTACCATGAAGTACAACCCCAAGTTCAACGAGGACGTTTCCCGTCTCCCCGGCTTCACCCACCTGCATCCCCACGCATCCACCCATCTCGTTCAGGGCGCCCTCAGGCTGATGTACGAGCTTCAGGAGTACCTGAAAAAACTCACGGATCTTGGTGGGATCACGCTTCAGCCGGTTGCCGGCGCCAGCGGAGAGTTGACGGGTATCTTCATGATAAAGGCCTACCTGAGGCACAGGGGAGAGGGCCACAGGGACGAAGTTTTGATCCCGGACTCCGCCCACGGTACGAACCCCGCAACGGCCTCCATGGCCGGCTTCAGGGCGATTGAGGTGAAGTCCAACGATAAGGGTACACTGGACGTTGAAGATCTCAAGAGCAAACTTTCCGACAGGACAGTCGGCCTGATGATCACGAATCCCAACACCCTCGGCCTCTTTGAGCGGGACATACGGGAGATCACGGATCTGGTACACGGGGCAGGTGGGCAGGTGTACATGGACGGCGCCAACTTCAACGCCATAATGGGGTGGGTGAATCTCTCCGACCTCGGCATAGACGTTGTACACCTGAACCTTCACAAGACCTTCTCAACTCCCCACGGCGGAGGGGGACCGGGTGCGGGTGCCGTTCTGGTAAAGGAGCATCTGAAACCCTTCCTTCCCGTACCCACGGTTGAGTACAACCCGGAGAAGGGGGAGTACTACCTGAACTGGGACAGACCCCTGAGCATAGGGAAAGTCCACGCCTTCTACGGCCACTTCCTCGTGATGGTCAGAGCCTACGCCTACATCCTCTCCATGGGTGGGGAAGGCTTGAGACAGGCGGCCGCTGACGCGGTCCTGAACGCCAACTACCTGAGGCACCTCATAGAGGGAGAGTACAGAATAGCCTATCCCACCCGGAACATGCACGAGTTCGTCGCCACGGCCATGCCCATAAAGAGGGAGACCGGCGTAAGGACGTACGACATAGCCAAGAGGCTCCTTGACTACGGCTTCCACGCTCCGACGGTTTACTTCCCGCTCATAGTTCCGGAGGCCCTCATGATAGAGCCAACGGAGACCGAGACGAAGGAGACGCTTGAGGCCTTCGCCGAAACCCTCATAAAGATAAAGAGAGAGGCCTACGAGAACCCGGAGGTTGTGAAGACCGCTCCCCATACCACACCGGTGAGACGTCTGGACGAGGTGAAGGCCGCCAAACAGTTAAAGGTTAAGTGGGAAGGTAGTTAGCCCCCTTAGAATGGACATCATGTTCTTTCTGTTTTCACTATCGCCCAAGGTGCCGGTTAGCCTCTACATCTACGAGGAGCACTGGGGAGCAAAGATACCCCTAGCAAAATTAAAGGGAAGGAGAGGGATTTCCCTGAGAACCGTTGGGGCAAAGACCTTCTACTGCCGTATAGAGGTTCCCGACTCCATCCTGAATCCGGATAGATGGAAGAGCCTTGAGGAGAGGTACGTTATGTTTCAGGGTACGGATCTACCCACCTACCACTTCAGGTACAGGCACGGAGATATGGTCAAGGAGGTGGAGACTTACGGCCCACCGAACGTTAACCCCTTCCTCGGAGCCGTCTTTAAGACCGTCATGCAGGTACCCTGTGAGGGAGAGGTTAAGCCGAAAAGGATAACCCTTGAATGGAAAAAGGTAGACGTCAGGCGTAAACCCATACCCGCCGGGAAATACGAAGCCCTCATAGGTAAGACGGAGGTTAAGGGGAAGGATTACGATCTGGCTTACGACCTCCTCAAACGCTTTGGCCACACGGCCTTTACGGGTGTGGTGCTTATGGATAGTAAAAAAAGGACGTGGCTCGTAAGGGTCAGGGTGGAAATTTGAACCTTTAAGAAAGGCTTACCGTGTGAAGACCGTTGGTGTGAACGAGTCGCCTGTTCATTACGTCTATGGGCAATGGCCGTAGAACCATAGCAACATTAAGAGCGCAACGTATATTACGGTTAAAAGGGTATCGACTATCATCCCGATGATAGAACGGTAATTGCTATCCTGGTTTGATGGCGTGCCGGGGGTGTATTCGTCTACTGGAGAGATCGTAATGAGGTTGTGGTCAGATAAGGGAAAAGGTCCCTACCCCCCCTCCTCTATCATCTGCAGGATCTTCCGGAAGTAAGGACGGAGTCGCCTCCGGTTCTCGTCCCAGACTGCGCTTATAGCGTTCTGAAAACTGCCGGTGAGGAACCTTCCCTCCCAGAAGATGTACCACACGGCCGCATCCACGTACCTCTTATTCTTAATGGAATAGGTAATACCTGCTATACCGACTGCGTTGGCCAGAAAGGTCTTTACCCCCTGCCACGGCCTCCCGGCATATACGAGACCCATGCCCGGAACGAGGTTGTAGAGTATGGCCTTCCCCGGATCCAGAAGAGGGGGAACCGTGGAACGGAGGCTATCCGATAGGGGATCGTCAAGGAAGTTCAGGACGTAGGCGTTATACAGGATAAGGTCCCTATGGCCGAAGCACACCGTGTCCTCAAGGAGTTCCGTGGCGCCGTCAAGGTAAAACTTCCCCATCATAAGGACGAGCCTGTACCTCTTTGCCCTGCACCCCTCCTCCTGTAATAGTACGTTTATTGCTTTCAGGGTGTCCCCGGAAAGTGCCAGAGCCTTCGCATGGAGGTAGCTGGACCTCACCCGAAGGGCCTCAACCTGTGCCGCATCCCCATCTCCCACAGAGAGTAGGGCAAGTACAAGAAGAGTATCACCCATCACCAGACGTTGCTATTCTAATCCCGTCCAGAATTTTTCATTCTCCTTTAGAATTTTACCCTATGGCAAGAAGAAGTGAAGATGCACTGCTGTTCGTAATGGGACTTTTAACCGGAATGACCATAGGGGCTCTGGCGACGCTCCTGACCACCCCCTACACCGGGAAGGAGGTACGCGGCAAACTGGTAGATCGTGGCAGGATGGCCCGTGAGAAGTTGAGGGAGTTGAGGGCTCAGATTGAAAGGGAGTTCAGTGAGAAGTCCGGTAAACTCAGGGGTGAGGCTGCGGAGAAGTTAGAGGCTATGAGAAAAAGGGTTGATGAGATGCTGGATAGACTTGAGGAGTACCTTTCCTGAACGGAGAATACTAAGGAACAGGTTCAAAATGTGAGAACGCTTATACTATCCGATGTACACGCCAATTGGTGGGCGCTGAAGGCCGTTCTGGATTTCCTTGAAAGGGAGAATATCAGGTACGACCGCATAGTGTCCCTTGGCGATTACGTGGACTACGGGACGAGGCCCAACGAAGTTATAGAGTGGTTCAGGGGGAAGTGCGATATCTGCCTCCTCGGGAACCACGATGCCGCACTCATAAACCCCGAGGAGCGAAACTACTTCTCCGATCTGGCCTACACGTGTAGCGTATGGACGGAGAAGGTGATCAAGCCGGAAAATCTCAACTTTATACGTAACCTGAGGCCACTTGCCCGTGAGGGGGATGTCCTGTACGTCCATGCAGCACCAGACGACCCGATATGGAAGTACATCTTTGATCCGACTGATGCCACGAGATCCTTCAGCAGTACAGACGCCCGCTTAATCTTCGTTGGCCATACCCACGTACCTTCCTACTTTGCCCGCTACAGGACGGTGGTTGTGGGGGGACAGGTGGTGAGCGACCGTATGAAGATGAGGTTCCTGCCCTCCGTACGGTACATAGTGAATCCCGGCTCCGTGGGGCAACCACGGGACGGCCTCGGTGGGGCCTCCTTCGGCATCTACGACGATGAGGAGCCATCGTTCACCTGGTACAGGGTGGATTACGACCTATCCAACCTGAAAAAGGAGATCGGGGAGGCGGGTCTGCCTATGAGTCTTCTCTCCTACCACCTCTAACCCCTGCCAGAACCCCTATTCCGAGGGTTATCAGGTCCACCACCAGTATGGCCAGACGGGTCAAAAGGGCGAATACCGAGGACTGGAGGTTGTACCCCATTATCCCCGATATGATGGCCTCCCTTATACCGAGACCCGCCGGAGTTAGGGGAAGCACGTAAGAGGCCACAAAGGAGAAGGAGTAAACGAAGGCTATCTCCGGATAACCCTTACCCCAGAAGGTACTTCTCGCTATGAGGTAAGCCGCAAACCCCGATATCGCCCAGTAGAGGGTTGACAGGAGTACGGCCACGACCACGTCTTTCCATCTACGGGGATAGTGCCGAACTCTGGGGAACCATCTGTGAATAAGAAGGATGAAGTATCTCCACAACAGAAGGGTGGCCGTAAGGGTTAAGGTTATCAGGACCTGCAGGAGGGGAAACCGGGGGAGTACGAAGGAGAACAGGGATGCCCCCGTCATAAGGATGAGATGTTCGTAAAACATGGCCGATATCACCACGGATGCGGGATAGGGCAGAAGGGAGGCCCGCCCCACGAACTGCCACACCTTCCCCGGTATGTACCTGCCGACCGACGAAACGAACCACGAGTTCACGGCCTCCCTTATGTTTAGAGGTATACCAAAAGCCCTGCCCACGTATAGCCAGATAAGGGGAAGGAGGCTGTAAGACAGTAGCATGACCAGTACGGCCGTTGCGAACAGGATCGGGTCAAACCTTATCTCCCGCAGGCGATGAATGTCCCTTAGCATGGGATAAACGGCGAACAGTATCCCAAGAAAGGCGACGGCGTAGCGGAGTATCCTCTTCAAGCGGGAATTCTAAACCCCACACGCACACCGTTCCACAGTATAATATCATCCTCATCCGGGCGCGTAGCTCAGGTGGTTAGAGCGCTCGTTTGACATGCGAGAGGTCGGAGGTTCAACTCCTCCCGCGCCCACTTGGGCCGAAAGGCCCTTTTTTTATTTTACAAGCGAGACGGATATTACGCTCCCTCCGTCCTCCCTCTCTATGTGGATCATGGCGTTCTCCCTACGGTAGAGGTAAGAGACCGCCCACGAGTTTACGACTTTGTCCTCCGGCTTCCCGAATTTCTTCAGGTAAAATTCGGCAACTTTCCTTATATCGTCTTTAGTGCGCATAACTACGCCAATGGACCCCTCACCTACGAGCACCTTTTCAACGGCCGATCCCGGATACAGAAACCTCCTCAGATCTTCGGGAACCTTTACCTGTTCCGTCACTCCGGTCGCGAGGGCAGTTCCCTCTTCCGACTTTGAGGCTTCCCCCGAACACGAGAGAAATAACACGGTCAGGATCAGCAGAACAAACTTACGCATGGTCGGTATTCTAAGCCTCAATCTTCAATCACGTACTCAAGCATCACCTCAAAGAGCGTGTTCAGTATCCTCTCCTCAACCCTGAACCCATCGTGAGATAGGAGGGTGTCGTAAGTTATAACCCGTCCCTCAACCATGACGGTGTACGTCGGAGGGGTAAAAACGCACTTTACGGATCTGGGAAACCTCCTGGATCTCTCCGACTCCATAATAACCCTTGATCCTCCGTCCACGTACACCCGAAATGTCGGGGACGGTAAACCGTGGGTATACATGTACTCCTCCATCTTCCGGGATAGGCTCTCAACGAAGTCCAAAATACTACCCCCTTTGTCTCCCATGCACAACGACGGAATTGTAGAGTGGTACGTATCTCAATAATACCCGGGAACTGCACATGAATTACGTTCCTATAACCGTGACTACTTCACCTTCTTCAGCGCCCTGAACCACCTCTCAACGTCCCGGATCAGTAGGGCATAGGCCGCCTCATCGTAAGCGTCCCTCCTCTCAAGGAAAAGGCCCGAGTCCTTAACGACCAGCCTCTTAAGTATCCTGAGGCCAACACCGTAGGGTACCTCCTCGGCGAACTCCTCACCGGACAGATCCCTTATCCAGAACCTCACGAAGGCGAGTTTACCCTCCTCCCTGCTCTTAAATCCGTTCGGTGCCATTATCTCAAACTTCTTCAGGGCAGCTTCAAGGACCTTTCGCGGATCTCCGTTCCGTAGTATCCTGTTTTGAGCTATGAAATCCCTGATCGGGGTTATGGATGAAGCGTCCTTTATCCTGACTTCTATACGCTCCTCCTCCTCGTTATCGTCGGATACCCCTCTGACCGTTCCCTTTACCACGAAAACGAGGTCGTTTTCCAGTTTATCAAGGAGCTCCGTGAGGCCTTCGGATATGAACATCGTGGCATCTACGGTTCCGGTGTCGTCTTCAAAGAGGAGCGATAGTTTCGTTCCGCTCCTGAACTTACGTTTATCGTAATATAGCAGGGACGCTACAAAGGCGACCTCCCGGTTAACGTAGTTCTCCAGTTCCTCTATTTTCGGGAAACCGTAGGCTTTTGCGACGTCCCTGTAGGCGTCGTAGGGCTTTCCAGAGATGTAAAGGCCCAGAGATTGCCTCTCCATGTTCAGGAGGGTGTTCAGATCCTCCCTCGCTTCCTCCACCTTGCTGTCCATTATGCTTCCGAACAGGCTCCCCGTAGCCCTCTTACTCACCCTTCCGGATCGGATGTCCTTCAGGAGCTGGGATCTGGTCATCCCTGATATGGAGTCAAGTGCACCGGCCTTTGCGAGGGCCTCAAGCACCTTCTTGTTAGCCTTTGTGCGGCGGGCGAAGTCGGAAACGCTTCTGTACTCTCCACCCCTTTCCCTCTCCCTGACTATCCTTTCGGCCATTTCAAGGCCCACGTCCTTAAGGAATCCCAGACCCCACACGACGGCGTTTTCCTCTTTGTCCAGAGTAAAGTCAACGTCGCTCCTGTTCACATCCGGAGGCACCACCTTTATGCCCATCTTCCGCATCTCTGCTATGAAGAGGGGGGCGTTCTTGAAAAACCTCTGCTGCTGGGACCCTTTGAAGGACGAGAGGGCGGCCGTGTAGAAGGCGAGTGGATAGTGGGTCTTCAGGTAGGCCGTCCAGTAGGCCATGAGGCCGTAGGCCGCGGAGTGAGATTTGTTGAAGGAGTACGAGGCGAACTTCTCTATATCCTCCCAGAGTTTCACGATCTTCTTCTCGTCGTATCCCCTCTCTACGGCTCCCTTTATGAACTTGTCCTTCATCTTCTCCATGAGGGCCTTCTTCTTCTTTCCTATGGCCTTACGCAGGGTATCTGCCTCTCCGGGGGTAAAACCGGCCAGAACGCGGGACATGAGCATTATCTGCTCCTGATACACGAAGAGACCGTAGGTGTTCTTGAGGATAGGCTCCAGCTCAGGGAACTCGTACTCAAAGGGTTTTCCGTGCTTTCTCTCTATGTACTCGTCCACCATCCCGCTCTGTATGGGACCAGGACGGTACAGGGCGTTCAGGGCGATTATGTCTTCAAGGGCTGTGGGTCTGAGTCTTATCAGTATCTTGCGCATGTTGGTCCCTTCCAGCTGGAAGACCCCCATGGTCTTACCCTCCTGAAGGAGCCGGAAAGTCTCGGGGTCGTCGGTTGGGATGGATTCCAGGGTGAAGTGGGGGTCGTAGTGCTGCCGGACGAGTCTTTCGGCATGGTCAAGCATGGAGAGGGTGCGCAGGCCGAGGACGTCTATCTTGAGCATAC
The DNA here is from genome assembly GCA_027003075.1 of Caldifarciminota bacterium. GTDB lineage: Bacteria > Hydrothermota > Hydrothermia > LBFQ01 > LBFQ01 > JAADCS01. The sequence goes on along the minus strand of JALWYV010000044.1, from coordinate 34,041 downwards.
CGAGGAGTTCCAGTATTCCCATATCGTACTGGGTTATTACCTGACCGTCCTTGCTCTTGGCGAGTGGAACGTGGTTTGTGAGTTCGTCGGGAGATACCACGACCCCGGCAGCGTGAACGCTGGTGCCACGGGTGAATCCCTCAAGTTTTATAGCCTTCTCAACCACCGTCTTCCAGGGTTCCTTTTCAACCGCCTTTCGGAAGTCCTCAACGCTCTCGTAGGCCTCGGCCAGAGTTATGGGGTCGGTGGGTACGTTGGGTATGAGCTGGGAGATCTGGTTGGCCTGTTCAAAGGGGGTGTCGTAGTACCGGGCAACGTCCTTAAAGGCGGCTCTGGCCTTCAGTTTGGAGAAGGTTATGATCTGGGCGACCCTGTCGCTCCCGTACCTATCTCTCAGGTAGTTTATAACGTCCTCCCTGCGGTTATCCTGAAAGTCAATGTCCACGTCAGGGGGAGATATACGCTCCGGGTTCAGGAAACGCTCAAAGAGGAGATCGTACTTCAGAGGGTCTATCTGAGTGATACCGAGGGAGTAGAGAACGAGGGAACCGGCAGCCGATCCCCTGCCCGGACCTACCTTTACACCCATCCTGCGGGACGCGTTAACGAGGTCCCATATTATCAGGAAGTACCCCGCAAATCCCGTCCCCTCTATTACGGAAAGCTCGTACTCCAGCCTCTCCCTGTACTTCTGCCTTTCGCTTTCGGGTAGATCACTTATCCTCTCCTCAAGTCCCTTCCTTGCCAGATCCTTCAGGTACTCAACGTCTGAGGAGTACCCTTCGGGCAGGGGGAAGTGGGGAAGCTTGAGTTTGGTCGCGTCCAGCTCTATCTGAACGTTGGACATCTCGGCCACTATCATGGTGTTCCTTACGGCCTCCGGCATCCACGAGAAGAGGTTTAACATCTCCTCCTCGCTCCGCATGTAGAGCTGTTTCGTGCTGAGCATGAAGCGACTCCTGTCGTTTATCTTCTTGTTCTGGGCGATGGCCATCAGGATCTCCTGAAGCTCGTGGTCGCCGGGGTTTACGTAGTGGACGTCGTTCGTCGCTACCAGAGGTATACCGTAGTACTTTGAGAACTCAAGCAGGGTCTTGTTTATGGCCTCGTTCTCAGATATTCCCACATCCTGCACCTCAAGGAAGAACCTCTCACCGAAGACGTCTTTAAACCACTCCACCCACCTCTTTGCCTCGTCGTATCGGCCCTTTACGATGTTCTCGGCTATCGTACCCTTGGGACATCCCGAAAGGACAATCAACCCTCTGGAATGTTCCTTAAGTTGCTCCCAGTCTATACGGGGTTTGCCGTAAAACCCCTCAAGGAAACCGAGGGAGGAGAGTTTCATAAGGTTCCTCCACCCCTCGTTATCGGCGGCGAGGAGGGTCAGGTGGTTGTACTCCTTATACTCCTTCCCCTTCTTGGAGTGATCCTCAACAATGTAGGCCTCCATGCCGAGTATGGGTTTGATTCCCTCTTCCTTCGCCGCTTTGTAGAACTCTATTGAGCCGTAGAGGTTCCCATGATCCGTGAGGGCGAGGGCGGGAAAGCCCATCTCCTTCGCCTTCCTGACCAGATCCTTTATACGGGCGGCACCGTCCAAAAGGCTGTACTCACTATGCACGTGGAGGTGTACGAAGTCGGCCACGGATCAATTCTAAGGTCGCATCCCGGTCTCAATAGTGGGATAATTTTTGAACTTACGTCTATTATACCCTTTATCTCCCAAGGGGTGAATTATCCGGTTTTATCAGGTATCGTGTATGCGGGGTACGATTGACTCCCCCTTACCCCCACCTTATAAGGGCGGAGGCCCATGTAAACCCGGCACCGAAGGATACGGCCAGGACGTTATGTCCCTCCTTCAACAATCCCCTCTCTATCATCTCGTCCATGGCCAGAGGTATGGATGCGGCCGAGGTGTTCCCGTACTCCTGAATGTTCACGTACACCTTCTCCGGGGGAAGACTGAGCCTCTCACGGGTGGCCTCTATTATGCGAAGGTTAGCCTGATGGGGAACGAGCCAGTCCAGTTCCTCCGGTTCCGTACCCGCCCTTTTGAGGGCGGTTATAGCAGCGTCTCCCATCTGCACCACGGCGTTCCTGAAAACCTCCCTGCCCTTCATCCTCACCCCCCAGCTTCCGGGAGGATAGGCCGTACCCACCTCTATCTTGAGCAGTTCCCCCAGTCTCCCGTCTCCCTGAAGGTACGTGGATAGGATGCCATATCCGCTGTCGTCCTCCGTAAGTATAGCAGCCCCCGCGCCGTCGCCGAAGAGGACGGCCGTACCCCTATCCGACCAGTCTATGAACTTCGTTCCCGCCTCAACCCCTATCACAAGCACGTAACGGTAGTTGCCCGTCTTGAGAAGGCCGGATCCGATCTCAAGACCGTAGAGGAAGCCCGGACAGGCAGCACTTATATCAAAGCACGGAACCTTTCCCATGCCCAGTTTTGCCGCCGTAACGCACGCCGTAGATGGGGTAAGGGTATCCGGGGAGGAAGTGGCCACTATAACCATATCAACGTCCTTCGGTGATAGACCCGCCCTCATGAGCGCCTTAGAGGCCGCCTCGGTTGCCAGATCGGACGTAAGCACCTCGGGTGGCGATATGTGGCGGTACCTTATACCGCTTCTGCTCCTTATCCACTCGTCGTTGGTATCCATAAACCTCTCAAAGTCCGTGTTGGAAAGCCTGTCGGGCGGGGCGTACGCCCCCAGACCTACTATCCGCACCATTACATCGTATTCTATAGACGGATTTAATGGTCCCGCTTTAACATACATACTGTATGTGGAGAAAGGAGGATTTTTTACATCTGGAGCGAAGGCTGGAAGAGTTCATTAAACGCGGAGTTGTACCGAAAAAAGATATTAAAACTCTTCTGATATACTATTTCTTTAATATGAATACCGCCAAACTGCGGAAATACTTGAATCTGTACTCGGATTTGTTCAGAGAAGGTGATAGGGAGATACGCTGGTTGGGGTTTATGCTCAAATTTCTTGCCATGGAGCCTCTAAGTGAACCCAAAGAGCCTCTGCAGGCCTTCTTTTACTACCTCTACTACAGGGGGGACCCGGACCGTGCAAAGGAAGTCCTTGATAGGTTCGGAAAAACCATATTTAACGACGTATCCCCGGAACTCTACTATTCCCTTTACATACAGGTATATAACTTCATGGGCAGGTTGTACGTGATACCCGAAAACATAATGAGAAATCTGCATGGTCCCATGAACGTTTACCTTGACTTTAACCGTTTTGTGGCAGGTGACACTTACGCACTTCTGAACGCTTTTAGACCGGGAAAGTTTGAGTTCGCCCTCTCCCATCCCTTTTCCAAGCGCCTGACGATCATAGGCCGTATGATAACCGCCCTTATGGAGGAAGATCTACTCACGTACGAGATAATGCTAAGGAACTTTGAGAGGGAGGGCGAGAAGTACCTGTATACGGCCGGCCTGATACTGGGGAGCATGTTTGACCCTTCATTTTCCGTTTCGGATGAGGATATACCGGAGTACGTCCGGTTCCTGCGTATGGCAAGGGCCTGCATATTGGGAAGTGAAAAGTGTGATATTGCGGATATACCCATGGGTATGGAAAGTTTTATATGGCACATGAGGAAGATAAGGGATAAGCGAGTTTTTCTCTCCTTCGGGGGTAAGTTGAGACTGCTGAACGGTATTAAGGAGATACACCTATCCCGTCGCAAGGCTCTCGTTATACTGGCCGTACTCCGAAGTGCCGGTACGGAAGGGTTGAGGTCTATGGCGAAAGATATTTTCCCCAACAGTGCGAACCCTATGAAGACGGTGTACGACTACATGCGCTTTATCCGGGAGTACCGGTACGCACCCACCAACCTGAAGTTCACCCTGCATTCCGGATCCTTTCTCTACGACGAGACCGAACCGTGGGCAAACGCTCTAAAAGATAAGCTCAGAAGGACTGGAGATCTGAAACCCCCCGTCTTCGCCAGACCGCCGGTATAGAGTCCCTCCTTAGAATACACCGTGCCGTATCTGGAAAGGGACCCCCTCAGGGGTATATGGGTAATAACCTCCCCGGAACGGAAGAGGAGGCCCCACGAAGATAGGGATAAAGGTTTCGTATGTCCCTTCTGCCCCGGAAACGAACATATGACCCCGCCGGAGATCTACAGGGTGCCGGGTGGTAAGTACGGATGGGTGGTGAGGGTCGTACCCAACAGGTACCCCATAACGGACGTCCACGAGGTTATAGTTGACTCCCCGGATCACGACGCCGACCTTGATACCATGGACGAGAGACACCTGAACGTTCTCGTTGAGGTGTGGAGGGAGAGAATTCACGCCCTACGGAACCACGCGTACGTTCTCCTCTTCAGGAACTACGGTCACGGTGCCGGGGCGTCCATAATGCACCCCCATACGCAGATAGTCGCCCTTGATGTGGTGCCGGACGTCGCCCTGAGGGAGAGCGCAAACCTGCGGGAACACGACTGCGTCCTGTGCAGTATGTACGGCAGGAAGGCCTTCATATCCGGCGGGTACGTCATAAACGTACCCGAGGTCCAGACCGTACCCTACGAGGTGTGGATACACCCCCTATCCCATAGGCGCCACTTTTCCCCCTCTCCTCCGTTCGGTAGACTCCTGTCTGCCACCGTACGGGTCCTGAAGAAGGAGTTCAACGTCCGGGATTACAACCTCGTTCTCCATCAGGCACCCGAAGGGTACGATTACCACTGGCATCTGGAGATATTGCCCCGCATGGGGAGGTTCGCCGGGTTTGAACTGGGGACTGGCATGAGGGTGGTACATTACGACCCCGAAGAGTTCGCATGGAAGTTCACCGATATAATCGCCACCTATGTTGAAGGCAGTACTTGATAGGGAGAGTCTGGGAGAGGTACTCTCAAGGGCGGGGAAACTCGTGTCTCGCCTTGGAAAGGGGGCATTCATAAATCCGGGTGTACTCCTTGAGGTGGAGGGGGAGACCCTTACGGTTTACGCCACGGATATGGACAACTGGGTGGTACAGCGTATGCCGGTTTACGAGGGGGAGGAGGGTAAAGCCTACGCCCCCGTTAAGGAGTTGACCAACGTACTCAAGGGGGCCGACGGCGGTTCGGTCGTCCTCCAGAGGGAGGACACCGTCCTGACGGTTAAGATAGGGGACGACGCTACGTACCGCATAAACCTCTACAACGACGAGGAGTTCCCCGCCATACCTGACGTGGGAGTTGACGAGGGTCTCATGGTGGACGTTGAGGAGCTGATGGAGGGGGTTGAAAAGGTAGGGTGGTGTGCTTCCAAGGACGACCCCCGTCCCTTCCTCACGGGCATATACCTCCATACTAAGGACGGGGAGTTGAGGTTCGTGGCTTCTGACGGCTCCGTTCTCGGTTTCTACGCTCACCCCGATTTTTCCGGGGATATTGAAATAATACTCCCCTCAACGGCTCAGGCCATACTGAAGACCCTGCCGAAGAGCAAGGGTATAGTGTCGGTCAGGGACGGCATGTTCCACATATCGGCCGACGACGACCCCGTAAACGTTCTGGCCGTGGTCAGGGGGATAGACGAGAAGTACGTTGACTACGAGGGTATAATACCCAAGGAGTTCGTTGCAGAGGCCGTGGTGGACACGACGGTAATACGCCGGAAGATTGAGCGTATGATGGCCCTCGCCCCGGATACCTACGAGGTGGACGTTGAGATAACGGACGGGGAGCTTACCCTCAGGACGGTTTCCCCCAAGGGTGAAGGTGTAGAGAAGCTGGCGGCGGAGACAAAGGGGGAGATAAAGGTTCGCCTCATCGGTAGCCACCTTACCCGCATGCTCAAGTACATAGACTCCCCCTCCGTTAGACTCGCCTTCTCCGGTGAAAGCACCCCGGTTATGGTGGGACCCACCACGAACGACAGGCACTTCTACCTCACCCTGCCCATAGCATGAAGAGGTACGAGATAAAGACTCTGGGTCCGCCTAAGGCCATAAGGGAGGCCTACGGGGACTTCCTCCTCAGCGTGGGAGAGGACGAGAGGGTGGTCGTGATAGACTGTGACCTCGGCCACTCCACCAAGGCGGCCAAATTCGGTGAGAGGTATCCGGACAGGTACGTGGAGATAGGGATTCAGGAGCAGAACATGATGGGCATGGCCGCCGGACTCGCTGCCGTGGGCAAGATACCCTTCACCTCCACCTTCGCCATATTCTCAACCGGGAGGCCCTGGGAGCAGATAAGGCTCTCCATAGCCTACTCCAACTTCAACGTGAAGATAGTGGCGACCCACGGAGGTATAGCCACGGGTGAGGACGGGGCCTCCCACCAGATGACGGAGGACTTCGCCCTGATGGGGGCGATACCCGGGATGAAGGTCCTTTCCCCCTCCGATTACTACTCAGCCCTGAGCGTACTGAGAGCGGCGTACGAGTACGAGGGGTACGTTTACGTCCGCCTGGTGAGGCCCAAAACCCCCACAGTCTACCCTGAGGAGTTCCCCTACAGCCTGGGGGAAGCCAATCTCATAAAGGACGGTGAGGACGTGGCCGTAATAGCCACGGGCATTCCCGTACATCACGCCCTTAAGGCCGCCCTTGACCTTGAAGGTGAGGGGATATCCGTAGCGGTTTACGACTTCCTGAGCGTAAAACCCCTTGACGAGGAGGCCGTAATGGACGCTGCACGGAAGAGGCACGGTGTTCTTATCGTTGAGGATCACGTCTTCTGGGGTGGCCTTGGCATGGCCGTCTCCTCCCTCCTCGCCCGGAAGGGGATTTCCGTGCCGCTCTCCTTCGTGAACATGGGGGACGAGTTCGGAAGGTCGGGTAAGTACGAGGAACTTTACCGGTACTACGGCCTGGACGCCGAAGGCATAAAGGCGAGAATAAGGGAGATGATCGGGTGAAGGTACACCGTAAGCCGGAGTGGTTGAAGATCAGGCTATCCAGCGAAGGGGGGTTCAGCGATGTAAAGGGTACCCTGAGGGGGTACGGTCTTCATACCGTCTGCGAGGAGGCGAAATGCCCCAACCTGCACGAGTGCTGGTCCCACGGTACCGCCACGATAATGATCCTCGGGGACGTATGTACGAGAGGGTGCCGTTTCTGTGCCGTTAAGACGGGAAACCCCGGAGGGGTGGTGGATCCCCTTGAGCCTCTGAGGGTGGCCGCCGCCGTTAAGCGGCTCAACCTCCGTTACGTCGTCCTCACCATGGTGGACAGGGACGACCTCGCCGACGGCGGGGCCTCCCACGTTGCCGAGACGATCAGGCGTATAAAGGAGGTCAGGCCGGACGTGAAGGTGGAGGCTCTGGTGGGTGACTTTCAGGGGGACGAGGACGCCATAAGGGAGGTGGTGGAGTCCCCCCTTGACGTCTTCGCCCATAACGTTGAAACCGTGCGACGTCTCACACCCTACGTCAGGGACAGGAGGGCGTCCTACGACCTATCCCTCAGTGTCCTGAAGTTCGCCAAGGATACGAGGCCCGAAATACTCACGAAGTCAAGCATAATGGTGGGCATGGGGGAGACCGAAGAGGAGGTGATCGGGACCATGAGGGACCTCAGGTCGGTGGGTGTGGACATCCTGACCGTAGGCCAGTACCTCCAGCCCACGCCGAGACACTACCCCCTTAAGGAGTACGTCCGTCCTGAGGTCTTCGCCCGATACAGGGAGATAGGTTATTCACTCGGTTTCAGAGAGGTCTTCTCAGGTCCCCTCGTCCGATCCTCCTACAGGGCGGACAGGGTTTTCGCTGGGGCCACCGGAGGGTCATGATATACGCCGTACTGATTCTCATACTGATCCTCAACGCCTTCTACTCCACCCTTAGGATACCTCTGGACTTCGCCTATCTGGGCTTCGTCCTCACGCGGGAAACCTCCCGTCCCTTTGCACTTGCCGTATACGTGGCCATAGGCCTGACCAGAGACGCCCTCTTCCTGAGTAAGCCCTGGTACTCCGCCCTCCTGATGACCGTGGGGGTAATCCTGATAAACCGTGTAAGGCCCCACTGGGTGATACTCACGGGGGTAGTTCTGTTCATCTACGCTATAGACCTGATCATGAGGTCTCTCCTCTGGGGCGCCAGACTGGACCTTCAGGAGGTCCTCTTCACGTCCGTCGCCGTCGCTTCCATATCGTTCCTATACCACAGGGTTAAGGAGAGGGGAACAGCCCTGATATAACATGAGAGGATACAGACGGCTCCTCTACCTCCTCCGACTCCTGTGGGTCCTTCTGGCCATCCTCCTTCTATGGAACGTGGGAATCCGCATTCCGGGGAAACCCGTGGCCCTGATTGACGTTTCCTACAGCTCCCGCCTCGTGTTTGGTGAAAGCGTTCTTAAAGGTGTGGAAAGCGAACTAAGGAAGACTGGGTTCCGGATAAAACGTTTCGGATCCGATACGATGAGCGACATCCAATCGGCTCTGGCCGGTGCATCTCCCCCTATCCTCCTCGTATCCGACGGCATGCACAACGGCGAGGGAGATCCCCTGTCCGTGGCTTACGATAAGGAGGTCAACGTTCTCCTTCTCAGACCCCGCAAGCTCCCCGTAAAGGTCACCCACGTGAGGATGAAGACGCCGGCAACCGTGGATAAAACGGCGGAGATAACGGTTGAACTCTCCTCACCACTGAACGACACCCTCACCCTCGTCTACGGGAAGGACAAGAGGAGGGTTTACGCTACGGACAGGGCGACCTTTAAAGTGAAGGTTAAAAGGAAAGACACACCCGCGAGGATAGTCCTCCCGTCCGATACGCTCTCCTTCAGGGTGTTCGCCCGTCAGCCGAGGGGTGTGGGTATACTGGTCTGGACGCCTCTGCCCGTCGTCCGGTTCGTGAGGTGGTTCCTTACGGATGCCACTTTAAAACTTATGCGCGATACCGCCCGCCCGACCGGAAGGTACTCCTTCACCGTCTTCGTGGATCCCCCCGCGGGAACGCTATCGGTAGGCAGGCCTTCCCTTTACGTCCCTGGACCGAGGGGTGGGTTCCGTGCCATAAGAGGGGCCTTTTACCTGAAGGGGGATGTTCCGCCCATCAGGGAGATCTACACGTTAGACGTTAAGTACGACGAGGTATACGAGAGGGTAGGGAGGTATCCCCTGATAGCCTCCAGAGGAAACGCCCTGTTCGTACTCTCTCCCGACATCTGGAAGGTATGGCTGGCCGACCCCTCATCCTACGAGAGGTTCATAAACTATCTCAGAAAGTTCGTCGTTAGGGACGTAGAGGTCTACACCGAGAAGCCCGTTTACGCTCCGGGGGAGACGTTTGAGCTGAGGGTGTACCCCCCTTTTCCCATGGCCGTATCGGTAAACCGCGGGAAGGCCGTCCGCATATCCTCACTGTACACGTACACAAAACGACTTAAAGCCGGAGATACGATTTTTGTCGTGGACGTATTCAGAAAGGGAGTGAGGATCCTTTCGGAGACCCTCCGGATAAACCTGCGGGACGTCCCGGCGGAGAAGGTTTACGTGGGCCTTGATACGACCCTCCTTAAGAATATGGCCTCCGTTTCGGGTGGGAAAGTGTTCAGGGATCTGCAAACGGCCATAGACGTGTTAAAAAAGCGGAACGAAAGGCGTCTTACCCTATCTTCCCTCCTGCCCCTGTTCCTTCTGGTCGTCCTGATAGCGTGGACGGAGTGGTTCCTGCGGAGGGCGAGGGGTATGGTGTAAGGGCTTATAATACGCTCTCATGCTTATCCTCATCTCCCTGAACTTCGGGACTCCTGAGCTGGTGTGCGATACCACGTGTGAAAGCGGACTCAACCATACGTCCCTGTTCGTGGACATCGCCGGGAGGGTACACGTGGCCTATCACAGGAAGGTTGGGGGTACGTGGCAGGTCTTCTACAGGATGAGGGACGGAAGCGGGTGGCTTCCGGAGGAAAGGGTCGTATTTACGGACACGGCCGACGCCAAGTATCCGGCCGTGGTGGTCGCAAGGGACAGCGTCTTTCTGGTGTGGCACGACTACAGGGTTGGGGGTATATCCAACGTTGAACTATTCTTCAACTCCAAACCCGTTTACGGGGACACCTGGCCCAACGAGGAGAGGCTTACCTACACCTCGTCGGGAAGTCCGGGGGATAACGGATACGTGCCGGCGATGAAGGTTCAGGGGGACGGGACCCTGCGGGTGGTGTGGTACGACTACCGGGACGATCCCATGGCCTACGACGCCGAGATCTACACCAAGGTGCGGGGGCCGTCCGGCTGGGAACCGGATGTGAGGGTGAGCGACTCACCGGGGAACGCGTGGTACCCGGCCTTCGCCCCGGGTCCGGACAGCGTCCTGTACGTGTGGGCGGACAACCGTAACGGCGGTTACGAGATATTCGGAAATTTCGGAACCTCCGACTTTCCTATCTCCGGAAGGACGGGCTACTATCCGGATGCGGCTTACGGCCACGGGAAGTACGTGGTGGTATGGCAGGACGGGAGTGGGGACGTGTATATCGTGGAAAGGGATACGGTCTGGAGCCTGCCCCGTCCGGTCTTCCCCACGGGAAACCCCCAGAAGGAACCGGCCGTATTCCCCTTCGGCAGCGGGTTCGTCGTGGTCTGGAGGGAGGATTACGACGCCTACGATAGCGATGTGGTCGGCGCCGTCCTGCGGAGTGATCTATCCTTAAGGGACACCTTCCGGATACACCAGAACGGCCCTCAGGGAAGGCCGACGGTCTTTGTGGACGGGGAGGGGTACGTACATCTGACCTACGTGGACAGATCCTACGGCTCCTCCTTCCCCCGTATCTTCTACGTCAGGAGTCTCTCCCCCGTGGGTGTTGAGGAGGCTCAAAGGGAAGTTTTACGCAGTGATGGGACCACAGCCAACGCGGTTATAGGCCGCAGGATAATCCTCAGGGGTAAATACGACCCATCGGGACGGAAAGTAAGGTAAATCCTGTCCCACTTGAAATTCGCCCCACGGCGTGTTAGAATACGGAGGTCATGTTATGGATATTGGCGCAGATTACGCCTGGCGATAGCGTGGTCTCACCTTCCGGCTGGAGCATCTGGATGGAGTGGGACTACAACGGGGACGGTGTCCTTGACGCCGTTGAGCAGTCCTCCGATAGCATAAAGATACACGATGGGGTCTCAACGACTCTGCTCGGAGTCTACGGCCCCGATGGTACGTACAGTCCAACGAACGCCTTTCCCCTGTCCGGAGGCAGGATAGCAGTGTCGTACTCCGATCCGTCCGGAAACTACCTCTTCAAGATATACTCCGGCTTCACGACCGTGGAATATACGTCCCCCTCCCACCTTTACTCCATGGTGCAGGCCATAGGGGATGCCGACGGGGACGGGAACGCGGACGTCACCGTGTACGACGGTATATACGACACCACCTACCTCTACAGCGGAGCCGCACCCTACGGCCTCATAAGGGCGTACGAGGGTAAGATGAGACTCATAACGCCGGGGAACGTTCTGGTCTTCGCTCATAACTCCGGGAACGTCTCCTTCAAGGTGTACAGCAACGCCACGAACCTCGTCTATACCTCATCCGCCTATCCCTACGCCATCACGTCGGACGTTATGCCCTTCCTGTACGACAACGACGACTACGCCGACATACTCCTCGGCACCGTAAGCTCTTCGTGGACGGCGGACTTCTACGTCTTCTCAACCAACTTCCTTGGCGTCTCCGAGAGGAAGAAGGAGACCGAGACCGTACTGCCAAGCCTCGTAAAGAACGGCACCCTGAAATTGGACGAGGGACTTGTCGGGGCTACGCTCAAGGTTATGGACGTTTCCGGTAGGACCGTGGCCACCTTACGGGTGAGGGAGAGCAGGGTACGCCTCAACCTCCCCGCCGGTGTTTACTTCTACACGCTCCACAGAGGGGATAGGACCCTATCCGGAAAGATGGTCATCTTAAAGTAAGGAGGTGAAAGATGCTGTTTGTACTTTCTCAGATCTCCATGGTTGCCCACGGCACCTATCCCAACGTCCTGTTGGGATACACGGGCGTAAACGAGGATCTCAACGGCGATGGCGTTAAAGACGCCGTGATTTACTACGCCGATGCGGGGCGTACCTATACGGACTCCGTGGTCGTGTACGACGGTGTGTCCAACACCCCCCTTGCCGTCTTTGACGGCACCTCCTCCCGCTACCCCACCCATCACTACCCCCTGTCGTCCAGCAGGCTACTCGTGATCTATACCGTCCCTTCGGGGTACGAGTACGAGGTTTACGACAACCTGACCTTAGATTACACCGGGGGGCCCGTATCCGCCGACGTCTACGACTTCGATGATCTCACGGGGGACGGAGTGCGCGAGATCCTGATCTACTACGGGGACTCCGTTGAGATATACGACGGCAGCGACCCGACGGTAAAGCTGGTCACCTACTACAAACCCACCAGTGCGAGCATGTGGACGGGTTTCCCCATGGGAGATGGCAGGATCCTTCTGGGTTATCTGACCACCTCCGGTACGGTCTACTTTGAGGTGTACGAGAACTTCACCGACCTCGTGTACACCTCCCCTTCACGTACGGCATCCGGGTACTTCTCCCTGGTCGCCATGGATTACGATGGGGACGGCCTCCTTGAGATACTACTCTCCATCCCTTCCCCCGCCGCCCTCTACACGTACGAGACCTCCTACCCCGCGTCTTTCCTGAAGGAAAAACCTGAGAAGGTAAAGAGGTGGAAGGAGACCCGGTAGGTGTACGGGCGGGGCGTAGCCCCGCCCGAGCTTTACGTGTTAGCACATTTCATTGAATTCAAGCCTATAATATGTAGGTGCTGCCAGTTTTCTTATCTTTTGTGGCTCTCTCCTTCAAAGAGGGCTACGTTCAGTACCATACGGTACTTAAGGCCTTCGGTACCCTCCCGGATCCCGTAAGTGGCAAGAGTAAAAGACTTAAGGTGAGCGCTGGATTTAACAAGGACGGGAAGTTTTACTTCCATATCAGGGTACCCGTGAGATCCTTTAAATCGGGAAACACGACCAGAGACAGGGATGTGGCCAAAATTTTGGGCTATCCAGAGCACAAGTACATATACTTCTCCCTCCTCGCGTATCCGAAGGACGCCATAGACAGGGTCCTGAACTCCGACAGCGGCACGGTGAAGGTACGGGCCAGACTCAGGGTTAAGGGGAAGGCGAAGACCTATACGTGGAAGGTGGAGTACCGCTGGCTCTCGGAGAACCTCCTTGAGCTGAAGACCTCCCGGCACGTCAAGTTCACCGACTTTGGCATAAAGCCGCCCACCCTCTTCGGCTTCGTAAAGCGGGCGCCGGATGATGTAGTTGTCTCAGGTAGAATTGTTCTGGAGGTAAGAAGATGACGTGGTTGATGCTTTTGTCCCTCTATTCGGGTGATGGGTTGAAGGGGGCGGATATCTGCTGCAATCGGGAGGTACAACTCGCCCTTGCCGACGAGGAGGGCGAAGAGGCCGAGGATCTAATGCAGGAGGAGGCATCCACCGGAGAGGAGATGGTGAAAGTTGAGGACGAAGAGGCGGAAGAGGAGGAACACGAGTCCTACACTACCTTCACCCTCCACCGTTGGATGGGGTACGGTATAATCCTCGGAAGCCTCGCCAACGCTGGCCTCGGCCTGTACGAGCTCAACCTATACCAAAACCGTCAGACACCACCCGACCCCCTAAGGATTACGCACAGGGCAATAGGCTACACCGTCTTCTCCCTCTCCCTCGTCCAGTCCACCGTCGGCACGTACAACGCCCTAAAGCTCTGGGGGGAGGAGGAAGGGTCCTTCCGCCGCCTCGTACACGGTGTCCTGGCGTGGTCCGCCACCGGGGCCTACCTCTACGCCGGGTACCTCGGCTACCGGGGGTACTACGAGCAGCACCGGAACTGGATGCTGGTCGCAACGGGCCTGGCTACGCTGACGGGTCTGTGGATAATCTTCTGAAAGGGGGAGTATGAGGTGGTTCCTTCTGATGATTCCGGCGCTCCTCCTGATCGGATGCGAGGTTGAGGAGTTTGAGGGGGAGGAGGATTACGGACCCAACCACGCCCTGATACGGGAGGCCGGCCTGAAGTTCAAGGCCGACTGTCTCTCCTGCCACGCCCGACCGGAGTACGAGGAGGAAGAGGGGGAACTGGAGAGGCCCATGTTCAGGTACGCGGGGACGGTATGGGACAGGCCCAACGGAGACCCCCTCCCCGGTGCCAGGGTCATCCTCAAGGCCGTAGGTGCCGGAGACTCCATCGTCCTGACCACGGACACGTACGGCAACCTCAAGACTTCCTCTTCCTTGAGTACGGCCCAGTACTACGCCCGTGTGGAGTGTCCCGATGGGAAGGTCCTTGCTATGAGGCTCCACCCCTACCACGGCGGTTGCAACGACTGCCACAGGCCCGGAGGTAAGGCCGGGAACGTCTTATCCTGCAACAGGTGAATATGAACGCTGCGTACCTGCACCTTTTAACCAACCACATACCCGTCTTTGGCTTTCTCTTTGGGGCGGGCCTTCTGGCCTACGGCATGGTCAGGGGGAATACGGAGATCAAGCGGGTGGCCGCCTTCATTCTCCTCCTCGCCGCCCTCGGCACGGTGGTGGCCTACTTCAGCGGGCATAACGCCGAGGAGATGGTTGAACACCTTCCGGGGGTCCTTGAGGAGGCCATAGATAAGCACGAAGAGGCTGCCAGGTTTCCCCTCTACCTCTCCATCATAACCGGTATCCTCTCCGCCGTCTATCTCTTCCTCCCCTTCCGGTTCGGGGACTGGGCGCTCCTGCTCCTCTCCGTCCTCTCCCTCGGCGGTGGCGTCTACGCCGCAAAGACCGGAGGCGCCATAAAACACGCCGCGGAGCAGGGCCTGACCTCCTTCCCCTCCGGTGAGGGTGAAGGGATGTATCCGGAGAAAGAAGAGGAGGATGATGACTGACCCCTTCGTTCTGAGCGTTGGGGGGGCCGCCCTGACGTTCATGGTGGCCGAGGCGGTCAGGTACCGCCTGCACTTGAGGCGGCTAAGGCTCATCCCCAACCGCATACACGTGAACGGCTCGCGGGGTAAGTCCTCCGTCACCCGCCTGATCGGGGCTGCCCTGCGGGGGGATGGCCGCAAGGTGGTCGTGAAGACGACCGGGACTACCCCGCGCTTCATATACCCGGACGGCAGGGAGGTCCCTATATTCCGCCCCGGAAAGCCCAACATAATAGAGCAGTTGAAGGTCGTAAAGAGGGCTGTTGAGGTCGGGGCGGATACCCTCGTGGTGGAGTGTATGGCCATAACACCGGACTACATCCGCATCCTTGAGGAGAAGATAATCCGCAGCACCGTGGGGGTCATAACCAACGTGAGGGAGGATCACCTTGACGTCATGGGGCCGACCCTCTACGACGTCGCTCGGAACCTCGCCCTCTCCCTTCCCCGAAACGGCGTAGCCTTCACGGCTGAGGACAGATGGTTCTGGGTATTTGAGGAGGAGGCGAAGAAGAGGAACACGCGGATTATCAAGGTCTCCGCAGAGGACGTCAGAGACGAGGAGATGTTGGGCTTCCCCTACATAGAGCATAAGGAGAACGTGGCCATAGCCCTCGCGGTGGCCAGACACTTCGGCGTACCGCGGGAGGTGGCCCTCCAGAGGATGTACAAGGTGATCCCCGACCCCGGCGTCCTGACGGAGACCATCGTTGAGAGGGAGGGGAAGCGGATATACCTCTTCAACGCCTTCGCCGCCAACGACCCCGATTCAACCGTGATAATATGGGACATGACGGGACGCAGGAGGAAGGGGAAGAGGCTCGTCGTCCTCACCCTGCGAAAGGACAGGCCGCAGAGGACGGAGAGCTTCGCCAAGATAGTGGGGACCCGCATAGAGGCCGACCACTACTTCATCGTCGGCACCTTCACCTCCTACATCGTCAAGGCCCTCAAAGGGGCCGGCGTCCCCGAAGAGAAGATAACGGCCGTTGAGCATACCAACCCCGTCCCGGACCCGGAGGCGGAGGAGGTAGCCAGAAGAGTCGTTGAGGAGATATGGAAGGTGGCCGACAGGGAGAACGTCCTCGTCACCATGGGCAACATCGTTGGGATAGGCGGCAAAATCGTGGAAGTACTTGAAAAGGAGGCGAAGGTATGATACTTACGGAGGCCGTAGCCCTCGGTTTGGTGTTTTCCCTCTACTCCTCGGAGGTCCTCGGCTTCGTCGCCGGGGGTCTGGTGGTGCCGGGGTACTTCGTCGTAATATCCTCCCGGCCCCTGATGCTTCTCGCCACCCTGATGGCGGCCTTTCTGGCTTACCTGTTTTTGAGGATCATATCCTCACAGATGCTCCTCTACGGCCGTAGAAGGCTCCTCGTCGCCGTTCTCCTCGGCTTCATCTTCTCCTACCTCAGTAAGTGGGTGGCCGTCGCCTACCCCTCCCCCATCCTCTTCAAACTTCAGGCCTTCGGTTTCGTGATCCCCGGACTCCTCGCCTACTGGATGGACAAGCAGGGCGTCCTCCCCACCCTCGGAATGCTCTTCGTTAATGTGGCCGTCGTGAGGCTCCTGCTCATACTCCTCCATGGTGGGGAGGTGGTGATATGAGGATCTTCTTCAAGCACCGCTTAAACACGGCCGAGATGGTCTTCCTCGGCGTGGTGGGGATGGTGGTGATAGCCCTCTCTGCTCTGGCCAGGACGACGGCCAGGGCGCCCCTGTACGACGTAAAATTGACGGCCGCAAGGCGCACCCTGAAGGCGTTCGCAGTTCTGAAAAGGGAGAGGCTCCGCAGGGACATACCCATAGACTCCGTGAACGACCCCGCCCTTAGCGGGCTTATAGGCTACAAGGACTCCCCCATAACTACGACCACCGGCGACCTGCTGGCAAAGCAGATGACGATAAACCCCAACTGGGCGGCCTTAGTGGTGGAACTGTTGAGAGAGGCGAAGGTTAAGAGGGGAGACTACGTCGCCGTCCATATGACCGGATCCTTCCCCGCCCTGAACGTCGCCACCCTGATAGCGATTGAGACCTACGGCGCTATCCCGGTCTGGGTCTCCTCCGCCGGCTCCTCCAGCTGGGGGGCCAACATCCCCGACTTCACCTGGCCGGATATGGAAAAGGCCCTGCGGGAGAAGGGGGTGATCAAGGGGGCATCTCTCCTCGTCTCCCTCGGAGGGAACAACGACGTAGGGGCGGGGCTGCCGGAGGAGGGCCGGAGGATGCTGCGGGAGGCCATAAGGCGGAACGGGTACCGCCTCCTTGAGGTCCTACCCCTGCAGAGGTCCGTAGATGCCAAGTACTCCGCCCTAAAAGGTGCGGCGAAGGGCAGGATAAGGGCCTTCATAAACATCGGCGGTGGGGTGGCCAGCCTCGGTTCCCACGAGGTGGGAGAGCTTTTAAATCCGGGCGTGAACTGGCCCCGCACATACACCGACCTCTCCCTATCGGACTACCCGGTTGAGGGGTTGGTGGCGAAGTTCCTAAAGGAGGGCGCCCCGGTGATACACCTGCTGCACGTCAGGACCCTCGCGAAGAGGTACGGCCTCCCCCTCGTAGTGGCGGCCATGCCGGAGGTTGGAGAGGGTAGGCTCTTCTTTGAGGAGAGGTACGTCCTGTGGGTTCAGGCCCTTCTCCTTTTTGGCTACCTCGTCCTGGTCTTTCTGGTCGTCAACGGATACCTCGGCAGGTTCTTTGGAAATCCGAGAAAGGAGGAAGAAACGGTATGAAGAGGTTAGCGTTTTTCATCTCTGCTTTAATTCCCGTCTCCCTGATGGGGGCATGGGTTGATATTACGGATCTGGCCGAAGGGCCGAGAGCCACGGTCGGGAAGAAGGATTACCTCCAGCTCTCACCCAACACGCCCGTGAGGATCAAGGTAAAAAAGAGCATGAGCGTCAAGTGGAAACTCCGGGCGGACAGGAGCGGCAAACTCTGGTACGTAAACCGCAAGAACGGAAAACGGAGGGTGTTCCCCTTCAAGAAGGGTAAGAGCGAGATAAGGATGCACCTAACGGCCGGCACCTACGACTTCTACGCCTCACCGGAGGCGATAGCCCGCATCTACAGGTACGTGCGCCGCCGCTGGAAACCCATCCAGCCGGAGGGGGGAGGGTACCCCGTCGTCCTCCTGGTGGGTGAGAACCGCTACACCTACTACAGGGCGGATAAGGAGGTCGTGGTCAAGGTCAAGGGACCGACGAAGCTCCACATCTTCTTCCGCGCTTTTATGAAAGGTAGGAACAGGGTGAAGGCGAAGCTCAAGGTGTATAAGGGGAGACGGCTCGTAAAATCGGCCATAAAGACGCTTAAACCTTCAAGGAGAGCCGTATTTCTGTCGGGAAACAGTAGAATTGCCGCATCCGTACCTCTGAAACTCAGTCTGAAGGTC
Organism: Caldifarciminota bacterium; assembly: GCA_027003075.1. Lineage (GTDB taxonomy): Bacteria > Hydrothermota > Hydrothermia > LBFQ01 > LBFQ01 > JAADCS01. Next base: position 15,710 of record JALWYV010000044.1, on the reverse strand, counting down.
CCCAAAGGTCTCCACCGCTACAGGATAGTGGTATCCGGTGCGGAAGGCGCGGTCAAACCTTACGTGGAAAAGGTTAGACGTAAGAAAAGGGAAGGAGGACTGTTCCGGTTCACGGATATGGGTATGGCCGGGTACGGCCCCATGCTCGCTTCCCTCAAAGCTGTGGACTACAAAGAGGCAAAGTTGAAGAAGAAGAAAAGGAAAAAGAAGAAGGCCAGAAAGCGCCGCAGGCGTCGGAGAACTTTCAAGCACCACTACGTCAGCGTATCTCCCGTTATCGCCTACATGTCCTCCGACAACGTCTATCACTACAGCCAACCCCAGATAGACACCTTCTACCTCGGCCTCAAGCCCTACAGGTACCCCGAAGTTGAGGGGATAGGGGACGGGATCTGGAGGGCCGGAGTATCCCTCACCTACCTTTACCGTTTCAAGAGGCGGGTCTTCGTCGGCCCGTCCCTCTCATATTCCCTCTACAGGTACGTCCAGAACCAGCAGCTCAACCGCAGCCGGTACAGGGCATCCCTTGAGGGTAGGTACTACGGCCTTCGGGCGTCAATCTACTACCTAAAGATGCCCTTCTACGGCGTAAGACCCACGTACACGGGGTCTTCGAGGGCCTACGAGCTCCTCTCCTTCGCCTATACGAGGACGGGCCTGTCCGTCTCCTACACGTTCAAGCTTTTGACCGTAAGGGGTACGTACGGCTTCGGAAACTACGACTTTAACCCCACGTTTGACGTCTACGACGCCCGATTTCATAGGTCGGGGGTGGGTCTGACCTTCAGGTACTCCGTCCTCTCCGTAAAAGGGGACGTCCTCTTCGGCAAGGTGGAGGCGACGAACCTCCCCGCCGGAACCCCCAGGGACTGGTCCCACGAGTACACCACCTTCAAGGCGGGTCTCCGCCTCTCCCTCCCCTACGTATCCCCCTACGTCTCCTACAGGTACACCGTGCGCAACTACACCACCACCAACACCGCCGACTCCCACTACGGCAGGGAAGACAAGGAGAACGACCTAACCTTTGGCATCTCCGGGGACCTCCCCTACGTCAGACCCTTCCTCTCCTACCGGATAAGGAGCCGCAGCACGACGGCTCCCACGCCGAAGGTGGACGTCTTCAAGGACTACAGGGAGACGATATTCACGGCCGGGATAAGGGTACCGGTGAGGTTCAGGTTTTAGGTCTTACCGGAACGTGTACGGTGTAGTTTCAACTTTGAAATGGCTGTAGGAGGTTTGATGGTGGGGAAGTGTTTTTGAGGTTGAAAGAAAAGGTTCAGGGTTGGTTTTTGATATGGGAGACGAGAGCTTGAACTTTGTTGAGTGTTGACGCTCCTGAAGGGAGAATAGGTTTCCTTGAGCATAGACAAACATGGTCACCCCAAATTTCACCGGCGTTCACTTGATGATCTGCTTAACTTCTACCCCTTCCCCAGTATAATCCCCGCCTATGGCGATAAGGAAGTTCCGTGAAAGTTTTAAGTGGCTCATCTGGCTCGTGGCCATAGCCTTCGTAGCGTGGTTGGGTCTGGAGCTGGGGGCTAACATACTTAACTTCAACTGGACTAGAACCAAACCGTGGCAGGAAGGTATTGTTGCGGAGATAGGGGACTACCAGCTTACGGTACAGGAGTACGATGCGGCAGTTCAAAAGGCCATAGCCGAAACCCTCGCCGTAAGGGGCGTTGAGTCCCTGCCTCCGGAGGAGGAGGAGGCCATACGGGATGCCGTATTCTACCAGCTGGTGGACATGATCCGCTGGAAGATGCTGGCGGACAAGTATGGCATAAAGTTGAACGATAAAACTGTTCTGACGTTAGTGGCCCTGTTTCCCCCTCCGGAGATCATGAGGGACACCCTCTTCAACAAGGACGGACAGTTCAACTACCAGCTCTACCTTCAGGTCCTGAACGATAAGCGTTACGCCCCCATATTCGCCGCCTACGAGCGTGAACTGAGGAGGGTAATACCGGTTGAAATAACGAGGGCGCTCTTCGTGAAGGTCCCCTCAATATCCCGCCACGAGATGTGGAAGAAGTACGAGGAGGAGAACACGAAGTACGGTTTTTCCTTTGTAAATCTCGTTTACAACCAGATTCAGGATACCCCAACGGGGGTAACGGAGGAAAAACTGAAGGAGTTCTACGAGAAGAACAAGGAGAAGTTCCGCAAGCCTCCGAGGGCCGACCTCTACATCGTCAGGGTGGACAAGGTCCCTTTAAAGGCCGACTCCGTTCAGGCGAAGGAGCTGGTGGACAACGCCCTTGAGGAGGCCAGGGTAAACTGGGAGGGAGCCGTAAAGGCCTACAGCGAGGACGTAAGAACGAGGGAGAACGCCGGGGAACTGGGGTGGTTCGCCGTGGACGACCCCAACCTCCCCCCTGAGATAAAGGCCGCCCTCTCCAACGCCGACACCGGAGCGGTCCTCGGGCCTTTCCTGTTCCCCTTCGGCTGGGACATAGTGAAGGTTCTGGAAAAGGATACTACCGGAGACAGCGTCAGGCTCGCCCACATATTAATAACCGTGAAGACGTCTTACCAGAGCAAGCAGGAGATAAGGGACTCCCTCATAAGGTTCCTTGAGGAGGCGAAGAAGACGAAGGACTTCGTGGGTCTGGCGAAGAAGTACGGCTTTCGGGTTGACAGTACGGGGCTTTTCAGCCTCGCCGACGGCTTTATCCCCTTCGTCGGGCCGGACAGGGCGCTCCTCTCATGGATAAAGAGGGCGAAGGTAGGGGAAGTGTCCGATATCGTTTACAGGCCGCAGTTCTATCTGGTGGCCAAACTCCTTGATAAGAGGGAGGCAGGGGTACCGCCCTACGAGGAGGTTAAAGAGGACGTTAAGAGGGAGTACACCCTTGACTACAGGCGCAGGAAGGGGCTGAAGCTCATGGAGGAGATAAAGGCGAAACTCTCGGCCGGAACTCCCGTGGACAGCATACCCGCCCTCTACCCCGACGTGCGTCTGGGGGTCGGGACGGAAGACTCCGTCAGCTCCAACGCTTTCGTGAGGGGACTCGTGGCGAAGGACCTCTTCTTCTCCCTCCTGAGGAAGGTGAAGGCCGGCGAGTGGCAGGGCCCGTACGACTACGAGACGGGGGCATATCTCGTCCTTAAGAGGTACGAGGTACCCGTAAGTAAGGAGGAGTTCAACAAGAAGTTCCAGACTCTGCTCCCGCAGGAGCATCAGCAGGTAGCCATGAAGTTCATAGGCGGTTTCGCGAGGGAGCTGGAAGACCTCTACCCGCTCAAGGATTACAGGGGCTACATCTACTGAGGAGGGGCGACATGGTAAACTTTGACGAGATACGCAGGCTCGCTGCGGAAATAGAAGCTTCCCCCGTAGACGAGAGCGTGGACGTGAGACCCTACGTAGAGAACACCATACTCAGACCGGAAGCCACGCCGGATGAGATAAAGGCCTTCTGTGAGGAGTCCCTGAAGTACGGTTTCTTAGGCGTGTGCGTTAACCCCTACTACGTGAGACTGGCGAAGGGAGTCGTGGGGGACAGGATGAAGGTAGTTAGCGTCGTGGGGTTCCCCCTCGGGGCCAGCAGGAGCGACGTCAAGGCCTACGAGGCCAGAAAGGCCGTAGAGGACGGAGCGGACGAGATAGACATGGTAATAAACGTCGGCCTCCTGAAGGCCGGCAGATACGATGAGGTGAAGGAGGATATAAGGGCGGTGGTGGAGGCGGCAGGCGTCCCCGTGAAGGTGATCATAGAGACGGGGCTTCTAACGGACGAGGAGAAGGTGATGGCGTGCAGACTGGCCGAGGAGGCGGGGGCATCCTTCGTAAAGACCTCCACCGGCTTCATAAAAGGTGGGGCCACCATCTACGACGTCCTCCTCATGGCGAGGGCCACCAAACTACCTGTAAAGGCCTCCGGGGGGATAAGGACGAAGGAGTTCGCCCTGAAGCTCATAAAGGCGGGGGCGAAGAGGCTCGGCACGAGCAGGGGGCCTCAGGTGGCGGGCTTAGAATAGGGACGTGAAGTTCACCGTATGCGTCCTGCACGTTGCGGATATGGAGAAGGCCCTGCGTTTTTACCGGGACGTCTTAGGCCTGCCCGTACGGTACGCATCGCCGGAGTACGTGGAGTTTGATCTGTCCCCGGCGACCATCGCCCTTCACCGTGCCGAAAGTCCAGAGGATGAGACGCACGGAGCGGGAATATTCATAGTTGTGGAAGACGTGGATGCTACAACGGAACGTCTCAACGGTGCAGGCCTAAAACCCGTGCATCCTCCTAAGGATCAGGATTTCGGCTACAGGACGGTTATGTATATGGACCCCTTTGGGAACCGTGTTGAACTGGCCACACCTCTGAGGTGATGCGTATGGGTAAGGTAGAGATCCGGGAAGCCTTGCGGGAGGAGATGGAAAGGCGGTTGCCGGAGATTCTTGAAATATACGCCATCGTCCACGGTCTAAGTGAGAGGGCTATCAGAGAGCGCGATGAGATCATGCGGAGGCACTTCAGGAGGAGAGGGTACAGGGGTTTCATCGCCGTTGATGGGGACAGGCTCGTGGGTTTCTCCTACGGTTATACGGGGGATCCGGGACAGTACTGGTACGATAAGGTCTGGGCGGCCATGACACCGGAACAGCGAAAGGAGTGGATGGAGCCGGAGCATTACGAATTCGTTGAGCTGGCCGTACATCCCGAATATCAGAGGCGGGGAATCGGAGGAAGGCTCCACGATTTACTTTTGAAGGAACGTCCTGAGCCTGTGGCGTTGCTCACGGTGAGAGCCGATAACGAGCCTGCCATTTCCCTGTACAGGAAGAGGGGGTGGGTGGTGGTCTTAGACGACTTCCGCTTTTCTCCGGACGGCGTCAGATTCTTCGTGATGGGGAAACGCCTTGATAGGATTTGAAATTTCCTGTAGAATTCAGTGTAATTCGGTAAGTATGGAGCGATGAAACCGTTATCGTACATCCTCGCCATACTAATCACCCTAATTATGGGAGTGGTCGTCCTCTATCTCGCCCTTGGCGTGGGTATAAACCGCATATCCTTCGCCTTCTGGATAAACTGGCTTTTGATGTTCTGGGCATACGCCCTACACCGAACCGGTGCCGTGAATTTCCCGGAGGCCTACTTCCGGGTCCGTCCCTTTGAGAGGCGTCTGTACCGACTCCTCGGTGTCGGGTACTTCCAGCGCATCCTCCGACACGTCAGCGTCTTCAACCGGGAGATACGTCTTAGGGGAGGCAAGAAGGATCTCGTGAGGCTTGAGAAGGCCATGCGGGGGGCCGAACAGGCCCACGCCATGATCTTCGCCATAGTTTCCGGATTAACGCTTTACGCCCTGTTCCGTGGATGGTGGGCGACGGCGTTCTGGTACTTTCTCTTCAACATGCTCCTCAACGGTTATCCGGTTATGGTGCAGAGGTTCAACAGGGATAGGATTAACGGCCTGTTGGGACGGTGAGAGACGATGATGCCTGCTCCCCATTACCGGCTTAAAATAATGGCATGCTTGCGTTTCTTATTTCTGCACTTACCACGACCCCCTCTTCGGGTATAAGCATAGGTCTGGTGATCGGTGATCCGACCGGGATATCCCTGAAGTTCTGGGGAGTGGGGAACAACACGGCTTTCCAGTTGCACGCGGGAGGTGGAGGGTTCTTCGCTCCGGCACACATAGCCATGTCCGGTTCAATTCTGTTCCACACCGCCCTGACCCGACAGACCCCCATAAACGGTTACCTCGGTATAGGGGCCTACGTTGGTATGCACAACCGCAAGTATGGTGAAGACTACGGTATCATGGGCCTGCAGATGCCCTTCGGTCTTGAGTTTATCCTGAGCGAGGCCCCCCTTGACATCTTCATGGAGGTCCCTCCGATATTCTACTTCACCACGGACGGAGACGTGGGTTTTGGCCTCTCCATGGGCATAGGCCTGCGGTTCATACTGAGGTAATATGGGCAGGATAACCACCCTCAGGGGGTTCCGGGATATATACGGCGAGGAGTGGGAGAAGTTCTGGAAGGTTTACGAGGTCTTCAGGGAAGTCCTTGACCTCTTCAACTTCACGTGGATAGAGACGCCCATACTTGAGCGTCTTGAGCTCTTCGTTCGCTCCGTGGGCGAGGAGACGGATATCGTACAGAAGCAGATGTTCGCCTTTAAAGACCGTGGGGGGAGAGAGGTCGTGATGAGGCCAGAGGGGACGGCAGGTGTGGTCAGAGCCTTCATAGAACACGGCATGGCTCCACCGAAGAAGCTGGCTTACTTCGGCCCCATGTTCAGGGCGGAGAGGCCTCAGAAGGGTAGGTACAGGCAGTTCTACCAGATAGGGGCGGAGTTCATAGGGTACTCCGGATACCTATCCGACGTTGAGGGGATATGGTCCGCCTACCTTCCCCTTAAAACCCTCGGTATAGACGTGGAGGTTCTGGTAAACACACTCGGAGGAGCCGAAACCAAACGCAGGTACTCACGGGCGTTGAGGGAGTACCTGACGGACAGGGACGACCTCTGTGACGACTGCAAACGGCGAAGGGAGACCAATCCCCTGCGGGTGCTGGATTGTAAGATAGACGGCCCAAGACTCAACCCTCCGGACATACTGGACTTCACGACGGACGAGGAGAGGGAGAACTTCCGGAAGACGCTGGAGAAGTTAAAGGAGATGGGGGTGCCGGTCCGCAGGGATCCGAACCTCGTAAGGGGCCTTGACTACTATACGGGGGTGGTGTTTGAGATAAAGGCGAAAGAACTTGAGGCCGCCCAGAGTACGGTCCTGGCCGGGGGCAGATACGACACCCTCGTCGCCGACCTCGGAGGTAAGCCCACCCCCGCCTTCGGATGGGCAGCCGGCGTGGACAGGATAGTTCTGGTGTACGGTGGCGGGATAGAGCGGAGGCCCCTCTACTTCGTCGTGAGGACGTCGGAGGATCTGAAGGAGTACGCCTTCTTCGTTCTGAACAAACTGCGGGAGGAGGGGAAGCGGGCGGACATGCTCTACGAGAAGAGGAGCCTCAGGGCGCAGATGAGGTACGCCAACAAGGTGGGAGCCAGATGGGTGGTAATAGTCGGTGAGGAGGAGTACGGTAAAGGTATGTACCGGCTTAAAGACATGGAGACGGGCGAGGAGAGTCTAATATCCCTGTAGTCACCACTCAAACTCCACTATCTGAGCGTTCTCGCTGTGGTCAAAGGAGGAACTGACTTTAAAGGTTTCCAGAGCCTCATCGTAGGACTGAATGGCCTCCGAAATGAAGAGGGGTTCTTCCTTCAGGTAAAACCTCACCCTATATATGGCGTAGAGCAACCCCATGATGCCGCCCACCACGTAGGGGGAATAGGGTTCCCCAACACCAACGAGCCTCTGGAAGTCGTTCTCGTAGAAGTTATGAACTTTCGCGACCGCCCTTCCCTCTCCGACTTCCTCAACTTTCCAGAATCCCATACCCCAGTACTTCATGCTCCCCATAATCGCCCTGAAGAGGTCCTCAGGGGTTTCGGGGTTCCCGTAGGCAACCTTCCCTATGGGCGTGTAATAAAGTGAAACAAAGGTCATCAAAAATCCGGAGTATCCCGCAAAGCGGAGGGTGAGGTCGGCGGTGCTGAAATCCCCCTCCGTCAGAGCCTTCCATGTGGCGTAAGAGAAGTACTCGGTGGGGAAATAGAGGAAGGCTGCCCTTTTCAGGCCGCCGTAGGCCGACTGAACGTATATGTTACCGGTGTCATCGGCTTTGGGTATAGCCTTTCTCAACAGGTTCACCTTTTCCATAAAGTGGGGATCCTCTTCCGTATAGAAGTCTATTCTGGAGTAGTCCACATCGGGGAAGTCAACGTCGTAAGGTTTAACGTGGGGAACCATACGGCACACTGGATCCTGCATGGCCACGCACTCGGTCTCCTCAACGTACACTGTCCCCGGAGACTGGTTGAGGATAACGTCAAGGGATGCTGCAAAGAAACCACGCTGGAAGTTGCACATGGGTACGTCCGAAGTCGTGTGGTGAACGTACAGGTACGTCTGAGCTATCGGCGAGGCGATAAGCTTTATATCCTCTTTGCTTGTGAGAGGTTTCCCGTATCCGAGACTCATAAACAGCATCTCCAGAAATTTCAGAAACTCACTCTCATCCTCCAGATTCAGGGACTCCTTTGCCCTTCTCAGTACACGGTAGTTCGCAAACAGGGAAGCCTTATACAGTACACCCGTACCATCCGGATGTGCAGAACGTACAGCGTTCTCAAAGTACTGGTTCAGAAAGGCGGATCTGTAGGCGTACGGATACCCGTGAATAAGTGCCCTACCAGTTTCCGCATTGAACTTTACAAAGTCAAGGCTGTGCTTCATCATATTCTACAGATTGAAGTTAACTTTAAGGTGTGTGTAGAGGTCGTCCGGATGGGGGTAGGATCTGACGTACCGGTGTATTTCCATACGTAGCAGACTGCGGGGCTGATCTTTTATTTTTTTCATGACTTCCTCTATCATGTTGGACAGATTATCCCGAAGGCGGTTGACTTCCTTTATTGTCCTTTCAGGCGGAGATACCTGTATCCTGCAGGGGTAAATACTTCCGTTGCTACTCCTGAAAACCGTAAGAACCCCCTTCTCCTTATAACGGACGTATAGACCGAAAGGTCTTCCCACTCCCACTTTACCGGTCGTTTCCCATGTATACTTCTTTAGAAGTTCAGGAGCCGTGCTGACCTCTTTTTTGAGCAGGGGAAACAGCCGGGATAGATTCGGTCCGTACTCCGCATCCCCGATAAATTCATGCCCCTTGAAGGTTCCATAGACGACCATACTGTACGGGAAGAACAGGATGTAATGTCCCCCTATGCCGGAGGCGAGCATGTGGTAGTGTATATCTCTGAGGGCGCTCAGACCCTTACCGGCTTGCTCCATGGTATCCGTAAACAGGACCAGATTTATACCCATGGAGTTTAACTCCGGTAGAATGGAGAGGGTGTCGTCAACCTCCTTCACCTTTAACTTCAGGTCCTTTCCACCACCGAACAGTTCCTTTATGGCCTCTTCTCTGAGATTGTCCTGCCGGAGAGAAAAGTCCCATCCGTTGCGGTTAATTTCCTCTACTACCCTTTCAATCACCGTACGACTGTAGGTTTCCAGATGCTCAAACAGTTCATCTCCGTATTTCTGATGTGCGTAAGCCAGGAGGTCACCTTTCGCCATTTCTACCTCCTTTTCATCAAGAAGTCCGTCGTACCACGGCTCATGAACTACGAAAGAGTTGGCCATTATGGGCCTGCCTTTCACGAAGTAAACCGTAAGAAGGGGATCGTCAAAGGGTTGTCTTCTCAGACGTATGACTACGGATGCTCCGCCCTTCTGAATATCATCAAAATTTTTAAATAAGTCCATAATTCTTCGTTTTATATTACTTGTTCCTTTGTCTAATTCAGCCATGAGATAATTCTACAGATGAATTACCCTTTTATGTTATGCACCTACAGTAAACGCTACGGACGTGAGTTAGTTTTAACATCAGACATTAATTTATTACACTGCAGAATCCCAAATCTGCATCAACGTACAACAGTAATAAAGTAACAGTCATATGTTTTTGGGGTTTTAAGAATTATATCATCAACATCATAAAATTATTGTACTACCTGCGATATAATACCTGACTCATGAAAAAGAACTTTCGCATTTATGGTGTGGCTATCACCCTCGCCGGTGTCATAGCTTTCGCATCGTGTAAGAAGTCCCTTCCCGAGGAACCTTACAAGACGGTGGTGATCATAACGAAGAGTATGTTCGGCGGAGGTATAAACAACCACTACTTCGCCGCGGCCTACCTCCTCAGAGATCTCAGGGTTTTGCCTTCCTGTGGGGTGGATACCTCTTCGTTTGTGGATATGGACGGGGATGGCTTCCCGGCTTCGTCAGTGAACGTGACAGCCTGTAGCGGTACTGTGGTGGATGGATCGCTCAGCATCACGTACAATCTGAGCGGTGACTTCAGCCTGATAGATAACGACGACTCCTCCCCGGGCAACGGCCAGATAACTCTTGGAGACGAAGCGAACCTTTCACTTGAGTACGGAAGTAAGAACGTGAATATCACGTTGACTCCGAAGGGAAGCGGTAGCGGATGGTACTTCACATCGGACGAGATGCTGGTTGGTGTGGACGTCTCTTATCAGAAACACGTGGGAAGCGGAACTCTGAACCTCACGCTTTCTCTGGATACCGCACGTACTTCTTTCAACCCTGACGTTTCGGGAACCCTTTTAACTCCACGCTCCGGGAGTATGACGGTCGTATGGAAGGGTAGTGTTTCACAGGTGCAGAGGAACGGAGCAGATGGAACTTTCAATGGCGGTAACTTTAACGCTCGCGTGAACACTAAAGGATCGGCCACGGTGGACTCCACCGGTGTTCTTTCCTCCGGGAGTGTCACCGTTGACGTGGATGGGGACGCGGTTGATAAGGAACTCGGTGATGTAGAGGGGATATAGGGATTCGGAAGGTCAGCCCCACACCTGACGAAGCCTCCGGTAAAGTAAGCGTCGGCGTTCCCAGAGTTCAATGGTCGTAGATGGTAAGAGGGAACAATCCGTCCGGCTGTATAATTGCAACTCGTGTTAGGAATAGTAGAGAAGTTCAGTAACTTTTTAACGGCGAGCAGGAACCAGAGGGAGGTCAGGAAGAGGTGGAAGATAGTTGAGAAGATAAACCGCATTTACGAGAGGTTGAACCTAACCCCGGAGGAGATCCTCAAGCGCACAGAGTACTTTGAGAAGGCCCTCAGGGAGGGCGCCAGGCCGATGGAACTCCTTCCGGAGGCCTTCGCCGTTGCCAAGTACGCCACCAAACTCCTCACCGAGAAGGGCTACGAGTACGAGGTGCGGGGGATAAAGACCCGCTGGGAGATGATATACTACGACGTCCAGCTCATCGGTGGCATCGTCCTCTTTGAGGGGAAGATAGCCGAGATGGCCACGGGTGAGGGTAAGACCCTCGTCGCCACGCTCCCCATGTACCTCCACGGCCTCATAGGTCGCATAAAGAACAAGGGCGCCCATCTCGCCACGGTGAACGACTACCTCGCCCAGAGGGACAGGGAGTGGATGTACCCCCTCTACGACACCCTCGGCCTCACTGTGGACGTCATATACTCCCAGATGCCCCACGAGCTGCGCAAGAGGGCCTACCAGGCCGACATCACGTACGGGACGGCCTCCGAGTTCGGGTTTGACTACCTGCGGGACCACATGGTCTTCTCCAAGGAGGAGAAGGTACAGCGGGGCCACTACTACGCCATAATAGACGAGATAGACTCCATCCTCATAGACGAAGCCCGTACCCCCCTCATAATCTCCGGACCCGCCCAGCACTCCAACGTGGAGAGGTACCGGGAGATGAAGCCCGTCGTTGAGGCGATGTACAAGGAGCAGAAGAAACTGGTCGCCCGGTTCCTTGACGACGCCGAGAGGCTCCTATCGCAGGGCAGGAAGAAGGAGGCCGCCCGCCGCCTCCTACAGGTGAAGCGTGGAGACCCCAAGAACCGTCGCCTCTTCAACCTCCTCCAGAGGCCGGGGATGATGTCCCTCGTGGATAAGATGGAGAGCGAGGGATTGCGGGACAAGAAGATCAGGGAGTGGGACGCCGAGCTTTACTTCGTCGTGGACGAGAAGTTCCACACGGTGGATTTCACGGAGAAGGGGAGGGACTTCGTAAACGAGCATTACACGAAGAAGAAGTGGCACGAGCTCCAGAAGATATGGAAGTACCCCGACCTCTTCAAGCTCCCGGACATATCCACCGAGATACACGAGATTGAGATAAACCCCAAACTCTCCCCCAAGGAGAAGTACGAGCTGAAGGAGGCCCTCTACAGGGAGTTTCAGGACAAGACGGACAAGCTCCACGCCCTCCAGCAGCTCATAAAAGCATACACCCTCTTTGAGAAGGAAGTGGACTACGTCGTGATGCAGGGGAAGGTCATAATCGTGGACGAGAAGACCGGCCGTCTCATGCCCGGAAGACGCTGGAGCGACGGCCTGCACGAGGCGGTGGAGGCCAAGGAGGGGGTACCCATCCAGCAGGAGACCCAGACCTTCGCCACCATCACCCTGCAGAACTACTTCAAGATGTACGAGGTCCTCGCCGGGATGACCGGGACGGCCGCCACGGAGGCCCAGGAGTTCTGGGAGATATACAAGTTGGACGTCATCACCATCCCCACCAATCGGCCTGTGCGCCGCGTGGATAAGCCCGACATCATATACCGCACGAAGAGGGACAAGTACCTCGCGATGGTTAAGGAGATTGAGCTGTGGCACCGCCTCGGGAGGCCCATACTGGTGGGTACAACGTCCATAGAGGAGTCCGAGCTGCTCTCCCGGTATCTGCGGCTGCGGAGGATCCCCCATCAGGTCCTGAACGCCAAGCACCACGAGAGGGAGGCCAAGATAGTCGCCCTCGCCGGCAGGAGGGGGGCCGTCACCATCGCCACCAACATGGCCGGACGGGGTACGGACATCAAACTGGAGAAGGGGGTACTTGAGCCTTACGACAAGGAGACCGTAAAGAAGATAATTGAGGAGGTGAAGGAGGATCCGCCCCCCACCTGGAAGGAGATCGTGAAGAGGGGGGAGATACCGCCCTACGACGAGAACGACCCCTCAACCTGGGAGTACTACGGCCTGTACGTGATGGGCGCCCAGAGGCACGAGGCCCGGCGGATAGACAACCAGCTGCGGGGTAGGTCCGGCCGTCAGGGGGACCCCGGTATGTCCAAGTTCTTCCTCTCCCTTGAGGACGACCTGATGAGGCTCTTCGGGGCGGACAAGGCCGTTGAGATGTCCGAGAAGTTCGGCTACAAGGAGAAGTGGCCCCAGGAGTCCAAGATGGTCACCAAGGCCATAGAGAACGCCCAGAAGCGGGTGGAGTACATGCACTTCCAGATGAGGAAGAGGCTCCTTGAGTACGACGAGGTGTTGAACCGTCAGCGCACCGTAATATACACCCTGCGGGACCGTATAGTGGCCGGGGAGGACGTTCAGGACGTCATAAAGCAGTTTATGGAGGAGCTGGTGGATCAGCTCATAGAGGAGTACGCCAACTCACCCAACCCCGACTTCTGGGACAAGAAGGCCATAAAGGAGAGGCTCACCCTCCTGTTCCTCGGGGACTTCACCTTCATAGACGAGATAACCGACAGGAAGGAGCTGCGGGAGAGGATACTCCAGAAGGTGATGGATCTCTACCGGAAGAAGGAGGAGGAGCTGGGGAGCGAGGCCATGCGGGAGGCCGAGAGGTGGGTCCTCTTAACCACCCTTGACGAGATATGGAAGGACCACCTCTACCACCTTGACCACCTGAAGGAGGAGACGAGACTCCGGGCCTACGGCCAGAAGGACCCCCTTGTTGAGTACAAGAAGGAGGCCTTCGCCGTCTTCAACAAGACTCTGGACAGGATAAGGGACCTGACCCTTGAGAGGCTCTTCAGAATTCAGTATCTCCAGACCGCCCAGCCGGAGCCTCCTCCCATGTTCGTACCCATGCCGGAGAAGAAACCTTCCGGGGAGGAGGTACCCGTACCGGCTGCGGCGAAGAAGAGGAAGAAGCGGAGGAGGAGAGGGGTCGTATTTGAGGATTAAGACTCTCCGGGTTTCACAGTAAATCGGCTTTAAAATACCCTTGATGAAGGAGGTTTTGAAATGAAGGGGGCGGTGCTTGAGAGACCCGAAAATAAGGTCCTGACGTACGAGGACTACCTCCGCCTTGAGGACGACAAGAGGTACGAGCTCATAAACGGGAGGTTGCACGAAATGCCGGCACCGGGCTTTGAGCATCAGGAGGTTCTGAACACTCTGAATGTGCTGCTCTATCTCTTCGTAAGGGATAAAGGTATGGGCAAGGTTCTTCCTGCACCCTTTGACGTCGTGCTATCCGATACGGTCGTCGTTCAGCCTGACATCCTCTTCATATCCAACGAGAACCTGAAGAACATAAAAAACGGTAGGCTGTTTGGCCCTCCCGATCTGGTCGTTGAGATAGTCTCGCCGAGCAGTTATAAGAGGGACAGGTATGAGAAATTTGCACTCTACGAGAAACACGGTGTCAAAGAGTACTGGCTGGTATATCCGGAATACAGAGCCATAGAGGTCTGGTGCTTAAAAGACGGTAAGTACGTCCTCCACACCGTCGCCGCTGGTAGCGGTGAGGTTGAGTCCTGCGTTCTTAAAGGTTTTAAAATGAGGGTTGAGGAGGTTTTGAAATGAAGGAGGTTGTACTTGAAAGACCGAAGGGAAAAGTCTGGACGTACGAGGACTACTTAAGCGGGCGGATCCCGGCGGAAGTTTCAGAGGTCGTGAAAGGCAAGGAGGTTAGAAAGATGCCTGCGGGGGATATACACGGTTTTATGGAAGCCCTTATAACCGGATTACTGATCAAATCTAAAGGACCTTATATCGTCCTTAGTGGTGAGGTTGCGCTACTACTCTCCCGTTCTCCCCTGACCTTACGGGGGGCGGACGTGGTGGCGATATCCGGAGATAGGTGGAAGCTGAAAGGAGGGGCGATAGAAGTGCCTCCCGACCTGATAGTAGAGATAGTATCACCTTCCGACAGCCTGCCCTACATCCTTGAGAAGATAGAAGACTACAGGAGGTGGGGGGTTAAGAGGCAGGTATGGGTATTCCCGGAGGATAGGAAGGTAATGGTGGTTGATGAAGGAGGAGTTAAGGTTTTCTCTGAAAAGGATGAGGTTAAACTTTTAGAGGACGTGAAGTTCAGGCTTAAAGACCTGCTAAAGGAGGTTGGAGATGAAGGAAGCAGTAGTTGATAGGCCGAAGGATAAGGTATGGACCTACGAGGACTACCTTCGTCTTACAGGCGACAAACGCTACGAGGTTATAAACGGGAGGTTGGAGGAGATGCCCGCACCGGGGTTTGAGCATCAGCTGATTTCTAAAGCGATAGTGATAGCACTTGATCGTTTCGTCAACGACAGGAATATGGGGGTGGTTGTTTATGCGCCCTTTGACGTGATCCTCTCCGAGACCGTAGTCGTCCAGCCCGACATCCTCTTCATATCCAAGGATAACCTGAAGAACATCAAGAACGGCCGTCTCTTTGGTCCTCCTGACTTGACGATAGAGATAGTTTCACCGGGTAGTTATCGCCGCGATAGGTACGAGAAGTTCTCCCTCTACGAGAGGTACGGCGTTAAGGAATACTGGATAGTTTATCCGGAATACAGGGCTATAGAAGTCTGGTGTTTGAAGGATGGCAAGTACGCCTTGCACACCGTCGCCTCTGGCAGCGGGGAGGTTAAGTCTTGCGTCCTTAAGGGCTTTAAAGTAAAAGTTGAGGAGGTGTTGAAATGAGGAAAGCCGTACTTGATAGGCCGGGGGAAGAGGTTTTAACCTACGAGGACTACCTCCGCCTTGAGGACGACAAGAGGTACGAGCTCATAAACGGGAGGTTGGAAGAGATGCCAGCACCTACGACGGAGCATCAGATAATTTCAAAGCGGCTTTTTCTCCTTATAGAAAAGTTCGTCAGCGAAGGGAATCTTGGCCTTGCTCTGTACGCCCCTGTGGATGTGGTACTCTCCAAAACAACCGTTGTCCAGCCGGACATCCTCTTTGTATCCGGAGGACGCAAGAATATCGTAAAGGAGCGTATCTATGGCCCTCCCGATTTGGTAGTTGAGATCGTTTCCTCTACGAGCTACGTAAAGGACAGAT
>JALWYV010000043.1 GCA_027003075.1 Caldifarciminota bacterium | reverse complement strand
CACGCCGGTCGGGTTCTATCTTCTATAATGGAGACCCCAAATCTCCTCCTCCACCCCGTCGCTCCGAACACCTGACATACATCACACAGCCCAGCATCACGGAGTCTCTGGCGCTCATCTGTGGCTTCGCTTTCACGATATTTCTTCAAATCAAAGGAACACGTATGTTCGCTCGGATCGCACGCGCTCCCTCCCAACCCCCTCACTATAGCCTCGTACCACCACCTCAAACTCCCGATTATCCCCGCCTCGTGGATCCTGTCCATCGTACCGTCTAACCCTCCGGTCCATAGAGGCGTAAGTGTACGAATCTTCACGGTTAGCACGTCATGCACGTAGCGTATTATATAGTTGCATTAGGTACGTTCCTCCTTTAAAATACGACGGTGATCTTTACACTCCTGCTCTCCTATTCCGAATGCAAAAACGTCCCCTTTGACGACCTCCCGGGAAGCAAAAGGTTGCCCGACACGTGTTCCGTTATCCTTGCCGTTGTGAAAGGTCCGGTGGACGAATCCAGAAAGGTAGAACTCGTAAAACTCCTCTCCCGGAAGGGTGAGAGGGTCACCATGGAACCCGTAAGGTACACCGTCACGGTCATGGTGGATTCGGGTATAACCGAAGGTAGGGAGGATCTCCTTAAGTTGCTGATAAGGGAGTACCTAAAGATTAACGGCAGAGAGGCCGCAGTTCCGGAGCTGCTCCACTACGCCGTCCTGACGGGGGATCGCAAACTCGTTAAGGATCTTCTACGGCTCGGTCTTGATCCCAATTCCATCATAACGTTCAAGTTCAAAGAACGCTTCGGAAAGTACGAAATGGGCAGGCTCCTGAAAGCCACACCCCTCCACATAGCCGTATACAGGGAAGACACAGCCATGATCAGCCTCCTCGTCGCCAACGGAGCGAAGGTAAACTACATCGGTAGAAAGGTGTTCAAACCTCTGGAACTGGCCATGTACCTGAACAAGGTCAGGGCCGTAGATCACCTCCTCAGGGTAGGCGCCATGTTGCCCGAAACGGATTCGTGGATATACAAAATCCTGAACGTGAAGGGTACGGAGATCCTCCGCATCCTGAAGAATTACGGCTATCCGCTGGATAGGCTCACCTTTTACGCTGTCCTTATGGGAGATACGGATCACATAAGGTTCCTGATGGAAAACGTCCCGGACAGCATACGGAGACTGGCGGTCAAGATAGCCGCCCAGAGGTCGTACGAGGAGGCAGCCAGCTATCGGTTAAAGTACATGATAAGCGTACTGAAAATCAGCCCTTACCTTGACAGCGGTACGACAGCCCTCCACTGGGCAGCCTACGCCGGAAGTCTTAATACCGTGAGGTACCTGATAAGGGAGGTGGGTCTTGACCCCCACCGGAGGGACTGGAAGGGCAATACGCTCCTGCATTATGCGGCGAGGAGCGAGGCCTGGGATGAGGCGGAATGGCCCCCGTATCCGGAGGGGGAGAAGGTCGTGGCGTACCTGATAGACACCTTTGGACTGGACCCCAACGCCCGGAACGACGACGGCAACACCCCTCTCCACGAGGCCGCCCTGTCGGGGAACTACAGAGTCGTGGAGGTACTTATAAGAAAAGGGGCGGATAGATGTATAAAGAACAGGTGGGGATATACTCCGTACGATCTGGCAAAATCGGATAACATAAAGAGAGACCTGTTGGAAACCAGACCCCGAAAGCGATGTAAACGGTAGTGCCATATCTTATTAGCGTCCGTACGACCTCTGGAAAACCCTGCACTTCCCTGTTAGAATACTCTCCGCCATGAAAAGGAAGGTTGAATTTCCAGCCATAGGGAAGATCTCGCCGGAGTTCTTTGACGAGTACATCTTCCCTTATCTTGGCGCAAAGAGGGAGGAGGTCATCGTACCTCCCCAGCACGGCGTAGATACGGGCGTGATCCGTATCGGCAACGGCAAGGTCCTCGTCTTCACCACCGACCCCATCTACATACTCCCCGCCTACGGTTGGGAGAAGGCGGCCTGGTTCGCCTGGCACATCCTCGCCTCCGACGTCACCACTTCCGGCTTCCCACCCACTTACATCACCGCCGACTTCAACCTCCCGATGGAGATAAGCGAGGAGGAGTTCGCCACCGTCTGGCAGGTGTGGGACAGGGAGAGTAAGAAGTACGGGGCCACGGTCGTAACGGGACACACCGCCCGCTACCCCGGAGTGAATTACCCGATGGTGGGAGGGGCCACCTTTATATCCCTCGCCGACGAGGACAAGTTCCTGACGCCCAAGATGGCGAGGCCCGGGGACGCCCTCATAATAACGAAAGGGCCGGCCGTTGAGGCCACCGGTATATTCGCCAGCCTCTTCCCCAACTACATATCCGAGAAACTCGGACCGGAGATCGCCGAGACCGGGGAAAAACTCTTTTGGAAGATGAGTACGGTGGACGACGCCCTCACGGCCGTATCCGTGGGCTACAGGGAGGAGGGCGTACGGGCCATGCACGACGCCACGGAGTGCGGCATCCTCGGAGGGGTGTACGAGATGGCCGAAGCCTCCGGTGTAGGTGTCGTATACTACAAGGATAAGACACCCATCCAGCCCGGTGTCCTTGAGATAACCTCCCTCTTCGGTATGGAACCCTTCTCCTCCATAAGCGAAGGCACCCTCGTCATGGCCGTCGTACCCGATAAGGCTGACGAGGTGGTCAGGCGGCTCAAGGAAAAGGGCATAGATGCTGCCGTCGTCGGTGAGTTCCTGCCCAGAGATAAGGGGATGTGGGTCGTAGAGGACGGCGTCCAGAAACCCCTTGAGCATCCCCGCGTAGATCCCTTCTGGTCCGCGATAGACAGGGCTTTGAGCGAGGGGTTGAGTTGAGGGAGATAATCCTCGCCTTCATAACGGGTTTCCTGACGGGGGTGGTCTTCTCCCTCGCCCGTCTTCCCATCCCCGCACCCCCTACCCTCGCCGGGATAATGGGGATAGTCGGCATATTCGCCGGGTACATCCTGGTGAAGTACCTGACGGGGAGATAAAAAACGGGGGGCGAAAGCCCCCCCTTTCCCCTTTTCGCGAGCGTTAGCGGATGATGATGCTCCTCAGACCGTTCCGGGTCTTCACGAAGTAAGAACCTTTCCTTAGCGGGATGAACTTGCTTCCCTCAGCATAGCCGCTGCCCACGAGCCTGCCGGAGATGTCGTATATCCTGTAGTATCCGGATACCTCCACGCCGTTCCTGAGTACGACCGGACGGGACGTAGCCGAAGAGGGAGCCTCCTCCGTATTGGTGGCCACATCAAAGAAGTGGTAGTCCATGTATACGTCAAAGTCTCTGATATTCAGGTATCTTCTTGACCAGGCCACGTGGAGGAACTGCTTGGATGCGGCCGTATCCTCCGGGCCGGTAATCACAGGGTGCCATGTCGTCAGAACGCCGTACCTATAGCTGGGGTCGTTGATGCTGTCGCTGCGAAGTGCGTATCCGCCGGAGAGTGGTAGAGCGGCGACCATGACACTCATCGTATCCGTTATGGAATCAACCGGCGTATCTTTATCGCCACGGAGGTAGGACACCCATACGGTGTCCGCAGCGAAGGTCATCGTCGGCCAGAGCTCGTCCAGCGTGGTGGTGCCACATCCATACCGGGTGAATGATGCCCCGCCATCCGTACTGTACTGGATATAGCAATCGTAGTCCGTCTCACTCCATGGGCGGCTATATACAACACCAACGTAAGGGGTTCCGCTCAGGGCTTTTATGTAAGGGAAGTATCCCACGCCAAAGTTAGCTGCCCTCGCCGTCCAGGAGCTACCGAAGGGGGAACCGTCGGCGAGAAGGACGGTGTCTCCGTTCGTCATGTAGGCGAGGAGGAGGTGTGAGGAGTCCCCATCGTTGAAGTAGTCCATGCTCATGCGATTGACGGTGGTATGGTCTCCGACGGCGTATGCTATGCCACCGTAGGAGGTGTAGTCGGTGCTGTCGGGGTCGTCTATCCGGACGAACATAACAGAGTCCTTATCGGCGTCCCAGTAAGCGTAATATACGTAATCGGCAGCACTGTACGATTCGTAGTCCGTCGTTACCGTGGGAAAATCCTCAAAGTCGGGAGACGGGAACCAATATCCGTATCCATATATGGAACCGTCTGAGCGCTTAAACTGAAGTAAAGCAGGGTCGTGATCCGTCGCAGAAAATAGTATTGCGAAGGCTACATACACGTACTTCCCATCCACGGCTATATCGGGGTTATGTATGGCTCTGGTGAAAGCGTGGGAGGTCCAGCGGCTCCACGTTATGGTACGGCCAACGTAGTCTATGGTTCCCCTGTACAGGACCACGCTATCCCCGTACGTGACCGCAGCGTAGAGGGTGTCGCTTCTCGGGTCCTTCACCACGTCAAAGTACTTGTCGTCATCTATCGTCATAGCAAGAATACTGTCTTCAGATTTCCATAACGGCCTGTAGGGCGCAGGCGGTGAGAAGGGCTCCCGCCTTATCTTGTAAACAGCGTCCTTAGCCCTGACTATTTCCTCCATAAGACGGGCGTCTATAATCGTGCCGCCGTAGTAAGAGCGTAAGAGCTCCGCGGCTTCCGGACCTTTTCCCTCCTCTTTGAGGGCTTCGGCCCGGATATCAATCTGCGTTATAGGGTTACGCTGTACCACGGTGGTCTTAGCCTCTACGGGCTTATCCACCATCATAAGAATCCATAGCATCTTTCAGCCTCCATGTTGAATATATTTTATGGTCATAAGTATAAAATAAATCATCAAAAATCTGCAAACAGGTTTTTATTGTATGTAAATGTTGGAAATTCCACACAAATATACTTATTACACAGTGTGATAGTATAATATCTTTATCATAAACGGCCTTTGGAAGGCTAAAAACAAAACGGGGGGCGTAAGCCCCCCATATCACCTTTCATGCGATCTCTATCGGACTATGATGCTGCGTATCCCCTTCTCCGTCTTCACGAAGTAGGAGCCTCTGCTCAACGGCACGAAGACGGTGTTTTCGGAGTTGCCCTTCCCGACGAGCCTGCCGGAGAGGTCGTATATGCGGTAGCTACCCCTGACCTTCACTCCGCCCTTCATAACCACAACGTCGTTTCCTGAAACGGATGGCAACTCCTCCGTATTGGTGGCCACATCAAAGAAGTGGTAGTCCATGCGTACGTCAAAGTCTCCCGTGTTGGCGAACCTCCTGGACCATGCCACGTGCAGGAACTGTTTCGTAAGTACCGTGTCCTCCGCACCTGTAATTACCGGGTGCCACGTGGTCAGGACGCCGTACTGGTAGTTGGGGTCGTTGATGCTGTCCCTGTATATCCAGCCCCCACCGGAGAGGGGAAGGGCAGCCACTACGACGCGCATGGTGTCCGTTATGGAGTCTACGGGTGTCTCCTTATCTCCACGGAGCATGGCCACCCAGACGGTATCGGCCGCAAAGGCTACAGTAGGCCAGAGCTCATCGGAGGTGGTAGCACTGCAGCTGTACTGACTGAAGGTAGATCCGGCATCCGTACTGTACTGTATCCGGCAGTCATAATCCGTTGAACTCCATGGATAGGAATACACCACCCCGACGTAGGGGCCTCCCCTCCTACCCTTTATGTTGGGGAAGTATCCCACGCCGAAGTTAGCTGCCCTCTCGGTCCACGAACCACCAAATGGGGAACCGTCAGCCAGAAGGACGGTGTCTCCGTTGGTCATGTAGGCGAGGAAGAGCTTGGAACTACCGGAATAGAAGTAATCTATGCTCATTCGGTTAAGTGTGGAGGTATCACCTGCAGCGTAGGCTATACCGCCGTAGGAAGTGTACGTGGTGGTGTCGGGGTTATCTATACGGATGAACATAACGGAATCCTTATCCGCGTCCCAGTAGGCATAATAAACGTACACGGCCGTGTACTCCTCGTAATCCGTAGTAACGGTGGGAAAATCTTCAAAGTTGGTAGAATAGGAAAAGGCGTAAAGGTACTTAGAGGCGTCGGAACGCTTCACTTTAAGAAGGCGGGGGTCGTGATCCGTGGCGGAGTACGCCTTAGAGAAGGCCACGTATACGTAATTGCCATCCACGGCGAGATCGGGATTACGCAGATCTCCGCTGTAAGAGTAAGACGTCCAGCGACTCCACGTTATGGTGCGTCCCCCGTAGTCCACGGTCCCCTTGTACAGGACTATGCTGTCCCGGAGTGTGACCGCAGCGAAGAGGGTATCGCTCCTCGGATCCTTTACCACGTCAAAGTACTTCTCGTCCAGACCTGAAAGGGCGATAGAACCGTCCGTGGATTCCCACAGTGGCTTATGAGAGGTGGGTGGTGAAAAGGGTTTACGCCTTATCTCGTAAACGGCGTCCTTGGCTCTAACTATCTCCTCCATGATACGGGCGTCTATAACCGTGCCGCCGTAGTAAGAGCGTAAGAGCTCCGCGGCCTCCGGACCTTTCCCCTCCTCTTTGAGGGCTTCGGCCCGGATATCAACCTGCGTTATAGGATTACGCTGCACTGTGGTGGTCTTAGCCTCTACGGGCTTATCCACCATCGCGAGGATCCACAACATAGCTCAACCTCCTTTTTAATATGTTAGAGACCGTATTTTACGGAAAAGATGCGTCCTGTTTGGGTGAGATTTGCAACTGATTCCTGCGTTTGCGGTACGAAAGGAGAAAAAACGCAGTATTGCGATCGTTCCTCTTTGTGCTGAAACGCTTAAACGTGAATTTCCGGATGGGACGACCTGCAGAATATTCACGACGTCGTACGGAGATAGAATAGAGGGCATGCGGATATTCAAAGGAAAGAGGTTTACCATCTACCAGCTGAACTCCGGGAGGTTCGCCCTTGATGGAGGTGCCATGTTCGGAGTGGTGCCGAAGGTTCTGTGGAGCCGGCTCATACCTCCGGACGACCTCAACCGCATACCCATGGCCACCCACCCTCTCCTTGTTGAGACCGAAAAGGGATGGGTCCTGATAGAGGCCGGACTCGGAACGGGGTGGGACGAAAAGTTCAAAAAGATCTACGACGTAACGGAGGAGGACCCCTTCGCCGACGCCCCCATCGGCAGGGAGGAAGTCTCCCTGGTGATACAGACCCATCTGCACTTTGACCACGCCGGGGAACTGGCGACCCCGGAGGGGGAGTTTAGGTATAAGGCTCCGGTTGTGGTTCAGGCTATGGAATGGGCGGATGCCCTCTACCCCCACGAGAGGAGCCGGGCCAGTTATCCGGAGAGGAGGATCCGGGCCCTTGAGGATCACGTAAGGTTAGTATCCGGAAGCGAGGAGGTGTGGCCGGGGATATACGTTCACCGCACGGGGGGACACACGCGGGGCCACCAGATAGTGGTAATAAGGGACGAGGACAGGCTGTTCGTCTTTACCGGCGATCTTCTGCCCACCCGGCACCACGCTCCCCTGCCCTACGTCATGGCCTACGACCTCTTTCCGGAGGACATGCTGTTCGCCCGAAAGTACTGGTACGAGTTTTTCCTCAGAGAGAGGGCGATCTTGTTCACGCCCCACGACAGGGACCCCTTCGCCGGCGAGATGTACGTGGACGAGAAGGGGAAACACCGCCTGAGAGAGGTCCAGCCCGATGGAGATTGAGGTAAAGTTCACCGTAAACGGCCGTGAGGACCTTATCCGGGCCCTTGAGGTACTCAGGGGTATGGGGTACGATTTCGTGCCGGAAGGAAAGGTAAGGTACTCCGACACCTACTACGACCCCGGCGACGGTGGGGCGCTGAGGTTCAGGGAGTACGAGGGTGGAAAGATCGTAAGGACGTACAAGAGGGACAAACGGGTTTTCAGCGGTGTGGTCTACAGGGTGGAGAACGAGCGACAGGTATCCCGTGAAGAAATGTTGAGGGAGACCAGGGGCAGGACGCCCGTACTCCAGACGCTGACGGTACGGGAGAGGTTCCGGTCCGGCAAGGTTGAACTTACGTACGACGTGGTATGGTACGACGACTCCACCCAGATGGCGTTTATAGAGGTGGAGGGACCGGAGGATGAGGTAAGGAGGATAGCAGAGGCTCTTAAAGGGGTGGGGTTCCGACCGGAGACGAGATCCAAACTTGAAATAGGCCTCGGTATGAGAAGACGGGTGTGAGGGCGTCCGCCTTAAGATTTCCGGCGTGTTCAGGGTTGAGATAAACTGGGATAACCTCCGGTACAACTACAGGTTGTTGAAGTCGGAAGTGGGAGATTACGAGATCATCCCCGTAGTCAAGGCCAACGCCTACGGCCACGGAACCCGCGAGGCCACACTCGTTCTGAGGGAGGAAGGGGCCAGACTATTCGTCATATCCACCGTAGACGACTTCCAGAGGGTGAAGGACGTAAGGGACGTGGATTTCCTGATGCTGTACCCGGACTACACGGATAGCGCTCAGATAAACTACCTCGCGTCCTTTCCCAACCTAATCTTCAGCCTGTACGACCCCTACGCCGTGGACGTACTACCGGAGGGCGCCCGCGTCCACATAAACGTTGATACGGGTATGAACCGGGCCGGAGTGAAGCCATGGGACTTCCCCGAAGTTTACGAGAGGGCAAGAAGGAAACTGAAGGTTGAAGGGGCGTTCTCCCACTTCCCCATAGCCCGTGACCCTGAGTTCTCCCGTCGTCAGATAGAGACCTTTGACGAACTCACACGGGATAAAGGTCTTTTCAGACACATAAACAACTCCGAAGGACTCATGAGGTACGGAACTGTGTTTGACGGTGCCCGTATCGGTATACTCCTCTACGGTTACGGCAGGGAGGACGTGAAGCCCGTAAAGAGCGTCTTTTCAAAGATAGTACAGGTGAAGAGGATAAGGAAGGGGGAGAGCGTATCGTACGACAGGTACTTTATCGCCCCGGAGGACGGTTTTCTCGCCGTGGTCCCCGTCGGGTACGCCCACGGTGTCAGGAGGGTTGAGGGGTACAGAGTGTTCTCAGAAGGTAGATGGTACCCGGTGGCCGGCCGTATAACCATGGACGCCATAATGCTCTACTCCAGAGAGGACACCTTCCGGGTGGGTCAGGAGGTGGAGCTGTTGGGCGAGAACAACCGGGCGGACGATATAGCAAAGGTATGGGGTACCCTGACCTACGAGGTATTGGTTTCAATAGGGACCCATCCTGCCTGGTAGTTTCTCCCTTAAGATAGATGTGTCATGTTAATAGTTTTAGCGTTTCTGCCTTACAGGGTGTTGTCGGACGCCAACTCCATGCTCCTGAACGGAGCGTACGAAATTACTGAAACGTTCACCTCAACCGACGGAAAGATAAACGCATTCACCACGTTTCCGATGGAGTTCTATGTGAAGATCCTTAGAGGAAAAACATCCATCCTCAGCGGGGACACCCTGCTCATAGGGGACACACCCGCAGAGACCCTCAGGGTAAGCGGTACGTGGGCCTACAGCGGCACGATAATCGTCCTGAACGACGGTGTCCTCATCTTTGATAATGCCAGCGCCACAATAGACGGCAACCTTCTCCTCCTAGGCAACGGAAAGGTGATAGTTGACAGCTCCTTCCTCTACTTCACTCAGAGGTTCAACTACCAGTACGGGATAATGGTCGCGGAAAATTCGGAGTACAGGATAACCAATAGCGAAACCTTTTTCAACGGCTTCGTTATAGGTGTTGCCGTGGTGGACTCAGCCCGCTTCATAGAGAGGAACGTCAGGAACAGGGATTTCACCACCTTCGCGGCCCTCGGTGATAACCCCTACATAGATGCGGAGTACACCGACAACGTCGGCGAGATCGTCGTTAGTAGAAGAGGACGGTACGTTATAAGGCACTCCGACACCCTCCTGATATGGCACAGGTTCCCGCCAGCGTGTACGGCGAGCGTCGTTTTCCCATCCGGTGATACCGTGTACCATTACGTCTTTGATAGTTCCCTGACCACGGTCAGCGGCATAGGGTACTCCATCGTCATAGACACGACGACCGACGTGATGTGGGGCATGATGGTGGAGGATTCATCAAGCGTCAACGTCGCCGGCTCCAACGTCAGGTCCGTAGGTCTGCTGTTCAGAGGGAGCGATACTACTTCGGTGTCGGGTATAGTTAACGGCTCATACTACACGTCCTATACGGTACCCCTAACCGACAGGTACCTTCACTTTAACAACACCTACGTTAACACGTTTAGCCTGTACCCTATGGATAGCGTCCTCGTGAACGTCAGCAGTTCCATACTCGGGGAGATCCTACCCCTGGATTACGCTAACGTGGAGGTCAACGGGGTGTTTGTTGACGGATCCGGCGGTTACCTCGGAGCCTCTGGACACTCGGTTAACATCACCTTTTTCTCCTCCATAACCACCAACCTGCAGTCTTCCGAAAACTCCATACTCCTGTTCGCCTACTCCTCTCAGGCGGGTCTTATCGGGCAGGTTATAGCCGCAAACAACTCCATCATGGCGATAGTTCAGTCTTCCCTTCTGGACTACCCGGTCGTGTACGACGGCGCCTTCGCGTGGGTGAGCAACATCCGTACCCCCGGATACCTTCCCCTTGAGGCCAGCGTTCCGGTGGAGGGGGACGCCTACGGTGAGGCGGGACCACTCGGAAGTTTCCTGAGCTTCTCCAGTTATAGCCTGTACTACCAGATGAGCGGGGATACAGCATGGGTTCCTATAGTTGAGGACGTTACCACACCGGTAAAGAACGGAGTTCTAGGGATATGGGATACACACGGCCTCACGCCCGGCACCTACTTCCTGAAGCTCAAAACCGTGGTCTCAACGGGCGATAGCGTCGTAGCCCTCAGGGTGGTCAACCTCGGAACCGTCGGGGTTAACGAAAGGGAAGATGCTCCCCTACCCCTCAGGGTTGAGGGAAGAAGCCTGTACTACCCCGGAAGGTACGACGTCTACGACGTACGTGGGAGACGGGTTTTCTCCGGCAGTGGGAAGGTAACCCTGCGCAGGGGAGTTTACTTCGTAAAGGTCGGGGAAAAGAGTCATAAGGTGATGGTCAGATAGGCGACCGGTACGGGCTTCCCCAGTATAATAGCCGCTTATGGACGAGATCATAAGGAAGGTGGAAAGCGAGTACAGAAGGGAGGACCTGCCCCTCATAAAACCCGGAGATACGGTGAGGGTCCACTGGCGTATAGTTGAGTTCCGCAGGGATAACAAGACGGGCGCCGTAGACGTAAGGACGAGGGTTCAGGTCTTTGAAGGTGTGGTGATCGCCCTTCAGGGTAAGGGGCTGAACCGAAAGATAGTGGTGAGGAAGATCAGCCACGGTATACCCGTTGAGAGGATATTCCCCCTGCACTCCCCCTACCTTGAGAAGCTGGAAATCGTAAACCGTGCGAAGGTGAGGAGGGCCAAGCTCTACTACCTGCGCCATAAGGTGGGTCGTGCGGCCCGTCTCAAGATCATCCGTGAACACAACAGAAAGGGGTAAGAGAGGGGAGAGAAGGGCCGAAGACTTTTTCCGGCTCCGGGGTTTTGAGGTTCTGGCGAGGAATTACCGCAAACTTTCGGGTGAGATAGATTTAATACTGAGGAAAGATGGAATAATCTACTTCGTTGAGGTAAAGACCCACAACGACACCTTCAGGGCAGAGGACAGGATAGACGACCGGAAACTCCGGAGGATGTGGCTCACGGCTGAGGCCTACCTTTCGGAGTACGGTACGGAGGACGTGGAGGTACGCTTCCTGCTAACTACGGTTTCAGAAAAGGGGATAAAGGTGGTGGAAATTAATGAAGGGCCCGTTTGAGGACCTCCTGTCCTTCCTCGTATCCCTGTCCCCCTCCCGTATAACGTTTAACCTCAACGTCTCCACCGTCTACGCCGAGGGTCTGAAGGCTGAGGGGCTGGACATCGCGGAAGTATGGAATATCCTGCAACTTGAGAGTGGAGAGAGGTTAGAGTGCTGTGGCAAGAGCTACGACGGCACGAGGATAAAGGGTAGCTTCTATCCGGGGGTAAGCGTACACCTGAGGAGGCCCCTTTCGTGGTACAGGGGAACGGTTGAGGCCTTCGCCGTACTTTACGACGTCGGGGACGTGGTCGTTGTGGAAGGCAGAAAACGTAAGGCCTACAGGGGGAGTTTTCGGGAAAGGGGGCAACTGAACCTGTACAACTGGAGGTACGTGGACCTGCCCGGTGGTGGTATGTTCTACATCCCGGTTCCGAGGGGAACGCGCCGGTTCGCCCTTTTACCTTCCTCTTTTGTCCGACTGAATTTCCCCACCGGGTACAACGTTCTGGTGCGGATATACGAGAGGTTAGGAGACTGGAAGACGGCCGTAATAAATGCGGTCAGGGATAGGGGTGTGAACGTAAGGAGTCCCGGTGCCAGAGCCTTCAGGGTCGGAAAGTACCTCGTGAAGGTCGTCGGGGAAGATATCCTTATAGTCCATGAGAGGAGGGCCATCTTCCGCGTCCTCTACGAACGTTTCCTTCAGGAGGATATACGGACCCGGCGCCTGCTCATGCCCCTGAGCGTTGGAGATGTGGAACCGGAAAGGGCGGCCGCCCTACGGAGGGCAGGTTTCCGTATACGGAACGGTAACGTGGTTGAGGTGCCGGAGTTCCTCAAGGTGGTTGATCCGGCGACCCTGTCGTCTCTGTTGGAAAGTATCAGCGGTACGGAGAAGAGGGAGGTGCTGGCCCGGAAGGTGGCCGAAGTACTTGCGAAGACGACCACCATGGAGCCGGAGGACCTCGTAATAAGCCTGATGATGTGTAATAACCCCTATCAGGACCCGGACGGCAACGTTATAGTCCGCAGGATAACCCTTGAGGATCTGGACGAACTGCTGCCGTAATATTTTTGCACTTGCAAAACTCCTTATTCGCCCTTGAAATATAACTTATGTTGCTTTTCGTTTATCTCTTCGCCGATCTTGACGAGGGCAGGCAGGCGGACAGCATAGTAAAGTCGTGGGGAGTAGTTGAGTTCCACTATCGCGGCTGGGACATCAAGAACTTTGACACTCTACCCGTTAGCGATAGCATACCCGTACCCGGTGGAGAGTATAAGGTGATAGACGACTACGGCCCCCTGCACCTCAAAGGTAAGTGGGAGTACTACAAAAGAGACTGGAAAACAAGGGAGTTCAAACCTGCTTTGGGGTCTATTCTCAAAGGCTATCCCCTTGACCTCCTTGACTGGGGGAGGTATCTCGTCTTCTACATCAGGGGGAAGGGAAGGTATGAGATAGGAATACAATCTGTATATCATGGTTTTTGCGGAGGATTTCTTTTGCGCGACCAAACACTTGATACATCTTGGAAAAAAGTAAAGATAGACCTTACCACACTGAGAAAAGTTTTTAACGTATATAATCCTCCGGGGTGGATATGGAATCAAGGGACTTCCCCAGGTTGTTGGGCATGGGGGAAGGATGATAAAGGAAGCGGATTCGTACCCTTAATCATAGGCATTACCCCCCTCGCCGACACCTTTGGGACCTACGAATACGAGATAGAGCTAAGCCCGATATATCTCGTGAGGTAGGAGGTGAAACGTGCTGCCGTTAGCAGTCTCCTTCTTCACTACACGTATAAACAGCGATATACCCAACTACTGCTACCAGAGTTACCTTGAAGGAGACCTCGCACTTAACGATGGCTATTTAGTGGCAGCAGTACTAAACAGAAACTGGCCTAATAAGTTCTGGACGATAAGCATCTTCGTTGATACCACCAGAGGCACAAATTGGCTTCACGTAAAGGACCTGATAGGCACATTTGATGACGGGTGGGTAATGGACACAAACAGGTATGCGATAGTTGGCCCCTCTGTCAGCATAATGGGAGATAATCCGAACGGATTCTATCTGATAGGGATGGTAAGCCTCAAGGACACGTCACGAAGGGATTCAAACATGATAGTATTCTGCATGGCGTTTTCCGATCCCCACCTGTCAGGCAGTTGGTACTGCTACAACATGCACGAGTACAGCCCAAAGAACAGGGACAAACCGTGGGTGATAGGTGTTTTGGGTAGTAGTAGAGTGATAGGTGCGTGGATGAAGGAGGACACAGTCTTCATCCTTACCAACGACAACCACGGTGCGCCGGGTGATTGGGTGATTAGGGAGAGGTTATATGCTGACAACTCAATTTTCAACATTCCATATCTCACTTATCATGATGGCGTGTACTACCTTGCAGTTGAGGAGAAAAGGCGATCTTTCATTGATTCTGTCTATATCAACGTCTTCTACTCCACGGACAGTGGCACGACGTGGAACGAGGTACCGGGTGTGGCAGCACGGTTCTACAGGAGGCCTCTGTATTTCAGGTGCAACGTTCCTTTCAATGGATTTACAAAAGCGTTAGG
>JALWYV010000042.1 GCA_027003075.1 Caldifarciminota bacterium | reverse complement strand
TTGAGAGGCTTAGACTTTCTAAAGGTATTTCCCCTTTCTCCCTTCAGCAACGATTACGATGGCTCGGTAGAGCCGCTCTTCAGCCTCAACGTAATCCCCTTTTCTCTGTCTAAGCGCGAAACTACTGTTCATATATCCCTCAGCACCTATTTACGATGGGTCTTTTGTAAGAGATGGGATAAATATTGTAGCCGGTGTATCCGGATTCGTGGGAAGAGACGAGATATACAGCAGAGTGTACCAGAAATGGGGAACTCAGGTAAACGTAAAACTTGGATACAACCCGGTATACCTCATAGAAAGGTCTCTGTTCATAAGACCTCTCGTTGACGTTGAACCTTATCTTAACCTTTCAGGAGCTCTCAGGTGGTATTCGGGCGATAAGACGGGAACGGACGTAATGCCGGGGATAGGGTTCGGTCTAAAGGTCGCATCCCATACCAGAGCAGTCAGAATTGGTGCGGATCTGCACCTATCCACGTTTTTCGGAAGCTCCTACTTTGAGAGAGTTATATACACAGATGTTATGAAAGCGGTTATGGGATTCGGTTATCCCGAGGTGTTATCTATCGGTATGGGGATAGGAGGACACGGATACAGATTCGGATGCAGGATATTTTTCTGCTATTACCTGGCCGATCTATCTCTCCATCATGGGAAGTACTTTGCAAGCGTCTCTCTCATTATGGACAGCAGAGTTCTGTGGTATGAGTATAGACTCAAGGTAAGGCGTGGGCATGTAAGCATAGGTACGTTCCTAAAATAGAGGGCTGACGTGTTCTAAACCACCCGAAAAAACGCGCCCGGAGGGACTCGAACCCCCAACCTCCTGGTCCGTAGCCAGGTGCTCTATCCTATTGAGCTACGGGCGCACCTGAGGTGTATATTATAAGGCCGGTGGGTTCCTTACTCCGTACGCCCTATGAACTCCCAAACGTACTCAAGGAGCCTTTCCGAAATGGGACTGCGGTGCCTCTCCGGGTGCCACTGGACGGCCAGGACCCTCAGGCTGTCCGACCGGAAGGCCTCTATCAGGCCATCGTCCGACCGTGCTAACACCACGAGATCCGGAGGAGCGGCCGGAAGATCCTTTATCCCCTGATGGTGGCGGCTGTTCACCTCACCACTTTCCCCGAAAATCTCCCTGAATTCGCCAAAGAACTTCACGGGATGGTAGGCGTCCCCTTCCTTTACTCTGTGCATTCCGGCGTTGAACCCCTCCATACCGAGGTCCTGATACAGGCGTCCTCCGAGGAATACGGTAAGGATCTGAATGCCCCTGCATATACCGACCACGGGCCTCCGTCTCTGGAGAGCGCGACCGATAAGGGTAAGTTCCATCCTGTCCCGTCCCTCGTTCACCTCCACGAGGTCGGGGTACCTTATCTCCTCGCCGTAGTATTTCGGGTGTACGTCCTCACCCCCGGATAGAACTAAGAAATCAAACTCCGGCATCCGGGCCTCCTCCGGCGTTATAACGTCCACTTCACCGAGGGGTGAGAAGTAGTTGACGTAGTTCTTGGCCTTCTCCCTCTTGCTCGCCGTTATGAGGATTCTCATAGGACCTTGAAAACTCTGACCTTCTTCCCTATCCTTACGACGAGTACGCCCCCACCTTTGAGATGTATACTCCTCCTTCCGAAAACTATACCCGTGAACACCCTCTCCATCCTGCCGTCCTTACCGTACAACTTTACGTCCACGACCTCCCCTTTGGCCTCTACGGTCAGGATCCTGCCATTCAACATCACTCCACCCGCCCTGACTACTTCGGACACGTCCGTGGTGGAGAGCAGGGTATCCACGAAGGAATATACGTTGTCACCACTCGTATTGCCGTTACCGTTGGCGGCGTTCCCTACGGCGTATATCACGATGGGGCCGGAGTAGGTGGATGCGTCCGGTGTGGTGTACTCAAAGACGAAGGCGAAGCTGTCCACGGCGTAGGGTGCGTTCTCATGTACGGCGTATCCTCCCGAAGTCACCGTCGTGTTAGGTCCAACGGGTGTAAAACTACCCACCACGTTCCCGACCGTATCCTTGGCCACCATCTCACAGCCAAAGCGGGCGGCCGTGGTGTCGTAAACCACCAGCGTCAGGGTGTAAGTGGTGGCCGGATCGTATGAGGCGGGAAGCCCCCTGACAACCACCCATCCGGGTCCAGAGTTTAGGGTTCCGGTATGGCAGGAGGTACAGTAGCGGTTGTTGGGCGGGTCCCCCGCGTAACCCTCCGGAGGAGTAGCCGAGTAGTTAAGAAACAACACCAACATGCCGGAATTATACGGCGGGCATAATCGTCACATCTTCGGAGCGAGCCTCCTGAAGCGCCTTTCGTACAACGAGGCCTCGTAGAGCATTCCCTTCCTCTTATAGATCACGGCGAGGAGTCTCAACGCCCTTATCTCCCCGGCCCTTACGGATATACGGGCGAGTTCTTCGGAAGTATCCAGATCACCCACCCGGAAAGCGGCACTGGCCGCCGCATAGATTATCTCGCCGTTCAACCTGCATTTCCCTTTCACATCCCGGTAATATCTTATGGCGGATACGGGATCCGTATCCCGCAGGTACCTCATCTTCAGGGAAACGAGCCTGTGATCGCAGGGAAGGAGTGTAAGTAAACTGTCTAACACCCGACGACCTGAGGCGGTATCCGTCCGTAAGGACCACACGGCGTAGTTGTAGTGGTTATACGTACGTAAACTCCCCACCTCCATGGCGGACTTAGGCGGTTTCTTCAGATACATGTACGAAAGGGGTACGAGAAGCAGGAAGAAGAGCAGCCACAGGGCATGCTCGTAGAACCTCTCCCTGCTGGCCACGAAGCCTGCTACCAGACCGAGGGGAACGGCGAACATCAGGGCCTTCGGGAGACCGAGAATGAGGGGAAGGAGTATAAAAACCCCACCGGTAAAGAGGCCGGAGAGTATCCTGCCCACCTTTATGCCGAAAAGGGTGTAGTTCGTGCGGACTCCGAAACGCCTGTCCCCCTCCACGTCCTCCACGTCCTTAACCATGAAACCGAAGGTGACCCCGACAACCGTAGCGAGGGCAACCTCCGCAGGGTACACCAACAGGGTTTTCTCCATCGTCCACAGGGACGCACCCGTATACTGGCAGAAGAGGGATATCAGGGCGAGGGTGAAGGTTCCCAGAAGGTACATGCGCTTCGTCCTTATCGGGGGGGCGGAGTACACCCATGCCAGACCGAGGAGGGCGAGACCGAGGAGAAAGGCGTCCCAGTTCAGGGACAGGAACGTGGCCATGGCCATAGCCAGCAGCAAGCCCGCCGTGACCTTCGCCTCACGAAAGGATATGACACCCGAGGATAGGGGCGTGCTCTTCCTGTTTACCTCGTCTATCTTCACGTCAAAGTAATCGTTGACCATCACGCCGAAGTGATGGGCGAACGTAAGCCCGAGTAAAAGTCCTACAACCGCAAGGTAATCAAAGGGGTTCTTGAAAGGGTGGGGCCACAGTTCCCCCCCTATCTTCCATCCGAGTACGAAGCCCACCGTACCCATTACGAGGTAGAAAGGGAGCTTCTGTATGCGCAGGGTAAGTACGCTTACGGCGTACTCCCTCCTGTACATGAAGGCGAAGACAATTAGGCCCAGGGCGAGCGCGAACACCTCCAACAGAGAGTAGCGGAGGGTGTCGTCCGGGATCAGGGAGGCGAATTCGGGCCTGAACACGCTGGGTATTCCGGTTAACCCTATAACGACGGCGGGCAGGGAACCGATGAGCATGAGAGTAAAGAAGGTAAAGATGGCTGTCAGGATGGCGTCCATCACCCTGCGACGGGAGAGGTAGGCGTACAGGGCCAGGCCCAGCATCGCCAGAGTGATCTCCAGACGCATGCCGTAGGTTATTCCGGAGAGTTTTACGAAGGGGTTGAAGAAACCCGTAAGGACGTCCCCCACGTCCCTCCACGATAGGATGTACCTGAGCTTGAATCCGCCTCCGGAGAGGAGGTCAACGAGGGGAGGAAGTACGATTATCGGGGAGAAGGTGGCGACGAACTTAAAGGTGTTGAGGATATTTCTACCGGAGAAGAGGGCGACTATAACGGAGAGCCATACGAACGCGGCGAAATAAAACGCCCCCTGATGGAGGAAGAAGAACAGAAAGGACTTGAAGAGGGTTGACTGAAAGTGGAGGTTCCGCAGTATCTCAAAGGATCCCTCAAGGATGCCTCGGAAAGTTATGGAGATGGGTATTACGGCGAGGGCCAGGAGCGGATCCTGGCGTTCAACGTACTCTATTATCCTTTTCACACGACCTCCTCTCTTTCTGAGTAAAGTACCTCGGCATCACCGTAG
Source organism: Caldifarciminota bacterium (assembly GCA_027003075.1). GTDB lineage: Bacteria > Hydrothermota > Hydrothermia > LBFQ01 > LBFQ01 > JAADCS01. Next base: position 112,985 of record JALWYV010000042.1, on the reverse strand, counting down.
AGGTCCTCAAGGGAGTAGAAGGCCCTGGCATCGGGGAGGAACAGATGGACGACTATGTCCCCGAGATCCACTATAACCCACGAGGAGAGTTCGTTTCCCTCTATCCTGCCTCCGAACTCCGAACGTATGGCCTCCGCCATATCCAGAAGGTGATCCGTCGTATACCCCGTGGCTATGACGAAGTAATCTCCTATGACGGGATTGATCGGGCGTATGTTCAGTACGACCACGTCCTCCCCTGCCTTTTCCCGTACTATCTCCAGAAGATGCCTTAGATCCTCCCTCAACACGATAAAATTATAGCCCCGAAAGGCTATCTGGAGAACTGTGAGAGGTACTTGTTTATGAGTCTACGCGCCATCTGGGTAACTATGTTCGTGAAATCCCCGCTCTTCTGGACGTCGCTGACGCTCTCCTTGAGTTCCGTTTCCCCTACCTTCACGACCTGTCCCGTCCTGCCGTCGTACACGGCCAGACTCACGTCAACCCTCTCCTCGGACTTTGACTTTACCTTACCGAATATGTAAACGTCCGGGGCAAAGGCCTGGGCAACGGAGAAGACCACCCTCTCATCCAGGTTACGCCAGTTGGTATACCCACGGGTTCTAAGTACCTCGTTTACCCGGTTCGGATCCATCAGATCCAGCTTCGGGTTGTCGCTCAGGTCCCGGTATATGGAGACCTGGGCCGAATCCCCTAATCCCCACGAATGGGTACGCGTATCCTCCTCCTTAAACGGAAAAACTATGACCTTTTTAAGCACAAGACCTGCGGCCTTGTGTGCCTTGTTCAGTTCGTCCAGGACGAGGGAAGTGATGTCGTGCTGTGGATCTACCCATAGGGCGACGTTTATGTCAACTACGGCGTCGTACCCCATGTCTCTGGCTATCTTCTTGGCCGTCTCTCTGACCTTCTTAAGGTACGGTGCCATCACCTCCTTGGACTTCGCCTCCACCTGACGGATTATGGTACGGTTTATACTGTCAAGTCTGCGCTTTGTAGCCTCTATCTCCTGCCATCTCAGTATCTTCTCGGCGTCCGTCAGCATTGGCCACTGCTTTATGAGGTTCTCCTGAAGGGAGTCCAGACGGTGTTTAACCGAATCCCTCCTTATCTCAAGTGTGGCCTTGTACCGTAGGATCTGTTCCCTCGCATCCCTCAGGTCTATGTACTCGGTGTACACCTTCTCCATGTCTATGAAGGCCACCTTGTAAGTCTGGGCGAGTAGTAGTGTCAGTACCATCTCAGTCTCGGCACGGTCTGATACCTGATGCTAACCCACACGCTTATTGAGTCCCTGCTGCCGTCCCCGACGTACAGGCTGTCCACGACCACCCTGACCACGTTGTCCGTGAGGTCAAAGGTGTTTGCTATACCTCCGTCTATCCATACGGCTACGGTTTCACCGGCGACCACGGGGAAGGTGTCCGCATACCCGGAAGGTGGGAGGGGGGCCATATCTCCTCCTCCGGAGGCGTACAGGAGCCGCTTGTGACCGAACAGTGTCGTGTCCTTAGACGGGGATATGAAGGAGAGACTGTCCAGAAGGAGGATTACGTTCGGTTGCACCTCACCGCTCTCAGGGTTGCAGGTACTCAGCCTGTTCTCGTAGGTGGTGTCCGTGTCGTAACATACGGCACTCTCAAAACCGGAACCGTGGGCGCGGATCTGGAACGAACCCTCTACGGGAACGATCTTAACGGTATCGCTCTCCTGTAAGTCGGATGGGGCGTAAGCCACGACCGTGTAGTAGGGATACCTCTCCCCAACCACAGCAAACGTGTCGGTACCCTCGTAAAGTACGCTGTACTCCCCCTTCTCGTCTATCCCCTTAACCTCGTAGCGATCCGCCCCTTCAAGGAAGTACCAGTAAATTTCCAGTTTCTCCCCCGTGGGATCCCCCCATACGCCGGAGATCCGGGGACGTGAGGGTAGAACACCCTGTCCGCAGGATAGGTAGAGAAGGGCTATAAAAACAGGTACGAGTTTCCTCATGCGTCAATCCTTATGGCGTAGCCGAGGGCCTCCTGTGCCAGACGCTGGATCTCCCTGATGATGTCGTCGTCGCTCGTACCCGTAAGCCCCACGTTTATGAAGACGGGTTCGGTACTGGAGAACATGCGGGAGAGTGTGGGAGTTGAAAACTGCTCCGCCAGATACTCGTCAACGACCACGAGGTAATAGTCGCCGGGGTCGTTCAAAAGTTCCCTTACCTTCCTTTCCGCTCTCCGGGGATCTTCCGTATCGTATACCTCCACGCCCGCGAGGAGAAAGCCGGGGGAGAACTGAGGACGCACTACAGCAAGGACCTTACCACCTTTCATGGGAGGGGATTATACCCCCGTTGTATAAGCAGGATGTGTGGAGGGGAATCTCCCTGAAATTCTAGGTACCCTCAACATTTTACCGGATAAACGGAATGAAATAACGATCGGAGTCCTAAGCGTATCGTAAGGTAGAGAATTCTGCCGATCTTTTACACATCACGAAAGGGTGATGATGCTAAACGCAGCCGACGAGATTGGGAACACCGTATACCGTTTTTTGCTGTCAGGAGGGGATACCATAACCGTTATGATAGGTGTCCAGTTTACAATACCCCGAAGATGAACCTCAAGCTCGTCCTCTCCTACGACGGCACCGATTTCCATGGCTGGCAGTACCAACCGAACAGGAGGACCGTATCCGGCGAGATAATGAGGGTGTTAAGCCATCTGATAGACGGAAAGTACAAACTCGTAGGGGCGGGTAGAACGGACAGCGGCGTCCACGCCATAAACTACGTCGCCAGCGTTAAGGTGAACGGTCGCCTCAGGGTACGGATCTCCGATCTCAGGTACAAGCTCAACCGTATGCTCCCGGAGGACGTTTACGTTAAGTCGGTAGAGGTGGTACCGGACGAGTTCCACGCCCGATACTCCGCCATCTCCAAGACCTACAGGTACCTGTTCTCCGGGGAGTACGACCCCCTCATGCGGCGAAGGGTATGGCACGTCAGGACACTTCCCGACGTTCCAATCCTGAACGAAGGGATGAAGGTCCTCCTCGGTACGCACAACTTCAAACCCCTTTCCGCCGACGAACGGGAGAACGGCGTATGCACGCTCTACGACATAACCTTTGGTTACACGGGAAAGTACGCCTTCATGGACGTCAAGGGGGACAGGTTCCTGCGTAAGATGGTTCGTTTCCTCGCCTCCCTTTCCGTAATGTTGACTGAGGGGGAAGTATCCGTTGAGGACGTGATCCGATCCCTTGAGACAGGGGAGAGGATAAAGAAGCTAACACCAGCTCCACCGTGGGGCCTTTACCTGCTTGAGGTGGAATATCCACGGGAGTTTTCGTAATCCTTTACCCATCTCCTTACCGTACTGAAAGGTATGCCCGTCTCCCGTGATATCTTCCGTATGCTCGTACCTCTGCGGTGCAGCTCTAACGCCCTGCGTCTCATCTCCTCCGAGTACTTGTTCCACCTGCCTCCCCACACGAAGCGCCTTCCCATCCTCCTGCAGTAGTAGGTCTGCTTTCCGTTGCTGCGTCCGTACTTTATACAGCACGGACTACGGGGACGGCAACACTCAGGCAGCTCAAATACGGCCACACTAAATTCTAAGGCAGATAGTACCATCAAACCGGATCGCCTGCAGGCGTGAACGTGACCGTAAATTTACAGTATGAAGGTTGAACTCTTCAGAGCAAACTGCAAGTTGTGCGACCGTATGGAGGTGGTCGTCCGTAAGTACCTGCCCGAAGGGGCCGAACTCGTAATACACAGGGCGGAGGAGTGCCGGGACGGGTCCTGCTGCGCCCTCGCCGATCGGTACGGGGTAAAAGCCGTTCCGACCCTCGTCGTGGACGGTGAGGTGAAGGTCGTGGGTTTTGATCCGGAGAGGGTTAAGGAGATATTCGGATGAGGTACGACCTCCTGATCTTGGGCGGGGGATCCGCCGGGACGTCCGCAGCCATAGAGGGCGCCCGGATGGGTGCCAGAGTTGCGGTGATAAACGATGGCCCTATAGGGGGAACTTGCGTCAACGTGGGGTGCGTACCCTCAAAGTACCTCCTGAAGGTCGCCGGACTTCTGAGACCGGACGATTACCCCGGAGTTAAGTTTTCTGCCCACGTTGAAGACTTTCCGGCCCTTATGGAGGGTTTGAGTGGACTGGTTAAAAGGTACCGGAAGGAGAAGTATACGGACGTACTGACCGGCCACGGAGTTGACGTGATAGAGGGTAGGGGCCGTCTCATCTCCCCGAAGCGGGTCCTGGTCGGGGACAGGGAGGTGGAAGGGGGAGCCGTTGTAATAGCAACGGGGTCGTCCCCGAACGTAGTACCGGAGGTAGAGGGGATAGACTCGGTCCCCTATCTGACGAACCGGAACCTGTTCTCCCTCAGGGAGTTACCCTCCCACCTGATCGTCCTCGGGGGAGGATACGTGTCCGTTGAAATGGCCCAGGCCTTCCGGAGGCTCGGGAGTAAGGTAACTGTAGTGCAGAGGAGCAAACGCCTCCTCTCCCGCGAGGATAGGGACGTGTCTGCAGAGATAGAGAGTATACTGAGGGACGAGGGGGTGAACGTCCTTACGGGGAGGTTTCCGGAGAGAGTAGAGGGAAGAGAGGGGGATATCAGGGTCACCTTTGGAGATGGTACAAATATAGAAGGAAGCCATCTCCTTATAGCCACGGGAAGGCGCGGGAATACGGGCGATATGGGTCTGGAGGAGGTGGGGATTGAAACGTACGGCAACGGGTTCGTTAAGGTGAACGGCCGTATGGAGACCTCCGTCCCCGGTGTCTACGCCGCGGGGGACGTGACGGGGCCCCCGATGTTCGTGTACGTGGCCGCGAGAGAGGGAAAGGTCGCCGCCCTGAACGCCCTAACGGGTGCCGGTATGACGGTAAACTACGGTGCCGTTCCCTTCGTGATATTCACCCATCCACAGGTTGCCGGTGTTGGCCCTACGGAGAGGGAGTTGCAGATGAGGGGAATAATGTACGAGAAGGTCGTCCTTCCCGCCTCAGAGGTCCCGGCTGAGGGGATTCACCCCGAAAGCCGAGGGTTTATAAAGGTACTGAGGGGTACGGACGGGAGATTGCTCAGTGTGAGAGCCGTTATGAGGAACGCCGGGGAGATGATCATGACAACGACCGTAGCCCTGGCCACGGGTATGACGGTTAAGGATATAACCGACCTCTTCTTCCCTTACCTTGCGCACACCGAAGGGCTGAGGCTTACAGCCCTCGCCTTTGATAGGGACGTTGAGGATATGAGCTGCTGTGCCGGTTAGTCCTTCGGCAGTTTCTCCGGTTTGAACTTCGTCGTGTCCGTCACTATGAGGAGGACGTACCTGTCCGTGTTGAGGTACTTGCGGGCGGCTTCGTTAACCCTATCTAAGGTCAACCTCCTGATCTCCTCAACGTCCTTTATCCAGAACATGTCCGGAAGGCCGTATTCGTACTGCGTGGATATAAGGCCTGCCACCTGACTGTAGGTTTCGGAGGTACGGGCTATATAGCCGTTGTAAAAGCTCTTGGCCGCCTCAAGTTCCTCCTCCGTAAACCCCTTCTCCTTCGCCTCCCTTATCAGGTCAAGGAGGGTGAGAACGGCATCTTCGGCTGTCTCCGTGCGGGTCTCAAGTCCTGCTATGAAGATGGATGGGAGTTTCTGGGACTTCCACGGTATGTTGGGGATCACGTAGGAGTAGGCGGAGTAGGCGTAGCCTTTCTCCACCCTTATCTTCTTCAGGATCCTGCTGGAAAAACCGGAGCCTCCAAGTATGTAGTTGGCCACCCGCAGAGCGTTCCAGTCCGGTGAGTTCCTCTGTATGTCAACCGGGGCGGCCATCCTGACGTAGGCCTGATTGAGTCCGGGCATGTGGTATATCTCAACCTTCTTTCTCCTCTTGTACCGGGGTATGTCCGGGAGGTTCACATCCCCCTTCTCCCATCCGGAGAAGTACTTCTCTACCTTTGCTATGGCCTCGTCCGGGTCAAGGGAGGAGACCACCACCACGTAGGAGATGTTAGGCCTCCAGTACCTCTCATGGAACTCCATCAGATCTCCCCGCTCTATCTTATCCACGGAGTTCACGTACCCCTCAGGCGGATGGGAGAGGCGTGTTCCCTCGTAGGTAAGCTCGTAAAGTCTCACGCTTGCCACGTAGTTCGGGTTACTCAGGCTGTTCTGGATTGACGCCTTCTGCCTCCTCTTCTCCCTCTGGAACTCCTTTTCGGGGAAGGTGGCGTTCATAACTATATCGGACGTTATGGCCAGCATGCTATCGGCGTCGTCCGTGAGGGACCTTATCGTCACTTCGGTGTGAGTCCTGCCTACGTTCACGCTGAAGGACCCTCCCATCTCCTCTATCTCCGAGGCTATCTGTTCGGACGTCCTGTTTCTGGTACCCTCGTCCACCATAACGCCCACCAGGTTCGCCAGTCCTTCTTTCCCCTCCGGGTCCAGAAGGGAACCTACCCTTATGGTGAGCTGCATGTGGAATATGGGAAGTTTGTCCTTTTTAACGGCTATAACGTGCAGACCGTTGGGAAGGGTCTTTTCCTTCTTAACAAGGGGTTTAATCGTTATGGTCCCGGTCGTCTTTTCCATCTTCTTACCCGTTGACGTGCAACCGATCACAAACAAAAGCACAAAGGCGGGAACAAATCTCCTCATGACAGGGGATTCTACGGATGTTAATCCCTCTCAAACGGGAAGCCGAGAGCCTCAAGGAGCCTGTAGGCGAGCTCGTCGTTGTCGGCGCTGGTGACTATGTTTATATCCATTCCGAACACCCGCTGGACCTTGTCTATGTCAACCTCGGGGAAAGCCGTATGCTCCTCAAGGCCGAAGTTGTAGCTCCCTCTACCGTCAAACCTGTCCTTCGGGAGTCCCCTGAAGTCCCTCACACGGGGAAGGGCGAAGTTTATGAGCCTCTCAAGGAAGTCGTACGCCCTCTTTCCTCTCAGGGTAACCTTTACGCCTATGGGCGTTCCCTTCCTGAGTTTGAACTGGGCCACGTGCTTTCTCGCCCTCGTAATTACAGGTTTCTGCCCTGTAATCATAGCGAGTTCCTGAGCCACTACCTCAAGGGACTTGGGATCCTCAAGGGCCTCCCTTCCCCATCCTACGTGAACCACCACCTTCTCTATGCGGGGTACCTCCATTATGTTAAGGTTCAACTCCTTCGCCAGTTTGGGTCTTATCTCCTTCTTATACCTCTCGTAAAGGGCCATAGCCGGCTATTCTACGGCAGGACAGTTCACTTATGGCTACTTACCCTCCTGTGGGATGACTCTGAACCCCTTAACCTTGAACCGTACCGGTTTCCCGAGGAGGGACGTGAGGAGCCTTCCCATGACCTTCTCCATCCGCCTCCTCAACTCAGAATACCACCCGGACATCTCCTCCTTCATGCGGGTCCGGGCCACTTTACGGATGTAGTCAAATATAGGGGAGGCCTCGTAGGATCTCATAGGTGTACCGAATATACCCACCTCTTCCGATACCACCCACCACCGATCCACCGACACCATGACCTCAGGCTCGGGAAGTACTACCTCAACCTCTAAGGTGTCCCCCGATGAGCTTAAGGACACGTCCTGAGGCCTTATTCTGGACACGTCAAAGGCCAGGCGGAAGGTGACGACGAACTTTAAGACGGTTTTACGGCCGCCCACCATAAGCGGCCCCTTAAAAATGGGTGAGACGGTATCCTGAACTTCGTACTCTCTCTGAACCTCTAAGACTACGAGTTTGGCCACCTCACGGATGGAGCTCGTTAAGCCTTCCTTCGTAAGGGTAAAGGTGTATTTCTTATCTCTGAACAGGGCGGAAACGCCGACCCTTCCTATATAGAGGGAGCCTACAAGCGTCCACAGCATCGCCCATACCACAAGAAATATGCAGAACTTACGGAGCATGTAGGTGTATTTTAACGGCGGGTTAAGGTTAGATTTCTACAGTAGAATAGCCGCTTATGGATGAGAGGAAGTCCCTGAAAGAGGAAAAGGTAGTCATACCCAAGGAAACCATAGAGGAGTACGTGGACAGGGCTGCCCGGAGGCTCGCCCGTAAGGTAAAGTTACCCGGATTCCGTCCCGGAAAGGTCCCAGTATCCGTAGTTAAGCAGAGGTTCGCCAAAGAGGTACGGGAGGAGGCCGTTATTGACGCCCTGAACGAGGAGATAAAGAAACTCGTAGAGGAGAGGGGATGGAGGCTCATATCTTCCCCGAGGGTCAAAGCCCAGAGCGAGGGCGAGGACGCCTACGAGTTCACGGTTGAGTTTGAGATCTATCCGGAGATCGTCCTTCCGGATCTCTCCCAGATAAGGGTCAAAAAGAGGATAAAACAGATAACGGACGCCGACGTTGAGGAGAAGATACAGGAGTTCAAAGAGGAGAACGCCACCCTCCAGTCGGTTGACAGGGAGGTCAGAGAGGGGGACGTGGTCCTGGCGGAGTTCTTTACGCGGAAGGACGGTAAGGAAGGGGAGAGGAAGCGCGCCCGTATATACGTGAGGGCGGACGAACTGGACGAGGACCTCTACAACGCCATTCTCGGAAAGAAGGTGGGGGACGAGGTCGTTCTCCCCGGCGAGGAGGAGGGTGAGGAGGAGGTTTACGTCATAAAGAAGGTGTTTGAGGTTCAGTACCCGTCGGACGAGGAGGTCGCCGAACTCCTCGGATACACCTCTCCTCAGGAGATGAGGGAGAAGATAAAGGAGCAGCTGGTTGAGGAGGCCCAGAAGGTCGCCGAGTTTGAACTGGAGAACGCCATAATTCAGGAGATATTGCGTCTGTCCCCCTTTGATCCTCCCCCTTCGCTCGTTTATCAGGTCTATAAGGACATAAGACCCCAGATAGCCCAGCAGGTCCCTCCGGAGGAGGTAGAGGAGGCCGCCCTTCAGAACGCCGCCTTTATAGTGGCGCGGGACCTGATAATCCTCAAACTCATAGAGGAGAAGGAGCTTGACATAACGGACGAGGAGATAATCCAGTACCTCAAGGACGAGGGTAAGGCTGACCCCGAAAAGTTCCTTGAGGAGGCTAAGAAGAGGGGTAAGTACGACGAACTGCGGAGCCGCTACCTCATAAGGAAGGCCTACGATTATTTGAAGCAGGCGGTTCAGATAGAACCGGAGTTCGTATAACGGGGATATAATACCCTTTGGCATGAGGATATTTTTAGCGCTTATATCACTTATATCATTGTTTTGGGTGTTTCCCGCGTACGCGCAGAGTATAGTATGGCTATCCTCCCCCGGTATGGATACGAACGATGTGACAGCAATATCCAACGATGGTAGCCTCGCCGGTGGCCGGTACTGGTACGCTTCTGGTTATACGACCTATCTCCCGTTCATATGGACGCCGGACCTGGGTATGGTCTCCCTGACCCGACCCGGCTTCGCCGTAAATGAAGGTATAGTGTGCTACGTGGACCCCGAAGGTAGGTTCGCCCTCGGATACGCCGACTCATCGGACGGGAAGTACTACGTCTTCAAATGGACGAGGGACAGCGGAGCCGTCGTGATACCCGAGATACCACCGAACAGCTTCTCCTGCAGCGCTGTTGGGGACAGTATAATCGTAGGTTCAACCCTTGATACAACCACATCCACGTGGTTCTCTTGGAGGATGATAAACGGCGTTATGATGGACACCTTGCACCTTCCGGGATTCACAACGTCCGCCAACGTCGTATCGGGCAACGGCATGGTCGTAGGTGTGGACGTCTGGAACGACACGGCTGACCTTGATTACAGGTGGGTACCGGACAGCGGTACCCTAACACCACTAACACAGATGGGAGGAAATTTCAACATAGTATCAGACGTCTCCTACGACGGCTCCGTCTTAGTTGGAAGATCCGAAGACTCCACCGGTTCTATGCGTGCTGTTCTCTGGCACGCTGACGGTAGTGTGATGGACCTCGGTACCCTCGGAGGAGATGAGGCGATTGCTAATAGTATATCCGACAGCGGTGATATGGTGGTGGGGATATCGGCCCTTCCTACGTACAGTGGGAAAATGAGGGCGAAGCCGAAACCCGACCGGTTCTATCGTCCATCCTTTAAACTGCCCGTAGGTTTTGGCTACGCCGCCTTCGTATGGACACCGGACAGCGGCATGAGGGACCTGAACGAGGTATACTCCTCTATCCTCGGTTCCTCCGTTCTCATTGAGGCGTACGGTATGTCCCCCAACGGAAGGTTCATCGTGGGCTATGGCTACAACTCAGCCACGGGTTATTTTCAGGGCTTCATACTTGATCGCTCCGGCCTCGCCGTTGAGGAGCAGAGAGAAACGGATCCCATTTCCCTTATAGTTAGAGGCGGGGAAATAGAGAGCAGAAGCGACGTCCGGATATACGACCCCTCCGGCCGTCTCGTCGGCGAGATAAGGGGAAGTGGAACGTGGAAAGGCAAACCCGGCGTGTACTTCGTAAAGTGGAGGGGTGGAAGCAGGGTGGTTGTACTGCGGTGAACCGTATAACGGGGGTATAATTTTAACCTTTGGGGCGTGGTGTAATCGGTAGCACGCCAGACTTTGGATCTGGTAGTGGAGGTTCGAGTCCTCCCGCCCCAGTTGGACGTAAAGAAGGTAGGGGAACTGGCACGCCTTGAGGCGGACGAAGATCTGCAGAAAGACTTTGAGAGGATCCTCGTGTTTATAAACGCCCTCGGTGAGGTACCGGACGTTGAACCTCTCTTCTCCGTCCACGAGGGGTACACGCGCCTGAGGGAGGACGAGCCGGGGGAGACCTTCCCGGAGATATACTCACTCGCTCCCGACACCGAAGGCCGATACGTACGGTTCCTATCCCCTATAGGCAGGAAGACTTGAGCAGGGTTCTGGCCGCCCTATCCTACCTGCCCTTCTTTTTTATCGTCGTCCTCTTTCTACCCAAGGACAACTTCGTAATCTTCCACATAAGGCAGGGTTTCGTACTCTCCTCCCTGTGGTTGGTGTGGCTCTTCGTGTGGAGGTTCGTTCCCGTTGTGGGCTGGGCGGTCCTCGCTCCCCTCGGTCTGGTCCTTCTCCTGTACCTGACCCTCTTCGGCATTGTCCAGGCCATGAGGGGATCGGTTGAACCCCTGCCGTTCGTAGGGGTATGGGCGGATAAGCTCAGGTTGTAGTCCCCCGTACAATCCCGTCTTTATGTCCCGAAGGGTTCTTATTACCGGTGTGGCAGGGTTCATAGGAAGCAGGGTTGCGGAGGAGTTCCTCAGACGGGGGTACGGGGTCGTAGGTATGGACAACCTTGATCCGTACTATCCGAAGGAGTACAAGCTGTTGCGCCTTGAAAGGTTGAACGGGTACCCCTCCTTCACCTTTTACGAGGGGGATTTTACAAGGCAGGAGGACGTTGAGAGGGTGATAACTCCGGACCTGGAGGGTATCCTCCACATAGGGGCGAAGGCCGGAGTAAGGGCCAGTATAAGGGACCCGGAAGCCTACTTCAGGGCCAACACCATAGGAACCCTCCGCATCTTAGAGGGTATGAGGAAAGCGGGAGTGAAGAAGATCCTCATGGCGTCCACTTCCTCCATCTACGCTGGCCACACCCCCCCCTTCCGTGAGAACATGAAAACGGACAGGCCCATATCTCCTTACGCCGTAAGTAAGAAGGCCGCCGAGAACCTTCTATATACCTACCATCACCTTTACGGGATAGAGGCCTACGTACTCCGCTACTTCACAGTTTACGGCCCGGCCGGAAGGCCGGATATGAGCGTATTCAAGCTGATATACTCAGCCCTATCGGGTGAGGAGTTCCCCCTCTACGGGGACGGTACCCAGAGGAGGAGTTTTACGTACATAGACGACGTGGCGGAGGCCACGTACCTCACCTTCCAGAAGGTTGAAGGGTACGACCTCTTTAACGTCGGCAACGGGGAGGACCACCCCTTAACCTACCTTATATCCCTCGTTGAGGAGTACACGGGAAGGAAGGTCAACCTGAAGAGGTACGACTTCAACAGGGCGGACCTCCCCGTAACGAAGGCGGACGTGAGCAAGATAGCCGGAGCGATCGGCTGGCAACCCACCACCTCTCTTGAGGAGGGGGTAAAGAGGACCGCCCGGTGGATGATGGATAACTGGGAGAGGATAAGGCGTATATTCCCCTCCATGCCCGATATCTAATCCCCCTTACCCTTGACCAGATCCTCAAGGACCCTCACGTACTCCCTGAAGGCCCTCTCACCCTCAGGTGTCAGGCGGCACACGGTTACGGGTTTCTTCCCGACGAACCTCTTTTCTACGGCTATATAACCCTTATCGGCGAGTTTGTAGATGTGGGCGGACAGGTTCCCGCGGGTCAGACCCGTCAGCCTCTGGAGGAAAACGAAGTCCGCCTCCTTGAGGTCGTAGAGGGCTGCCATTATGGAGAGACGTGCAGGCTCGTTTATGGTCCTATCAAGGGAGGAGAGTTTACTGTAGAGATTATCCCTCATGAGCTGAACTTACCTCCCTTTTGAACCTCGCAAAGCGCAGGACGCCAAGGAAGAACATGACGGATCCGACACCGATCAGGATGAGGAAGGTCGCCCTATCGTCCCGTATACCCACGGAGTAAAGCAGTATGCCGAGGACGAAGGAGAGAAGGGCGAGGGCGTAGAACCGCCGTAGGCCGTTGTAGAGGGCGAGGGATACCAGAATTACGGCTCCTACCGTCCCTCCCACTATCGGGGTGTAGGACGGGAAGAGGAAAGCGAGAGCGAGAAGGGCAAAGACGATCAGGTAGAAGGGGATCAGGTATTTCCCGCCCCTCCCCTTAACCACGGAGTAGCCCGTATGCGGCCATACCCACCTCTCCTTTGCCCATAGGACCACCCACCTTATACCGAAGGCCAGGGCGACCATCAGGAGGATGAAGACGGCGTAGGACCATGGCGGAACCCTGCCCTCAAGGGCGTATCCTGAGATGCCAACGGAACCTATGACGAGGACGCCGAGACCCGCCACGATCTCGGTTATTCCGTCCTCCCACCAGCTGGCCCTTGCCTCCTTTCGTATCCCGTTTATCCTGTCTTTCATGTTTCCCTCCTTTGTCTGTAGTGCAGACAGGTTGATATTATATACCTGTCTGGAGTACAGATGCGTATGCGATAGTGGGAACGGTTGTTGCGAAGGGTAAACGGGTTAATTTGAGGGTTTATTCTCGTGATCGTCTCCCTTATAGTGCCCCTTGAAGTTCCTCCACCACCTCCTGAGCCTCTCCCTCACCCGCCTTTCGTACCCCTCATTACCCGGAACGTATATCCGTACGTTCCTCAGTTCTTTCGGAAGGTAGTCCTGAAGGACGAAGTTGCCGGGGTAATCGTGGGGATACCGGTACCCTCTGCCGTACCCCATCTCCTCCATAAGGCGGGTAGCCGGGTTCCTAAGATGGAGGGGAACCGTGAGGGTTGGATGTTTTTTTACAACTTCCCTTGCCCTCTTTAACGCCCTGTAAACGCTGTTGCTCTTGGGAGCGGCGGCCAGATAGACCGTTGCTTCGGCCAGGGGTATCGCCCCCTCCGGAAGGCCCCCCAGCTGTACAGCGTGGTAAGCGGCGACGGCCACGAGTAAGGCCGTGGGGTCGGCCATGCCTATATCCTCCGCGGCGTGAATCACTAACCTGCGGGCTATGAAGATGGGGTCCTCCCCTCCCTCAAGCATCTTCGCCAGATAGACCAGAGCAGCGTCGGGGTCGCTGCCTCTTATGGCCTTTACGTAGGCGCTGACGGTGTCGTAATGTTCGTCCCTCCCCTTGTCGTACCTCGTACGTCCCGCCCCGGCGACCTTTATATCTTCGGCGGTTATCCTCCTTTCTCCCCTGTTCTCGGCCATGGTTGATGCTATCTCAAGGAGGTTGTACAGGACACGGGCGTCCCCTCCGGCCATGGCTACGGCCAGTTCCTTTGCCTCCTCGTCCATGTCAAAACCCGGCAGCCCTTCGGGAGACGAAAACACCCTCTCAAGAAGTACCCTCAGGTGTTCCAGCCTCAGGGGTTCAAGGCGATAGACGACCATCCGGGAGAGAAGGGGCGAAATGACCTCAAAGGAGGGGTTCTCGGTTGTGGCGGCCACGAGTATGACCCTTCCCTCCTCAACGTCCCTCAGTAGAGCCGCCTGTTGAGATCTGTTAAGGCGATGGATCTCGTCAAGGAATAGCACTACGGGTTTGCCCATATAACCGGTGGTCGCCTTTCTCAGATCCTTCACCGAGGCATCAACCCCGGACAGCTCCACAACGGGGAGGCCTGACCTCCTTACTATCAGGCGGGCCAGGGTGGTCTTTCCACAGCCCGGAGGCCCCCACAGGAGCATGCTAAAAAGCCTTCCCCTCTCGTACATCACCCTCAGGGGTTTACCTTCACCTATCAGGTGTTCCTGCCCTACCACTTCCTCCATAGCCCTCGGTTTCATCCTGACGCTCAGAGGTTTCACGTTGTTAATCCTAAGGTGTGCGTGGGTACTGATTAACGGTACGGGTTCGCATAATCCCGACCATTTTAGTCAGGATTACTCCTCTATAATACCACCTTCATGAGGAAGATAACCGTCCTTTTCGCTTTGCCTTTTATGGCTGGAAGTCTGTCCGCGCACGAGCGGATATTCACGTACTCCTATACCGCCGATCCCGTTCCCGAAGGTCTCGTTGAGTACGAGCAGTGGGTAACCGTTCAGCACGGCGGAGATGGAGGGTACTCCTCCCTAATCCACACCCGCACGGAGGTGGAGTTCGCGATATCGCCCCGGCTTACCCTTGACCTGTACCTGAACCTGAAGAGCCGGTATCGGATCGGGGAGAGGGAGGCCGAATACTACTTTGAGCCGGGCCTGTCCGCCGCTTTCATATACCGTATGTTGAACCCGACCTTTCATCCCGTGGGCCTGGGAATGTACGGTGAGGTAACCTACTCACCGAGGGAGACCGAGTTTGAGGAGAAGCTCCTCCTGAGCAGAAACTTCGGCAACTTCGTTCTGGCGTCCAACCTGATACTGGCCCAGAAGATGGAGTACGTTGCCAGAGCCGTAACCGAAGGATCAGAAACCCGATACGAAACGGAGGTTGAGAGGGGTGCGATCTTTGAAATTACTGGTGGGATTTCTTACAAGATCGGAAACTGGAGCCTCGGCCTTGAGGCTATAAACTCCAGAGGGTGGAGCGGTTCTCTCCTGCCGGGAGGTTCACCTGAAGGTTCGGAGATGCTCTTCGGTCCCGTTATCCACTATTCATCACCGAAGTTCTCAATCTCCGTAACCGCGCTCCCAGTGGGTGGACCTGAGTTCCGTACCATATTCGGTGTAACGTTATGATCCTGCTCTCCAGTACGTGGTTCGTTCATCCGGATAGCGCCCTCAAACGGGTACTCTCCGACGTTGAGAGGGTGGAGACGGTAAGGGTGAAGGCAGACGACAGGATAAAGAGGGTACTTAAAAAGCACCGCCTTCCCATGCCATCCCGCAAGGTCCTGATCTTTTACCGCGGATACAGGGGGGATACCCTGATAAAGACGGCCCTCGTGGACGACATAAAGGGTAAGCATCTGCCCATAACCTTCATGGTTGTCATATCGCCGGAGGGAAGGGTCATGGAGGTTGAGGTTCTGGCGTATAGAGAGGAGTACGGTTACCAGATAGGGAACCGGAGGTTCCTGAAGAACTTCAGAGGCAAGGGGGCGGACGACCCCATAAAACCCGGGAAAGACGTACCCAACATAGCCGGTGCCACCATATCCGTCAGGTCAATATCGTTGGGTGTTAAGAGGGCGCTCATAATTTACAGGGAGGTGTTCGGAAGATGAGACTCAGGGAACTTGACGTATCCTTTAAGGTGGCTTATCTCTTCTTCTGCGTCCTTGCTGTGCTTGGGCTTGTGTTCGCGCTCGTAATAGTGGAGTTGAAGGTGGGTAGGACGCCTGCCGATTTTCTGGCCTACTACAGGGGAAACGAAGAGCTTATGAAGTACCCGAAAACTCCCCTCCAACTCGCCGAGGTCTCTCACTTCCACTCCTTCATAACCTCCGTCCTTCTCCTGGTGAGCGCCTTCTTTTTCAGCTTTACGTCCATTAGAGGGTGGGTAAAAACGACCACGGTCGTATTTACTGCTATAGGAATGTTGGGCCTCGTCCTCGTACCGTGGGTTTTGCGCTTCGGCCCCGAAGGTCTCGTGCTTTTAAAACCCGTATCTTCCCTTCTGATGGTAGGAGGGTTGCTCTTTATGATGGGTGCTACGCTCAAAGAGATGTTCCTATGATACTACTTCTGACCCGGATGCAGTACGTAATGGGGACGCTCCTTTACGTGGGTGTCATCCCGGAGCGTTATGTGGATAGCGTCTTTGCCCTCGCCCGAAGGCTTGACAGTCTATGGAGACCCTTCTGGGAGGGGTGGGTATCAGAGGGAGAGACCTTAACGGTACCGTACGAAACCGACATCGTCCTCCTTGAGTCCCTGAAGTGGCGGGAGAAAACGGGTGGCAGGTTTGATCCCTTCTACAGGAGTCCGGGTAAGGTACCCGTGAGGTTGGGTAGAAGTCTATGGTACTTTCCGAAGGGAACAGTGTTTGATCCGGGGGGGATAGCGAAGGGGGTGTTCTTCAGGTTGCTTCTGGAGAAGTTTAAGTTTGATAGCGCTTTTATAAACTTCGGTGGGAGCGGTATATACTCCTCCCACGAGGTGGAGGTACCCGTCGTTTCTCCGGACGGCACACCCCTCGGCGACGTGAATCTGAAGGATGGTTTCCTTTTCGTATCTTCCACTACGAGGACTCAGGACACGACCCCGCATATCTACGATCCACTGAAGGGGAAGGTCGTGAGAGGGAGGTTCGTATGCGCCGTGAAGTCCAGAGATCCGGTTGTGGCGGACGTCCTGTCCACCCTGTGCGTGATAACTGGAGGTTCCATAAAGGGTCTGGTTCCGGAAAGTACCGACGTGAAAGTTTTTAAGGGGTTTTAAAGGGTCCTACGGGAAGTTAAGAGGATCCCTGACCTTCCCCTCGGATGGGTCACGGTGCATCGTAGTCGTAGGTGTCTTGGCGTACAGGAAGTATATCGTACCGTGCAGGACGTGACTATCAGGCGGTTACCTGTTTTCGGAGTGTTGTTTCCTGCCTTCTACTGTGTTTTTTGAAAAGTCTTTGTACTACATGAGGTTGACGTTCTCAGATACGGCCATGAGTTGAAGTCGCAGGCAAAGTAAACGTTCCCGGACGTACCGAATTTCTCGGCACCTCTTTCAGTATCACCACCTTTAGAATAAAAACTATGAGCGGCTTTCCCGACAACCTCTCCGGAATTCTCGGCTTCTTCGGTCTCCTGTCGCCCGTTATCGTCTTCGTAGCCGTCTTCCTGATAGGCGTAATTCTGGATATCGTAATCCTCAGAGTTATAAGGAAACTCACTGAAAAGACCAGAACCAAGGCGGACGACGTCCTCGTATCTGCGGTCAAAAAGGTCGTCCTCTTCATATTCCTCCTCCTATCCCTCTACTTCTCCGTGAACGCCACGTATCTGGCTGCGAAATTCCCGCCGAAGGTCCTTAAGCTGTACAATACGGGAATACTCGCCCTCATCATCCTCGCCATAGCGTGGGTGTTCGCCGAGATCGTAAACCACGCCATAGACTCCTACGTCCAGAAGTTTCCGGAAGAGGTTCCCACGGGGATTTTAAAATCCATAGTCCGAATAATAGTCCTGACGGTCGCTTTCCTGATGGCCTTAGAGAGCGGTGGGATATCCGTTACTCCCATACTTACGGCTCTGGGGGTCGGAGGTCTGGCCGTTGCTCTCGCCCTTCAGGATACCCTGAGCAACCTGTTCGCAGGACTCAACGTTATCATGTCCCGCCAGATAAGGAGGGGGGATTACGTTAAGCTTGAGAACGGTGAGGAGGGTTTCGTTAAGGATATGACCTGGAGGAATACCCTCATTCAGACAATAGCCAACAACATCGTTATAGTTCCCAACTCCAAACTGGCATCCTCAATCCTCATAAACTACGACCTCATAGAGAAGCCGAGGGGTGTACCCGTACCCATGGGGGTGGCCTACAGTTCCGACCTTGACAGGGTGGAGGAGATCACCCTTGAGGTTGCGAGAGAGGTTCAGAGGGAAGTAACCGGGATCGTGGCCGACAAAAAGCTGTCGGAGTACAGGGAGAGGGTAGCCACGGCGTCCGGAGATAAGGAGAGGGAAAGGTTTGAGAGGGATCTGAAGATGTTTGAGAGGCTGGCCGAAGAGGTGAAGGAGTGGGAACCCATCCTGCGTTACAGGGAGTTCGGGGACTCCTCCATAAACTTCGTCGTGGTCCTTAAGGCCATATCGGCCGAGGCCGTGTTCCTCCTGAGACACGAGTTCATCAAACGGGTAAAGAGGCGGTACGACGCCGAGGGTATAGAGATACCCTTCCCGCAGAGGGACGTCTGGTTCAGGAACTGGCCCCAGGGGTGATCACATCACCACCCTTATAGGCACGGGGGTAAACGAGAGCAGGAACAGAAGGAGGGAGAGTACGCCCACGACCTTTTCGGTGGTGGTTATATCCCTCTCGTTGAAGACGGCGGGGGGATGCCCCGGTCCCATCAGGAGGCCGATAAAAGCCCACACCCACCACCCGTTCCAGAGCAGGCCTGCCGGGAGCATGAGCAGGATCACCACCCATCCCACCCACCTGTGGTACTTCGGAAGGAGTCCGTAGAGTATATGTCCCCCGTCAAGCTGACCGAGGGGGATGAGGTTCAGGGCGGTGACAAAAAGTCCCACCCAGCCGGCGAAGGCCATCGGATGCAGCATCAGATCCATTCCCTCCGGCACCTTCCCAACGACGAGTAAGGAGAGGAGCTTAAAGAACAGCGGTTCGCCAAAGACGAGCCTTACCCCCGCGAGGCCGGAACTGACGACCTGACTCATGGAGAGGCCGATGATCAGCACTGGTACGGCCACGATAAAACCGGCTATGGGGCCGGCGAAGGCCATGTAAAGGAGCGCCCTGCGACTGGGTAGTATTCCCCTCAGCCGTATTACCGCCCCCATCGTCCCTATGAGGGAGGGGAAGGGGATGAAGTAGGGGAGGGATGCGGGTATACCGTACCGACGGGCCACGAGGTAGTGGCCGAACTCGTGGGCGCCGAGTATGGAGAGGAGGGGTACGGCGAACACCCAGCCCTGAAGGATACCGGGGCCGAAGGGGTTGACTCCGGCGTTGAGAGCGCCGGCGAAGAAGGTGGAGACGAGTGTAAGCAGGAACATAAGGACGTTCAACCACGGGAAACTGCGTTTCTCGTAGGCGATTATGTGAACGGCGAGCCTCCCTTTATCCCTGTAAACGATCGTTCGCGGGAACAGCCTGTTTCTCTCTATTATTTTAACGTCCTCGTCCGTGTAATCCCCAAGGAGTATGAGGATGTACCCCCCTTCGCTCCCTGTGTCGTACGTCTTGAAGTCAACGAGGAGGAACTTCCCGTAAACGTAGGACTCAAGGAATAGGGAGAGTTTAGAGGATCTCTGAAACATACATACCGAAACCTACAGCCCTCTCGTCCTCTTCGTAAGGGGCAACCACCTGTACGCCAACGAAATCGCCGAGGGGGACGTTGAGGGCCGGAACACCGGCGAGACTGAAGGGGACGGTCAAAGTGTCCAGACGGTAGTATTCCACGGGCGAGAAACCGGCACCGATTCTGGGTGGCAGGGTGGGGTTGGTGGGGGTAAGGACGACGTCCACCTCCTTAAACCACGAGGCTATCTCCTCCTTTATCAGGCGTCTGGCCTTTAGAGCCTTCAGGTAATAGGCCTCGTAGTAACCGTGGGAGAGGACGAACGTACCCACCAGTATCCTCCTCTTGACCTCCTTCCCGAAGAGGGAGCGGGTACGGACGTAGGTATCGGTCAGGTCCTTCCCGTCCACCCGTACACCGTAGCGGACACCGTCGTACCGGGCAAGGTTGGAGGAGGCTTCGGCTGTGGCTATTATGTAGTAGGACGGAAGGGCAAACTTCCCACTGTGCAGAGAAACTTCAACGATTTCGTTCCCCCTCTGGCCTATCCTGTCAATCAGGGCGAGAAATCTCTCACGGATCTCGTCCGAAACGATCTCCAGATGCTCCTTCACGAAACCCACTCTGTACCTTCCCCTCGCCGAAAACTCCCTGCTCCTCTCGTAGGAAAAAGGTGGGGAGTCAAGGGTGGTCGCGTCGGCCGGATCGGGACCGGATATAACCTCCATAACCCGGGCCAGGATATCCAGATCCCCTGCTATGGGTCCGATGACGTCAAGGGAGGAGGCGAAGGCTATGAGACCGTACCGGGAAACCCTTCCGTACGTGGGCTTGAACCCCCACACGTTACAGAAGGCGGCCGGAAGCCTTATTGACCCCCCTGTATCGCTACCGAGTGCGACCGGAACCATGCCCGCGCCAACAACAGCGGCGGATCCTGAGGAGGACCCCCCCGGAACGAGGGAGGGGTCGTGGGGGTTCTTCGTGGGACCGAAGGCCGAGTTCTCTCCTGTTGATCCCATGGCGAACTCGTCAAGATTGGTCTTGGCCACTATACGGGCGCCGGCCTTCTTGAGTCGGGTTATAACAGTCGCGTCGTAGGGGGGAACGTAGTTTTCCAGGATCTTTGATGCGGCCGTCGTCCTTATTCCGGCCGTCGTGATGTTATCCTTTACGGCCACGGGCAAACCGTTTAGGGGACCTTCTGTAACTTCGTACTCCTCAACCACGGTTAGAACGGCGTTAAGCGGATCCCTTCTCAGGGCTTCAACTCCCACGTCCATAAAGAATGGGATTATACGGGGTGCCGGAAGCCTCGTGTACACTTACAAAGGACATACCATGGTGACTGGTGAAACCCGTTGCACATACCGGCCATAAAATATTAATGCTTATGCGGATGGTATTTTCGTTTTTGCACAGTAAACAGTACGATGCATTCGTAGAGGAACTGGGTATTTCCTCTGAAACCCTTATGGAGATTGCGGCCGAAGGCATTTACAGGGAGATCAGTGAGAGGTTTGACCTGCGGGGGGCAAGGGTTGTGGTAGTGGCAGGCAAAGGTAATAACGGAGGTGATGGAGTAGCGTGTGCACGCAGGTGTGCATTATCGGGAGCAGAGGTCACAGTTTTTCTGCCCGAAGGGGAGTACTCCCCGCTCCTTCAAAAGCAGGTGGACCTCTTCAAGCGGTTCAATCTCGGCGAGGTACGGTACTACGAAGACCCGTCCATGGCCGCGGAGATAGCCCGATCCGACTTAGTGGTTGACGCCATATTCGGCGTAGGTTTCAGTGGAGAGATCAGGTCCCCCTATTCCGAGGTCGTGGAGATAATAAACTCGTACGCCCCATACGTCGTGAGTGTGGACGTACCCTCCGGCGTGGACGAGAACGGCAACGTTGGCGATGTGGCCGTAAGGGCGGACCTCACCGTATGCCTCGGCGCCCTCAAGACCTCCGTCCTCCTCTTCCCGGGCCGTCGGTTTGCCGGGGAGGTGGCCGTCGTGGACTTCGGTTTCCCCGTGGGTGGAGACCTGAAACCCTACAGGGTCTACGGGGATGAAGATATCCGGGACATACTCCCTCCGAGGCTGGGCCACGAGAACAAGGGGAACTTCGGAAAAGTGGCCATATTTGCGGGATCCTACCAGTACCCCGGCACCGTGTACATGACGGCCGTGGGCGCCCTGAGAAGCGGCGTCGGGCTGGTATACAGCGTTGTGCCGAAGAGCCTGAAACACGTCGTGAACTCACCCCCGCCCCTTCCGGACGTCATCATGGTGGACGTACCCGACAGACGGGGACACTTCATAAAGGAGAACGTGGAGTACGTAGTGCAGGCCAGACTGAACTTCAACGCCTTCGTCGTGGGTCCGGGTATAACCCGATACCCTCAGGCCATAGAGTTCGTTAATACGCTTTTGAAGACCTTTCCCCACATACCCGGTGTGGTTGACGCTGACGCTCTCTTCGCATTTAAGAATAGACCTCTACCGGAGAATCCCCGGCTCGTCCTCACCCCTCACCCGGGCGAACTCGGTGCCATAACCGGAAAATCGCCGAGGACCATAGACAGGGAGAGGATAACCATAGCCCGGAGAATTTCAACCACCTTTCCGGGCGTACTGGTTCTCAAGGGGGCACCCACTGTTATTGCCCACAGGGGAGAGGTGGTTATCAACCCCACCGGGAACACCGCCCTATCAAGGGGTGGAAGCGGCGATCTCCTTTCGGGTCTTATAGGTGGTCTCCTTGCTCAGGGTATGAACCCACTTGAGGCGGCCATAGCCGGAGTCTACGTACACGGTAAGGCGGCGGATTTGATGCCCGGTGAGAGGGCCTATCGGGTGACGGAGATAGGGAGCGCCCTCGCCGCAGCCTTCACCCTAATAGAGAAGGGGGAAGTGCCTTTTATAGACGTAGCCAGCCGATGACGAGAGCCGCTAAGCCGGCGATGGTCTGAGTGTACGTGACGTAGGCTATAAGGCGGTAGGTGTTGAATATCTCCCTTTTTACCTCGTCGGAGGGGTCCGTTTTAAAGGCCGTGAGCAGACGTCTGACCCGTCTTCTCAGGAACTCCGACGACAGTACGGAGACGAAGGCCAGACCAGACAACAGGGCGCCCGCGTAGGAGCCCGAAAGTACGAGCAGAATAGTTGACAGGGCGGTCAGGATCATACCCCAACGGTGGAAGGTCTCCTGAACGGAGAGGGCGAACTCCCCCAGTTTCTCCCTCCCCAACACCCCCGTGGCCACGGGTACCACCACTAAGAGGTGGAAGAAAAGCACACCCATCCAGAACGATAGAAGGGTGTACCCCGCGAGAGACAGGTCGGGTTTAAGAGACATCTGAGTAATCGCTTATACGTACCTTACGGGCGCTTCCCTTTACCTTCGCCTCCTCACCGATGAGGGAGTTGTCCAGGATAACGTCCTCAACCGTACTCCCCCGATCTATTATGCTGTTGCGGACGATGGAGTTCCGAACGACCGCCCCCTCTCCCACGTGGACGTTGGGACCCACGATGCTCCCCTCTATAACGGCCGTATCGTGGATGTAAACCGGAGGGACTATCAGGCTACCTTCCCTTTCCCTGTAGTGGGAGTTCCACTCAAGGAGTTTCCTCTGGGAGATTATGGTCTGGTCAAGGGTGCCACAGTCAAGCCACTCCTCCACCTCAACGGCCTTCACCTTCCACCCTTTCGCTATCATCACCTTCATGGCGTCCGTCAGCTGGTACTCGCCCTTGGTACGTATATCGCTCCGTATGATGTGGTTGAGGGCGTCGTAAAGCAGAGGAACGTCCGTGAAGTAGTATATCCCGACTATGGCGAGGTTTGAGGGAGGTACCTCCGGCTTCTCCACCATGTCAACGACGTATCCGCCCTCTATCCTCACCACCCCGAACCTCTTTGGGTTATCCACGCTCTTAACGGCTATGAAGTCCCCTCCCTGCATGGCCCCCTTCAGATCCATACGGAAAGGGGTATCTCCGAGTATGACGAGTAGAGGCTCGTCAAAGTTTACCTTTTCGCGTGTCAGGTTTATGGCGTAACCGAGCCCCAGCATATCCTCCTTCCTCTGGACAACGTAGTCCACGTCGTACCCCCTGCTTCTCACGTACTCCACTATACCGTGCCCGTTCTCACCTATGACGAGGATTATGCGTTCCGTCAGGTCGCCTATCTGATCCAGAATGTGGCCTATGATCGGCTTACCGGCTACGGGTATCAGGGACTTGGGTTTCGTGAGCGAAAGGGGTCGCATCCGCTTGGCAAATCCGGCTGCGGGTATTACAACCTGCATAGCCGTGTATTCTACTGCCGCAGCATTTACACCTTCCAGCGGAAGTGTACCCGTGTAAACTCCCCGTCCCACCTGAACCTCATCTCAAACACGTCCCCGCTCCTCGGGGTCCATCCGAGCGACCAGTTGGTACACTCAAAGGAGTCGCACAGGACCCTGCCGTTGTGGGTAATCTCAAGGTAGAACATCAGGAGATCTCCGACCATCTCACCAACGTCAACGCTATCCTCAAGTTTCAGACCTCTTCCGTATCTCCACTCGGCTACTACCCTTTCACCGTCGGCGGGTGGAGGGTCCTCCACGGGAAAGAGGTCGGCCACTATCACACCTCTCAGCACCTCAAGGATGTCCCCATCAACTACGGGGTCGTCCAGACTATCAAGATTTACAGCAGCCACCTTTAACCGGCCACCGTTGGGAAGTACGGTTCGCGGCCTGTAGGGGAGATGGTCAAGGACGTAAAGGGACTCGTCGTAGAGAAGTGGACCGTAGAAATCGTGGATCAGGACGTCTACGTCCTCGTCGGGAACGAACTTCAGGGCGTCCGCCTTTATCACCTTAACGTTCTTGTAGCCCTTGAGTCTCCTCCTCAGGATCTCGTAGGCGTAGGGGTTCCTCTCTATAGCGTATACCCTTCTCGCCCCCATCTCAGCTGCCAGCCTGCTGAACTCACCGAACCCCGCCCCCACCTCAACCACCACCCTGTCCCTTATTGCCCTCTCGTGTCGCATTATGAGGTCCTTCCAGACCCTCCTGCGGACCGTATCGTCGTATATGCCAACGAAGGCGAGGAAATCGCTAAGGGCAGAGTACTTCTTAAAGGGAAGTTGATTGAGGATTTCCAAGATAGGGGAAGGGGGCCGGAAGGCCCCCTGCGGTTTACTTTTCGGTTATCTCAATTCCGAGGAGTTTTATGAACTCGCGCATCCACTTCGGATGGGCGGGCCAGGCCGGAGCCGTTACGAGGTTGCCGTCCACCACCGCCCCGTCCATGGGGACCTCAACGTACTCGGCACCGGCGTTCACGATATCGGGGGACACGGCGGGATAACAGGTGGCCTTCTTACCCTTGAGGGCGCCCGGAACGGCGGCCAGAACGAGGGGACCGTGACAGATGGCGGCTATGGGCTTTCCGGCGTCCACGAAATGCTTAACTATCTCCCTGACGCGCGCGTTCAGGCGTATGTACTCGGGCGCCCTTCCGCCAGCGATGACGAGGCCGTCGTACTCCTCGGGGTTCACCTTATCAAAGTCCTTGTTAAGGGTGAAGTAGTGGCCGGGCTTCTCGCTGTAGGTCTGCTCACCCGTGAAGTCGTGTACGGCGGTTATGACCCTCTCCCCAGCCTTCTTATCGGGGCATACGGCGTCTACCTTCACTCCCACCGTCAGGAGTATCTGGAAAGGTACCATCGTCTCGTAATCCTCCGCAAAATCCCCGGTCAAAAGCAGTGCTTTCTTTGCCATGGTACCTGCATTATACGGGTGAAGGGCCAACCGTGCTGCCTCGTTCCGGGCCTCCCGCTTGCTCCTCCCCGTACCCTCGCCTATAAGGATGCCGTCCGAGTATATCCGGGCCTTAAATCCACCCTTTACGGTCCAGTACCTGACCCTCAACCTGCCCTTCCTGTCTCGCCATAAGGTCTGCCAGTAGTTACGGAACTCCGGATGTAGCCTCTCCATGATGGGCCAGACCTCACGGTCAAGGGCCCTGAATATCCTCTCAAGGGGAAAGTGGAGGTAGAGGACACCGAGTATAGCCTCAAACATGCTGGCGTAGGAGTACTCGCTCCTTGCTCCCTCCTCTGCTATCAGGTAGTTCTCAATCCCGAGGGCCTTAACGATCAGGTAGAGGGCGTAGTTGCTCTTGTATTCCGATGCGAGGGTGCTTATCTCCTCCTCGTCAAGTCCCGCGGAGAACAACCTTGAGACTACCCAGAGGTTCAGAACGGCGTCCCCGAGGGTGGCCAGACGGAAGAAGTCCCCGTTTCCCATACTTTTGTGTATCAGGGCTTTTCTTCTTACGTTCTCAGGAAGCTCAAGGAAAAGGGAGAGAAAACTCGTGCTACCGCCCATCCGTCAGTAGTTGGCTATCTTTTCCGATCGTATCCCCTCCCAGAGATGTACAAAGTACTCCTTGAATTCCTCAAACGTGGCAGCCAGCTCATCAAAAAACTCCTCCGCCTTCACAGAGTCAGCGTCTTTGAGACGGTTGTACAGGTTGGCCACGTTGAGGTTGTAAAGCGGTATTAGAGTATTCAGGACTTTGAACCTCTGGCGGGTCATACTGTGGAAGGTTATGGCGTATTTGTAAACCGTCCTCACCCACACCTCGTTGGGTATCACGAACTTATCAGGATTTTCCTCGTAGTAAAGGGTCTCGTATACCCTGTAGTCCTCCGGATCAAGTATGTTCCGCCAGAGTGCTCCGAAGTTCTCGTATCCGAGTTTGAAGTAGTCTATGAGTGCGAGGAGATCTATGTCAAAGGGTGGAGGATCTTCCCCGGCAAAATTACCGAGTATCGGTACCTCCTCCGAACCTTTTACCTTCTTCCAGTAGTCTTCGTACTCGTCAAGGAGGTTGAAAATGGTTCCCACGACCTGTCGGAACATTCCGGAAAGGTGCTTGGCGGGGTCCTTCACATCGTGTATCTTGGCTCCGAGCCGGGCCTGGGCGATGCGGAAGCCTCCCGTTATGGCGTTCACGGTCATCCATATGTCTATACCGAAGCGGGCAACGTCCGTCTCCCATACGTCCTGACCTACGTAATGGTTGAACAGGGAGGATCCAACCCCGAAATCTCCCCCTATGGGCTGCCTTATCCTCTTGCCGAATAGGGCGCGGGTCAGGGGATAGGCTATCGTGTTCGTTATGGTACCATCGTACTTGTAGCGCTTGTAGTAGGGGGTGACGTACTCGTACCCTTTGAATACGGGTGTCAGGATATTCCTAACCCACTCCGGCGTTATGGATCGCAGGTCGGCGTCAAACAGGACTACGGCTTCGGCACCTAAGAACTTGGCGGACTCAAACACCGCCCTTAACGCCGATCCTTTTCCGGGCAGGCCCCTGTATATGGCCACGATCTTCTCGTGCTCGTAGTCGGAGAGATCCACGGACTGCGCCACTTCCCGCGTGTCGTCGGTAGATCCTCCGTCCGATACGAAGATCAGGGCCTTCTTACCCGGAAAGTACATGTGCAGCCCCTGACACACGGTCTTTATGACCTTTCTGACCGTGTTGGCGTTCATGTAGGTAGGTATGCCCACCACTATATCGGCATCTCCGAGGATCTCCAGTTTGCGTATGGTGGGCTGTCTCAAAGCCGTAAGAAACCTCATTTCTTCCCTTCTACGTAAACGAGAACCACGTCCGCGACGTTCGTACCCGTGGGACCCGTCCTGATGTGGGTCCCCATACGCCTGTGGAAGCTGTAGGAGTCGTTCTCCTCTAAGAACCTGTTCACGTCTATCCCCTCCTTCTGAACCCTCTCCCTGTCGGCGTCGCTTACGACGGCCCCCGCAACGTCCGTGGGGCCGTCTATTCCGTCCGTTCCGGCACTCAAGAATATTATTCTAAGGCCTTCCTCCATCTCCTTCAAGAAGGCCAGGGCCAGCTCCTGATTGCGGCCACCTTTACCCTTCCCCCTGACGGTTACGGTGGTTTCACCTCCGAATACGAGGAGGACGGGTGGGGAGAATGGTTCCCTGTAAAGGGCTACGTGTCGGGCCATGGCGTAGAGGACCCGCGCCACCTCTCGGGCCTCACCCTGAAGCGTATCCGTTATTATGCGGCTCCTTATACCGAGGTTTCTGGCCCCGTCCCTTATCGCCAGGAGGGCGGTACGATTGTTCCCTATCAGGATGTGGCGGATGCGACGGGGCATCTCCTTCAGGGTCTCCGGCACATCACCCTCCAACCCCTTCGTTATCACCTCCCTCACGCTTCCGGGGAGTTTCTCCCACACACCGTAGGACCTGAGGATGCGGTAAACGTCCCCGTAGGTCGTCGGATCGGGATAGAAAGGCCCGGACCCTATGGAGGAGAGGTCGTCTCCCACGACATCGGAGAGGACGAGGACGTACCCTATGGCACGGGTTAGGGTAGCGAGTCTGCCACCCTTTACGGAGGAGATGTGCTTCCTGACGGCGTTTATCTTCCTTATGTCCATACCCGACTTGAGGAGGAGGTCGGTCGTGGCTATGAGATCCTCAAGGGTTATGGGAGGTATGGGCCTCTCCAGAAGGGCGGAGGTTCCTCCGGAGAGAAGGTAGATGAATCGGTCGTCCGGTCCGAGAGAACTCAGGTAATCAACGAGCCGTTCTGTGGCCTCCACGTTCTCCCTTGAGGGCAGGGGATGGGTTCCGTACCGAAAGTCTATACGCCCCCTTTTACCCTTTGCACCGCCTTTTACACCTATCACCACTCCCCCGAGTACCCTGTCCCGGAGGATACTCATAACCTCGTTGGCCATGCGTACGGAGGCCTTACCGCTACCGAGGACGTGAACCCCTCCGCGGAAACGGAAGCGACCGACCTTAACGAAGGGGCCGAATATACTGACGGTGTTCCTTACGAGGTTTTCAGGAAGCACCGCGGATACCCCCAGAAGATAAAGATCCACGAGAGTCTCTTTCGTTACCACCTTACCCTCCGATTTTAAGGAAGTAGGAAAGGACGGCCATAAAGGCGCTCAGGATACCCACGCCGGACCACCATCCGAGATGCCTCCTGTAGACCACCGAGACGAGTACGTACACGACCACAGGGGCGGAGGCCCATACTACCGGGCCAAGGCGGAGGTTGAAAAAGGAGAGGAATATCCCCGTGGATACGAGAATAAGGGGTATCTTACTCATCCTTAAGAAATTCCATAAGTCTCTCAACGTAGCGGGCTATGACGTCGGCCTCAAAGTTAAGGGGATCCCCCTCCCTGCGAAGGCCAAGGGCGGTTACCCGTAGGGTGTGGGGTATCAGTCTGATGCGGAAACGGTTGCCGTTCACGGAGTTCACCGTAAGGCTCGTCCCGTCAAGGGCCACCGAACCTTTAGGCGCCACGTACTTCTCAAGTCCCTCCGGAGCCTCCACGACCCATTCCAGACCGTCCTCACCGTAATCTATAACCTTCACGAGGCGGGCCACACCGTCCACATGCCCCAGAACTATATGGCCGTCCAGACGATCCCCGACCTTCAGCGACCTCTCGTAGTTGCTGACGTACCCCGGTTGAAGGACCTCTCCGAACTTGGTCTTCCTCAGGGTCTCGTCTGACAGGAAGAAGGTAGCCCTGTTTCCGTCGTACTCCTCAACGGTGAGACATACCCCGTCAAGGGCTATGGACTGCCCTTTCCTGAACCTCATATCCCCCTCAAACTCCCAAACCGCCCTCCTGCCCCTGTGGGTATCCTTTACCTCTACTACCCGTGCCTTCCCCTCCACTATGCCGGAGAACATCGCAGGTATTCTATACCCGTACCGGGTGGAGCTGGGAAGACGCTTCCGGTTTAGAATCCGCCATTCCGGGAATTATCCTGTCTTTCGGTGTCGCAGCCCTTGAGAGCGTTAAGGACGCCTTCGGCAAAGTGGCAACACGGGAGATCTCTGCGGCTCGTCTGCTCTTTCTGTACAAGGTCGTGGCTCTCGTGTTCGTCCTGCCGTTTGCCCTGTACACCTTCCGGATCGTATCCTTCTGGCCACTGATAACCGTTCTGATGGTTAACGCCCTCCTGAACGCTCTGGCCTTTTACCTCTACCTCAGGGCGATCTCCGTCTCACCCCTTTCGGTGACGGTCCCTATGCTCAGCTTCTCCCCCGTCTTTCTCCTCTTCACCTCCCGCCTTATCCTCGGCCAGAAGGTGGACCTTACGGGTATATTGGGCATAGTACTCATAACAGTCGGCTCTTATCTCCTTAACCTCGGAGACGTCCGACGGGGACCCTTCGTCCCCATCCTGTCCCTGCTGAAGGAACCCGGTGCGAGGTACATGTTGACGGTTGCCTTCATATGGAGTATAACGGCCAACCTTGACAGGATAGGTGTGGGGTTGAGCGATCCCTTCGTATGGGTCGCCCTCATGAACGTGGGCGTTATCTCCTTCGTTATGCCCGTGGCTCTCCGAAGCGGTTCGGGACCCGTAAGGTGGAAGTTCCCCATAGCGATGGGGGTGGCGGACGGCATAGGGGCTGTCCTTCAGATGTTCGCCATAACCCTCGCTCCTGTCCCCCACGTCATAGCCATAAAGAGGACGAGCATCCTCCTGTCCTCTATCGTCGGATCGGTGGTCTTTCGGGAAGGGAGATGGGCGGAGAGGTTCTCCGGCGCCGTAGCCATGGCCGTTGGCGCAGTTCTGGTTATACTTTCCATAGCGAGAGGGTAGTACCCTGTATTTCCATCGGAGAAGACCCTAAAATGAGATTCCCCGTTTACGCCAATACAATTCTCTGCTGGATCGCGGAGTATATCACATCACCTTTCAGATCTTTGGAGGCCGTTACAATAAAACGGGGGGCATGCGCCCCCCTCGTCTTTACGTTCAGGATATGCCGAGTTTCTTCCTCTTTTCGCGGATCATCTGGAGCTGCTTTTCCATCTGGGGCATCATCTTGCCCACGTCCTCGGACGTGTAGGCTATGGACTTACCGAAGGCCTTGAGGAAGAGGAATATGAAGCCCAGCGCCCTCTGGACGTCGGGATCCCCGAGCATCCTCATAATGCCCATAAGCCCGACTTTAGGCGGGTTCTGGAAGGTCTCCGGTGTCATCTCCTCGTTCAGGGCCCTGGCGAAGTTGTTGAACATAACGGTGATCATGGTGGGGTTAAGCATTTCAAGGACGTGGAGTAAGAAGGATATGTTCGCTCCGATGGTAAGGATACGGGGGTCCGTCATGTAGGACAGGGAATCCGGAACCAGATCCACAAGCTCCTCCGCCAGGTCAATCAAACCCGCCTCGTTCGCCCTCTGGAGTAACTCCAGAAGTTTCTCTATACTCTCCTGCACCCTTTCGTCTTTGTTCATGGTTGTCATCTTTCACCTCCTTACTTTGTAAGATAGAAACCGAACCACATCGCCTCAAAGGCCATCTTCACCAGCCTTATCTCTTTGCCGCGGCCGAGAACTCCGCAACTCGGCGGACCGGAGACGTCCCTGTAGAACTGGGAGAACTCGCACATGGGCAGGACGGCGTCGTCACCGAAGTCCATGATACACATGGCAACGGGGCTGAAGGAGTCTGCTATGTAGGCACCCTTTACGTCCGCTGCTATCTCGTTGGCGACGAATTCGGCCTGGAAGTGGGCCACCACACCTGCCGGAGGGAGGTTAAGGGCGGCGTTAGCCCCATCTCCTATGAGGAACACTTCGGGGAACTTCTTGGATCGGAAGGTCTCCGGGTCCACTATGGGGAGCCCCTCGGGGCCGGAGAGTTCGCTATTGGATACGACAGGATTCGGTTTGTTGGGAGGTACCAGAAGGAGGAGATCGTAAGGGAGTTCACGTCCATCCTTTGCTACGACTTTCCTGGAATCCTTGTCCACGCGTACCACCTCAAAGTTGCCCTCGTACTTTACACCCTTGTTGTCCAGAATCTCCTGTATGACGCCCATTATGGCAGGTCCCATGTTAGAAAGTGGCCCGGGGGTGACGTTAAAGACGGTTATGTTGGTCTTATCCCGCAGGCCCCTTGCCCTCAGGGTGAAGTCCAGCTGACCGGCGACCTCGTAGGGTGCGGGGGGACAGCGGTAGTACATACCTGAGACCCCTATCACTATGTTTCCGCCCTTGAAGTTCTTTATGGCCTCGCGGAAGCGCAGGGCACCCTGCAGGGACCACGTGTGGTGGGCGTCCTCGTATCCGGGAAGGGCGTCGGGGTCAAGTACTACCCCAAGAGAGACGATGAGGAAGTCGTAGTCGTACTCACCGTTTTTGGTCTTAACCTTCTTCTTGGAAGGGAGTATCTGGGTTATCTCGTCGTTCACGAACTTCACGCCCTTCTTCTCAAGGAGTTTCAGGGGACGGCGTATGTCGTCCGGTTCCTTGAAGTTCAACCCTACCCACGGATAGCTGGGCATAAACTCGTGGTAGGGGTTCTTATCTATTAAGGTGATATCGGCCTCTTCCCCGTACTTAAAGATCTTGGCCAGCTTATTGGCCGCGACCAGTCCACCGCTACCACCTCCGAGAATAAGGATCCTGGGTTTTCCTTTCATGACGACGATATTTTATATAGGTAAACGGGGAAGTAATACCCATTTTTCTGGAAAACGATTTCCCAATCGCCAATGATTTGCAGATAGACGCGGATTAATACCCCTTACCTTTGAGGATCACCAACACGGTTTTGAAAATTATGATCATGTCCAGCCAGAAGGACCAGTTGACCACGTAGAGGGTGTCAAGGAGCATCCTCACCTTATAACCCACCTCGTTCCTGCCGCTCACCTGCCATAGACCCGTTATTCCGGGGCGAACGCTCAGGATTATTTTCGCGTACTCCTGTATGTACTTCAGCTCGTCGGGTATGTAGGGACGGGGCCCCACCACGCTCATGTCCCCCTTGAGGACGTTGAAGAACTGGGGCAACTCGTCAAGGGAGGTCTTACGGAGCCACTTTCCCACCCTCGTAACGCGCGGATCGTTCTTTAGCTTCCAGTACGTCTCCCACTCCTTTCTGGCCTCGGGGTCGTTCTCCAGTATCTCCTTAAGTCTCTTCTCGGCATCCACGTACATCGTGCGGAACTTGTAGGATGTGAAGAGCTTTCCATCCTTCCCTACCCGTACCTGCTTGAATATTATGGGTCCCTCGGAGTCCAGTTTTATGAGAATGGCGATTATCAAGAATAGGGGAGAGAGCAGGATCAGGACGGCGAGGGAGAAGAGGATATCAAACGTGCGCTTTATCGTTCCCCATAGCAGGGATCTCCTCTGGGAGAAGGTTTCAAACACGGGGAGGTTCTGGGTTATGGAGAAGTGGAGTATCTGGTTCGCCAGAGGTATGCCGGAGATCTCCGGAACGTAGAAGACCTTGTCAAAGTGGAGGGAGAAGTGGGCCAGCTCGTCGTAGAACTCGTGGAGAAAGGGTATTCTGGTGAGGACGATGTTCCGTACCTTTCCTATCCAGTCCTTCACCTCCTCCAGCTTTACTATGGCCACGGGTCTGTAGGCGAGGTACCACTCCTTCTCAAAGAAGTTCTTCACCTTCTCGCATTCCGGACCCTCAACGATTATTATATCCTCCTTCAGGTAACCGTTAAAGATCCGTTTGGAGAGCCACCGTAGGGTAGGTACGAGCACGAACGCGAAGGCTATGCTCAGACCGATAAAGAGACGGGAGTAATCGGGATCCGTACGGGTCATGGCAAAGAATCCGAAGACCAGTATCAGGGTAAGGAACAGAGCCTCCACTATCTCGCGGGTCTCCTCGTAGAATAGCCGCCTCTGAGAGTACAACCTCTTGAATGCGAAGGCTGCTATGAGAATTACCACTATGACCAGAAACTCACGCCACCTGTTCGGGAACTCCTGAGCGTACCTGCCGGAGAACTTTATAAAAAAAGCCGCCGAGGACGAGAGAACCACCGCTACGAGGTCGGTAAGGAACATCACTATACTGTATCTCATCGTAAGCGATCTTCCGTGTATTTTACTCCGGAAGACACCTCCCCGGCAACAGGGTGTTCAACATCAGGTGTTTACCAGCCTGCCGTCCCTCAAATGGAGTACGACATCGCACGTGGAGGCGAGGTCAAGGTCGTGCGTGGCTATTATAACCGTCCTTCTCTCTCTGGCTATTCCCGTGAGTATTTTAAAGATCATGGCCGAATTCTTACTGTCAAGGTTCCCGGTAGGTTCGTCCGCAAAGATAACTTCGGGGTCGGTTATGAGGGCGCGGGCTATGGCTATCCTCTGCTGCTCTCCTCCGGAGTACTCGTAGGGTCTCTTGGAGGGATCGGTTATGCCGAGGGTTTTGAGGATCTCCCTCGCCCGTTTCAGATCCGTCCTTCCCGTCTTCAGGTACAGGCTCACGGAGACGTTGTCAAGGGCGCTGAGGTACGGGATGAGGTAGAACTGCTGGAATACGAAGGCGAAGTGATCCGCCCGGAACCTGGCCCTCCCGTCGTCCCCCATGGAGAAGAGGACGGTATCTCCGTAAGTTACCCTGCCCTCGTCGGGAACCTCTATGCCGGCGAGGAGGTACAGGAGAGTGGTCTTGCCGCTTCCGGAGGGGCCTACGACAGCATAGGATTTCCCCGGCATGAACTCGTAGGAGAAACCATCAACGGCCACAGTCTTAACCTTTTTACCGTAGATCTTTCTCAGATCCTCAGCCCTGAGCGTTTTCATCTCCCCAGACCCTCCCGTATGTTGATCCTCACGGCGGATACGGCCGGGAATACGCTTCCGACAAACCCCACGACGATGGCGACCAACAGGGATAAGAGTACGATACCCGCAGACATATCAAGCAGGTTAAGTCCAAACACCCGCACCATAACCTTTCCGGATACCTCAACGAGCCCCCATCCGAGGAGGACTCCAAGGAGCCAACCAATTACGCTTACGGCCACGGCCTGAACTATAACGAGGCGGAATATGAACCACCTGGTCGCCCCCAGAGCCCTGAGGACGGAGAACTCCCATCTCCTCTCCTGAACGGTTATGGCCATTATGGCAAACAGAAAGACCGCCGTCACGAACAGGGCTATTGAGGAGAGGCCGAACCGTATGGCGTCTCCCATGGCAACGAAAGACTGGGCGAGCTTCATCAGGTCCTCCGACGTCTGCACGCTGTAGTTGGGGAATCTCTTCTTCAGTATCTCCACCACTTCTCTGGACCTCTCAGGGGGTGGGGCTACGGCGACGGCCAGTATCCTCTCCGTCCCCATATCCTCCATGAGGAGGTTAAGAGGCACTATTATGGCGTTGTCAACTATGGGAGACTCTGCCTTCGCTATTCCCACGATCACGTACTTCCCCGTCCCTATAACAACTGTGTCCCCTATCTTCCACCCGGCGGTCCTCGCCATGACGCTCCCCACGACGGCTTCCCTCCGGGTGCTATCCGTAAGATCCCGTCCCTTTTCTATGGAGTAATCTGCCAGAAAGTGGAGAGACGAGGCGAAATCCTTCCCGAAGACCACCCCAACGGCCTTTGGAGGGAACCCACCCGTATAGGGTAAACGCAGTACAGCGTAAACCTTCCCGACCCCGAGGGCGCGTACGGAGTCGGCGAGTTGCCTCGGAAGTATGGGCTGGACGGAGAGGGCCTGTCCCGGTGGGAGTACGAGGATCTGGAGGTTAAAGGCCCGTGCGTTCTTCCGTATGAGGCTTCGCGCCCCTTCGCCAAAGGACATGAGGTAGACGAGCGACGTAATGGAGACCGCGAGGCCGATAATAGCAAGGAGAAAACGCAGGAGATGGTGTCTTATAGAGAGAAGGACGACCTTCAGAAGGAACACCCGGTATTGTACGGTAGACCGGTTGGTGTCCCTTTGTTCAGGCGGTCACTTCCAGTTTTACGCCCCACCTGCTCTCAATCTCCTCAATCAGGGCGTCCAACAGGTCCTCCTCCTTTACCCTCTTTATCGGCTTCCCCTTAACGAATATGAACCCGGAACCTTTGCCGGCGGCTATGCCTATGTCGGCCTCCCGCGCCTCACCCGGCCCGTTCACCTCGCATCCCATAACCGCCACCTTGAGCGGAAGTTTCACACCCTCAAGGGCCCTCTCAACCTTTTCGGCCAGGCCTATCAGGTCTATCTTGGTACGACCACACGTCGGGCAGGCTATGAGCATTATACCCCGGCTCCTGATCTGGAGGGACTTCAGGATCTCCCACGCCACCCTGACCTCTTCAACTGGGTCCGCCGTCAGGGAAACCCGGAAGGTGTCCCCTATCCCCTCCGCAAGGAGCGTACCTATACCCACGGAGGACTTTATTATCCCGGTCTTCGGCGTTCCGGCCTCGGTCACACCGAGGTGGAGGGGGTAGTCTATAAGTTCGGATAGTCTCCGATATGCTTCTATCATCTGGGGTACGTAGGCGGACTTGGCGGATACCACTATGTCCTCAAACCCCTCATCCTCAAAGAACCTGACCCAGCGGACGGCGCTTTCAACTATCCCGTCTACCGTCACTCCACCGTACCTGTCTATGAGGTCCATCTCAAGGGATCCGGCGTTTACACCTATGCGTATGGGTATCCTGTTGGCCTTCGCGGCGGCGATGACCTCCCTCACCTTATCTTTCCCCCCGATGTTTCCGGGGTTTATCCGTATCTTGTCCGCCCCGGCATCGGCGGCCATCAGGGCTATCTTATAATCAAAGTGGACGTCGGCCACTATGGGAACCTTTCCCTTGAAGTGATCAACTATCCTCTTAAAGGCCGGGACGGTCCTCCGCGATGGGACGGCCACCCGAACGATCTCACAACCGGCATCCACCAGCCTCTCAATCTGGCCGATGGTGGCCTCAACGTCGTTGGTGTCCGTTGAAGTCATGGACTGAACGGCTATGGGGTTATCTCCCCCTATTTTTACGTTACCTATACGTACGACCCTCGTTTTTTTACGCCTTATCACGCTCTCTATTCTAAAGGCGACGGTTTCACCCGTCCAGCGGTATAATACCCGCTTCAATGAACGACAGA
Source organism: Caldifarciminota bacterium (assembly GCA_027003075.1). Classification (GTDB taxonomy): domain Bacteria; phylum Hydrothermota; class Hydrothermia; order LBFQ01; family LBFQ01; genus JAADCS01. The sequence continues at coordinate 76,545 of JALWYV010000042.1, read as the reverse complement.
ACGACGAGGCTACTCCTCTTCTTTGTCTTCGCCATGGGTTTCATGTTCCTGTGGGACTACGTTTTCGTAAGGCCGAAGAGGGAAGCCTTGAAAAAGCAGGAAGTGAAGGTTAAGAAGGTTGAGAAACCCAAACCGACCAGAGTTAAAAAGAAGGTTCCGGAGATAAAACCCCTGAAACTGGCCGAGATACGACTCAACGGCCACGCCTACACCGTTGACGTCGGCAACGGGGCGGTTTACTCCCTCAGGGACTACAAGCACAAGGCCGAGCCAAAGGGGTACATAATCAGGCCCCTCAGGAAGGTGAGTAACGTGGAGGTGGACGCACGGGCAAAGAGGGTTGAGGGGGACTGGTTCTCTTACGCCTTCGGCGGCAACTTCGGCATAACCTTTGAGGTGAAGGACAACAAACCCATACAGATAACCACCCCCATAACCGAAAAGGGTCAGTACCAGCGCAAGGATCTGTTAGTGAAGACGAAAAACGGGGAGTTTAAGAAGATAAAGTACGGGGACGCCAACCTCAGGTTCAGAGGAGACACGATGCTCTGGTTCGGCCCCAGATCCCGATACTATCTGGTGGCCGTTACGGGTTTCAGGGGCAGGGTGGTTTCCTTTAAGGACGGGGACAGGATTACATTAAGGCTATACCCCGATAATCCTCAGAAGTTCAGGATCTTTTTCGGCCCAACCGAGAGGGAGGTTCTGGCCAGGTTCAACCCTCCTCTCAAGGAGGCCTTTGACCTCGGGGGTGGATGGCTCAAGTGGATGGTATGGCCCATTTACTGGGCGCTCGTCTTCTTCTACAAGTTCACCGGACACTACGGCCTCGCCATAATAGTTCTTGCCCTCGTCCTGAAGATCCTGATGTCTCCCCTCTACATCAACATGTACCGCTCTGCTAAGGGTATGCAGAAGCTCCAGCCCAAACTGAAGAAGATTCAGGAACTCTACAAGGACGACCCCGAACGCCTTCAGTGGGAGATGATGAAACTCTACAGGGAAGCGGGCGTGAATCCCCTCGGCGGATGCCTTCCGATGATCCTGATGCTGCCCGTTTTCTGGGCGCTCTATCAGGTCCTGCAGAACGCTATAGAGTTGAAGGGGTCCTCCTTCCTCTGGGTCCAGGACCTCTCCATGAAGGACCCCTACTACGCCCTTCCCATAATAATGGGTGTGGTGAGCGCGGCCCACGCGTGGTTCCAGCCCACCGCCGATCCCAACACGAAGAGGACCTCCGTCCTCATGTCCGCCGTTTTCGTCTTCATATTCCTTAACCTCCCCGCGGGTATAGTCCTCTACTGGCTCGCCTACTCCCTGTTCGGACTAATAGAGCAGAGGATTTACAGGTACATCCTGAAGTACTGACATGATGGACGTACTCGCCCTCCGGATAATCGTTCTTCCCTTCATGGTCCTCGCCCTCACCTTCCACGAGTTCGCCCACGCGTGGACGGCCTACCGGTTAGGCGACCCTACCGCCAAGTACTCCGGCCGACTGACCCTTAACCCTCTCGTACACATAGACTGGTTCGGTCTTATGGCCCTCATACTGGTGGGGTTCGGATGGGCGAAGCCCGTTCCGGTGGATCCCTCCCGCTTCCGTAACCCTCCGGTCCATATGGCGATAGTGGCCGCTGCCGGGCCGATCTCCAACCTTCTCCTCGCCCTCCTCGGGGTCATAATATATCGGATATCCGTCTTCGTCGCACCGTGGGCGCTTCCGGCCGTGGACACCTTCGTGTGGCTCAACGTCATTCTGGCGGTCTTCAACATGATACCGCTTCCACCCCTTGACGGGTGGCGGGTACTACAGGGGTTCAACCCGTCCCTATACTGGAACTACGAACTGGAAAGGAAACTGCAGTACGTCCTCCTCGGTCTCATACTCCTGTCCATACTTCTGCCCATGTTTGACGTACTCGGCATGATCATCTTCCCGATTTCAAGGGCGATATACCATATTCTCCTTGCCCTCGTAGGTCTGGGATAGCGTTCGGGCTTAGGATTTAAACGTGTACGCCTGCCCCTACAGGAGCCTTACCGGAATACCGGACGGTGGATGCGGTACCTACAGGTCAATCATGGCCCTTCTCCACGGGGATATCTTAGAGAGCCTGTACTGGAACCCCCTCACCCTCGTATCCCTGTTCGTTATCCTCCTATTTCCCTTCATCGGTCACAGGAACCGTATAAGGGCGTTGACCCTACTCATTTTCCTGTACCTCCTGTTTACACTCGTAAGGCTGTTCATGTACCTTAAGGGGTGGCGTATGCCGTACATCTACCCCGAAGACCTCTAAAGGGTACACGCCTTACAATCCTCACCATGCTCTTTCTTCTGTTCGCCGGAACCTGCAGGGTGGAGATCAAGACTTTACCCAACGCCTACGTGAAGGTGGGGAGGTTATCCACGTATACCGATCAGGAGGGTAGGGTTATACTGAACGTAAGTGAGGGTGATACCGTACACGTTTACCACGTCGGGTACAGGGACACGTCCCTGGTCCTAACCTGCTCTAAGACAAAGATAGCATTAGAACTTGAGCCTTCGGAGTACATGTTTCCGGAGGTGGTGGTTGAGAAGACCGTTGGGGAGAACGTTTCAACCCGTCCCGTAAGGGCGGTAAGGAGGGAGGAGGTACTGTACCCATCCGGCTTCACCATGAGGCCGGACGATGCCCTTGAAAATATCCCCGGTGTGGTCTTCGTGGGTAAGGATCCGACCGCTTCCGTGCCTGCGGTGAGGGGTCTGGCCTTCTTCCGCACCCTCGTCGTTCTGGACTTTGTACGCCTGAGTACGGAGAGGGAAATTGGCCCCTCCCTCTTTTTTGCTCCCGTGGGTGTGGTAAGGGCGGTTGAGGTGGCCGAGGGTGGGAGCGTACCCTTCGGATCGGACGCCATGGGGGGAACGGTGATGTACCTCCTCAAGGGGGTGGGGGATCCGGACGAGTTCTCCCTGCACCTCAGGAGCAACCAGCCCAACGCGTCCGTGTACGTCGGACACTCTCCGGTTGATTCCCTTTACGTGGGCGTGGCCACGTCCCTATCCGGAGATTACACCTATCCGGATACGCTCAGGTCCAACGGTTTCTGGGGATCCGGCTCCCTAAAGGCCCCCTCCTCCAACCGGAAGTTCGGGACTATCCTTGAGGTCAGGAGATGGGGAACGAGCCTGAAGGCTGCCCTCTTTTCAACGCGGGACTTCTACCGTGCCTACACGGGGACCATGTACTACCCGGATATGGATCACGTCTTCCTCCTTTTCGGTAGCCGGTTTCTCTCTGCTGGTTATCACGGTTATACGGTTCTGGCCAGGAAGGTTAAGGAGGGTAAGGTAAAGGACAACCTGAGGAGGGGCAGAGACGTGACCCTGCGTTTTCAGTTTGATAGGGGTGGTCTTCACGTAGGTGCCTCGTACTTCGGTCGTATAGGGATGACCTCATCCGTATTTGAGGACGGCAGGTGGCTCTACGACGAGATGGCCAGCGCTACGGTACACGACGCCGGCCTCTTCCTCTTTGGCGACTACCGTGTGGGGAACGTACTACTCTCCGGTGGGGGAAGGGTAGGCCTTTACACGGCGAGTAACGTAAAGGGATGGAGGGTAATCCCGTCCTTCCACGTAGGGGGAAGGTTCCCGTTAAGGGATGTTGTCCTTTCGGTCAACCTTGAGACCTCGTACCGCTTCCCGACCCTGACCGAGAGCAGCTCCCGTTCACCCCATCCGAGGGGCTTCGTACTCGGCAACCCCGACCTCAACCCCGAAAGGGGCATGGGAGGAGACTTCGGTTTAAGGTGGATGGGTGATAGGGTAAGCCTTGAGGTTCTGACCTTCGCGACTTCCATAACCGACTACGTAGATCTAACGAGGAGCGACACCCTTACACCGGAGGGTGATTCCATATTTTACTACACCAACGTCCCCGGCCGTACGGTAGTCCTCGGCATGGAAACGATCCTCTCCGTGAACCTCTTCCGGAATACCCTGCGTCTCTCCTACACCCACCTGAACGGTAAGGCCGGAGACAGGGTCGTGTCGGGGATCATCCCATCGGTTTTGAAGATAACGTGGGAGTACGAAGGCAGGTTCAAGCCCTACGTAAAGGGGGAGTACAGGCCAGCGGTTGAGGACGTGGCGGTCGTTGAGGTTCCCCGTCCATCCTTCTTCCTGCTGAACTTCGGGATCCGGGGGAAGGTACTCGGAGCTGAGGTGGATGGCGGTATATCCAACGTTAACAACGCCGTAGCGTACCGTACCCTCAATCCGAAGTCCCTGCCCCTTCCGGGGAGGGGGATTTACCTGAACCTGAGGAAGGTCTTTTAACCGTCTTTTTCCTCCTATTCTGTTTCATGTAGTTCTCCACGATACCCCATATGCCCACTAAAACGAGAAGGAGGGGCCAGTCCCTTCCAAAGTTTATAACCTCAAAACCGAGGTTGTTTAGCCAGAGTATCAAGCCTACAATCACCAGAACCACGTACAACCACATATGCGAATCTTAAGGCCGAACCCCTATGCGGAGAGAATTCCTGCCAGACGGCATACGATAAATCCGGTACGGATTTAAAATTACTACGGCATGGTAGTTTGGGTGGTTGCCTTCGGTTTCGGCATGAGGTACGGCGGAAGTATAGGGGATACGCTTGAGGGTAAGTGGTTAATAACCACCGACGATGGTGGATACGCAATTGTGGGAACGTGGAAGTCCGGAGGGCAGCACGACATATTCCTTCTGAAGGTGGATTCCCTCGGTAGCGTAGAGTGGGTTAAAACCTACGGCGGGATGTATAGGGAGTGGGGAGATTACGTGTACCAGACCGACGACGGAGGCTATATCGTTGGGGGTTCCACGGAGAGCTGGGGAGCCGGGCGCTGGGATATTTTCATCGTGAAGACCGATGCCGGTGGAAACGTGGAATGGGCAAAGGCTTTCGGCTACGTATACGGAGACTGCAAAAACTGTCTTTCAAGGACGAGAGTTGAGTTTGCCAGATCGGTAGTGCAACTTCCGGATGGTACCTATCTCGTAAACGGGGTCGTGGATACGGTTCTGGCCAGAACTACGGGCTACTACGGTATCTTCGTAATGAAACTTGACCCATCAGGGAACCTCCTGAGTTTCAGGACTATAGAAAGAGGGACGTACGCCGGTTACGGTTTTCCCGGTGTGCTTCACAAACTTCCGGATGGAAACTACGTGTTCTGCGCCTCCCTGTACTGGGATGACCTTGACTGGTGGGACGGTACGATATTCAAGGTAGATCCCGATGGTAATCTGATATGGGCGAGGAGGTATTACTCTTCCCGTTATACGAGGGACAACTTTGATGATTGTTACCTTTCGCCCTACGGTAGTATGTTCGTTACGGGAAGTAGCGAGGAATGGGGGCGATTCGCGATGAAGATTGATTCTTCAGGAAACGTTAATTGGCTTAAATCCTTAGGAACGGGCTTTTCAAACCTGCGTATTGTGGGGATAGGCACCCTTCCAGACATCTGGCTCGGAGGGAACTTCTCAGGATACGAGATCCTGACCAGAATGGATACGCTCGGAAACGTATACCGGATGAGGAGTTTCAACGTGGGAAACAGCGAGAGTGTTATGATGCAACCCGTAGGTGCCGATGGGATAGCCATATTGACGAACGTTGACCTAAATAGTACGTTCCTCCTGAGAACCGACACCGCGGGAAGTATACATTCAATCTGCGATGGACTGGATCTTTCTCCCACCACAACCACTCACCATCCTCGCGTGGAAGAACCTTTAATGGTCACGTTTTCGGGTATTCCTATCCAGACCAACGTTGCCCTGAGTGCGGTACCCATAACGCCGATAGCGATGGAAATTTGTCCTCTCGGACACGAGGAAACTAAGGTCTATGAGGGTTTAAGAAGGGACGATACTTCCCCCGTAGGGATATATACGGTGTCCGGTCAAAAGGTGCGGAATGTGGGGAGTAAGGGGATATTCTTCGTCAGAACGCCATACGGACTACGTAAAGTGATCAGGAGATAAAGGGGTATATTTGGTATAGGGAAAGGCAGCGTGTTTGGATGGGTTTAAGGGTGTTCACAGGCGAGCGTACCTTTCCCTTATAGAATTATCGTATCTTGAAAGTAAGAAGATTCCTGCCTCTTTCGGTTGCGGTGTTGGTTTACCTGTCTGTGGCCATTTACTACGCCCTCAGGCTCTGGAGCATCACGGAGGGTAAAAACCTGTACGTCATAGACGACGCCTACATCCACATGGCCATAGCCAAGAACTTCGCCCTCCACGGCGTGTACGGAATAACCCGCTACTACTTCTCCAACGCCTCATCCTCCCCCCTGTGGACGTTCCTCATATCCGGAGGGTTTAAACTCGTGGGGCTTAAGATATGGGTACCTTTTGTACTGGCCCTCCTTTCCGGTGTGGGCGCCCTTCTGGCTCTGGCTCACATCTACGACCGCGAAAAGATCCCCACGGGGAGATCTGCGGTCTTCCTGCTCGTCCTCCTCTTTCTGACGTCCTTCTGGGGTCTGACCTTCACCGGTCTGGAACACCTCCTCCAGATCCTGACCATGGCCCTGACCGTCTGGTCCGCGGCCCTTATCCTCTCGGGTCGGAAAGAAAGGGGACTTTACTACCTGCTCTACGGATCTTCGTCCGTGGCGGCCGTCGTCCGTCCGGAGTCTTGGGCGTTGATTGCAGGGGTCTTCATGCTCTTTCTGATAAGCAGAAGATGGAAGGAGGCCCTCTCTTACGCGGTAGTTTCCTTTTTACCCGTAGTCCTGCTCGGCCTGTGGAGTAAGGCTAACGGTAACGGCTTCCTGCCCAACACCTACTACCTCAAGGGGACGAAAGGGGGAGGTCTTATGGATCTGTTTTACTACACCCCGAAGCTCACCCACCTGTCAGCGCAGTCGGCCCTGATCGCCGCCTTCGTTTACCTCACCTTCGCCGTCTGGAAGGAAGAGACCCTACGCAGGATCCTCGGTCTGGCCATCCTCGGTTTTTCCCTCATACTTCTCCTCGGTCTCGCCCGGAACCTGCCCGTATTCCTTGATGCCGGAGTCTTCATAGACCGTTACTATCTCAAAGGCGTACCCTCCCTGATCTTTTCCCTCTCCATTCTCGTGGCCAAGCTCGGTCTGCTTCTCACACTCCTGAGCCTTTACAACGGAAACGTAAAGTGGGAAAAGGGCGTCGTCCTCTCCTTCCTGCTCGCTGTCGTACTCCTCGCCCACTTCCACAGGGGAGGTTTCGGATGGTTCTTCCGGTACGAGGCCTACCTAATAGCGCTGACCCTGGCCTTTTACCTTCTCCTCTCCAGGGGCTTTCCGAACGTACGGAGGGCCTTCATCACGCTGGGCTGGATCGTCCTCCTTGTACCCCTCCTGCTCAGGGGTTTGACAGTCCTGAAGGACATAACTCCGGCCGTACGTATAACCCACCTCAAGAACTACCACCTGGCCGTTTTCGTAAGCAGGCACTTCAACGGTAAGGGTATAGCCATGGACGACATAGGTTACGTCTCCTTCCTCTCCGACGCTAAGGTCGTTGACTTTGTGGGTCTCGGAACTTACGAGGTGGCGAAGGCCATTCACGAGGGAAGGTTCAACACTGACTTCATGAGGTACCTCGTTAAAAAGTACGACATAGAGGCTGCTATACTCCGTCCGGGGTGGTACGTGAAGTACGGAGGACTGCCCGGAGAGTGGCTTGTGGTGGGAACCTGGAAGGTGGAGGACGTCTACTATCCCGGAAGCAACTTCCTAACCTTCATGGCCGTGGATAGGGAGATGGCGGACGACCTGCAGACGTATCTGGAGGAATCAAAGGGGTACGTGCCTCCTGAGGTGGATGTACAGGTGTATCCCCCTACCCCTCTGGAACAGATAATGAGCAGGTAGCCTTTCCGCAATAGAATCCCCCCTATGGAGAAGTACCTTCACGTTGCCCTTGAAAAGCTAAAGGAGGCGGACTACGGCGAGGCGAGGTTCGTCAGGATAACCTCACAGGACGTAACGGTCAGGAACGGAAGGCTGGAGAGCGTATCGGAAAGCGTTGAGGAAGGTATAGGGGTCCGCGCGGTGGTGGGTGGTTCCATAGGTTTCGCCGCCACTAACCGCGTACTGATAGACGAGGTCGTAAAGGCCTCCGAAAGGGCGCTGGCGTACGCAAAGGCTTCGTACAAAGCCCTCGGTAAGACGAAGCCCTTCCTGTCGGAGCCGAGGCACGAGGGGGAGTACCGTACGGAGGTAGGGGTTGATCCCTTCACCGTACCCGTTGACCGGAAGATAGACCTCCTCATGAAGGTGGACGAGATACTGGCGAAGGATCCGAAGATCGTACTCAGAACGGGAAGCCTGCACTTCCGCAAGATAGAGAAGGTCTTCGTGAACAGCGAAGGGTCCTTCCTGAAGCAGACGATATACATGACGGGAGGAGGGTACACGGCCTACGCCTTCGTGGACGGTGTACTTGCCCACCGTTCCTACCCTGCCCCCCACGGCGGAAACCACCTTCAGGCCGGATGGGAGTTCGTAGAGGAGATGGACTTCCTGAGGTACGCGGATCAGATAAGGGAAGAAGCCATAATGTTCGCAAAGGCCGACACCCTTAAAGAGGAGATGGAGACGACTCTGGTTCTCGGCACCCATCAGATGATCTTACAGATACACGAGAGCGTCGGCCATCCCCTTGAGCTGGACAGGGCTATAGGCTACGAGGCCAGCTACGCCGGCACCAGTTTCGCCCGCATAGAGAACCTCGGAAAACTACGGTACGGTTCCCCCCTGATGAACATCGTCGCGGACGCCACCCTGAAGCGGGGTCTCGGAACTTTCGGATGGGACGACGAGGGGGTGGAGGCCCAGAGGGTTGAGCTCATAAGGGAGGGTATCCTCGTCGGCTACCTCTCGTCGCGGGACAGCGCATGGGCTATAGGTCTGAATCGCAGCGGAGGTATGGCGAGGGCGAGCGGGTTCAACCGCATGCCCATGGTACGTATGACGAACGTATACCTCCTCCCCGGCGAAGGGACGCTTGACGATATCCTATCCGAGATAAAGGACGGCGTATACATGGACCTCAACAGGTCCTGGTCCATAGACCAGAGGAGGCTCAACTTCCAGTTCTCAACGGAGGTGGCCTACCGCATAAGGAACGGGAAACTGGCCGAGCCTTTAAGGAACGTCATCTACTACGGGATAACGCCGGAGTTCTGGGGGAGCATGTACGCCCTCGCCGGAAAGGACGAGTGGAAGCTCTGGGGTCTTCCCCACTGCGGCAAGGGGGAGCCGGGGCAGTCCATGGACACAGGCCACGGGGCCTCACCTGCGGCCTTCCGGAAGGTAAGGGTGGGGTCAACCGCCTGAAAAGTTCTCCCTTAGAATAGCCGTCCATGTACGTGGCCCTTCTAATTTTGTACCTGTTGATAGTCCTCGTGATGATAGTGGTGGTGTTGTTGCAGGAACCCCGTACGGGGGGAGGACTCGGTATAGCCTTCGGCGGTGGTGTTGAAAACGTTATAGGTGTAAAGACGGCTCCCACCTTCTTCACGAACCTGACGATTGGACTCGGTGCGGCCTTCGGTATTCTGGCCTTTATACTCTCCATGATGTCCGGTGCCAGGACCGCCACCACGTCCGTGGTGGCCAAAGAGGCGGGGAAGGGGACGGTTTACAAGGTGCTTCAGGAGCTCCAGAGGCAGGCTCCTCCTCAGGCTCCTCAGGGTGGTGCCGTAGCCCCGGCTACACCTGTACAGCCCTCACCCACTCCTGCCCCCCGGCAGGGTAAGTGAAGGAATACGCCTTCTTTACCAACTTCCCCACACCGCATAAGGTTGACCTTTTTAATCGTCTGAGCGACGAGTTAGGGGGCAGGATAACCTTCTTCTTTTACGCCTCCTCCGTCCCGAAGAGGAAGGGCTGGGAGAGGGATCTGGAGCGGGCGAACTTCAGGTACGAGGTCTTAGACTCACTCCGCATAAAGACGTCCGTGGGGTTCGGTTCCGACGAGGCCTACGCCTTCCTTCCCAGACACCTGCCGGATCTATCCCGTTTCCGAAAGGTGGTAATAAGTGGGGGGCTTACGCCTGTGGAACTCTTTCTGAGTCTTAAAACCCTTTCCCATGGGGTACCGTACATACTGTGGACGGGGGCCCCCTCCCTTTCCTTCGGCGGATGGTGGGGTGTGCCTTACAGGGCGCTTGTACGTTTCCTGCTCTTCTCAAACGCCTACGCCGTGGTGGCTGCAACGGGTACGGCGGCGGAGCATGCCCGCAGGCTCGGAGCGAGAAGAGTGGAAGTCGCGTATACGACGTTTGACGTTGAACGGTTCAGGTACGATAAGGTACACAGGGGAGAATGCCTATCCGCAGTATTTGTGGGAAGGCTCATAAAGGTAAAGAGGGTTCCCGACCTCCTTGAGGCCGTATCCACGGTGTCCAGCGTTACCCTTGACGTCGTCGGCGAGGGCCCCCTGAGGGAGGATCTGGAGAAGATGGCCGGAGAAATGGGTATAACGGATAGGGTCAGATTTCTGGGAAAGGCGGATTACGGTAAGATGCCCCTTATGTACCGGAGGTACGACCTCCTACTTCTGCCCTCGGAGTGGGAAGTTTTCGGATTCGTCGTCGTTGAGGCCCTCATGTCCTCCCTGGCCGTGGCCGTATCCGAAGGGGTGGGGGCAAAGGATTTCCTTCCCGAATGGGCTATCTTCCCCGTGGGAGACGTAGGGAGTATAGCCCGGATAGTTGAGAGGATGAAAGATCCATCGGTCAGAAACGACGTAGTGCGGTTCGGTCGTGGAAAGGTTGAAAGTTTAGCCACACCGGAGAGGTGGGCCCGTACCTTCGCCTCCCTCCTTGAGGAGTGATCACCCTCGCCCGAAGGCCTCCTCTATCCTCCTGTAATCCTCAGGTTCCACCTCAAACTCCACGGACTTAAGGTTCTCCATAAGGTGATCCTCGTTTTCGGTTTTGAATATGACGATTATCTTCCGGTGCCTCGTGAGGAAGTTCAGGACCACCTGGGGAACGGTCATGCCGTACTTACGGGCCACGGACTTGAGTACCTCCATCCTCTCCCCCGTAGGCCACGCACCTCTCCACAGGGGCAGGTACCCGCTCAGGGTTATACCGTTTTCCTCCGCAAAGGGAAGAAGTTCCTCCTCAACCTCCCGAAAGTTGTCAAGGTTGTACTCCACCTGATTGTTCACTATCTTCAGGTACCTCAGGGCCTCCTCCATCTCCTTAACCGAAAAGTTGCTCACGCCGGCGTAGGCCACCTTACCCTGCTCTATCAGGTAGGCGAAGGCCTCCATGGTCTCGCCAAGGGGGTGGGAGCCGTCGTACCAGTGGAGGAGGTAGAGGTCAACGTAATCGGTCTTCAGCTTCTTAAGGCTCCTCTCTAAGGCGGCTATGGTCCCACGGAACGAGGCGTTGTGAGGCATCACCTTAGTCGTTATGAACACCTCGTCCCTTCTCCCCCTTATCGCCCTCCCGACGATTTCCTCTGCACCCTCGTACATCTCTGCCGTGTCTATATGCCAGAGGCCTTCGTCTATGGCCCTGCGGATCGTCCTCTCCATGGCCCTGGGGTCCCGTATGGCCCAGGTACCCAGAGCAAAGATGGGAAGAAGCTCTTCCGTCCTGTCAAGTTCTATCTCCGGAAGCATTAAGGAATTTTAAGGTGGCCGCATTCACGGTTTCTCCTTGCGGCGTTAGAATTCGTTATGAGGAAGAACGAGGAGATCGCGGAAATTCTGGACCGTCTGGCGGATGCCCTTGAGTTCCTCGGTGAGATCCCCTACAAGGTCAGGGCCTACAGGAGGGCCGCCCGTGTGATAGAGAACTACCCCGAAGACATAGAGGAGCTTTACCGTAGGAGGGGTATAGACGGCCTTATGGACCTTCCCGGTGTAGGGGAGAGGATAGCAAAGAAGATAGCCGAGTACCTTGAAACCGGTCGCATGAGCAAGTACGAGGAGGTGATGGCGCAGGTGCCGAAGGACCTGATAGACCTCCTGTCCGTCCCCGGCATAGGCCCAAGGACACTCAAGGTGGCTTACGAAAAACTCGATGTGAGGACAAAGGAGGACTTCCGCAGGGTGTTGGAGGACGGTTCACTGGCGAGACTTCCCGGCTTTGGGCCGAAGAAGGTTGAGAACATTAAACGTGCTTTGCAACTTTACGAAAGGATGGCCGGGCGGATCCCCCTCGGCCTCGCCTATCCCATCGTCCAGAACATAGTGGGGGAACTTGGGAAGATACCGGAGGTCCTTGAGATACACCCGGCCGGTTCCTTCCGCAGGATGAAGGAGACCGTTGGGGATATAGACATCCTCGTATCCGCCGATCCAAAGGACGGCCGTAAGATAATAAACGAGTTCGTAAACCTGCCGGAGGTCGTCCAGGTCCTCGCCGCCGGAGATACTAGGGGATCCGCCGTATTCGGGAAGTATCAGGTGGACCTGCGGGTGATACCTCCGGAGTCCTACGGGGCTGCCCTCCAGTACTTCACGGGGAGCAAACAGCACAACATCCACCTGCGCACCATAGCGAGGGCTAAGGGGCTTAAGATATCCGAGTACGGAGTTTTCAAAGGAAACGAGAAGGTGGCGGGCAGGACTGAGGAGGAGGTCTATGCGGCCGTCGGCATGCTCTGGATACCCCCGGAGCTGCGGGAGGACAGGGGGGAGATAGAGGCGGCGATGGAGGGGAAACTCCCGGACCTCGTGGATTACGGCGACATAAAGGGGGACCTCCACGTCCACAGCCACTACTCCGATGGCACGGCCACGCTTGAGGAGATAGCCCTTGCCGCCCTGAAGATGGGGTACGAGTACGTGGCCGTATGCGACCACTCCCAGAGCGTGAAGTACGCCGGTGGCTTAGACATAGACACCCTGCGTGCCAAGAACAGGGAGATAGACCGCATAAACGCCTCCCTCAAGGGGATCAGACTCCTGAAGGGAACGGAGGTGGATATCTTACCCGATGGCTCCCTTGACTACCCGGACGAGGTACTGGCGGAGCTGGACTTCGTGATAGCCGCCGTCCATACGTGGAGGAAGGACGAGGACGTCACGGAGAGGATAGTTAAGGCGATGGAGAACCCCTTCGTCCATGCCGTAGCCCATCCGACGGGGAGACTCATAGGCAAGAGGGAGGGGTACAGGGTGGATATGGAGGAGGTGGTCAAAAAGGCGAGGGAGACGGGGACCTTCCTTGAGATAAACGGATACTACGAGAGGCTGGATCTGAACGACGTCAACGCCCGTCTGGCGAAGGAGAACGGCGTAAAGATAACCCTCGGAACGGACACCCACCAGATAGGCCAGCTCTGGCAGATGAGACTGGCCGTCGGCACCGCCCGCAGGGGGTGGTTGGAGAAGGGGGACGTCATAAACGTGTTGCCCCTTGAAGAACTCTTGAAAACACTCGCACAGAAACGCGAAACAACCTGATCTACGCCCATTATCCTGCGGCGCGGTGAAGGCTATTGGAGGAACGGCCGGTAAAGGTAAGCACTTTGCATAAAGTATGGGCGTGGATGCAACCGTAAAATACCCTCTATGAAAGTTCCGGAGAACCTCCTGTACACGAAGGAACACGAGTGGGTTAAGGTTGATGGAGACGTGGCCACGATTGGTATAACCGACTACGCTCAGGACCAGCTGGGGGACATAATCTACGTAGAACTGCCTGAGGTCGGCCGTAAGGTCAAGCAGATGGAAGCCGTCGCTACGGTGGAAGCCGTTAAGACTGCCGCCGACGTCTACGCCCCCGTCAGTGGTGAAGTGATTGAGATAAACGAAAAACTTTCCGAAAAGCCCGAACTCCTGAACCAGGACCCCTACGGTGAGGGCTGGATGTTCAGGATAAAACTTGAGAACCCGGATGAGCTTAAGAATCTCCTTTCGCCCGAAGAGTACAGAAAACTCATAGAGGCGGAAGGATGAGGTACCTTTCCCTGAGCGACAGGGACAGGGAGGAGATGCTGAAGGCCCTGGGCCTCCCGTCTCAGGAGGCCCTCATGAGGGAGGCCGTGGGGGACGTACCCTTTACGGACGTTCCCGATATACCCGCCCTCTCCGAGAGCGACCTGGCCCGCCGTATAGAGGAGATCGCATCCTCCAACGCTTACAACCTTCGCATCTTCGCCGGGGGTGGGGCGTACGACGTCCATACCCCCTCCGTGGTGAACCACGTTCTCCTGAGGTCGGAGTTCTACACGGCCTACACACCCTACCAGCCGGAGGTCTCTCAGGGGACGCTTCAGGCCATGTACGAGTTCCAGAGCCTCATGGCCGAGATAGCAGCGATGGAGGTGGCCAACTCGTCCATGTACGACGGCGCAACTGCCCTGGCCGAAGCCGTCCTGATGGCCTTCCGTTTAAAGAAAAAGTACAGGGTACTCCTTCCGAAGTCCCTCAATCCCCTATACCGCAGGGTGATAGACACGTACCTTCCCGATTTTGCCGAAGTACAGGAGTACTCCTATACGGCCTCCGGTGAGGCCGACTTACCCGAACTCCTATCGCTTATAGACAACGGGACGGCGGCAGTCGTCGTACAGTCACCTAACTACTTCGGCATACTTGAGAACCTCCGGGCGATAAGCAGCGCCGTAAGGGAAAGGGGCGTTTTGCTCGTGGTACATTACGACCCCGTAGCCGCTACGGTGACGGTGCCTCCCGGTGAGGTGGGGGCGGACATAGCCACGGCCGAAGGTCAGGTCCTCGGTCTCCCCCTCGGTTTCGGAGGCCCTTACGTGGGTATAATGGTCTCGTGGAAGAGGTACATCAGGCAGATGCCGGGGAGGATAGTGGCCGAGACAACGGACGTGGACGGGCGTCGGGGGTTCGTAACGACTTTGCAGGCCCGTGAACAGCACATAAGGAGGGCGAAGGCCACGTCCAACATATGTACCAACAACCAGCTCATGGCTCTGGCCGTTGCGGTTTATACCGCCCTTCTCGGAAAAGAGGGGTTGAGGAAGATCGCCCTGACCACTTACAGCAAGACGAGGTACTTCGCCGAGAACCTGCCCGAAGGCTACAGTCTGGAGTTCACAGGTACACCTTTCAGGGAGGTGGTGATCAAGGCTCCCGTACCGGCGAAGGAACTGATAGAGAGGGCGGCAGAGAGGGGTTTCCTCCTTGGTCCTGCTGTCCCTTCCCTCGGTGAGAACCACCTGCTTGTGGCCTTTACGGATAGGTATACGAAAGGGGACGTAGACGCCCTCCTTGAGGTTTTGAAGACGGTTTAGATGTTATACCGCCGGGTACTCGTAATACTTGGACCCGCTTTTTTTATTCTGTCCCTTCTCCTGCCACTGGACGTGAAGGTGGCAGCGACGATCGGAACGGTACTCTGGATGGGGGCGTGGTGGATCGGTGAGGTGATTCCCCTCGCCGTTACGGCCCTCATCCCCCTCGTCGTCGCCCCCCTCTTTGGCATAGCACCCGCGAAGGAGATCGCACCGACCTACGCCAAATCCCCCATATTCCTCTTCCTTGGCGGGTTTATCCTCGCCATAGCCCTTGAGAAGTACAACCTCCACCGCTACCTCTCGGGGAGGCTCCTCAGGGTCTTCGGCAGATCGGAGGTGGGGGTATTCGTAGGCGTTTCCCTCGCCTCCTACTTCCTCTCCATGTGGATAAGCAACACGTCGGCGACCTTAATAATGGTTCCTTTAATCTTATCGCTCGGTGCCGGTCAACTTACCAGAGCGCTTGCCTTCGGGGCGGCCTACTCGGCGAGCATAGGAGGTGTAGCCACGCTTATAGGGACACCGCCTAACATCATGTACGCGGGCGTCATGAGGGAGTACGGGGTTGACGTGTCCTTCTTGGAGTGGATGCGGTTCGGTCTTCCCTATTCCATGGTCCTGGAAGGCATATTTCTGACCCTCGGCATCCTGTGGTTCCGTCTGGGGAGGAGGAGAACGGGGGTCCGGTTTGAGGACGTGGGTATCTCCCGTAAGGGGAGGAACGTACTGATGATATTCCTTGGGGCCGTTCTCCTCTGGCTTACGCGGTCGGGTATAGACGTGGGAGTATTTTCAATTCCCGGATGGGCAGACCT
This sequence comes from Caldifarciminota bacterium, assembly GCA_027003075.1. Taxonomy (GTDB): domain Bacteria; phylum Hydrothermota; class Hydrothermia; order LBFQ01; family LBFQ01; genus JAADCS01. The sequence continues at coordinate 60,462 of JALWYV010000042.1, read as the reverse complement.
CCTGCCGTTTAAAGGGGCGGACGACTCCACCGTTGCCATGGCGGCTACTGTACTCCTTTTCCTCGGGAACTTCGTAGATTGGAAGGATACCGAGAGGGTCCCATGGGATGCCCTCCTGCTCTTCGGTGGAGGTTTCGCCCTTTCCCACATGATAGTAAAGAGTGGCCTTTCGGAGGTCATAGTTCAGGCTCTGAAGGCGTACTCCGGTCTCCCTCCCGTCGTGTTCGTGGGTCTCTGGGCAACCATTACCCTCGCGCTGACGGAACTGGCGTCCAATACGTCAATATCCGCAGTCTTTATCCCTCTCGCCTACTCCTTTGCCGTAGCCGTGGGCATGGACGCCAAGGCCCTCGCCGCAGTGGTGGCGGTAGCAGCCTCCGGTGCCTTCATGCTCCCCGTGGCGACCCCTCCCAACATGTTGGTGTACTCCTTCAAGCTCGTAAGTATGCGGGACATGATGAGGGTGGGCGTGATAATGAACGTTATTGCCCTCATCCTCGCCGTCCTTCTCGTGTACCACCTCGCACCATGAAATAAAAAAGGGGGCGGTGGGGAAGAAACCCACGCCCCCTGAGGTCCTTTACCTTACCACGACCTTCCAGACTCTGGACCCGTTCCTGACGAAGTAAACTCCCGGAGAGAGCGACACCTTACCCTCTGCGGATCTCAGAAGAAGTCGCCCGGAGGAGGTGTACACGTCGGATCCGGCGGGCAGGTCAACGGCGCCCTTATAGACCTTCACCTTCTTCTCCTTGAAGGTGGGAAGCTCGGCGTAACCGGTAGCAACGGCCGTCGTGGCGAAGTATATGGCTCCGGCGTCCTCGTTGTAGTAGTCGTCTCCCCAGATGGCGAATAGGTCGCCGGAGTGGTAGAGTATGGTGTTGTAGTCGTGACCGGCAGGGTTCTCGTTCATGGTGTAATCGTGGTCGGAGACCCTAACACCGCCCCAGGTGCTTCCCCAGTCGCTGGAGGAGTACATAACCGTGATCCACGGGGCGGAACTTCCCGTTCTGCTCTGGGCCATCACGTAGATGGAGTTGGACCCGTCGGTAGTAACGAAGGGCAGGATGTACTGGGCGGTCGTGTCGGCCACACCGGACCACGTGGAACCCCCATCCGTGGAAAAGGCTATCTGAATGCTGCAGGGATTTCCACCGGTTCCGCTCGCATCTACAGTAGCAGCCATGGCCACTTTGTTCCCCACACCGGCTATCGTACCGGCTATCTTGACGGGCCTGTTGAAATTCGGACAGGTAGCATCTCCACCTGTGGGGACTGTACCCAGAACACCCGTTACGTAGTTCCAGGTACCTCCGAAGTCCGGAGACTTGGTGTACTCTATGACCACATCGTAACTGCTGTAGCAGTACAGACAGTTATCGGCCATATGAACGAGGTTGTTGGCCGCATCGTAGTACGTGAAGGCGACCGTACTCGCGTACCCGGGATCCACCCTCACGGGCGTCTGCCACGTGGCCCCACCGTCCGTACTCTTTACGCTGATCATCTCGTAGGTACTCAGGGACGTTGACCCGTAGCCGTCGGCCGTGAATACGACGAGCAGCTCCGTAGTTCCACCGTTGTCGCGGGCGAGTATCCAGGGTTTGTCCTTGAAGTGGGCCCAGCTGTCGTTTGGAGGGAGGATGGAGCAGGACCAGTTGGAGATGTTATTGGGAGATCCGGTATTGCTGCAGAAGTACACCTCACCCTTCGTCTGAGAACCCACCTGACACCATACCATCCCCACCCAGTAGAACTTATCGGGGTCGTTGGGATCGGCCGCAAGGGAGGGGTCCCCGACCCAGCATGAAGAGGGGTCCGACGGGGCGAAGTAGCCGACCTGCGTCCAGGTATACCCGTTGTCAGAACTGACGGCGAGCTGGTTGACAGTGTAGTATCCGGAGACGTCCTGATTTATCCAGCTGGAGACGACCCAGTTAGACGACTTGGCCATGGTCACCTCAGTCTGATCCTTGCCCGTAGATATGTCCCAGTTGCTCACCTTAACGTTTACGCCGAAGGGGGCATCGCCGAGTATAGTCAGTATCAACATCTTCCACCTCCTACCTTACCACAGATACGGGAGAGACGTACAGATCAAACGCGCGTGAGACTTCGCCGGTCTCCTTGTCCATATAGGGAAGGATTACGACCTTGAAGGGGAATCTAACATCGGGACGTTCCATAAGGCCTCCTATTACCTCAATAGTGTGAGCCGTACTTATGGACACCGGGGACCACGAATCCGTGGCCTCTACGACGGTCTGGGTCATGTGGAGCCTTTCTCCTTTCTGCAGGAATACCTGTACCCGGTACTTCCCCTTCCCCCTGACGTACATGGTTACGGCCTTCACGTCGGACATATCTCCGGTTCCCAGAAGCATGTAAGCCGAAGGGACCATCTGCGGGTCTGACCACGTTCCGTAAAGTCGGGCGGAATATCCGTGGATCTCACCGGACATCCGGGGTGCGCGGTCGGATACACGCTCTACCCTGAGGGTAGAGGACACCCAAACGTCCCTGACATCGGCATTCCTCTTCGGTGGGGGCGGTGCGTACAGAACTCCCCCTGTGCTTAACAACCACATCATGACACCTCTATTATACGTCGGAAACCTACAGACGATACGCCGCTCTATAAGATGGATAAAAACCTATCACATTTTAAAAAGGGTTAAATAAAAAAAGGGGCGGCCGACGGGACTTGAACCCGCGACCCCCAGAGCCACAGTCTGGTGCTCTAACCACCTGAGCTACGGCCGCCGTAAGAGGATGGTATTTTAAGGCCGTACCGTGGACGATTTCGGGGGTAAAATCCCGCCTATGCGTTATCCCGTTGAACCCTTCAGAGTTAAGGTTGTAGAGCCTATAGACCTGCCCACGAAAGAGGAGAGGGAGAGGCTACTCGTGGAAGCCAGATACAACCTGTTTAAAATCCCTTCGGAAAAAGTTTTCATAGACTTTCTCACGGACTCCGGTACCGGGGCGCTCTCCCAGAGCCAGTGGGCCGCCATGATGGAGGCCGACGAGTCTTACGCGGGGCCGCGGAGCTGGTTCCACCTGAAGCGGTCCATAGAGGAGTTTACGGGGTACGAGGACCCCATACCGGTTCATCAGGGTCGTGCCGCCGAGAAGTTGCTGGCATCCCTATACCTCCACGAGGGGGCAGGAGTGGTGTCCAACACCCTCTTTGATACCACGAGGGGAAACTTCACGGCAGTGGGGGCGAAGATATACGACGCTCCCACACCGGAGGCGCAGGACCTATCCAGCGACCACCCTTTCAAGGGCAACATAGACCTGAACCGGCTTGAAGATCTCCTGAAGCGGGGGGGGATAAAACTCGTCGTTATGGTGATGACCAACAACACGGGTGGCGGCCAGCCCGTGGATCTGGATAACCTGAAGGAGGCCTACGGGATAACCCGTAAGTACGGCGTACCTCTGATAATAGACGCCTGCCGCATATCCGAGAACTCCTATCTCGTGAAGAAGCGCAACCCGAAGTACTCTAACTGGAGCGTTAAGGATATTGTCCTTGAGTCTTTCAAGCACAGCGACGGGGCGTTCATGAGCGGAAAGAAGGACGGACTCTCCAACATGGGAGGTTTTCTGGTTCTGAGAGACCCGCAGAAGAGACTAAGAGCAAAGGAGCTTCTAATACTCTGGGAGGGTTTTATACATTACGGGGGACTTTCGGGGAGGGACATGGAGAGCCTTGCCGTCGGGCTTATGGAGTCCCTTGACGAGAGATACCTTGAGTACAGGACAGGACAGGTAGCTTACATTACGGAGAGGATAAGGGGGACGGGATGGGACGTTATGTGGCCTCCGGGAGGACATGCCGTATACGTTGAGGTACGTAATGCCCTGTCTCACATCCCCCGCGAACAGTTTCCCGCCCACTCCCTCGTTGTGGAGCTCTACCGGAGGGGAGGGATAAGGACGGTTGAGGTAGGGAGCCTGATGTTCAAGGATGCTGCCCGCTACGAGTTCGTGAGGTTTGCCATACCGCGGAGGATGTACCTCCAGAGTCACCTTGACTATACGGTTGAGGTCCTTGAGGATATCTACAGAGACAGGGATAAACTCAGAGGGTACCGTATAACCTACGAACCGCCTTTCCTCCGTCACTTCCTCGCGGAGCTGGAGCCAATAGCCTGAATGCCTAAGAGTAAACGGGCGCTCTTTTACGTAAGCCTGTTACTCATAACGGTTTTTCTGTGGAACACGGGGATACTCTACCCCGTGAGGATGCTCGCCGTCTTCTTCCACGAGCTATGGCATCTCCTCGCATCCCTCTCTACGGGGGGCAGGGTGAAGGAGTTCGTACTCGTACCTCAGGAAGGAGGACACGTGATTACGGAGGGGGGGAACGCCTTCCTCGTAGGGACCGCCGGATACCTCGGCTCTCTCCTGAGCGGGATCGTCATACTCGCCCTCTCCGACAGGACGAAGTTTGACCGTCTCGTGGCGGGGGTGTTGGGTCTCATCGTCGTCTTCATAGGCTTCGCCTTCGGAGATACCCTCTTCACGGTACTCTTCTGTCTCATTGTCGGCTCCCTCCTCCTCGGCATGGCTCTATTTCTGCCATCGGAGATTAACGACCTCGTCCTCCGTTTCCTCGGCCTCTCCGTGATGTTGTACGCTCCGTACGATGTGTTCACCGACGTATTTCTGTCCAACGCTTACTTAAGCGACGCCGGGCTGCTATCGGAGAGGGTGGGGGGATCTCCCCGCCTATGGGGTACGTTGTGGATGATGATTTCGCTGATAGCAATTTCCTCCGTTATGGTTTACCTGCTAAACAAACCCCTACCGGGCGAGGAGGTGGAAGGGGAAGGTGAAACCCATACGGAAGATTACGGGGACGACTGGAGGGACGTATAAACAAAAAAATTGCGGGGGCGGGATTTGAACCCGCGACCTCCGGGTTATGAGCCCGGCGAGCTTCCTGGCTGCTCCACCCCGCGATCTGAGGCGTATATTATAAGGGTGAAACGTACCCGCGTGCTACCGCAGGCTCTTCAGGATGAGATGTGTGCTAAGAACGAGCATAAGGGCCTGAGTGATGACGAACGGTATTAAACCCCCATCAAGCGGGAGCGTCAGAAGGTAGTATATGACCCCGACCAGGAGGACAAAGATGGCAAAACCGTCGCTGAAGGAAAAGGCAGAAGGTCTTTCATCGTCTTTCACAAGGACCTTTCGGGCAATATAAACGAGGACCGCGAGGACCGATAAGCCCGTTGAGAATACCTGTATCTGCATGGGGCGTATCAGTGGCCTTTCCATCTCCGGTACCGTTAGCGACCATATGAACACCGCGATTACCCCTATGACAGATATTCCGATAATAATGCTCTTAGTAGAGATAAGTTTCCGGATCCACCCTTTCTTTTCCTCCTTTTCCTTTGTCCCCGAAGGCTGAAGGTCTGCTGATTCTTCCATTTTCATTTTACCGTGCATATTGTAAGGGTGAAACGTACCCGCGTGCTACCGCATACTCTTCAAGATGAGATGGGCGCTGAAGACGAGCATAAAGGCCTGAGTAATGGCGAACGAAAGAAAATCTTTATCTTTAGTGGGCGGAGGGGTAAGGGCGTAGTAAATAATGCCAACCAGCAGGAGGAAGATTATGAAGCCGTCGCTGAAGGGAAGACCGGGAATCTTATACTTATAGGTTGTTTTAACCTTTATAATCTCATCTGTGCTTTTTTGATTTGATATTTTATGTTTGTATATTTCCTCGGTAATATCATTACTGCCTAATTTTCTTCCTAAAAACATAGATATAGCAAAAGAAGATATAAACAACGATAATCCATGTACTATAAGTGTTGGAATTTTATCGCACATAATGCTGAAGAAGTCTTCACATTTAAGGGTAGGTAAATCCCCACATATCCAGCCCGATAGTATTACACATATGACATTTGCAAGCCAGATAATAACAACTGTAATACCGATTAATATGGATATTCCGTATAACTTTTTGTTTAATCTTTTATCTTTCGTTTTTTGAATTCCCTCCCCGGCCACTCGGTTATTTTAAGGGAGAGTTGAAGGATATTTCAACTACCACGGATTTAATGCAAATACCATAGCAAAGAACTTCCAGACACTCCGGGATAGTTTCTGACCGTACCGATTCCTCAACATCTCCCACGTGTAAACGAAGGTGGCAGTTACGAGGAATATCATCCCACCTACGATGAGAGAGTCCACCCATCCCCTGTGACCGTAAAAGCGAGTCAGAGGAGCGGTAAAGGGCGAGCCGTAAACTATGGCGTTATGGAAGGCGTAGGACATGAGGGAGTTCCTTCCGAGCATGGCCAGAAACTCTGAGTGAAACCCGAAGTTTTCGGCCGCTATGAGGGCGAAGAGGATGAGCATAAGGGTCCCCACCCGTACCAGAATGTTGTACACGTGTCCCTCAGAAGGGGGGTAGGGTACGAAAACGGTAAGGGCAACTGCTAAGGACACTGCGGCCATAAGACCGAAGGTTATACGCCTGTCCACGAAGTAGGAGCTACCGAGGGCGGAGCCGAAGAACATGTACCCCCAGTAGGGAAATACGGGGAAAAGGGAACCCTCCCGCGTGAAGTACGGTGCTAGGAACATGGGGAGGCTCTTTCCCCACTCCCACACCCACTGGGTAGAGAGCCAGAACAACGCCGTCAGGAAGAGGAATATCCCCATCCTCACCATGGGGGATTTAACGAGCCTCAGGACGGAGGTTATTACGAGTACTCCGGAACCTATGCTTATAAGTATCTCCACCCTTTTGAAGATGTGGAGACCGTTCACGAACCATTCGGGAGGGAACCCCCCCTTTATAAACGGAAGGTTCAGGGTGATACCGAGAGAGGAGGTCACGAACAGGATGGAGAAAATGACGAGAAGCATAAGGGATTTTGTGGGTAATTGCGTGGCATAACCGAAGGCCATCAACTCTATGCCCCTTCTCAGCCTTCGCCAGAATTTGGCGTCGTTGTAGGTGTATACGGCCAGGAATCCGGAGGAGACGAGGAAGGCGGGGGCCACGAGACCGTTAAAGAAGGCGACGGAGTGGTACAGGGGTGTGGACTTTATGGACGGGATTATCAAACCGTCAAGGGTATGGGTCGGGATCATCCATATCACGAATAGTCCTTTCAGATAATCAAAAAACAACAACCTTTTTTTACTCATCACCAAAACACCCCCCACCCCGTTATCTCAGGGGTGGGGATTTTTCACCTCTTCAGTAGGTTATGAGAATGCTTCCCCCACGGGAAGACGTCCTGCCAAGCACCCTCGGCTTTTGATAAGGCTTACGCTGGGAAATGCGAGGAACGCGCCTTTCCTTGTTCATGCTCTACCTCCTTTATACGGGTATTATAGAGGAGAACCGGGGTCCGTTCCAGCAGGTTTGCGACCTCTGAAGAAGGCTGCCCCCATGATCACCTCGTCGGCCGGCCCGATCTTGCGTAAATTTTCCCACTTAACCCCACCGTCAACCGTTATGGTGAAGTTCAGATCCCTCTCTCTCCTCATCCTGTCCAGTTCGGAGACCTTGGGAAGTACCCATTCCAGCATCCTCTGACCGGCGAAGCCGGGGTAAACGGTCATAACGAGGACCTGATCCACCTTATCTAACAACTTCAGGAGGCGGGAGACGGGTGTATCCGGTGAAATTGCGATCCCCGCCTTTAGACCCACCTCGCGTATCCTGCGGAGGGTGGAGGATAGGAAAGCCGAACTCTCGTAATGGACGGTTATACGGAAGACTCCGGGAAGGAAGAAGCGGTGAACGTAGCGATCGGGGTGGGTCAGCATCAGGTGTACGTCCAGAGGTTTCCCCGTCCTCTCGTATATGGCTCTGGCCAGGTCCGGGCCAAGGGTGAGGTTGGGGACGAAGTGGCCGTCCATCACGTCCACGTGGATGAAGTCCCCCTCCTTCGCCCTCTCCAATTCCTCATAGCATACCGTCCAGTTGGCGGCTATTACGGAAGGTCCTACGCGGTACCTCATAGCGGTATGTTACTGTGCTTCTTGGGCGGGAGGGTCTGGCGCTTGTTCCTCAGGAGACGGAGACCTTTTATCAGGACCTGACGGGTCTTGGCCGGTTCAATAACGTCATCTATGTATCCGAGGGAGGCGGCGTAATACGGGTTGGCGAACTTCTCCCTGTACTCCCTCGTCAGGCGGTCTATCAGCTCCTGCGGGTTCTCGGCCCTGGCTATCTCCTTCTTGTAGAGTATCTTTACGGCCCCTTCAGGCCCCATTACGGCGAACTCCGCCGTCGGCCAGGCGTAGTTGAGGTCCGCCCTCACCTGCTTTGATCCGAGGACGCAGTAGGCCCCGCCGTAGGACTTACGCACCACAACGGTTATCTTTGGCACGGTGGCCTCCGCGTAGGCGAAGAGGAGCTTTGCCCCGTGCCTGATTATCCCCCCATGTTCCTGCTCAACTCCGGGCATGAAACCGGGGATGTCCTCAAAGGTTATTATGGGGATGTTGAAGGCATCGCAGAACCGTACGAAGCGGGCAGCCTTCACCGAGGCGTTTATGTCTAACGCACCGGCCAGATGGAGGGGTTGCTGGGCGACTATCCCGACGGGAAAACCGCCGAGACGGGCGAAACCCACTACGATGTTGGGAGCGAAGTTCTCGTGTACCTCAAAGAACTCCCCGTTGTCCACTATCCTGCGTATAACGTCCTTCATATCGTAACCCTGGTAGGGGTCCGCCGGCACTATGTAGTTGAGGTCGGGGTCCTCCCGGTCTTCGGGGTCGTCCGTGGGTACGTAGGGCGGATCTTCGGCGTTGTTGGAGGGTAGGTAGGAGAGGAGTTTCCTTATCCCCTCAAAAACTTCGGCCTCGCTGTCGTATACGAAGTGGGCCACCCCCGACTTCTCAGCGTGGACGTCGGCACCTCCCAGCTCTTCGGGTGTAACGTCCTCATGGGTCACGGCCTTCACCACCTCAGGTCCGGTTATGAACATGTAGCTCGGCCCACGTCTCATGAAAATGAAGTCGGTTATGGCAGGGCTGTAAACGGCACCACCGGCCGATGGTCCGAGTATAGCAGAGATCTGGGGGATAACTCCGGAGGCGAGGACGTTCCGCAGAAATATTTCGGCGTACCCACCGAGGGAGGCCACACCGTCCTGTATCCGTGCTCCACCGGAGTCGTTCAGCCCTATTACGGGTACCCCCACCCGCATAGCCGTGTCCATTACCTGCACTATCTTCTTTGCGTTGCTTTCGGATATGGTGCCACCGATTACGGTGAAGTCGTGGGCGAAGATGCCGACCGGTCTCCCGTCTATGGTGCCAAAGCCGGCGACGACGCCGTCGCCGTAGTACTTCTGCTTGAGGTCAGGATTGCGGTGGGTTACGAATACACCTATCTCCATAAAGGAACCTTCGTCCAGAAGGTAATCTATCCTCTCCCTCGCTGTTAGTTTCCCTTTATCGTGCTGACGTTTTATCCTCTCAGGTCCCCCACCCTCGTAGACTTTTTTCTTCATCTCTTTGAGCTGCCTCAGTTTCTCCTCTATGCTCATAGGTGGGAAATTTAAGGGAGAGGGTTGTTGTAAGGGGTGGCGTTCCGGAGTACGGGAAGGAGTATTCTGCAGGATACAGACTGATTTCAGGAACAAGGGTAAATTTTCCTTTCCTGCGAGTTCGTACTTTGCGAAAGTTTATGAGGGGTCGGGGGAAACGTTTAAAGTTATGGTAAGGTTAGACCCTTAGACCAAAGGTTAAAATTTGTTTCCACTCTCCCACCGTAGAATAGGCGACATGTCCAAAACCGATGTGGCCATTAAGATAGGTAAGGCGCTTCTGGACTTCGGTATTCGGGGCTACACGGATAACCTTAACGTTCTGGATAACATAGATCCAGACAAATATCCGACCTTCCACGCCGGCCTATATCGCGCCCTGAAGGAGGGTAAGTATAAGTTAGTTGACGTCCACGGCCTCGTGGATCTTGGGTTCGTTGACAGGGAGGGGACGGTTTATTACACCATGGTGGAGGTAATTCCATTTGAGAGGAGACTCGCGTACACCTTTGAATACGAAGGTATAAACTTCGCCCTCTTTCATCCGGTGGCAGCCCTTTCCCTTGACGAGCGTATGGCAGTTGAGGGGGTTACGGACCCCGACGAGTACTTGCGAAAACTTCAGGAACTTGAGATCTCCGACGTACACATAGAGGGATACCGCAACGAGGTGTACGAGCTCTTTATCCCCGTCGTTGCCTTCAAAAACCTTGACACCCTCCTGACCAGGTACGCCCACGAGGTGGATCTCGGCCCTAAAGCGAAGGAGGTGGGTATAATGAGGAGTTACAGGGTACCTATTTCCTCCGCCGATTACAGGAACCTTCCCCGGACACTGCCCTCCCCTTACTTCCGGTACAACTCTACCCTGGCCTTTCTGAACTTTATGACCGTGAAGGGTGCTCTTTTCATCTACGCCCTCGCCTATTCGTGGGGCAGACTGAAGGCCCTACACGAGTTCCTCAGTCGTTTCTTACATCCGTCCTCCCGTAACGCTTACGTTTTCTATCCTCCCGAGGAGTACAGGGGGGAGGAATACGAGCCCGGTCCCATATTCCGTCCCGAGGGAGTCCCAAAACCGAGTAACTACACCGAGATAGCACGCTTCTACAACCGTCTCATGGAGTACGAACTGGACGGCAAGCCCCTGTCTCAGATAAAGGAGGAGGATCCCACCCTGTACGCTAACCTTATAAGGACGTTCGCTTACATTGAGGCCCAGCTCAAAAACCTGAGGGCAACGGCCTTCCCCTACGAAACCATAGCCGGGAGGTACCTGTGAGTACGGAGGTTCATCCCACCGCCATCCTTGAGGGGAACGTAACCCTCGGCGAGAACGTAAAGATAGGGCCGTACTCGTACATAACCGGAGACGTGGTTATAGGGGACGGAACCGAGATAGAAGCCTACGTACGGATTGACGGCCGGGTGCGTATAGGGAAAAACAACCGCATCCACCATTCGGTCTCCATAGGCCAACCCCCGCAGGATATCGGGTACTCCGGTGAGGAGACCGAAGTTATCATAGGGGACAACAACGTAATAAGGGAGTTCGTCACCATCCACAGGGCCACGGGGGAAGGAAAGAAAACGATCATAGGGAACGGGACCTTCCTCATGGCCTACGTTCATATCGCCCACAATTGCGCCGTTGGGGACGGTGTAATAATCGCCAACACCGCCCAGCTCGCCGGCCACGTTATAGTTGAAAGGAGGGCGTTCGTTTCCGGTGTACTCGGCATACATCAGTGGGCAAGGGTGGGTGAGTTCGCCATGGTGGGAGGTATGACCCGCCTTAGCAGGGATGCCCCTCCCTACTTTATGACGGTGGGTTACGACCCCGTGGTGGTTGGCCTAAATCTTGTAGGGCTAAGGCGGGCCGGCTTCAGTAAAGAGGAGATAGCCGCCCTCAAGGATGCCTACGAGACCATTTACCGATCGGGCATGCCCGTGGAGGACGCCCTTAACCTCCTCCTTCAAAGGTACCCGGACGATCCCCACATAAACCACCTCCACGAGTTCTTTAAAACGACCCGCAGGGGCGTTATACTCAAAGCCCCTACTTCAAAATAACCGTCCTGATAAGGTTAAACCCGTCAACCTTAAGGATGTACACCCCCCTGGGCAGGTACACCCCGGCCGTACCCCCGGACGTGCGGAGCCTCTTCACCAGCCTTCCCGAAGCGGAGTAAACGGATACCGTAACATCCCTGCCCGTCTCAACCGTCAGATGCCTACCGGCACGCATTACCGTCAAATGTACAGGTTGGACGGATACGTTCTCCCGGGATCCGGTGGGGTCGTCGTATCCGATCACGTTGCACCCGCTGACAGGTGCGGGGGAGTCAAATACCCTCAACCCGCCGCCCGAGGTCCAGTCCGGAACGACCACTATCTCCATACATTCATCGTTGTCCACATCCCCGATAGAGGCTCCTTCGGTACCATCTCCGGAAACGTTGAAGGTCCACTCCACCGTGGCGGTGGCGGCGTCTAACACCAGGAACATGGGCCCGGAACCCACCCTGCTCCCGTAACTCGTTATAACCAGTTCCAGAGCAGTATCCCCGTCAACGTCCCCGATCTTTCTGGCCATGGCCTGCTCATAGCTGTACGTTTGACTGTACGACCACACTACGGACCCGTCAGTTCCCCTCAGGGCGTAGATCCTGTTCCCGTTCGTCGCACCTATTACGACCTCCTTTATACCGTCGGCGTTTATGTCGTATATTGAGGGTGTTCCTCTGTTGTTATCTCCCACGCTCACGTTCCAGATGACGGTACCTGTGGGCCCGTCTACGGCCACGACCCGCCCTCCAGCCGTACCGATAACTATGTCCGGATCTCCGTCTCCGTCTATATCCGATATGGAGGGACCACCTTCGGTGGAACCACCCAGAGATACGGAGTACTCAAGGGAACCGGTAGCGGCGTTCAGGACGAGCAGGGTTCCCGATGAAGATGCCGACACGACCTCGTATTCCGAGTCCATATCAACGTCGTAAACTGCGGGGGAGTTGTACCTACCACCCGTGGAGTAGTACCATATGGTGGAACCGTCCGTCGCCCTGAGGGCGTAGATCCCGTCCGTGGCGTGGACAAAGACCTCACCGTAGCCGTCGCCGTTGACGTCGTATATGGCGACGGAACTCTGAAGGTACGAGGATCCGACCGTGCGGCTCCACAGGAGGGTGCCATCCGTCCCTCTTAAGGCGTAGACGTTGGCGTCCCAATCGGTGGCGACGATCTCCAGACCCGGAACCCCGGGATCCATATCCCCGACGGCCGCCGTTCCCCACGAAGTGGACGATATGGAACGGTTCCACAGGAGAGTACAGTCGGAACCCCTGAATACCCATACCGTATGGGGGCTGTAGGAGGAAAATACGATCTCGTTCAGGCCATCACCGTTCACGTCGGCGATCAGAGGATCTCCCTCACCGGTCAGGCCGCTGTACGAGCATTTCAGATCTGGACCGGTAACCGCACCACTCAAAGCCTGCACTCCGGAGTGTGATAGGGCCCCGTTCCTCATGAACCACGTTCCCACGGCGTAATCAAACGGTGCAAACTGGGCAAATAAAATACCTAACATCAAAGGTATTCTACGGCAGGGAAGGAGTAACGTTGACTCCCGATTGGTAACTTTATCTGTCCACGTCCCCCAGAACTATATCTATGGTTCCGATGAGGACGATTATATCGGCCACCAGAAGGCCGGGAGCCATATGCTCAAGGGTCTGAAGGTTGGTAAAGGAGGGCGCCCTTATACCCATACGCCATGGACGGGCGGTGCCATCGGATACGATATAGAAGCCGAGCTCCCCTTTCGGGGCCTCAACCGGATAGTAAACCTCACCCGGAGGCACCTTTACCCCCTCAGTTACCAGTTTGAAGTGGTGGATCATCTCCTCTATGGAGCCGTATATCCGGGCTTTGGGCGGGGGAACGAACTTGTAATCGTTGTGGAGGACGTCCCCATCCGGTATGTCCTTCAGGGCCTGACGGAGTATCCTCACCGACTGGCGTATCTCCTCCATGCGGACGAGGTACCTGTCGTAGGAATCCCCCTTCTCACCTATGGGGATCTCAAACTCAAACCTGTCGTATATGGAGTAAGGTTCATCCTTACGGATGTCCCTCTTTATTCCGGACCCTCTGAGCATGGGACCGGTGGCCCCGAGGTTAAGGGCGTCTTCGGGAGAGAGTACGCCCACGTCCCTGAGACGGGCGATAAGGATGGGGTTTTTGGTTATGAGCCTATCTATCTCAACGAAAGCCTTCTCAAACTCGTCAAGGAAGGCAGAGACCTTATCAAGCCACCCCTCGGGGGTGTCTGCGGCGAGCCCCCCTATGCGGAAGAAGGAGTTGTTCATCCTCTGGCCGGTGAGCTCCTCAAGGAGGTCGTAGATCTTCTCCCTCTCACGGAAGGCGTGCAGGAACGGGGTCCATGCACCGACGTCCATTACGTGGGTGCCGAACCATACGAGGTGGCTGGCTATACGGGAAAGTTCCCCGAGGATTACCCTCAGGTACTCCGCCCTCTCGGGTATCTCCTTGTCTATGCCGAGGAGACGTTCCACAGCCAGAACGTAGGCCCAGTTGTAATAGAGGGGCGCGAGGTAGTCAAGACGATCGGTATAGGGGATTATCTGAAGGTAACTCTTATACTCGGCCGTCTTCTCCGTACCGCGATGGAGGTATCCGATACGGCATCTGGCCTGTACTACCGTCTCCCCATCCAGCTCCATCTCAACCCTTAAGACCCCGTGGGTGGCGGGGTGTTGTGGTCCCATATTCAGTACGAAAGTGTTCGTTTTTACTCCAGCCGTTGCCATGGACGGCTATTATACTGGGGAAACGGGGGACGGAAGTATAAAAAACTGCCGAAGTAAATTCTCAACCCTGTCCCCCTGCACCGTTTTCGTTGAGGAGGCACGGACTCAACGCATCCGTACAATCTGCACTTGCGGATACTCGTAATAAACTGGCAGGACTGGAAACATCCCATGGCGGGTGGGGCGGAGGTGCATTTGAAGGAAGTCTTCAGTCGTATTGCCGCGAGGGGTGTGGAGGTTCACGTCCTTTCCTGCTCCTTCAAGGGGGCCAGAGGGTACGAGGTTCTGGAGGGTGTTCACATCCACAGGACGGGAAGCAGACCGGTATTCAACTTCTTCGTTCCGGGGAAGGTGCGGGAACTGGAGAAAAAGTTCTCCTTTGACCTTCTGATTGAGGACCTGAACAAGCTGCCGTTTTACACCATGTTCTACAGTCGCACTCCGAAAAAACTCGCCATCCTTCACCATCTGTTTGACAGAACTATCTACGAGGAGACCAATCCGATCGCTGCCACGTACGTTTACCTCCAGGAGAAACTCATACCGAGGCTCTACAGGGACTGGCCGTTCATAGTGGTCTCGGAGAGTACAAAGGAGGATCTGGTAAGGGGAGGAATACCGGATGAGAACGTCAGGATAGTTTACAACGGGATAGACGTTGACTTCTTCAGGCCGATGCCCAGGTACGTTCAGCCCACGGTACTCTACCTCAACCGCTTCAGGAAGTACAAGAGGCCGGATCTCGCCGTCCGTATCTTCGCGGAGGTTAAGAGGTCCATGCCGCAGGCGAGGTTCCTGATGGCGGGTAAAGGGCCTTACCTTGAGCCCGTAAAGCGGATGGCATCCCGGCTCGGTGTGGACGTGGACTTTCTGGGCTTCGTGCCGGAGGATGTCAAAGCCGAGGTAATGGCGAAGTCGTGGGTAGTGCTGAACACCTCCTCAAGGGAAGGGTGGGGACTGGTCAACATGGAGGCGTTCGCCAGCGGGACACCGGTCGTGGGTTTCAGGGTACACGGTATGAAGGATTCCGTTAAAGACGGGTACACCGGCTTCTTGGTGGAGTACGGGAACGTTAAGGGAGCGGCGGAGAGGGTCCTGCGGATACTGAAGGATGAGAATTTGAGAAAGAGACTGTCGGAGAACGCCCGGAAGTTCGCCGAAGGCTTCACGTGGGACAGGGCGGCCGTGGAAACCCTGAAGGTCATCGGTGAGGTGGTTTAATGCGGTGCAAGTACGTGGTTATAGGAGGAATTGCACTGATCCTTCTGGTCAACTTCGTTATATTCCCGCGATTTTCGGGTATTTACGGAGGGTCAGGAAACCTTCCCCTTGACGTAATGTTCCACTTCACCGTGGACGACGTAAGACGGGCGCTGTCCATTATGGGGGAAAGGGGAAGGAGGGCGTTCGTCGTGGGCCATTTGTTGGTGGACACCCCTTACGCCGTGGTATACGCTTTTACCTACGTATGCGTATTCTCACTTCTGGGGGCAGGTCTTAAATTCAGGATCCTGCCTTTCGTGGTCGCAACATTTGATATTCTGGAAAACGTGGTGCTTTCGGTTTCTGCGCTCACTTTCCCGAATCTAAGACCGTGGGCATCTATAGCCTCCATCGCCGGAACCTTGAAGTGGATGGGTGTACTCCTGCTTATCGTTGTGTTCTTCTATCTCCTTGGCCGCAGGATCTTGAAGGGCTATTGAGTCGGCCTTACAATTCCGTTTATGGACCCGTACTACGAGGAGGTAGGAAGGTACTACGACGAGGATGCGAGGGACTTTTTAAGGAGGTACGAGAAAAACTACGTCCTGCAGACCCTCCGGGAGGATTTCCGGCGTCAGACCCTCAGACACCTGAGGGACAGGCCGAAGAGAATACTTGAGATAGGGTTCGGTCCCGGCCTTGACATGGAGTTCTTCGCCTCGGTCTTTCCGGATGCGGAGATATGGGGCGTGGAAGTCTCCAGAGCCATGATAGATGTGGCCCGGAACCGTCTGGGTGAGGATCGCTTCGTATACCTGCACGGGAGCGTTGAGGAACTGGACATACGGGAGAAGTTTGACCTCGTATACTCCTACTTCGGCGCCTTTAACACGGTTAAGGATCTAAGGAGACTTTCGGAAGCCCTCCTCAGGGTATCCCATAGGAACACCCTCCTCGTGTTCTCCTGCGTAAACAAGCCCTACCTGTTTGACATGCTCTTCTATCTGTTTACCCTCAGACCGAAGAGGGCCTTCGCCCGCCTCGGCAGGTGGGGAGGGTACTCCCCCAGCAAGTTTCTGGACAGCAGGCCCCTGTCCTACTCCGACATCCTCCGGTCTATGGAGGGGTGGAGGGTAGAGTACTTCAGGGGGTACAGCATACTCTACCCGGCATGGTACAGACATCACAGGTACCCCCCTGCCCTCTCCCGAATATTCTGGCGAATAGATGGGGTATTGAACCTTACACCCTTGAAGTACGTGGGGGAGTATGCGTTATACGTCATGCGACCTGAAGCGTGAGATACTGAGGGTACTCCTCTACGCCGACATATTTGACCACGCCCTTACACCGGAGGAGGTCCGCACGTTCCTGCCGATAAAGGTTGATCCGGATACCGTTAAGAGGGCCCTTAAACGGATGGACGTTTTCACCGACGGTACCCGATACGCCCTCCGTAAGGAGTGCCTGAAAAGGAGTCGGGAAGGGGCCGAAACCGCCCGGCGTATACTTAAGGAAAACCGCCCTGCCCTCCGCCTGATCGCCTCCCTTCCCTTCGTGCGGGGGATATTCGTAACCGGTAGCGTGGCCACGGGAAACGCTAACGATAGGGACGACCTTGACCTGTTAATAATAACCGGTAGGGGCAGACTTTACACGGCACGCCTCTTCGTCATGCTCTTAGTTAAGGTGTTTCCCGGTCTCTGTCCCAACTTCTTCGTGGGAGAGGGAAACTTCCGGTTTGAGCCTGAGAACTACTATCAGGCGAGGGAGTTCGTCCAGATGCTCCCTGTATACGGCAAGGGAGTTTACGAGAATATACTGGAGCAGAACCGTTGGGTTTACGGGAGGTTTCCCAACTTCTCACCCCGAAGGTCAGCGGTGGAAGTGAAGCCCTTCGCGATACTGAAACGTTTTCTGGAGATCCTGGCCCGCCTGTTGCCCGAATCGTACTTAAGGACTCTACAGCTGAGGAGGTTCCTTCGTAGAGGCCACAGAATGGACGAGGTGGTGGTTGGGGATGAGATATTCAAGGCCCACGTCTCCGGTCACGGCCTGAGGATACAGGAGGAGTACGAGAGGAGGTTGAGGGAGTATGGATTATGAGTTCTTTCTTCTCGGCGCTTCCGGTTTCGTAGGAGGTGCCATCTTAAAACGGCTCGTTTCCCTGAAGAGATCCCTTCTAATTCTGGAACACAGGCGGGAAGTCCGATACCCGCACAAGGTGAGGGCGCCCCTCTGGAGGGTCCCCTGCCCTGCCGTCAGAAGCGCCGGCACGGTTATACACGCCGCCCGACTGGCCGGGTCCACACCCATTAAAAGGCTTCTGGTCTCCCTGATCGGTATGTGGGCGAACCACAGGCTCATGAGGTGCGACCCCAGAAATACGGTGTTCCTGTCCGGAAGCCTCGTGTACGGCGAGGGGGAGGCCGTGGAAAGTTCCCCGCTCCGGCCCATATCCTTTCAGAGGCACTACTTCCTGCAGGAGAGACCGGTACTCCGGGCCATGGAGGAGGGAAGGAGGGTAAGTATAGTCCGTCCCGGATGGGTCGTGGGATGCGGATCGTGGCTCAGGAGGTTCTACCTGGACGTGATGGTAAGGAGGGGGTTCGTTCCCCTCTACGGGTACGATGGGGCGTACATGAGTCTCGTAAACGCCGAAGACGTAGCTGACTTCGTAATATCCATCGCGGACAGGGAAGTTTTCGGCCGGACCTTCAACCTCGCATCAACGGTTATGACGAGGGGGGAGTTCGTGTCCATGCTCTCGGATATATCGGGCATGCCGATAAGGAGGGTTGACGTGAGCGGGTACGACACCGACACGGCCATGGCACTGACCCATTCCCTGATACTGAGGAGCGAGCAGAGGGAGGTTCAGGAGTTCCAGTTTTCCCCCATAAGACCGGTTATAGAGGAGTGCTTCAACCTACTCGTCGGGTGACGGGTACTTCGGCCTCTGGTGCCTGAAGGTCATCATTATGGGTACGAAGGCGTCCTTTATCCTCTCAAGGTCCCTGCGGGAGAGGGGTACGAGGTCCAGCTGACCCTCCTTTATCCTCTGCTCAAAGACGGAGTCCACAATTTTCTTGATCTCCTCCTCGGTTTCGGCACTGCGCGATGCGGCCTCCGACGAGTCCGCGAGCATAACGATCGCCTCCTCCGGAGTACGGGGACGGGGGCCGGGGTATCTGAACTGTTCCTCCTTGACGGGAAGGCCCAGATCCTTCGCCTTCTTGTAAAACGGCCACAGGAGGGTATCCCCGTGGTGGGTCTGGATGATGTCTATTATTTCCTGAGGCAGACGGTACTTTTTGGCCAGCTCAACCCCCTTCTTAACGTGGGAGATGATGATCCGGGCGCTCTTCACGGGGTCCAGTTTGTCGTGGGGGTTCTCTCCGCCCGTCTGGTTCTCTATGAAGTACTCAGGGTTGTAGATCTTGCCGATGTCGTGGTAATATCCGCCCAATTTGGCGATGGTCTCGTTTGCACCCACGGCACGGGCCCCGGCTTCGGCCATGTTCCCGACTATGATGGAGTGGGCAAAGGTGCCGGGGGCCTTTTCGGAGAGCTCCTTCAGGAGGGGGTGGTTGAGGGAGGCCAGCTCTATGTAGGAGAGTTCGGTGGTCTTACGGAATAGGGCCTCTATCATGGGGATGAGGACGGCGTACAGGCCAACGGATACGATGGAGACGCCGAAGGTAATGGCCGAAGCCATAAGTAGATCCTCCTTCGTCATGTTGATAAACGGCGCGGAGACCAGGAGCGAAGCCATTCCGAAGAGGGTAACTATCAGGGCGATAAAGAAGTAGTGGGCCCTCCGCTTGAAGAACTTCACGCTGAAGGCGGATGCGGCCGCCATGGATCCGATGTACAGAGGCAGGAGGAGGGAGAAGTCGTAGGACACTCCCCGTATAACGGAGGTTATGAGGGTAAGGCCTATGGCCATGGTAGACGTATCCAGAACCCCGACGGATAGGGCCACGAAGGGCATCAGGGTTACGAAGGGGGGCAGGTCAAAGAAGTAGTGCAGAGCTAGCTCCAGAACGTGGCCCATGGAGAATACGAAGACGGACGCACCGGACGGAACGTCCCACTTGCGGCTGTAGAAGATCACGAGCAGGACGAGGGCCATCATGAGGGAAAGGGCTACGTAGGCTATTCGCCGTGGACCCACCGTAACCTTCTCGTAGGCTTTGAGGATCCGGTACGCCGTGGAGTCTATTATCTCCCCTTTGGAGATTATTATCTCACCGGGGTTTATGACGTAGTCCACCCTGCTCAACCTCTCCTCAAGTACACGCCTCGTGTAGGCCTTCCAGAGTGAAGAGTCGGGGACGAGAGTGGGGGTTATGAAGGCGCAGAGGGTATCGTTCTCAAAGCAAACTTCGGAGGGAGACTTAAGTACGTCGGCCGGTATCATGCGGAAGTTCCCGTTCTCGTACACTATAACGGTGCCTGAGGGCTTCGGTGAGATCACACCCTTCTGGAGGTACACGATGGCCTTATCCCTGAGTTCCCTCGCCCTCTTCGGATCTATGACCTTAACGAGGGAGTCGTAAACCCTATCAACGTGGGAGAGGAAGGGTACGGGTCTGTAAACCGGTGGCACTTCGGAGACTATACGGATTGAGTCCTGAACGTAAACCTTCCTCGGCTTCTCAACGATCACCTCCCTGTCGGCTATTATCGTCCTCTGGGATACCTGACCGAGCTTAAAACGGAAAGGTGGGCGGAAGAACAGGGCCGAAAGGGCTACGGTCAGGGAGATGATAAGGGCCCGGAGTATGCGATCGCTCATTACTTTCCGAACCTATCGTACGCCTCTATTATACGCTTCACTATGTGGTGTCTTGAAACGTCCTCCTTACCGAAGTACACGAACTCTATTCCCTCTATCCCCTGAAGGATCCTCTCGGCCTCAACCAGACCGGATTCCATGTGTTTGGGAAGGTCTATCTGGGTTATGTCCCCCGTTATAACCACCTTTGACCTCGGACCGATACGGGTCAGGAACATCTTCATCTGTACGGTTTTGGTGTTCTGGGCTTCGTCCAATATTATGAAGGCGTCGGAGAGGGTCCTTCCCCTCATGTAGGCCAGAGGGGCCACCTCCACCACCCTCGCGTCCATCATCCGGCGAACCCGGTCGTAGGGTATCATGGAGTACAGGGCGTCGTACAGGGGTATGAGGTACGGGTAAACCTTCTCCTCGTAGGATCCGGGAAGGAAACCGAGGCTCTCGCCCGCCTCCACGGCAGGCCTCGTCAGTACGATCCTCTCAACCCGTCCTTCCCTCAGGTACTTGACGGCCATGGCCACGGCGAGGAAGGTCTTACCGGTGCCGGCTGGCCCGATGGCGAAAACGACGTCGTTCTTCTCTATGGCCCTCACGTACTCAAGCTGCTTCGGTGTAAGGGGCTTTATCTTCTTCTTGAAGGTTACGATCGTGCCGTCCTCCGGAAGTTCCTCCTCGTACTCCTCCACGGCGGCCTCCAGAGGATCCCACTCTCCCCGCATCATTCCCATGATGCGCTCTTTCACCATCTCAACGTCGCCCTGGGACCCCCTTATCCGGAGCTCGCTCCCCCTCGCGTGGATTTTGACGGAGGGGTACATACGCCTCAGCTCCTTTATCTTCTCATCGTAGACGCCGAAGACGTCTAACTTCTTCTCCTCAGGTACGATTATCCTGATCTCCACCCTTGCTCTACCTCCTTTGTAGGTGTTCTTAAAGTGCTTAGTTTAAGGTTGAAGGGTGAACGGTGAAGGAACGACCGTAAAATGTAAAGAATGCATCCTATCCTTTTTGATTTCGGGTTCTTCCAGCTTAGGACGTACGGGGTCCTCGTCACCCTCGGCGTCCTCCTCGGCGTGTGGTTCGCCGCAAAGCACCTAAAACGTTTTGGTATTCCAGAAAATAAGGTATGGGACGTGGCCGTTTACTCCATGATCTTCGGCGTGATAGGTGCCCGTCTCGCCTTCGTAATACAGCACTGGAACTACTTCCAGCACCATCCGGAGGAGATTCTGGCCATATGGCAGGGTGGACTTACCTTTTACGGAGTACTCCTTGGTGCCGTACCCATACTGTGGTTCATAAGAAAGTACAGATGGAACTTCTGGGCGGTCTTAGACGCCACCATACCGGGTATAACCCTCGGAATAGCCATAGGACGATGGGGATGCTTCTTCAACGGCTGTTGCTACGGTAAACCTACCGACCTCCCGTGGGGTGTGGTTTACCCTCCGGGGTCGGAACCTCACCTCCACTTCGGGGACGTTCCTGTACATCCGTCCCAGATATACGAGTCCATAGGTGATGCCTTTCTGTTTCTTCTCTACCTTTTCCTCCTCAAGAGGTTTGGGGTCCGTAAACCCGGCGTAGTAGGCGCCCTTGCCCTTATATTCACCCCCCTGGTGAGGTTCTTAGTTGATTTTACAAGGACGTACGAGCCGAACGCCTACGTACTCGGTTTCACCTTCAACCAGTGGATAGCGATAGGTCTGATGCTCACCGGCCTAATACTTCTGATAGTACGCCTTAGATCCGAACCGACCCCGGGGCAGGCTTAGAATAGCATCTATGAAGTTGAGCCTGAGAGCGCAGAATTTTATTTTCACCATCCTGAACATCTTCCTCGCGGGCTTCTTAGTGTACATAATAGCCCAGCCCGGGAAGAGGGCCAAAGAGATAGAGGTAAAGGTGGCCACGGTACTGGATCCCGGAAGTCTTCCCTTCTGGGTGGCCGAGGAGAAGGGGTTCTTCAAGGAGGTGGGGATAAAGTACAAACCCAACGAAGTTTCTAAAATAGTTGACGAGTTTGACAACACCGTAAGCGGCGCCCTCTACGCCTCCTTCGGCATAGACTTCACCTACATGCTCATGAAGACTGGAGGCGATATGAAACTCGTCCGTCTCCTTTACTACTCCAAGGGCAGGGGGGACGGTATAGTGGTGAAGGACACCGCGATTAAGGAACTGAAGGATCTGGCAAAAAAGCGTATAGGATACTACGAGAACACCCGTTATAACGTGATACTGGATGCTGCGTTCACGGATCTCATACCTCAGGATACCTCCGATACCACGAAGAGAAACACGGAGTTCATAGGCCTCTCGCTTGAGGAGATGGACGTATCTCTGGACACCCGCAGGGTGGACGCCCTGTACCTCACGGAACCTTACCTCTCCTACTTCCGGGGTAAGGAGGGGTACCGCATATTGGCGGAGAACGTAATATTCAAAGGAACTGTTATAGACGGAAACGGTATAACCTCCGCGGTTAACGTGTCCCTCCGTAAGGAGGCCATAAAGAGGATCAGGAAGGCCCTGAAGAAGGCCATCCAGTACATAGAGCAGAACCCTCAGGAGGCCCAGAAAATTATGGCCAAACACCTCGGTATGACCATGCCTTTGCCGAAGTTCAGTACGGCCGAGGACGTCTCTGAGGTTAAAAAGTTCGCCGAGGAGATAAAGAGCCGCCAGCTCCTGCCAATTGAAAAGCTCAACCTTGATAACCTTACCGAGACGAAGTAAGGTCCCTCTCCTGTCTCTACTTGCGGCCGTTCTCCTTATTCTGGGGAACGGCCCTTTTTTTATACCCTTCCTGTCTTTCGTAGCCTTATCCCTGTACGTCTGGTCGGTCAGGGAAAGTAAACGTCCCTTTCTAACCGCGTTCGCGATAGCCTTCCCGTACTGGTTCTACCACTCGGTCTGGATCCTCAACCTCCACGTACCGGGGTACGTCCGCCCTCTCCTCGTCTCTGGCGTCCTCCTGCTTGCGGCTGCCCTCTCTCTGACATACGCCCTCTGGGGATGGAGCGTGAACCGTATCCGGTCCCCCCTTGCCCTCGCCGTACTTTCCCCTTCCGTATGGGTGATGTGGGAGTTCTGGAGGGGTGAACTCCTCGGGGACCTCTCCTACCCGTGGTCCCCCCTCGGCGTCAGCCTGCTTAAGTCCCCCTTCCTTGACATCGCGGCTATAGGGAGCGTGTACTTCCTCTCCTTCTTCGTGGTTCTGGTCGGCACCCTCCTCTACCTTCGCAGGTGGATCGTCGCCGGCATCGTACTTGCTATGGCTCTCCTCTGGGGGGCGGTGTACTCTCCGGGTAAACCGGTAGAGAGGGTAAAGGTCGCCGTCCTCCAGCCCAACGTCCTCCCGCGGCTGGCGTACGACCCGAAGGAGTGGAGGGAGGTGGATTCGGCCTACTCTCAGCTTCTGAGGCGTTTGAAGGGTAAGCGCATTGACTTAGTCGTTGGGTCCGAGTCCGCGTTTCCGGGCGTACACCGCTTCTCAAGGGGTTCCCAAAGGTGGGTCAAGCGGATAACGGAGGAGACGGGCGCCCCGTTCCTCTTCGGTACGGCGGGGGTGGAAAGCGGGAAGGGAGGGTTACGGTTCTACAACCGGGCGCTCCTTGTAGACACGACGGGAGAAATAGTCGGCCACTACGATAAGGTCCGTCTCGTTCCCTTCGGGGAGAACTACCCGTTCTACGAGTACCTTCCCCCCTTCATCCGCAATATAAACCTCGGTCAGGGGAACTACCGCAGGGGGAAGGGGTTCTACCCCGTAGCCCTCGGGGACCTGAAATTGGGCGTCATGATATGCTACGAGTCCATATTCCCGTACATCGGGTGGAGACTGGTGAGGAACGGTGCCAACCTCCTCGTCGTCATAACGAGCGATGGATGGTTCGGAAGGAGCGTGGGACCGGTGGAACATTATTACCTCGGCATCCTGAGGAGCGTGGAGACGGGGAGGGCCATGGTCAGGGCGGCGAAGACAGGGATATCCGCCATAGTGGATGCGGACGGCAGGGTACTGAAGGAGTTACCCCTCTACAGGCGAGGTGTTCTGATAGGAGATGTCCCCATTTACGGGGGTACTACCCCCTTTGTGGCCTTCGGCTTCCTCATACCTCCCCTTCTGTCCCTCGTAGGTTTCCTGTGGTACCTATTTGGACTCATCGGAGCGATACGGAGGAAGTACGGTCGGAAATAACCCCTATGCCCCTGTAGGTTACGTACTGCCGTAGAATAGACTTTATGCGTCCCTTAAGGTGGGGATGGATCCTTGTACTCCTCCTATCGTGTGAGAGATTTTACTTCAAACCTCCCCCCTCGGAAACCTATCCTTTCCTACCCGATAACCTGTCCGGCAAGGTCCTCGTTTCGGCGCAGTTGAAAGGGGAAGACTACGGGATCTACGTCGTCGGTACGGCGTCGGGTGAGGTTGAGACGGTGGTTGACCTTCCGGCATCTGACGAGGTGTTCCCCAGTGCAAACGGTAATGCCGTCGTATTCTCGTCGGACGTCAACGGGGACTTCGGGATCTTTCTGTACGACGGCGACACCTCTCTGGTCTACGACCCCCCCTCCGATCAACTCTGGCCGTCCCTCAGCCCCTCCGGGGATTACGTGGCCTTCGTCACGTTTGAAGGCGACTCCGGTGGAAACCTCGGCGTGTACGACAGGAGAAGCAGGTACGTTCAGGTATGGTACGACACCCTGCCCCTCCCGTGGCTCGCCTTCGTGGACGACTCCCTGATCCTCGCGGTCAGGGGCGGATCCCTTCAGGTCTTCTCCATCGCTTCCCTGATGTGGGAGAGCCTTATTGATGTGGGTGATGTACTCTATCCGAAGGTCTCCCCTTCCGGGGATAAGCTGGCCCTCGTGGAGGTGGGGGACTCCTTCAGGGTGGTAATTACGTCCTACCCGGACGGTGGGAACAGGAGAGTACTCAGGAGCTTTTCCGATAGTGTAAGGGGTCTGGCCTGGTCCCCCGATGGGGATTACGTTGCCCTCGGCTACGGGGACAGGGTCTACGTTCTGGATACCACCGGGAGCCTGTACCTTCTTAGAGACTCCCTCAGGGGTGTGTACGTCGGTGACTGGGTCAGGTAATGTGGCTTTACGAACTCTTCGTCCTTCCCCCCGATACCGCCTCCGGTTTACCTGAAACCCTCGCGGTTGAGGATACGGGGAACGTCAGGGTGAACGGGGAGTACTCCTTCGGGACGGAGGGGGCCACGGTCAGGATAAACGTGTACGGTGAGGGCTGGTTCTCCAGAGTGAAGGTGGTGGACGTAGCCGGTGTGAGCGGAGAGGTTAAGCGGGTAGAGGAACTTCAGGAGTTGAACCTTACGTGGGAGTACGGGAACTACGGGATAACCGGCGGGATACTGACGCGGGACCTCCTGAGCGGAAGGGTCAGGGGGGAGGGAGTGGAGGTTTACAGGGGCAGTTCCCGGATGCTCTATCTCAGGAGGTACTCCCCCCCACAGAGAAGGGACATCGTCTTGGTGAAGGACTTCGCCGGCCCATACGTCTTTTCGGAAGAACCTACGATCCGAAAGAGTCTGAGGGTATTTTTAAACGGCCGTCAGTTAAAGGAGGGAGAATATACCCTTTCCCCGGAGGGAAACGCCATATATCTGCGTACAGAATTCGGGGATGGGGACCTCCTTACGGTTGAGTACCAGAGGGCCTCCCTTTCCCCCTCCCACGTACTTGAGGGTACTCTTAAGGCCGGCATAACGGGTGTAAGGCTATACCATGAGAGACCCGCCCTGAAGGTGAGCAACGGCTGCACAGCCGACGAAGGGGGGGACTACGTAGTCCGGGGAGACACCTTCCTCCTCGTACCGGGAAGGGGAAACCTCTCCTGCACCTTCGTACCTTCAGAAGACGGCAGGTTCACATTCGCGGGAGACAGGTACGTACCATCCGAAAACGGGGATTACGTTCTGGTCCCTCCCGACACCTCCCCCAAATCCTCCTTCGCCGAAGTTTCCCTTTTGCCCCGTTACGGAAGGGTGGCCCTTATCGGTGGAAAGATCGGGGATACCGCATCCTACGGTGGCAGGTGGGATCTCCGTTTCGGATCGGGTCTCCAGTTTATCACTTCCGGGGACGTGTTCAGGGGAAGGAGGCCGGACGTAAGCAGGTACAACGGGAACCTGTGGGGTGGTAGGACCTACGGCGAGGCCGCCCTCGGCCTCCTGTACGACGGGGAAAATCTCTTACTCGGCGGTAAACTGTCCCTCGGTATAGGCGACAGTCTGAAGAGGGCATACACATTTGAGGGGGGGTACAGGTGGTTGTTCGGAAGGTACGAGAGATTTCCGGCGAGGGTATACGGAGAGGCCGGTGTAAGGAGCGGTGAGATTTCCCTATCCTACGACTTCCAGGGCGACACCTCCGGCAACTACAGGGGCGGAAACCTGACGTGGAGGTGGTTTAGGGGGAGCCTTAGAAGGTACGGGGACGGCTTCTGGGGTTATTCTCTTCGGATTGGGGGAGGGCAGAACGACCTGTTTTACTCCATAACGCCGAAGGGCAGAAGTCTCATGGGAAGGGGAAGGGTTGAGGTAAGGGGGATGAGGCTGACCGGGGCCGTGAGCAGTAGCCAGAGCTTCCTGAAACAGGAGAGGTTCGTCTACGTGGGGAAGGGCTGGGGGGACTACGAGAAGGACAGCACTGGAAACTTCGTACCCTACCCCTACGGCTCGTACAGGAAGGAGGTACTCTACTTCCCGGCGGAGGAACCCACGTACGATTTCTCCCTGTCCGCATCGGGCGGCGGCCACGGCCTCAGTCTCTCCGGTAAGTGGGGCGAAAAGTTGGAGAGGTACGACATCCTCCTCCACTCCTCCGGCGAGGTTTACAGGGTCTCTTTGAGGTTGAGTGGGGACCTGACTTCCACCTACACCTACTCCGAGAGGAGGGCGGAGGGAAGGGCCGGGAGGCCGGTTTACGTTAGGGCTGAGGTTCTGAGCAGGCGGTTCGGCGCAGACAGTACCTTCTACGTATCCTCCGAAGTGGGTTATACCCGCGGATGGGTGGACGTGGGAGTTGAGGGTCTCAGGGGAAAGTCGTGGGCTTTGTCCCCTATAGTGAGAACGAGGGGGAACCTCTACGGCGAGGCGGGGTACAGGATGTACTTCGGTGAGGCGGGGAGTGAGGCCCGTTATAAACCCCCGGGCCCCTTCGCCAGTCTGAACCTTAACCTCACCCGGAACGTGGGCAGGGTTAGACTGACCGGCACGTTAACAGGGGGGTACGACGTCCTCCGTAAGGGTTTCTATACGTTCTCCTTCGGCGTGTCGGGGGAGATTTAGGGGGTCACTCCCTGATCACGACCTTGACGGATCTGATGCGGTCCCCTACCCGGACCTTCAGGACGTACGTCCCCGTGGGTAAGTCCTCTAACCGGAACTCGTGCCTGCCTTTTATACTCTTTCCCCCATAGGATGCGCGTATGCCGATAAAGGTAAAGGAGGTAAAAGAGAGCACAGAAGAAATAAAGGGTATGCTGAGGAAGGAAAAGAACAAGATCCGAAGGACCCGTTTACAAATGTTATTGTTCTTCAAGGAAGAACCGAAGGCATCTTATGAGAAGGCAGGTAGGATCTTGGGGTACAGCAAGTATCAGATAGCGAGGTGGTGGAAGAGTTACGAAGAAGGAGGGATAGCAAAGCTGATGGAATTGAAGAAGATAGGCAGGAAGAAGGGATATGGTCAGAAGGTACCCGATGAAGCGTTTGAGAGGTTGAGGGGAGAGATGCTGAAGGGGAGGATAAGGACAATCAAAGACGCCATAGAGTTCATAGATAGGGAGTACGGGGTAAGGTATAGCAAGACGAGGATGCACGTGATAATGAGGGTTAAGTTGAAAGCGAAGAAGAAGAGCGGGAGGCCATACAGTGTGAGGAAGGATCCAGAGAAGGAAAAGGAGTTCAAAAAAAAGTTGTAATCCTGAGAGGTAGGAAGGTGATGTAGCAGGACGAGATGAGGGTAGGGCTGATAGTGAAGCATAGAAGAGTATGGATGCCAGAGGGGGTAAGGGCAAACTGGCCTGTGCAACACAAATATGAGTACTTTTATCTTTACGGTGCTGTGGATGTATTAAGTGGGGAGGTTGTGTTCTTCATTTTGCCCGACTTGAGGGGTGAGACTGTAAGGGTATTTCTTGAGGAGTTTAATAAGGAGATAGGCGGGGAAGATGTTGTGATAGTCTGGGACAACGCAGCGGGGCATAAGTACGCTGAAAAGTATGCTCCGGAGAACATATCTTTCTTCCACACACCACCCTACACTCCTGAGGTCAATCCTGCTGAGGCTATGTGGAGGCATATCAGAGGTGAGTTAGCCAACAAGGTCTACAACTCCCTTGATGAACTTGAGGAGGACTTGATCCGCATCCTTCAGCACTTTTACAACGATAAAGATTTCGTTCGCTCCTTAACTGGTTATAACTGGATCGTTGAGGTGCTATCCCATGATGGCACTAATTGGTGGAAATGGTATTAGACGACACCATAAAGGGGACGGTAAGTGCCGTAGGGGATTACGTGGAGATACCTGAGAACCTGATTTTCATGATCGTGGGGCCTGCGAACCTTGAGAAGGTAAAGGAAGGCTGGATGGAGGACATATACGGCTACGAGATAAAGAACCTATCGGGAGAGGATCACTTCCTCTACTCTCCCACGAAATCTGCCGAGTACTACCTGGTGTTCCTTATCTGGAACTTTGAGCCGTTCTACTACGATTTCGTCGTGAATGGGGAAGTCATATCATGCGAGTAGACTTCTCATTCCCCCTCTATAAACTCAAAATCCGTCCCCTTCTCATCAATCAACCTGTTGAACTCGCCCCGGGTTAGGACGTTGTCGGCGTAGTCGTTTACAAAATCCCGGTAGATCTCCCACGCCTTACGTTTAAAGGGTCTCATCCACTCCTCCGGCTCGTCCACGAACTCCGTAAATACGGTACGATAGCGGGCTGCAGCCTCAAAGTTATGCCCCCCGGAGATATACATACGCTTCCCATACGGCCCCTCTACCTCGTACGCCCTCAAATTTATGGGAACATCCTTTCTTAACCTGCCGGTACTAATCACCTGCCCCACCCTGTTTATGTCCTCCTCTATGCGGCGGTTCAACCGCTCCTTGAGTTTCGCCAGAGAACTGCGGTACTTCCTGAAGAGGTTGGGATACAGGCTTTCGGAGTACTCACTGAGGAAACGCCTTAAGGCTCCTCTCTTGAAACGGAAGCCTCCACCGTGGTTAGGGATGAAGGAGTCGGGATGGAAGACCAGAAGGTAGGACAGACCGGCAAGGGCCGATTTAGATCGCAGGTAGGTATCCCTGAGTGGGAGAGGCTCATCCTCACCGTACGCAACGCTCAACTTTTCGGAGAAGTTTATAAACGCCCTCCTTGATTTCTTTGAAACCGCTCGTAGAAGGACCCACACGTTGTCGTAGTATCCGAGCGTGCCACGCTTATAGGCCATCTCCCATACCTCGTTCAGACTCATCTCTCCCACTTCGGCTTTCAGCATAAGGTACTTCGTGTAAGGGCGGAAGAAGAACGTCCTCATGAAGGTTAGATGTTCCTCCGGTACGTTCTCTATGAGTTTGAAGTCTCCGCTAACGGCCACGTACTCAAATAGGGTGTTGTAGTACGTTAAAAGGTTTCCGTTCTTACGCTCTAACTCGTACTTGAAACGCAGGGTCACCGGAAGGTCCTTCTCATCAACGACGGCACTTAACTTGAGGAGGAAGCTCTTCAGGGCGCTCTCCGGCATAGAGAGGACGGTGTCGTTCCTCTTTCGCGCCAGCCTGTGGGACATGGCAAAAGCCCCCGCATTTAAGGCCATCGCACCCAGGATTTCAACAGGTATGAGATAGTCCTCATAGTGTACTATCACCTCCTTCCCTTCGGCGTGGAGCGATTCAATTAGATGTTTGAAGTTATTAAGGATCCTGTCTATCCTATCCTCGGACAGGAAGAGGTTTATGCCGTACATGAGTTGCTCAAGGGCGGCCAGAGGGGGATACGGCAGGGAGAAGGTGACAGGTTTGTACTTCAGAAAGTAGGGGTGTTTCCCGTTGTATATGTTGTAAATGTACCCGTACAGGCGTTTTTCGTGGATCTTACGGAACACCTCCATGTACTCCTTACTCCTGAAGGTGTACGCGTACAGCGTTATGTAGAGGTCAAGGGCGTTCTCCTCCGTTCCTCCCATCTCCCTGTACAGATCTATCAGTCCCTTTATCCTGTCAAACTGCGCGTAGTTCTGCGCCTGAAAGTGCATGTATACGATGGTCCTTATGACGTTCCGGGTATAGACCTCATCGCAACCTTCGTTCATACACCTCTCAAGGACCTTCTCGTAGTACCTTAAGACCTCTTCCTCTGTGCAATAAAGGAGAATGTGAAATATCCTGTGGAGGGGAAACGTCTCTAATACTTCCTGACAGTCCCTTTCTTTCACCCGGAGATTATAGACTTGATAGTCAGAAATCTCATCCTCCCAAGCGGGGGTTTTAACCGAACCCCTTACCTTACAGGATCCTGAACCCCTCCAATCCTTCCACCCTGTCGTTTATGCTCCACCTTACGTCATCCACCCTTCCGGGGCCTAACCACAGGTAGTCCACCAGCTTTTTCAGAGCCTCCTCAGGCCCCTCAACCACCACCTCAACGCTACCGTCGGGTAGATTTCTGGCATATCCATGTAATCCCAGCTCCTTCGCCCTCCACCTCGTATAGGCTCTGAACCCTACCCCCTGAACCCAGCCGAACACTCTCGCCTCTAACCTCTTCATACCCAAGATTTTAACCGTGACCTCCGTTTACTATGGCCCTAAGAGTCTCCAGTACTTCTTTGGCGTGTCCCTCAACTTTCACCTTCGGCCATACCCTGACTATCTTGCCGTCCGGGTCTATGAGGTACGTACTCCTTATCACACCCTCGTACTCCTTCCCGTACATCTTCTTCTTCCCCCATGCCCCGTACTTTTTTAGAACCTCCTTCTCCGTATCGCTCAGAAGGTTCACGTTCAGGTTGTACTTGCGCATAAAACGTACGTGGCTTTCCGGTGGGTCGGGACTTACCCCGATTATGACAGCCCCTAACTTCTCAAATTCTCCGGCCAGCTCCGTAAAACCTATGGCCTCCTTCGTACAACCGGGGGTGTCGTCCTTCGGGTAGAAGTAGAGGACAACCCACTTTCCCCGGAAGTCGGACAACCTCACATCTTTGCCTTCGGCATTTTTAAGGACAAAATCCGGTGCCATGTCTCCGGGCTTGAGCATGAGTTTATTTTAAAGGGGAGTCGTTCGTACGGTGTCCAGGATTATAATGGGAGTCCGGTATGGTAACGTTCGTTCTAAGTGCCACGTGGGTAGCAGCTTCCAACATGGTGGAGGGGGTGATCTACCCCGGATACGCGTGGGTAGGTAGCCAGAACAGGGTTTACGTGGCTTCGGGATTGAACGATCCTCTGCTTATCACCTACTCCCCCTTGACTCAGATATACGACCCCGTAACGGACTCCTGGAACACTGGAGGGACCGTACTCTCCCCGATGTGGGTACTCGCGGGGGCGTATGTTGGTGATACGTTTTACGTATTCGGAGGTGAGGACCCCAGCACCGCATCTTACTCCAACACAAACAGGAAGTACAACGTCCCGGCGAGCCTATGGTCGTACGGCCCCTCCCTTCCGGACGGTAGAGCCGGTCTCGGAGCGGCCGGGTTCGGTGGTAAGATATACTTAGCCGGAGGGTACAACAACTGCGGCCTGTTTACCTGCACCGTATACAATACGACGTGGGAGTACGACCCCTCAACGGGAACCTACACGACGAAATCCAACCTTCCGACCACTTTAGCCGAAGGTGTCCTGATAACGTCCGAACCCTTTGCGGGCATAGGCCTGTTCTACGTTTCGGGGTACACGTCCGTAAGTTTTGGAGTACCTACCCTGAGCAGTACCATCTACCGTTACGACCCCTTAAGCGACTCGTGGGTCAGCGTTGGAAACTACCCGGTACCGGCCCGCTACCAGTTAGGTGCCGTGTTCCTGCCCGATACGAGCATATGGGTGATAGGCGGAGCAGACGCCGGTGGAAACGTCTACGCGAACGTTGATAGGTGTAAGCTGAACGCTTCCTTAACCGCATGTGATTGGACCTCGTACGATCCTCCGGATCTTCCTGCGGGGAGAGACGCTCTCGTCGTTACCCTTGCGGATACCACACCTCCGAGACCGGATAGCCTGCCCGTTGATACCGTCAGTTGCCTCATAAGGGTGGACTCAGCCTTCGTCACTGCTCGCAGAAGGATACTGGTGGCGGGAGGTTCCGACGGCTCCTCTCCACAGGCTACAGCATGGACTCTCGTTCCGGATACCCTGCAGGTCGTCTACTACCTATCCAACGCCTTAAGCACGCGTACATCCGTATACGTCCGTACTCCGTCCAGCGGTACGGGGTACTTCGGCCCTATAGCGACACCTTCATCGTCCCCACCGGTGATACCGCCTGTCTGGACTCCGTCCTATTTTACGAAAAGGAGACGGGATTCAGGTACGTTTCGCGTCCCGGTATATGTGTGTCCTGCGTCCCTACGGGTTCCGAGGGTGAACTCGGCGTCGGAGAGCGTAAATCTAAAGTTCAGGAACCTTTCATCCTGATAGGTAGAACGCTCGTTCCTCAAACCTATGTAGAGGTCTTCTCCTCCGACGGCAGGACGGTGTACCGGGGTAAAGGGAGTACCCTTTTGAAACCCGGCGTGTACTTCGTGAGATCCCGCGACAAAATCACCAGAGTAATGGTAAGATAGGGTCGCACTGAAAACGTTTTCCCAGTATAATACCCGCTTCCATGCGAAAGTTGGTGGTTAAAGGAGCGAAACAGCACAACCTGAAGAACATAACCGTTGAGATACCCAAAGACAGCTTCGTCGTCATAACGGGGGTATCCGGATCCGGTAAGTCCTCCCTCGCCTTTGACGTCATATACGCCGAGGCGCAGAGGAGGTACGTTGAGAGCCTCTCTCCCTACGCCCGCCAGTTCCTTGGTGTGATGGAAAAACCCGACGTTGAGGAGATAGAGGGACTCTCCCCCGGAATAGCCATAGAGCAGCGTAAGATAATGCGCAATCCCCGTTCCACGGTGGCAACGACCACGGAGATATACGACTACCTCCGCCTTCTCTTTGCTCGCGCCGGCATTCCCCACTGCCCCAACGACGGAACCCCCCTGCAGAAGTGGAGCGTTGATGAGATAGTTGACGTACTCTTTAAAAAGTATCCCTATCGGAGGATCCAGATTCTGGCTCCCGTGGTGAGGGGAAAGAAGGGGGAGTACAGGGAACTTTTCAAAAAGATAGCCAGGAAGGGCTTCGTGAGGGTGAGGGTGAACGGGATAATGTACAGCATAGACGAGGTCCCGGCCCTTGACAAGAACAGACGCCACGATATAGAGATAGTCGTTGACAGGGTGATGGTCAGGGAGGAGGACAGAAGCCGTATACACCAGTCGGTTGAGACCGCCCTGAAGGAGAGCGAGGGCCTGGTCAAGATCATAACCGACCGGGACGAGGAGGAGATATTCAGCGAGAGCCTCGCCTGTCCGAAGTGCGGCTTCTCCATGCCGGAGCTGGAGCCGCGACTCTTCTCCTTCAACTCCCCTTACGGGGCCTGCCCGGTCTGTACCGGTCTGGGTGTGAAGATGGACTTTGACCCCGGTAAACTCATAGCCAACCCCGACCTCTCCATCATGGAGGGGGCAATAAAACCCCTCTCCGAACCCCACCCCATAACAGCCCGCGTCCTCCAGAGGATAGCCCGCAAGTACGGTGCTTCTATCCACGACCCCTGGCGCATCCTCCCGGAGCCTTTTAAGAACGTGGTACTCTGGGGGGTGGAGGAGCCACCGGAGTCCCTTGACGATCAGGACTTCAGACCACTTTACAGGGATTGGGACGGCATAATCCCCCAGCTCTGGCGTAAGTACAGGAGTACGGATTCGGAGTGGGTCAGATCTGACATAGGCCGTTACATGATATACACCACCTGTCCGGCCTGCGGGGGTTCCCGCCTCAGGAGGGAGGCCCTATCCGTTTACGTGGCCGGGAAGAACATATGGGATATCGTCCAGATGAGCGTAAAGGATGCCCTCGCCTTCTTCTGGAACCTGAAACTTGAAGGTAAAAGGGCGATGGTGGCGGAGAGGATAGTGGGAGAGATAACGCGCCGCCTGAAGTTCCTTGACGAGGTTGGGCTGGGATATCTAACTTTAGACCGACGGGCGGATACCCTATCCGGAGGAGAGGAGCAGAGGGTGAGGCTGGCAACCCAGATAGGCTCGGGGTTGTCCGGTGTCATATACGTCCTTGACGAACCGACCATAGGCCTGCACCCGAGGGACAACACCAGACTCATAGGTACCCTCAAGCACATGAGGGACCTCGGGAACACCGTCATAGTTGTGGAACACGACGAGGAGACCATAAGGAGCGCCGACTACATCGTGGATCTCGGGCCGGGAGCCGGCGTATACGGCGGTGAGGTCGTGGCCGCCGGGACGGTTGAAGATATATTAAAGAGCGAGAGATCCTTAACAGGGGCCTACCTGTCGGGAAAGAGGAACATACCCGTGCCGAAGGAGAGGAGGAAGCCGGGGGACGAGTGGCTGAAGATAGTTGGAGCCAGGGAGAACAACCTCAAGAACATAACCGTAAGGATACCCCTCGGCCTCTTTGTGGTCGTCACTGGGGTCTCCGGCTCTGGAAAGTCCACCCTGGTGATGGACATCCTCTACAGGGCGCTCGCAAAGAAACTGTACAGATCAAAGATGGACCCCGGCGAGCACGATACCATCCTCGGTATGGAGTACATAGACAGGGTGATAGACGTGGATCAGTCCCCCATAGGCAGAACTCCGAGGAGCAACCCCGCCACCTACACGGGTGTCTTCACGTACATAAGGGACTTCTA
Organism: Caldifarciminota bacterium; assembly: GCA_027003075.1. Taxonomy (GTDB): domain Bacteria; phylum Hydrothermota; class Hydrothermia; order LBFQ01; family LBFQ01; genus JAADCS01. Next base: position 25,070 of record JALWYV010000042.1, on the reverse strand, counting down.
CGCCAAACTGCCAGAGGCGAAGGCACGCGGCTACAAACCCTCACGCTTCTCCTTCAACCTCCGCGGGGGCAGGTGTGAGGCCTGCGAGGGGGAGGGGTACGTACGGATAGAGATGCACTTCCTCCCGGATATCTTCGTCCCCTGCGAAGTCTGCCGTGGGAAGAGGTACAACGCCGAGACCCTTGAAATAAAGTACAGGGGCAAGTCCATAGCCGACGTCCTTGACATGACGGTGGACGAGGCCTACGACTTCTTTGAGGAGGTTCCCACCATACGCCGTAAGCTTCAGGTAATGGTGGACGTGGGTCTCGGATACATAAAACTGGGTCAACCCTCAACCACCCTCTCCGGAGGCGAGGCCCAGAGGATAAAGCTGGCTAAGGAGCTGTCCAAGATACCTACGGGAAGGACCCTCTACATCCTTGATGAACCTACCACAGGTCTACACTTTGACGACGTAAAGAAGCTGATAGACGTACTCCACCGATTCGCCGACAACGGGAACACCGTTCTGGTGATAGAGCATAACCTTGACGTCATAAAGAACGCCGACTGGGTCATAGATCTGGGTCCTGAAGGTGGGGACGAGGGAGGATACTTAGTGGCTGAGGGACCTCCGGAGGAGATAGCAAAGGTGCCGGAGTCCTACACGGGGCAGTACCTCCGGAAGGTTCTGGGTATGGAATAAAAAAGAGGGGGCTTGAAGCCCCCTCCCTCTACTTAACCTCACCTACCGTTTTATCCTGAAGAGGTCTTCGGTCTTTCTGGTCTTTTTGAGGATGTCCATCGTCTTCTTGAAAACGGGGTCGTACTGGAGCAGGATCCTGTACCGCCCTCTCTCCCCGAAGTACTGATAGGCGATCTCCATGAGGAGCAGACGCTTAAAATCCTCCTTCGCCTCGTCAAACCGGCAGTCGGTAAACTCTATGTCCGCCTTACGGAGCGCCCTCTTGAAGTCCTCAAGATCTTTGTCCGTCAACTTTATGTCCTCCGGACGCTTCGGCTTCTTATGGATGCTCGTGTACTTTGTGGCCCAGTTGGATATGACTCCCTTGGCCTCGGCCTTCTGCACGAGCCTCGGCAGGACGTGGGGTTTGACGTAAACGTCCGGAGCTATACCACCGCCTCCCTTGATGGGCCTCTTGAGTATCTTGGTGAAATAGGTGTTAGTATCCTTTTCTATTTCCCCCAGCTTACCCTTGTGGATGGAGCGACCCGAAGGTGTATGGTATCGGGCAATGGTAAGCCTCAGGGTGTAATCGTAAGGAAGGGTGAATATCCTCTGTACCGTGCCCTTTCCGAAACTGGTATCTCCAACTATAATGGCCCTGTCCCAATCCTGCAGGGCTCCCGCAACGATCTCGGAGGCGCTGGCCGACCCCCTGTCTATCAGGACGGCGACCGGAACGTCCTCGGGAAAGATCATATCCCCCTCACTGTAGAACCTCTCCTTACTGTCCGGAATTCTGCCCTCGGTATAGACCACTAATTTCCCCTCACCGAGGAAAAAGCCCCCGATAAGGAAGGACTGCCTCAGTAGTCCCCCGGGATTGCCCCTGAGGTCAAGGATGACCTTCTTTGCTCCCTTCTTCTTCAACTCAATCAGGGCATCTCGCACCTTATCCGAAGCGTCCTCCTGAAAGGAGTTTAACTTCACGTACCCCACGCCGTCCTCAAACATACCGTAGTACGGTACGGCCTTGAGAACGATCCTGTCCCTCGTTATAACGAAAGTTAAGGTATCGTTTATGGCGGGGCGGTACACCGTAACCTTCACCTTCGTCCCTCTCGGGCCTCTCAGATGTTTGGAGACCTTATCCACCTTCCAGCCAATGACGGACGTATCGTTTATACGGATTATGCGATCTCCGGGCTTAAGACCAGCCCTCCAGGCCGGTGTCCCCTCAAACGGGGCTATTACCACGACGAAACCGTTCCGCTCTCCGATGGTCATACCTACACCCTCGTAAGACCCTTCCGTGCTCTCCATGAGCCGTTTGGTCTCTTCAGGGGTGAGGAGGTCGGAGTGGGCGTCCAGAGATAACCTGACCATACCCTTGGCGGCGTTCTCCAAGAGTTTGGTAGGTTTAACTTCAACGACGTAGTACTTTTTAATTACGTTCAGGGCGGATACCAGAACGTCGGTCATCTGACTGAAAGTCAGCTTCTTCCCTCCCTCATCCGAGTTCTGGGCGAACAGGGTGAGTCCGTACCCGAAGGACGTGCCCAGAACGAAGGTCATTATCAGCAACAGAAAGGTTTTAAAACGTCCCATAGGCGGCCATTTTACCGCCGCAGCGTCCTGTCTTCAACTGGAGGCGCTCGTGTAATACCTGAGGGCGAACCGCCAGAACACCCTTGACAGGGTAAAGAATAGAACGGCCAACAGGACTCCCAATACCGTATAGAAGGTGGTGCCGCGTCCGAGAAAGGTCTCAGCCGGCACGGTCGTCAGGAAGGCCACGGGTATTATGAAGGTCATAAATAGCCTGTACAGGACGGGGTAAGCGGTTATGGGGAACCTTCCCCCTTCCACGACGGCCTTGAGGACGTACGTGACGTTGTATATCTTCACGAACCATATGCTCAGGGTACCGAGCATAAACCACATGCTGTAAAGGATAATCAGACCGGATAGCAGGGGGATCAGGCCGTAGAGGAGGTTAACCACGGGTATCCCCTGAGAGGTGAGGCCGTACGTTATCAGGGCGAATCCCGTGACGATACCGGGTATACCCCAGAGGGATACGTAACGGGTGGAGAGCCAGAACTGGCTGTCTATGGGTTTGAGGAGTACAAAGTCCAGAGTCCCTTTCTGTACGTGTTCAACTATGCGGTTAAGGTTGGGATTTAGGACGCTCTGGGAGAAACCTTCCACGACGGTGAATACTCCAAAGACTACTACGGCGTCGTGCCATGGCCATCCTCCGAGGTTTCCCCCTCCGCGGTAGAAGAAGGAGAGTGTGAAAAGTCCCCCTGAAGCGTTGAGAAGGCTACTTACGGCAGATAGGATAAAGTTGAGCCTGTACTCCATCTCCGCCGAAAGGGACGTCCTCCAGAACAAAAACAGTACCCGTACGTACTTCAACGCAGGCTGCAATTGTAAAGTGGTGTCCCTACTCCTCTATTTGAAGGACCGCCCCTTCAAGGAACGGAGGGGAAAGGAATCCGCCCTCGCCAAGGGGTACGTCGTACTCCCCGGCCTTCAAACCCTTGAGCGTAACGGATACTATGCCCCCTCGGTGCCTCTTCAGAAAACCGGAGATGTGGGACCCCTCTCCCGACGGCGTCATAACTCTGAGGCTCACGTCCCCAACCTTGAAGTTGGCCACTCTTATCTTCGGGAAGTCAAGTACCTCCTCCTGCGGCTCTACACCGGTTAACCTGCGGAAGTAGTTCACCGCTTCATCGTAACGATCTTCGGTGACGGAAAAGGAAATCGTTTTTACCTTCATAGGTAGATTTTACGGTGGACGTGTATCTGCAAGCCGGTTGCATCCGTGTGGGGGCCTGTCGTATAATATTAGGTTATGATGTGGTTGATAGCAAGTTTGTATGTAGATCCTGCTCTGCATTTAAAGGTCAGAGAAGCCCTCGCTGAAAGGGTGACAAAGGGAGGTTCCTCCGATTACAGCCTGTTCTCCCTCTCGTGGCTCGGGTACGTGGACGGGGCAAAGTGGGATTACACCCTCAGCGGTTCCCGCTACGGTAACGGCTCCGTAACGGACAGCGTACTGGGTATAGTTTCCGTGGACACTATAGGTTCCTGTATCATGCCCGGCACTCCGGTGGCCTTCTGGGTAAGCGTGGGTACGTCCGACTCCGGAGTCGTAAACGACACCGGATTCATTTACTTCAACGGCACCCTCTACAGCGAGAGGGGAGTTATGGTGGCGAAGTACAACGCCGCGAGTGGAGATTCATGGGAGGCGTGGGATACGTGCCTTACACCTCTGGACGTGAGGTTTGAAATTTCTGATATTGACGGCGACTCCATAAACGATACGGCGTGGGTAAGGTCTTCTACGATGCAGGTGACGAACGCCACATCCACCGAGCTGGCCACTGCTGTATCGCCCCTGTACATAGGTGTGTGGGCTTCGTCCCTTGCGAGCAGTTACAACATAGACTCCATAATCATTCTGGAGTACGATCGCCACGTCTTCCGCATTAACTTCGGCAAGCTGGAAACCCATACGGACTCCGTGCGACAGACCTTTTTCATGTTCGGAACCCCCGCCCTGGACACTACGCTTTATGATATCTACCACAAGGTCATGGTCGTTAACGTGGCCGAAAAGCCCTCAGTCGGCTACTCTCCCGTGGTTATAGAGAGGGACGTGGTAAAGGTCACCTACCCCGAAAGGTACGCCCTGAGTATCTACTCTTCGTCCGGACGGCTCATAAAACGGTTCTACGGTAAGGGTGCCAATACGTACTACCTGCCCGGAAAGAAGGGCGTGTACTTCGTCGTCTTCAGGGCGAAGGACAGGGCACTCGTACGTCCGTACGTAAGATAAAACCTCGTCTGAGAACGTGAACGGACCGGGGGCCTTCGCCCCCGGTTTTTGTTGGGATGTTAGACCGTATTTTCCGATGGAAGAGATGTGGCCGGTGATGTGAGAATTCAATAATACGTCTACCTTAAAGCCAACTCCTCCTTAACCCTCCTGAGGAAATCCTCCGCACCCGTATAGTTTTCAATCCCTTCAACCGAATGCGTCTTAAAACCTATGACCGTCTTCCCGAGGACGAGGGCGTACCCTATCTCCGTGAGGGTGCCGTACCTTCCCCCAACGGCAACCACGAACTCCCCGGATGCCACCACTATGGGGTTGCGGTTCCAGTTCATACCCGTATTTATCCGGACCTTCACGTAGGGGTTGGCGTCCTCACCCGTGTAGGTGGTCAAAATACCGACCGTAAGCCCGCCCTCCTCCACGGCTCCCCTACTCACGGCCTCCATAACACCCGTCCTCCCACCGGACACCACGACCCATCCGTGTTTTGCTATCAACCTGCCAAGGCGGTAGGCAACGTCGTACTCCTCCTCCGTGGCCTGTGAGGAACCTATAACGGCAACCTGCCTCATAGTCATACCTCCTGAAGTTTATAAAGTTCGTAGTACTTCCCCCTCCTCTCCATCAGTTCTTCGTGGCTCCCCTCCTCAACGATACGTCCGTCCTCAAGGACGATTATCCTGTCGGCTATCCGGGCGGTAGCCAGCCTGTGGGCAACTATTATCAGGGTCTTGTCCCTGAACTTTTCTATCAGGATGCGTTGAAGTTTGAGCTCTGTAATGGGGTCAAGATTGCTCGTAGCCTCGTCAAAAACGATTATCGGTCTGTTGAAAGCCAGGGCCCGTGCTATGGACACGAGCTGTTTCTCTCCGGCCGAAAGTTCGTGGTACTCCTTGTGGAGCAGGTAGGTTATCTCCAGTTCTTCCAGTATCCTTTCGTAGTCCAGATCGTATCCGAGGGTTATGTTCATGGGAATACTGTCTGCGAAGACGGTCAGGTCCTGCATAACAGGGGCGTAGAGGCTCCTTAGGACGGTTATATCCCAGTCAACCGTGGGTATGCCGTAGACGAGCACCTCCCCTTCGGTGGGTATGTAAAACCCGAGAATAAGGTTGAGGATCGTCGTCTTTCCGGAACCGGTTCTCCCCACTAAAGCGACCTTCTCACCTCTGCGTACACTGAAGGTTACGCCCCTGAGCGCCCACCTTCTGCCATCGTAAGAGTGTTTGACGTCCTGAAACTTTATCACCTCCTCCCTCTCCTCTCCCCGGAGGGTCCCCCGCCTCTCCTCGTACTCGGTTGGATTGCTCAGAAAGGTCTTTACCTTCTCGTACCCGGCCGCGGAGGACTGTACAACCTGAATTCTCTGGGCAAACTCCTGAACCGGCTTGAACAGAATGTCTATGTAACTGAGGAAGGCAACCAGACCACCGAAGGTTATATCCCCCTTCATTATTCCGCCGGCCGAGTACCACACCACTATGGCTATGGCGACGTAGCTCAGGAAGCTCAGAGCCGGACGGAAGACTCCTGCTATGTACACCACTCCCATGTAGGCGGAATACAGGTAGGAGTTTATCTCCTCAAACCTGCGCTTTACGAGGTCGTAGGCCATGAAGTTCTGGATGGTCTTGAGTCCCCATATCGTCTCCTGAACGAAGGCGTTAAGGCGGGCTATGCCCGTTCGCACCTTTCGCCATGCTTTAGCGAAGAAACCGGCGAAAACGTACGATAGGACCAATATAACCGGTATGAGCAGCAGAACGAGGAGGGTAAGACGTACACTTATGGCGAACATGAGGACGAGGGCGGCAAAGAACATGAGAACGTTCTGAAATATGTTCAGGAAACCCCCGGTGAAGGTCTCAACGATGGAGTTTATGTCGTTGGTCAGGCGGGTTATTATCACTCCGAGGGGCGTACGGTCGTAAAAGGATACGGGAAGTCTCAGGGCGTGGTTGAAGGTTCGTAAACGGAGATCGTTCGCCACCTTCTGACCCACCCAGCTGCTCAGGAAGACGAAGGAGAAGTTGAGGATAAACCTCAAGACGAGGAGTAGAACGAATATCAGGAACATCCGGTTTATAGCCTTAATGTCCTCGGATCGGAGTTTCAGTATTTCCTCGTAAGGGCGTTTGAACAGTTCTTCCGGTTTAATGTAGCCGATAGGCGTCTTATAGTACCTCTCCGGTTTTACCCTCTTTTCCACCTCCCACTTGGACAGGGTGGTTACGTCCACCATCTCGCCCGTGGCCTTATCCGGTGCGTACCTCGGCACTACGTACCTGTCTATGGTGTGTCTCACCACCTGAGGAATGCTGACCTCAACTACCGCTGCCCCCACGAGACTAACGAAGGCCAGCGAGAAGGGGAACCAGTAGGGACGGGCGAGGGAGAAGAGTTCTCCTATTATTCGCAGATAACCCCTGCCCATTTAAGCCCCGTACTTCTTAAGCCATCCGGCCGTGGCCAGGAGGAGGCCCATAAGTTCCGTGGACCGGCGAAGTCCGAGGCTCCCCTTCAGGCTCTCCCTCTCCGTAAACTGCCAGGCCGTCGGTACCCCCGCCCTCTTACTCGCTATCAGTAGTGAAACGTAGTGCCATGAGTGGCCCCGGATGAGACAGGGGGTGTCGTGATCCCCCGTTATGGCCAGAACGCCCCCCAGACCCAACAGTCTCGGCACGTAAGAATCAAAGGTCTGTAGTGCTTTAACCTTCTTCCTCCAGTCCCCGTCCTCTCCGGCCTTGTCGGCGTCCTTGAAGTGTATGTAGAAGAAGTCGTACCTATCCCAATTTTCCTCAAGAGCCCTTAACTCGCTCTCAAAGTCAGGCGTATCGTCGGGGACGTCCATACCCACCAGTTTGGCCAGTCCCCTGTACATCGGATAGGCGGCCGTTCCGAAAGCTCTGAGACCCCACTTCTCCTGAAACGTGGGTATATCCGGGTGGGTGGCGTACCCCCTGAGGAGGAAGTAATTCGCCCTATCCTCACCTTTCAGGATCTCCATCGCCCTCCGGTATATCTCCTTCAGGATTCTGGCCGTTTTCTCACCGTCGGGGGCGGCAGGCTCCGGGTCAACCGGTGGTAAACTTTCTTTCCCCGGGTCCGTCTCCTTCACGTTCTCCGATAGGCCATCGCCCCGGAGGAGGAGGACGAACCTGTGTTCCTTTCCGCTCTTCCAGATAACTTCAACGTCCTCCACTCTGTCTATGGCCTTAAGTTTCTCAATCAACCTCCTGTTTTCCTCCGTGGATATCCTTCCGGCTCGCCTGTCCACCACCACACCGTCTCTCACCGTTGCGAAGTTCCCCCTTATGGCCAGATCCCCCTTCCGCACCTCCAGTCCCACGCCAAGGGCCTCAAGTATGCCCCGGCCTATGCGGTAGCTGAGGGGGTCATACCCGAAGAGGGAGAGATGGGCGGGTCCACTACCCGGTGTTATTCCGGGGGCCACAGGTTCCAGTGCCCCAACAGGGTACTTCCGGGCGAGATTGTCCAGATTGGGAAGATGGGCGAGTTCCATCTCTGTAAAACCACCGAGCACGGGTAGCCCACCTATACCGTCAACGACTGCGAGGATTATTTTTTGTCCCTTTTGAAGGATCTCCCTGTACACCATAGAAGGCATTTTACCGCCGTACGTTTTCCGACGAATTTATCTCCACCCCTATAATAGTATGCTATGCGATACGTCCTGCCTTTGTTTGCGGTTCTGCTTCTTGCGTCCTGTGGATCGGGTAACGGAGAGGCCGATTACTCCGGCAAGTGGGAGACGGGCTTCGGCTTCGTTGAGCTCGTACAGAAGGGGGACTCCCTCATAGGGGACTTTACCGGAGGAAACACGGGCAAGTTTCTCGGTGTTATACGCAACGACACGGTTTACTTCACCATAAAGGACGCCTCTTTTACCTCCGAGGAGCTGGAAGGGTACGCCGAGATACGCAGTCATAAGGTCATGAAGGGGCAGTATCGCCCGAAGGGCATGAAAGTCTGGGAAGGCAAGTTCTGGATGATGAAGAAATGAACCGTAAACCCCTCGGATACTGCGTTGGGATTCTCAAACCCAACGAGATTACTTTTACGAGCTTTGACCCACCGAGGATGGGGGAGTTCATACTGATAGAGTATCCGGAGGGGAACAGTACGGTTCAGGTCCTCGGTATGGTAAACCATATAGAGCGGTTTGACCGCTTCCTTCCCGAGGATAACAACCCGGATCACGTTGAGTCCATAAGGAAGATCTACCGCATAGGTGGTATATTCAGGGCGCGTACCACTCTCCTCGGTCAGGTGGGGGAGGACGGGAGGTTGATCCGTCTGAAGTACCCACCCATGCCGGGCGCTCCCGTTTATACGGCCGACCCCGAGATCCTGCGAAGGATATTCGCCGCCGAGGACGACCGGAAGATGGCCCGTATAGGCTCCCTCCTCACGTCTCCGGACGTAGATATAGGGGTTGATATAAACCAGATCGTTTCACGCCACCTCGCCATACTGGCCGTTACGGGAGGGGGTAAGTCCAACGCCGTCTCCGTGATCCTTGAGGAGATAGCGAAGAAAAACGGTACCGTACTGGTTATAGACGTCCACGGCGAGTACGTTGACGCCGACTTCTACAACTCCGACGGCGAGAGGGTTACCAACCCTATAGACGTCCGTATAGACCTCTCTTCCATGCCCCCCGGGGATATCGCTGCCATGTGTGGCATAGACTTTGATCGGAGCAGCCGTCAATACTACGTTATGATGGAACTGGTCAGGTGCGTGAAGGAGAACCGTCGCCGCGGCGCCCTGATGAACGTTATGGATACGGATCCCTTCTCCGAAGATGTATCCGCCTCATCCTTCATAGACGACCTCATAAACACTCTCCGTGGACTCATAGAGGCCCGGAGGAGCCGCAAAAAGGACGAGGAGGACGTCGGGGCGGTTGACCTGCCCTGCGACTTCGTGAACACGACCAAACCGGACGAACTCATAGGAACTTACATCAGGCTCGTAAACCTCAGGGACAAGATAGGGGACCGCATACAGGATAACGCCACACCCATAGTGGAGCTGATAGGGAGGCACGGGGAGGGTAAGATAAACGTTCTGGACCTCAGGGGGCTGGACTACGAGGCGATGGACGTGGTGGTCTCCCACATACTCCTCTCCTTCCTGAAGGAGCGTAAGCGCTGGGTGCAGGAGAGACAGGGACACCTCAGGGTTCCGGTTCTGGTGGTGATAGAGGAGGCCCACATATTCGCCCCAAAGGGAGCGTCCACGAAGACTAAGTACGCCCTCTCAAAGGTCGCCCGTGAGGCCAGAAAGTTCGGTCTGGGGGTCGTGTTAGTGAGCCAGAGACCGAAGGGCTTAGACGAGAACGTCCTATCCCAGATGAACAACTGGATAATCCTGCGCATAGTTGAGCCGGAGGATCAGAGGCACGTCCAGAGGGCCTCCGAGACCCTCAGCGCCGATCTACTCCAGTACCTTCCCGCCCTAAATCCCGGTGAGGCCGTACTTCTGGGGCCCTTTACGAGGGTCCCCCTTCTGGTAAAGTTCAGGCTCTCGTCCGCCCGAAAGGGCGGACACGACATAGACGCCGTGGAAGAGTGGTCCAGATTTACAACCCGTAGATAGTTGAAAAGGGAGAACCTCCCGATATATCTGGCCGGAATTCTGGCCTTTGTAGGAGTTGTAGGGCTATTACCCGATTGGATCCTCGCTCTGAAGCAGCTCCTGTACAACCTCGCGGGTTTTCTGATCTTTCTCCACGTAATCAGGTTCAACATCAGGACCATAGTTATGAACTCAAGGCCTCTGTACTACGTCACACTCGTACTCCTCGTTGCCGTCCTCTTCTTCGGCACTGGCGCCGGAGTGAAGAGGTGGTTCAACATCGGTGTTATGAACTTCCAGCCCTCGGAAATAGCGAAGGTAACCGTACCTCTCTACCTGATAGCCGTTGAAGGCACTCTCAAGCGTATCCTTCTGGGAGGTATAGCGTGGATTCTGGTCCTGATTGAGCCGGATCTGGCTACGAGTAGCGTTATCCTGATACTGACCCTGTACGTTGTTTTCATAACTGCCAGAGACCTGAAGGTGGTCGTCCTCCTCTTCTCCATCTTAGTGGCCCCGATCGTTTCCTTCGTTAAGGTCCTGTTCTGGGCGTTCATGGGGCTTATAACGGCCGCCCTCACCGTCCTCAGGGCATCCCTCGGATGGATAGTCGTAACCGTGGGTCTGGTCATAGGCATAGGCCTTACAACCCCCGTACTCTGGAACAGGGGTCTCAAGGAGTACCAGCGGAAGCGTATACTGGCCATGCTGAACCCTCAGGAGAACAGGGAGGTACTCTACCAGACCTACCAGTCAAGGATAGCCCTCGCGAATGCGGGCATCTTCGGCAAGGGCATAAGGGGGGCAACTCAGAAGAACTACGGTTTCCTCCCGGCCGCCCATACGGACTTCGCATTCACATCCATCGTTGAAGTTTACGGTTACGTAGCCGGTGCGGTCCTTATCCTGCTACTATACGCCCTGCCGTTCCTTCTCTTTTACCTTTCCCTCTCGCCCGACCCGTACGTTCAGCGCATATCCTCTACGGCCGGGATGTTCTTCCTGTACCAGACTTCGGTTAACCTGATGTCCGTACTGGGCCTTCTACCCATAGCAGGCATACCCCTGCCCTTTATAACCTATGGGGGGAGCCATATTTTGACGGAGTGGATATGGCTGGCCCTTTCGTACAGTGCCTACAGATGGAGGGTGGAAACATGACCCTCTCATCCCTTAAAATTTTATCCTATGATGGGTAACGTTCTATTGCTTCTCGTTGCCGGGAAAGGGGCTGATACGGCCGTGAGGGAGGTGTACGACAAGGGTGAGATAAACTGGACGGCGGGGGTCGTCCGTGCTAAGGGGTACGGTTTCATGGATCCCAAGAAGCCGAGAGGTCAGGCGAAGCTCCTCGCCGAGAGGGCAGCCGTCGTGGATGCCCGCAGGAACCTGCTTGAGATCCTTAAAGGTGTCCACATCACGTCCGAGACGGTGGTTGAGGACTACATGACCCAGAGCGATATAGTCGTCCAGAGGGTTGAAGGCATAGTGAAGGGGGCGAGGGTAATAGGAAAGCCGAAGTATTACAAGGACGGGAGGGTTGAGGTCGTAGTTGAGGTTTCCCTTGACACCCTCGCAAAGGAGATGGGGCCGGGCAAACATCCCAAACGCCCCCCCGATAAGGACGTTGAGCCTGCTAAAGACGTTCAGGGTGTGATAATCAAGACCCCGGAGGGTGCGAAGGCCTGCCTCTATCCCCGCATAGTGGACGATAAGGGTAACGTTCTCCTTGACTTCTCCGAGTACCCGGAGGTGAAGAACGCGTGGAGCAAAGCCGTTAAGTTCGTTAAGGGGAAGGTGTCCACCAACGCTGCCGGGCAGATAGTCATAGAGGCGGCGGAGGCGAAGGGATGCGACATAGTGGTGAAGCGGGACCAGAGGGAGAAGCTGGAGAAAGTAAAGAAGGTGGCCCGGTTCCTCTTTAAGGCCGGGAAGTTCATAATAAACCTGGTGATGTAGCCGTGTTCCTTGTGGACGCTTACAACCTCGCCTACTCAACGGGTAAGGCCGTAAGTTTTGCCGAAGCCTACAGGATGGCGCTGGAGATAGCGAACGTCCTTCTGAGGAAGAACTACAGGGTGATCTTCGTGTTTGACGGTCGTACGGACACCCCTCACCCCTCCTACGTCAAGTTCTCAGGAGAAAAGAGGCACGGAATGACGGCCGACGAGTGGATCGTTGAGTACGTAAAGCGTCACACGGGTGATACCATAAAGCTCGTGACCCGCGACAGGTCCCTGGCCGACAGGGCGAAGCACCTGCACCCCAACCTCTACGTAATGGATCCCCGCGACTTCCTCTCCTTCGTTGAGAGGTTATCCGTATCGGGGAAGGTTTACTCAGGGAAGGAGGCTGTGGATACCTACGACATCCAGACTACCATGTTAGACGAGATGGAGGAGTTCCTATCTTCCCTGAAGAGGAAGAAAAGGAGGAAACGGCGTTAACGGACCTTATCTATCACGTCCCTGAGGTACTTCGGCCATAGGGCGTACCGCTGGTAAAGTACCCGATCGTGTTCCCACCTGAGTCGGCGAAGTTCACTCTTCTTTCTTGAGATCTCACGGGTGAGGTAGACGACGGTGTAGGAGTTCAGGATAACGCTTATAAGTATGATGACGGATATTATTACGAAGTGGATAACGTGTTTAAACCTCATCTCCGCCTTTTCCTCAGCTTCCGTACCTCTCTGCGAATCCTCCTGCGGGTTTCCTTCCACCTGACCGGGAACGGGTTCGCGAACCTTCTGTCCAGAAGAAGGGTTGAGGCGTCCACTTCGGCTACCTTCATGTAGGCCCTCAGTTTTGCGGATCTGCTCCTCGGATTTTCCGAGATCTCCTCCTCCGTGGGAACTATAGGCTTTTTCGTTATCGGTTCCACGAATGGGAAGTTCTTCAGGGTCTTTACCGCCCTATCTTCAAGGGAGTGGAAACTTATAACGGCCAGTATGCCGCCGACCTTGAGGTGCCTTAGGGCGAGGGCAAGCCCCCTCCTGAGATTCTCCAGCTCGTCGTTTACGTATATTCTCAGGGCCTGCCATACTCTCGCCTTAGCCTTGTTTCTCCACTTGGGAGGGTAGAACTTATCAACTATCGCCGCCAGATCACCTGTCGTCTTTATCGGTCTGCTATTCACTATCTCCCGTGCTATCAAGCCGCTCTTTCTCTCCTCCCCGTACTTCCTTAGAACCTCCTCAATCTCCCTCACGGATGCCCTGTTAAGGAACTCGTAGGCCGGTTCCCCCTCGTTGGGATTAAAGCGCAGATCCAGAGGCTCGTTTTTCCGGAACGAGAAACCCCTTCCCGTCCCCTCTATGGAGAAGGAGGACATGCCGAGGTCAAACAGCACCCTGTCCACGGAGAGGATGCCCACCTTCAGGAGTCCCTCGTCCAGCCTCTCGTATCCCATGTTCAGGAGCCTTATGTTCGTGATGGGTGGGAGGGACTCCGACACTATACGGTAGGTCTCCGGGTCCTTTTCAAAACCGATAACTATTCCCGGATCTACCCTCTTCGCTATCTCAAAACCGTGTCCACCGAAACCGAAGGTGGCGTCCACGACCACAAGATGGGGCTTCAAATTCAGAATCTCAAGGGTCTCCCGCAGGAGAACGGGTCTGTGGTACTCCCTCAGAAACCTATCCATACCACCAGCTTTATGTCGTTCCACTCCACCCTCTTGTTCCTGAGGTCGTGCCTTACAGGAAATACGGTTATATCTATCCCGAGATCGTACCTTCCGAGTTTCTCCCGCTCTCCCACGGATAGGACGGGCGTGTAGGTACTGTCGTAAATGAACCCTCCACCGAGTTTGATCCGTCTGTTGCGAGTTATGTTGGTCTCGTACCTGAGGAGCATGGCCGTGGCGTACTTGTTGGACAGGTATATACCCAGAGAGGACATGCGGGGGTCGGGTAGGGCAATGAAACCGGATACGTCCCAGACGATCCTTTTACCCTCCGTCAGGTAGAAGACACCCCCACTCAGATGGGCGAGGTACTCGTATCTCAAGGTAAGGTCCACGCCTCCCCCCCTGTCTTCCGGCGTGAGGAGGGCATCCACGCCCAAGGCCACCCACTTAACCGGGGAGAAGGCCACACCTCCACCGTAATCCCTGAAGTTGTACTCAAAGAAAAGGGTATCCACGGTGACGTTCCCCGTAAGGACGTCGTTGTAGAAGAGGGAGAAGGCGAACTTACCCGTGGAATAGGCGATGTAGGAGTTTCCCACGGTGAAGTGATAGGACTCGCCGAAGTCCGTCTGCTGATAACCGGCGAACCCGTAGCGGTCGTAAGCGGGGACGGAAACGTTCCAGAAGACCATGCGGACGTCGGCTTCCACACGTCCCGAAAGTCCGCCGTGGGGAACGTGGAAGGACGGGAAGTAGGGGTAAATCGCAAACATAAGGGGGTATTATAGACGGGTAAGGTAGGCGGTGCGTTCGCTGTTAGAATATCCGGGTAATGAGACCTTTTGAGTTCGGACATGAGAGGTACGGGAACGTCCTGCTCTTAGGTGCGCCCTACGCCTACGTCTACGTCGTGGGGGACGTCCTGATAGACGCCGGTACGGGGTACTGGGGTAAGAGGATCCTTGAGTTCGTCAGGGAGAACGACGTACCCATAAGACGCGTACTCTTCACCCACTCCCACTACGACCACGTGGGAGGATATACCTACGTTCGAGAGGTAGGGGAACATACGACGGGAGCCCATCCGAGATTCTACGAGGTTATGAGAAAGGAAAAGGTGATCCGCTTCATAGAGGAGATGAACCGTAAGGAACTCCAACTTCTGAACGACGAAGACGCCGACAGGTACACCTTCGTTCCTCCGGTAGAGGGTCAACCCCTTGAGGATGGGCAGAGGATAGAGTGGGGAAAAGGAGAGATAGAGGTGGTATACACGCCCGGCCATACGAGAGATTCGGTCTCCTACTACGTACTGCCAGACAAACTCATGGTCGTGGGCGAGGCGGCCGGAGTACCCAACTCAAAGGGGACGTACATCCTGCCCCAGTTCCTGACCAGCGTCGTGGACTACCTGAACAGCCTGAGGAGGATAAGGGAGTACGACATAGAGATCCTCGGCCTACCCCACGAGATGCTGATAATCGGGAGGAAGGAGGTGAAAAAGTACCTGAGCCTCAGCGAAGCGGCCACGAAGAAGTACGTTGACTTCCTCAGGCGTACGTACGAGGAGTGCGGTGGGGAGTGGGAGTGTATAAAGGAAAAGGTTATGGAGGAGGTGTACCGCAGGAACGAGCTTGATCAGCCCGAATACGCCTTTCTCGCCAACCTTCAGGCCCAGATAAGGGCGATAGAGCGGGAGTTCTACGCTATCTAAGGATTACCCTGTACGTCTGACCGTTAAATCGTACGAACCATATTCCTCTACCCGGACTGATCCGGCGACGGCCGTTTACTTCAACCTTAGCCCTTATCCTGCCCGATACGTCGTATACCGAAGCCGTTCCCCTTCCCGCAAGGACTATTTCGCCACCTTCAACGGAGACGTTCGCCGTAGACGTCCTTCCCTCGGTTATACCCGTAGGCTCGTCCAGTCTGAGAACGAGTATATCCCTGTTCGTGGGAGAGGAATAGGAGCTGGCGCAGGCGTAGATCGTACCGTTTTCCCACACCATAGCCTTCAGGTCGTCGTCTATAGAGTAGGGGGAGTCGTACGTGAAGGTCCACAGAGTATCTCCTGCTATGGCATCCAGTTTGACTACAAGGACGTCCCTGCCCGTTCCACCCCCTACGGAGTACCCACCGACCACCACACCACCGTCGGGCGTGATCAGCACCCTCCTGAAAACGTCGTCCGAGTTGAAGGGGCCGTTGTACGTGTAGGTCCACTGGAGGTTCCCCAGAGTATCCAGTTTAACGACGTAGGCGTCAAGACCGTTTATACCGTTGTCAACGTAGCCGGCGGCGTAAATGTGATTCCCATCAACCGCCAGAGCAAGGGCGATGTCGTCGTCGTTATCCGCCCCGTTGGCCGTGTACACCCATCTTATTCCTCCCGTCTCCCTCTGGAACTGGGCGACGTAGAAGTCACCGTCCTTTATGCCGGCGACCGTGGGGTGTCCGTTGGGGGCCACGACCACGTCCCAGAACTTCCCGTTATCCGGTGTGATGGTCCAGATCTCGCTGCCGTCCGCCCCCACCCTCTGAACCTCACCGTCCGCACCGAAACCCACGGCCACTACGGACCCGTCCGGTAGAGGGGTGGCATCCGTATAGGAGTACCCTCCCGGCTGGTACCTCCAGACCTTACTACCCGTATTCCTGTCCAGTTTCAGGACGAACCGACGGCTCGGTGTGAAGAGGTCGGCGCTGTAGGTCTCGTAGTCCGTGCCGTAGGCGTAATAGTGGCCGTCTTCCCCTATAACCACACCGGAGAAACCTTCTCGCCTGCCGCATCCGTCGGCCGAGTCCACGTACATCCATACTGTACTTCCGGAGTCCAGTTTTGCGACGAAGCCGCAAGCCTGATCGTCCCCTGAGTAAGGGTAGGAGGTCCCACCCAACACCAGTGTGGAATCCGAGGGGTCAAAGGTGGCCGTCTTCACGTTTGCCCGCCCGTTTCCGGGGAAGGCGAAGATGTACTGATAGAGGAAGGATCCGTCCATCGGATCAAGGGCAGCGGCGTAGAGGGAGTTGCCGTAGTTTCCGGCGACCACAGGGTAGCCACGGGGAGAGAAGGCCATGGAGTAGCAGGCGTCGTTGTTTCCGCCGTCTATCCGTACAGACCAGACCAACGAGGATAGGAGGAAGTACATCCTTCAAATTCTAAGGACGTAGGGTGTACCTCGTTTATCTCCGCCTTCTTGAAAAGAGTACGTACCCGTAGACGGCGCCCACGAAGATGAGGGTGAGGATACCGAAGAGTTTCACCACCCTCCAGACTATCAGGTTGTACCTCCTGTTGGCCGAGTCGTACTGGTAGCAGTAGAGGAGGAAGGAGTTGACTATCTGGCTCTTGCCGATCTTCCCGTCTGCGGCTTCAAGGAGGGCGAGCCTCAAGTCCGTGGCGTTGAAACCACCCATATCGTATATCGCCCGCGAGAACCTGCCGTCGGGCGTGGCCACTATAACGGCGACGGGGTGGGAGTACAGTCCCTCCTTCACCTTACGGTACCTGAACCCCAGAGATTCGGACAACTTCCATACAGAGAGCGAATCACCGACGGCACACGTGGCCGCGCCTCTACCCAGATGTTCCCATACGGTTCTGCACTTCCTGAGGGCATCTTCAGGTTTTTCACTGTGATTGAAGGAGTATACGAATACGCGGTAGTCCTTCCCCGGTTTCAGATCCTGAAGCCTTCGGGCGGCCTCTATCAGGAGGGTCAGGGTGGTGGTGCATACGACGGGGCAGGTGTAGTACATGGGTACTACGATCACGGGACGTTTCCCGTCAAAAAGGGAGGAAGTCTTCAGTTTCCGTCCGTACTGATCCGTAAGCGTTACGTCGGCCACCTTCTCCCCGGCCCTATCTTTTACCTCCACTCCCTCCGCCTCCGGAGGTACGTACCCACCTATCTGGGCAATCAGGAAAATCATGAAGGAGTATTTTAAAGCTGGAACTTTTCTCAATTTTACATGACCCTATTTTTAAGAGGGTGAGAATTTCTGCAAACGGTTTGCAGTACCGCTTTATAATCGCCGCATGCTTAACCTTCTGGCCCTGTTGCCCGAACGGGCGTCCAAGTACGCCATAGATGTGGATACGGTGTTTCTGGTGGTTTTCTGGCTCTCCGTCATAGCCTTCGTTCTGGTCGTGGGGGTCATGCTGATCTTCATGTTCAAGTACCGCGCCCGCGATAACGATGAGAGGGATGGAGCCTACATAACCCACAACAACCTCGTGGAGATCACCTGGACAATCGTGCCTGCCATAGGACTCTTCGCTATCTTCTTTCTCAGTCTGGAGACCTACAGGAAGATAAAGTACCCTGAGCGTGTATCTCTCAAGGTAAACGTGACCGCCAGACAGTGGGGCTGGAAGGCCGAGTACCCCGACGGCAAGAAGCTCATTACAGGAACCATAAAGGAGTCCGGAAGGGTTACAACCGATGACTTTCAGCCCATCCTCTACGTACCTGCAGGTGAGCCTGTGGAGGTCATACTGACCTCTCAGGACGTTCTGCATAGCTTTTACGTTCCCGATTTCCGTGCAAAGTACGACGCAATTCCCGGAAGGTACACCAAGCTCTGGTTTCAGGCCACGGAACCCGGAAAGTACGAGCTATTCTGTGCCGAGTACTGCGGTATGTGGCACTCCCGTATGCCAGCCCTCGTAGTTGCCCTCAAGCCGAAGGAGTGGGAGAGGTTCCAGAAGCTGGATGCTTCCACCTTTAACAACAGTCTCGCCTCTTTAACTGCCGACAGTCTCCTGGCCATACTAAATCTCCCGGAAAAGGAGTTCGCCAAGTTCGTTGGTAAGCAGAAGGAGGCCATGGCGTCCCTTCCCCTTCACAAGAGGGGTGAGATGCTCTACAAGAACCTGTGTGCCAGCTGTCATACTACGGATGGGAGTAAAAGCGTAGGGCCGACCTTTAAAGGCCTTTATGGTAAGATGGAGAAGCTGAAGGGCGGGAGTACGGTGAAGGTGGACGAGAACTACATAAGGGAGTCCATCCTTGATCCGACGGCGAAAATAGTCGCCGGTTATCCCCCGGCCATGCCTCCGTTTCAGGGACAGCTGAGCGAGGAAGAGATACAGGCGCTTATAGAGTTCATAAAGACTTTAAAGTAGGAGGGTGAAAATGATAGAAGCCACAAAGGTTGAAAAGGGTGAGGCAAGGCCTTACGAAACCTATCTGGACAAGAAGGGCCTGATGTCCTGGCTCTTCACTCTGGATCACAAGCGCATAGGCCTGATGTACCTCACCATAAGTATGATCTTCTTCCTCGTGGGAGGGCTGTTCGCCCTGATATTTCGGACGGAGTTAATGTTTCCGGGTAAGCAGTTCCTCTCCCCCTACGCCCACAACGTCCTCTTTACCCTCCATGGCGCCCTCCTCATCTTCATGGTGATAATACCCATGATACCTGCCGGTTTTGGAAACTTCTTCCTGCCCATCATGGTCGGAGCCAAAGACGTTGCCTTCCCTCGCCTTAACCTGATGAGCGTTTGGCTCTTTGCCATTGGTGGCATCCTTCTCCTACTGTCCCTCCTCTTCGGCCCGATAGACACGGGATGGACCTTCTACACCCCCTACAGCGCCAGTAAGGGCCTGAACGTCTTCATCGTATCTCTGGCAGTCTTCATCCTCGGTATGTCCTCAATCCTTACGGGTCTGAACTTCATCGTTACCACCCACAAGCTCCGTGCTAAGGGTATGACTTGGGGAAGACTACCCCTCTTCGTATGGGCGCTCTACGCCACGAGTATCGTCCAGCTAATAGCCACCCCTGTTCTGGGTATTACGCTCCTCCTTCTCGGCCTTGAAAACATCCTGAAGATAGGTTTCTTTGACCCCCGTCTTGGAGGGGATCCCGTTCTGTTCCAGCACCTCTTCTGGTTCTACTCTCACCCCGCAGTTTACTTGATGATACTTCCCGCCTTCGGAGTGGTCTCCGAGGTGGTCTCCATCCACAGCCGGAAGCACATCTTCGGGTACTGGTTCATAGCCGCCTCCTCTCTCGCGATAGCCCTTATAGGCTTCATAGTCTGGGGGCATCACATGTTTACGGCCGGCATGTCCCCTACGGCCGATATCCTCTTCTCCTTCCTGACCTTCTTCGTGGCCGTACCTACGGCGGTTAAGATATTCAACTGGGTGGCCACGATGTACAAGGGGAAGATAAGGTTCACCGCTCCCATGCTCTACATATTCGCCTTCCTCTTTATCTTCCTCGTAGGAGGTCTCACCGGGCTGTTTCTGGCGTCCGTAGGCACGGACATACACCTGCACGACACTTACTTCGTGGTGGCGCACTTCCACTTTACCATGGTGGGAGCAGCCGTATTCGCCATATTCGCAGCCTTCTTCCACTGGCTCCCCAAGATGTTCGGTAAGATGTACAACGAGAAGTGGGCGAAGATAGGATGGTTCCTCAACTTCGTCGGCTTCAACCTCACCTTCATACCCCAGTTCATAATGGGTTCCATGGGTATGCCCAGAAGGTACTGGGACTACCCCGTGGAGTTCTGGCCCTATCACTTCGTCTCAACCATCGGTGCCTTCATGATAGCCACGGGCGTTCTCATATCCGTAGGTGTGATACTGCACGCCATACTAAAGGGTAAAAAGGCTCCGGATAATCCGTGGGGTGGGATGTCCCTTGAGTGGCAGACCCCTTCACCTCCCCCAACGGAAAACTTCCTTAAGGAGCCTGTTGTCACCCACGGTCCTTACGACTTCGGTAAAAAGGAGGGACACTGATGGAGAAGGCCGTACTTGAGAGGGAAACCCACGGAGGACACCATCCCCACGTTGACGTGGGCGTGGACGGAATGAAGTTCGGGATGTGGCTCTTCCTGATAACCGAGCTCCTGCTCTTCGGTGGTTTGTTCACCGTCTACGCCGCCTTCCATAGCTTGTATCTGGCCGATTTCAAGGCCGCCCACCACTACATAAACGTCAACATAGGCTTCGTAAACACCCTCGTCCTCATAACCAGCTCCTTCTTTATGGCCATGGCCGTGTGGGCCACACAGACCGACCGCAAGCGCTTGGCCTCTATATTCCTCGGTCTCGTCGTACTCCTCGGTCTGGCGTTCCTCTTCGTGAAGTTCACGTTTGAGTGGCCAGAGAAGTTTGCCCACGGCCTCCATCCGGGAGGTAAGGAGTTCATGCACTTCGTTCAGGAGGGACACGTCGGTAAGGCCCTCTTCTTCTCCCTCTACTTCACCATGACCGGCCTGCACGCCCTTCACGTTATAGTGGGCGTGGGAATACTAGCCGTTATGCTCTTTTTCGCCCTCAAGGGCAGGTACTCCTCCCGCAACTACGGCCCGGTGGAGGTCGCCGGTCTATACTGGCACCTCGTGGACGTGATCTGGATATACCTGTTCCCGCTCTTCTATCTCATAAAGTAGGAGGTACGGTATGGGAAAGAAAAACGGGCATCACGTAGTGGGACCGGGGGTATACGTGAGCGTGTTCGTTGCGCTCATAATCCTTACGGTCGTGACGGTGTGGGCGGCCAACCAGCACTTCGGTAGCGACTTCATAAACACGGTGATAGCTATGAGCATAGCAACGGCCAAAGCCCTGCTTGTAGCCGCCTTCTTCATGCACCTCAAGTACGACGGCAAGATGAACGTGGTCTTTATAGCCCTCGGTCTTCTCCTTCTGGCCGTACTCATAGGCTTCTCTCTGGTGGATATAGTTAACAGGCCGGAGTACTTCGGAACACCGTAAAATAAGGGGTGCTTCACCTACTCCTTGGGGTGGTAATAAACGAGGTCATGTACGATCCGCGGGGGACCGAGTCCTCCGCGGGTCTCTACAACGAGGCCGTAGAGGTATACAACGACAGAGATACTACGGTCTGCCTTTCCGGATGGCGTATAGGGGACAGGTACGACCTTGACCCCGTGGGGGCTTTTCCGGATACGGCCGTCCTCTCCTCCTGTCCGGGGTGCTTACTTGACGTGTGCATCCCTCCGGGTGGCTTCGGCGTTATCCTTGACCGGGACTACACGAACCCTTCCTCCCCCGACCCCATGCCCTACTCCTTCCCCTCCGGAACCGTCCTCATGAGCGTCTCCGACGCCTCCATAGGCAACGGCCTCTCTCAGGGAGATTCCCTCTTCCTCGTAAACTCATCCGGGGACACCGTGGACGCTGTTGGAAACCTGCCGGAGACGGGGGACGGAGTATCGGCCGAGAGGAGGTCCACTACGCTTAACGTTTTCCTGCCCAGCCGCAGTCCATCCGGCCATACCCTCGGCCTCGGAAACAGCGTGTCCTGTCCCTACGAAGTTTCCGTAAGTACAATTGAAGTTTATAAGGTGGGCGAAAACTACCGGATTTCGTTTGCAGTAAAAAACGGTGGGATTGAAAGGGCTGATTTCCATTTTACCCTGTATCGCAACTCCTCTCCCGACACCTTTTTAACCGTTTCTCTGAATCCCGACTCTCTGGATACCCTGACTTTCACCTTCGCCGGAGACGTGCAGGGGACGAACGAGGTCGCCCTGAAACTGGACTCGTCCGACTGTTTCCCCGAAGATAACTCGGCCTACGCCCACTTCGTCGTGGAGCGTCCCACCCTCGTGATCAACGAGATAAACTACAGGGGTACGGAGTGGTTTGAGGTTTACAACGCCGGTGAATGGCCCCTCACCTTCCCCGCGATGGTCGTGGGAGACGCCTCCGGGAGATCGGATACCTTCTCCCTGACTGTGGATGCCGGGGAGTACGCTGTACTTACGGGTGATTCCTCCTTTGCCGACAGGTTCCCCGGCGTGGGCTTCGTGTACGTACCGGATATGCCGAGGCTGAACGACTCTTATGACGACCTCCTCATAAGCGACGGCACAACCCTTGACAGCCTCAGGTACTTCAGGTCGTGGGGTGGAGATTACGACCGCTCCCTTGAGAGGATATCCCCCTTTCTCCCTTCCACGGACTCAACGAACTGGGGGACGTGCAGGGACCCTTCTGGGGGTACACCGGGAAGGCTCAACAGCGTAAGCGGATCCCTTCCGGAGACCGGCGTGAAGCTGGCGAGGGAGGTGTACGATCCCGGAGAGGACGTGGTGGTAGCCTTTTCGTATCCGTTTAAAGTTGATAGGTTGAGGGTAGTCCTGTACGACGACCTCGGCCGAAAGGTACGGGAGAAGGAGTTCTATCCCCGTAGTCCTATAGGGCAGGTGGCCGTGGGAACTGAAGGTTTGTGGAGGGGTCTGTACTTCCTCTATATTGAGGCGGAGGGAGAAGGAGAAACGGAGAAGACGCGCCTCAGGATGGCCATAAGGTGAATATACCCAGTAGTTTCGCGCTTAGACAGAGAAAAGGGGATTACGCTGAGGCTGGAGAGCGGCTCTACCGAGCCATCGTAATCGTTGCTGAAGGGAGAAAGGGGAAATACCCTTAAAGAGTCTAAGCCTCTCAAGGAGGAAGAAACCACGAAAGGCAAGGGTAATAAAGCCGAGGATGGCAACAGGAACTCTAACAAAGAAGGTGTCGGCGGAGAAAACCTGCTTGAGGATCTTAAACATCTCCTCAATCTTCCATCTGATTTTTCGCAACTTTTCAACGTCCTCCCTTTTATCCTCCGTATTGGAGGTGATAAAGTACCTTACCCTCTCCTCCCCGTCGTTTTTGACAGGCTCGGAGAACGCGAAGAGTCTCACCTCTCCTACCTCCTCCAGATACACTACAATCCCCTCTTCGGGGATTTCCACATCTTCCACGTGCATCTTCTTCCCTTCCTTCCCTCCTATCCTTATGTTGCGGTTCTTCCTTACCCCTGTCATAAATCTCACCCCCTTGGTGTCCAGATAACTGAGCAGGTCCTTGCTTGCGTACCACGTGTCCATAAGGACGTAGGCCGGTTCTATCTTCACATCCTCCAACGCCCACCGAAGCATCTCCATCGCTAAGTCTATCCTTCCTTCCCCATCTTCCTTATCCTCCTCCACACTCTGTAGTGTTTCTTATGCCCAAGAAACTCTGCTATCGCCTTTATACTACCCTTTCCCGCCACCATAAGGGCGGTGAGGATTTTTTTCATCATGCCCCTATTCTCAGGGTGTAAGACCCTGGGGTAGGGGCTTTTTTCAATCCTTGAGTTGTCTTGATCAGTGTAAATCCATCAATTCTAACCCTTCATTGCCCAGACCACGAAAGTACTGTACTGAACGATATCCGGTGATGGCTCTGACACCTGAGTATTCTTTTCACTCCCCCATCGTCAACCGGAGCGTAAACGACCTTCCGGGCAGAGGGTACCCCTCAACGAAGTAGTACCTACCGTTTAGAAGGTTGTACGCTGACACCTCTACCCTCATCCGTTTAAACCTGAACCACACCCCGCCGTCCAGAAGTAGGACGTAATCCAAGAAACGGGTGTTTGATGCATTCGTGAACCTGGGATCAAGGTATATCCCCGTGAGGTACAAGCCATAATTACGAAAAGAGGGGCGAAGGGAGACGTAGTAGGAGTTACGGGGTCGGTATATGAGCCTCTTTCCCATGTCGTTGTAGGCGTACGTACGGACGTATCTGAAGGTGAAGACTTTTAAATCCACGTTAACCTCTCCACCCCATACACGTGCAGATCCGGAATTCTCCGGTCTCCATACTCCGTTTACCGGTTTCCACTCTATCAGGTCGTACACCCTGCGGAAGTAAACGTCCAGCCTTATGAGGGATGAAATTACCCTTCCGCTTAACCCGAAGCTCTTCTCGTTCCTCAGATCCGGATTCCCCTTTGCGCCGTACCCTTCCCAGTACAGTTCGTCAAAGGACGGTATCCTGTTGGAGGCAAACCCCTCAAGATAGACCGTTCTGTGCCGCCCTCCGATGACGGCCGAGTGTCCCCACCTCTTAACGTCCGTCCACACTCCTCCGCTGAGGTACAGGTGTTTACGCCTGTACTCCCGGCCCACGGACAGGAGAGGGCGGATACGGTTTCCGACGTTCGTACTCCTAACCCCTTCCAAAGATAACCCCAACATGAAGCCACGAAAGTTAACGTCCTTAGATAAGCGGAGGTTGTCGTGTCTGTAGTATCCCGTCCAGTCCTTCCATGTCCTCCGTAAGGCGAGCAGGTTAATCCATCGGCTTTTGAGGGCAACCCTTACGTCCCCCTGAATGCCTGAGGTTTGAGGGAAACCTTCCATCCCCGAAGTCCTCTTGCGGGACACTCGCAGGTTTATAAATCCCCCTCCGAAGGTCCATACTCCCTCAAGGTAAAGGAGCGAATCCCTGCCCCGTGTGGCGAGTCCTCCATCCCCTCCAATTCCCCCCCACTTAAACCCTC
>JALWYV010000041.1 GCA_027003075.1 Caldifarciminota bacterium | reverse complement strand
TTACCCATCACCCCCTATTTTAACCCCGCCCCCTACCTCACTACGGCCTTCAAAACCTCTCTGTACTCCCCCCGTATCACCACCATATAAACCCCCGCCGGTAGCGGCACCCTGTACTTCCCGGCGCCGAGACGGGCGGCGTACCGCAGCCTCCCGGTTATATCGTACACCTTCACCCTCGCCTCCTCCGTAAGCCTCAAGGTCAGCCCACCCTTGCCGGAGAGTACGGCCGTAGCCGTCCTTCCCCTCTCCCTTACCCCTACGGATAGGACCCTGTAGGCGTGGAGGCCGACGTTGGCGATTGAGGCGAAGACGTAGGGGCCGGAGACGGACACATCCACAACGCAGTCCGGCGTCTTCCGGTAGGCTACGACCCTTAGATCTGTGGGGTCGGAGACGTCAAAGGCTCTTACGGCCTCGCAGTCCGCAGCATAGAGGAGGTTCCCCACAAGGAGGCCGTTTAGACCCCTCACTTTCGGATAGCTTCCTATGGCCAGAGAATCAAAGATGGTGCCGGATGGGAGGAGGAGGGAGAGCAGGTAGGTGATGCCGTCCCGATCGGCATACACGAAGGCCGTATCGCCTGAAACGGCGATTAGGGGGTGGTAGAGGAAGGAGGTATCCGGCTCCACAACGCCCTCCTTTACGGGGGAGGAGGGGTCGGATATGTTGTAGATGTGTATCCTCCGGACGGTCTTGAAGTAGGCCCGGTCGCCGGAGACCGCCATACCCTGAAACCCATAGACGGCATCGCTGTCGTAAATGGCGGCGGAGAGGGTTGGGGAGGTGGGAGAGGATACGTCGTAGGAGAGGACGAGGTAGGAGTAGAAGCCGAGGATGTGGTCCCCAACCTTCGCCAGCCTTAGGGGTCTTACCCTGTAGTGGATGGTGTCGGCGGTGTCTATGGGGACGCTTACGACCGTATCCAAGAAGGCCACCATGTTGGGGGTGTCGGGGTCCGTCAGGGAGAAGACGGCGAGGAAGGGGGAAGAGGCGTAGATGTACCCCCCATCGGCGACGAGGTCGTTGGCGCCACCGGAGTGGCGGAGGGTGTCGGGGAGGAGGTACCTGTTCCTCAAGGATGGGGATGTGGGGTCAGAGACGTCAAAGACGTTGAAGACCCTCGCCCCGTCCGCCGTGTATATCCTTCCCCCGTAGGAGGCCATAACCCCGGAAGAGGAGAAGGTCAGGTCGTTGCGGCGGGAGAGGAAGGTCGGTTCGGAGGGGGAGGAGACGTCCCAGATGTCAATAACGTTATCGTCCGGGAGGTACGCATAAGAGCCGTCGGTGGTAAGGCGATGGTCGTAGTAGGGGGAGCGGTCGCACTCCTGCCTGACGGGGATGGGGCCGGAGAGGGAGAGGGCGCAGAGGTTGTGGGCGTACCTGACAAGGAGCTTACCCCCCACAGCCCTTGCGGATATCATCAGGGAAGAGTACGGAGAGGGACCCACATAAACGGCCGTGTCCAGAGACATGGAGGAGGGGTCGGTGGCATCAACCACGAGGATGAGGACGTTGTAGGAGTAGATGGCCGGGAGGTATATGTGGCCGTTGTAGAGGGTGGCGTCGTCGGGAAGGAAGTATAGGAACGGCACAGAGAGGCTGTCAAGGAGGACGGGGGAAGTGGGGTCGGAGATATCGTAGGAGTAGAGCCTCCGGCGGAAGGGGTTGTAGGAGAAGAGGGTATTCCCGGACTTCAGGAGCCTGCCGGCGGAGGAGTCTGGGGTGGTGAAGGAGGAGATGAGGACGGGGGAGGAGGGGTCCGTAAAGTCGTAGAGGTATACTATCCCCCTATCGCGGATGTATAAGGTGTCTCCGGCCGCCATGTCAAGGCGTGGGTAGGAGAAGGGGAGGAAGGAGCTGTCCAGAGGAGACGGGGAGGAGGGGTCGGAGAGGGAGTAGGCCGTTATGTAGTAGTTGGGGGAATCCACCCTGTACTTCAGGGCGTAGAGGCGGCTCCCGGAGGTCAGAAGGGTGAGGGCGCGGGTTGAATCGCCTATGAGGGAAACCTCCACAGGGGAGGAGGGGTCGGAGACGTCAAGGGTGGAGATGCCCCGGTAGAGGACGGAGGCGTAGAGATAGGAGCCGTTGAGGGACAGAGTTATGACGTTGTTATCGTAGGTGTAGGTGGCAAGTTCCCGCATACCCTCGTAGGACGTTATCTCATAGATCTCCAGACCGTTAATGCTGGCGTTCCGAAAGAGGTAGGAGCCAGAGGGGACGGAGTTGAGGACGTAGGAGGGGGAGGGGATGTAGGAGACTCCCCTCGGAGAGGTGGGGTCGGAGACGTCAAGGATGAGGGTTCCACCCGGACCGTCGGATAGGAAGAGGTAGGAACCGGAGAGGACCATACGCCCGGCCCTTCCGTCCGTTGGATACACCGCCACCTCCGCAGGGGAAGAGGGGTCGGAGATGTCAAGAACGACGAGGCCGGTACTGTCCGCCCCGACGAAGAGGTAGTTGCCGTAAGGGAGGACGGCCAGCGCCCTCCATCCCCCGGCGTAGGAGCCGAGCATGGCCGGTGAGGACGGGTCGGAGACGTCATAGATGTATATCCCACCCGTATCGGAGGCCACGTAGGCCCGCCCCCCATCCACGTAAACGTCAAGGGCGTAAGGGGGCGTGGAGAAGGAACCGACCATAGCCGGGGCGTGGGGGTCGGAGACGTCGTATATGACCACACCGCCGAGGGTAACGGCCACGTAGAGGTCGCTCCCGTTCAGGTAGAGTCCCGTTATGGGGAAGGGGAGGGGGAGGGTGCCGATCTCCGTCGGGTTGGAGGGGTCGGAGACGTCATAGGTGTGGATCTCGCCGTAGAAGTCCGCGGCCCATAGGGTACGGGAGACGGGGTCGTAGGCCATCTCAACGAAGAGGCCGGGGATGGGCCGGACGGTGCTAAGGAGGGCCGGGGAGTTCGGGTCGGAGACGTCATAAACGGCGATACTGCCGGAGAAGGACAAGAAGGACAGATTACGGCCAGCGTCCAAAACGAGGTCGTAGGCAGCCCCAAGGGGAGCCGCCCCCTCAAACCTCATGTTCAGAGAGTCAAGGAAGTAAAGGGGAGCCTTGTAGGGCAAAAGTCCTAAGACTATCACCCCATCACCCGAATTTTAAATTCGTCGCGAACGCACGTGTTCAAACCTTCTGAAAATCGTGTTCATCCCCTCCCTATAATAAGGTACTTTGGCAAAGAGGCACTACCTCCTTGAGGGGGAGAGGAGACTACGGCCGGAGGCCGGAAGGATAGCCGGTGTCGTATGGTCCCCGTCCGGTGAGACCTTCGCCCCCCTGTCGGTGGACCTCGCCGTTTACGACCTCAAGGGCAACAGGCTGGTTTACAAAAAACGTCCGTCCAGCGAGTACATCCCCCTGGGCGTCGCCCTCGTGGGGGACTACGTCTTAGTGGGTAAGACCACGCCGGAAGTCTGGAGCCTCAGTACGGGTGAGGTCATGAAGAAACTGAAGGTGAACATCTACTGGAGTACGGGGATATCCGCACCGTCCTTCTTCCTGTCCCAGGACGCTTCCCTCGTCGCCGCCGTCTCAAGGTTAGAGACCAGCGCCCACCGTTTTGCCGTATGGGATACCGGGACGTGGGAAACCGTGAGGAAGGGGTACATGAAGGGGAGAGGGAGGATCGTATCCGTCGCCTTCTCGCCGGACAACTCCGTCATGGCCATGGGGGACGTCTTCGGGAACGTGCGGTTCGTAGAGACCAGAGGGAGGTCCCGCATGTACGGCAGAACGCCCCTGCCCGGTGTATACGCCGTCGTCTCGTGGAACAACTGGGAGAACGAGCCTTACGGGAACGTACGCGTTGCGTGGAAGGGGGAGGAGCTTCTGGCCCTCTCGTGGGCGAAGTGGGGGACTCTAACCGTTCCCGTCCTCTACGTTCTTGATGGCCGGCGGCAGAGGGTCAGGGACGTATTAAACCTCTACGACCTCTTCAAGGCCTACGCCGTTCAGGAAGTTTTGACGGGGACGTACGGGCTTCCGGAACTCTCCCTTCAGACCTTCAAAGGGGGATGGGCTGTTAGCGTGGGAAGTGCCACGTTACTCCTTGACGACTCCCTCAATCCGAGGGGTACGATGTGGGAGGGTCCCGTATCCATCTCCCCGGACGGGAGGCACTACGTGATTTACGGTGAGCATACGAGGGGGGTTCAGGTTTATGAACTCAAGACGAGAAGGGCCGTCCTGCCCTACGTACCCATCGGTGAGGTGAAGGGGGCCGCCTACCTTCCGGAGCAGATAACCTTCTCAACCTACAGGGGGGAGGTGGCATCCGTGGGGTACGACGGCGAAAACCTCAAGGGCCACAGGGTGCCGGGCAGGACTATAGGGGTGGCCCCGTGGAGAAAAGGGACGGCCCTTGTACTGACGTCCGTAGCCCCCGACCCGGACGAGATCCTAATCTCCGGGGACACAGGCCGGGTTATGGCCCTCGTCCATGATGGGGAGAGAGTGGCAGACGGGTACGACCTCCACGACCTGCCTCTATTATATCCGAAGGGAGCCTACGGACCTTCCCTTCTGAGGGACGGGCAGTTTGAGAAGGTCAGGGTCAGTCTCCTCTCCGTTCCGGACGGTGAGATCTTCGCCGTACTCTTCAACGATAACGCCCACATCTACATCTACGGCAGGGGAGAGGCTACGCTGAAGTACGACTCCGTTTCGGCCTTCGGCTTCTATCGGGACGGCTTTGTGGTCAGGTGGAACGGGGAGGTGATAGAGGTAAGGTTCAACGGAGAGGAGGAGAGGTTCCCCGTAAGTGAAGACTTCTTCCCCGTCCACGCTCCCGACTCCCCCGTCCCGGTCCTCGTGTCTAAGGACTCCGTCTTCATAAACGGCAGGGAGATCCCCCACGGTGGGAGTATGGGTATAGTCTTCCTCCTCAGGCGGATCGTGTTCGGAGGTCCTCCCTTCCTGCCCGCCCACTACGACAGGAAACGAAACACCCTGCTCATTCCCCACGCCAACTACGTCCTCGTCGTACCCCTTGACGGTTCCCCGCCCGAGTCCATCAAGTTGGAGGAGAGGGAGACGTCATCGGAGTACGCCGTGGATAGCGTATTCTGCCGCAGGAACACCCTTTACGGCCTTGAACTCGGCGAGATAAGACGCTGGAGAAAGAGGGGGTTGAAATGTACTTAGATCTGAGGCTTCGCCTTATGGGAGCGGAGGGTCTCAGGGAGATCCTCGGCAACCGGCTCATAGAAAAAGGCCGGGAGATCGCGGAGAGAGGGGAGGTCCTCTTCTACGACTCCACGGATACGGAGGCCTCTGCCGTTGTTTCAGGCTGTGAAGTACAGGTCTCCTACGACTGGATGAGGGACAAGATAAGAGCGAAATGCGGGTGCCACAAAAAAGAGAGGGCGTGTGAGCATGTGGCCGCCCTCCTCCTTACCGTCCTGAAGGAAACGGAAAGGTACGAGTCCCTGACCGAAAAGCTCTCCTCAACGGCCCTAAACAGGGATCTTTCCGTGCCGGTGAGGCTGCCGGAGAGCGAAGGTACTTCCCTCGCCCTCTTCGTCCTCGGCTCTAGCATGGAGGAGATAGAGTCCATGGGGCTGGCTCATTTCCTTGAGGTAATAAATCTGGCGGAGAGGATGGGGGTAAGGAACCCCGTGGTTATAGGTGCGGCGGCCGAAAGGGTCATAGACTTCTTCGGAGGGGAGCCTGAGGAGGCCGCAGAGCGTATCCTGAAGGCCTACGGGGACGATGAAGAGATGCTACCGTCCATACTCAAACTCCTCGTCCGTGCCTCGTGTACGGCACCCACAGATAAGGTAACGACCACCCTACGGTTGTTGGCCGGGCGGATGGGGGTGTGGGATGGAATAAAGGGGTACCTGAAGGGAAGAGGGATAAGTTGAGGGAGGTAGTGTGAGGGGTTTCGGCCGTAGAATGCGGATATGCTGACGCTTGAGAGGTGGAAGACTGAAGGGGAGATAAGCCGGCAGGAGAGGAGGCTTCACAGGGCGTTTCTCAAACTCGCCCGCTCCTTCTTGAAAGAGCTGAACGGCAGGTGGCTCAACAGGAACGTAGATCTACTCGTAGCCCTGAAAACCGCCTACTCCTACGTCCTCGCCGCCCACGAAGGGGAAGGGACGGAGGTTGAACCGGAGGATGACCTTCTCCGTAGGGTCTGGAAGTTCAACGGGTTCTTAAAGGAGACCGGTCTGTTTGGGTATGCCATAGCGGGGGGTTTGGACGAGGATTTCTGGGATGAAATAGAGAGGACAACGGCCATAACCACCTTTCTGGCTAATGTGGTTTCTGCCGTCCGGGGCGGGAGGCTCAAAGCGGGGAAGGAAATCTACGGGAAGGTCAGGAGGCTTTTAAGGAGGTACTTTGAAAAGTTAGAGGATCTCTGGTGGGACGTGTATGCATTGAGGGAGGCGGAGAGGAGGAGGGAGGAGGGGGATGAACCTGCGGAGGAGACGGAGAGGTTTCTAAACGCTCTATTGGAAAAGCATGGAGGTTAGACTCCGGAGAGGGTTTATTAAGGATTGCAAAAAATTACCCTCGGATGTGGAGAAAAGATTGGCCAGAGTTATAAGGGTCCTTAAGGAAGCGAATAATGGACGTATTTGAAAGGCTGGACGTACGAAAACTGAAGGGCTATCCGTTTGGAACGTACCGTATCAGGATAGGAAACTGGAGGCTCATAATCTACGTTGAGGGAAAGACTGTGTGGCTGGAAACGTTCATGCCCAGGGGAAAGGTGTACTGAATTGGGTAAGGTGGGGGGAATTCACTTCTGATCGGGCGTAAAATCTTCTCCCGTAAATATATTCCTGACCCTCTTATCCTTCAACAACTCCTTAGAAGGACCTTCAAACTCTATTCTACCTATACCGAAGACGTAAGCCCTGTCCGAATATTCCAGGGCTATTCTGACGTTCTGTTCCACAAAGAGTATGGTGGTTCCCTGCCTGTTGATCTCGCGAATCTTCTCAAATACGGCCTCAACGTAGTTCGGTGACAGGCCAACGGAGGGTTCGTCCAAAAGGAGCATCTTTGGTTTTGACATCAAAGCCCGTCCTATGGCGAGCATCTGCTGTTGCCCACCGCTTAAGGTCCCGGCGCGATGGTTTTTCTTCTCCCTGAGAACCGGGAAGAGGGCGAAGACCCTCTCAATATCCCGCCTGATAGATCTTTTATCCGAACGTATATATGCACCGAGTTCAAGGTTCTCCAGAACGGTCATTGATGGGAAAATGTGTCGCCTTTCGGGTACTAACACCAGCCCCATACGGACCAGCTCGTGGGTCTTATATCCTACGATATTTCTCCCATCAAATACGATCTCTCCCGAGGCCGGGACGACCAATCCGGCTATTGCCTTCAGGGCAGTTGATTTCCCTGCACCGTTGGGTCCCAACAGGGCGACTACCTCACCGGCGTCAATGCGCAGATTTGCTCCCTCAAGGGCAACCACAGAGCCGTACTTTACGGTTAAACCGTTTACGTTGAGCATCACATATACCTCCACTTCGTTCCAAGGTAGGCCTCTATTACCCTGCTGTCCTTAAAGGCCTTATCCGGAGGGCCGTCAAAGATCTTTTGGCCGTTGCTCAGGACTATAACCCTATCCGATACGGCTCTAACCACCTTCATATTATGCTCTATTATCATTATGGTTTTGCCTGAGTTCTTGAGTCTGGTGAAGAGTTGAAGGAGCTTTTTTCTCGTGCGTGGAGTGACCCCGGCCGTAGGCTCGTCCAACAGGAGCAGATCCGCATCGGTTGCCAGCGCCCTGGCCAGCTCCAACAGCCGTCTCTGGCCGTGTGAGAGGTTTCCCGCAAACTCGTCTTTTTTATCCATAAGCCCTACAAATTCCAGATAATGTAAAGCTTTCTTGAGGTTCTGCTCGTCTTCCACCTTCACATCCCTGTCGGGTATAACGGAATAGAGCAGGGTTTCCCCTTTCCTGTATTTCGTTGCGACCAGCATGTTCTCAAGTACGGTCATCTGGGGGAATACGCGGATGTTCTGAAAGGTTCTGGCGATTCCCAGATGGGATATCCTGTAGGGCGGAAGGTTCGTAATATCCCTCCCTTTGAACACCACTTTCCCTCCCGTAGCCCTCAACAAACCGGAGATGATGTTTATGACCGTAGTCTTACCGGCACCGTTGGGGCCTATCAGGGCCGTGATCGTACCCTTTTCTATATCAAAACTAACACAGTTAACTGCCATCAGGCCTCCGAAGGTCTTCGTTAGATCACGTACGGACAGCAACGCCTTCCCTTCCATCATTTGAACCGGTACGTACCCATAAGCCCCTGCGGTCTCTTCAGCATAAGGAGAACGAGCAGGAGACCGTACAGCATCTGCCTCATCGGGGCGGCGATGGATGAGGGTAAGCCTACGAACCTGAGGAGTTCCGGGATGACCACTAAAATCACGGCTCCGACGATGGAGCCGCTTATACTCCCCATACCTCCGAATATAACCATCAGGAGAACGGTTATAGACTCCATAACCGTAAAGCTGGAAGGGTCTATGAAGGTTATATAGTGGGCGTAAAGACTCCCCGCAATACCGGCAAAGAAAGCTCCCACCATAAAAGACAGGAGTTTATAGCGGGAGGTGTTTTTCCCCAGAGACTGGGCGGCCGTCTCGTCCTCCCGAATGGCCTTGAGAACCCTCCCGAATGGGGATGAGGTGATCCTATGAATGACTATTAGAGTCAGAAGGACGAAGACATACACCAGAGGGATATACATCCACGGGGAGGACAGCTGATATCCGAACACGGAGAATCCGGGAATGCCCGGAAGTCCCAGAGGCCCCCTCGTCAGTGATACCCAGTTCTTGGCTATGGAATACACTATAACCCCCATTCCGAACGTCGCCAGAGCGAGATAATCCCCTTTCAGACGCACGGAGGGATAACCTATGATTAGCCCGGATGCGGCCGCAAGCAGCGCCCCCGCCCACATCCCCAGCCAGGGGGATACGCCCAGGCGCAGCGCCAGAAGGCTTGAAGTGTATGCACCTATGCAGTAGAAGGCGGCGTGGCCAAGGGAGGGGAGTCCCGTAAAACCGACTATCAGATTCAAACTCAGTGTGAGGATTATGTATATCCCCGCTATCACCAGTATGTGCAGTAAGTACTCCATCACTTCCCTCCTCTATCGTACAGGGCGCTCCATATTCCCGAAGGCCTGAACAGGAGGAATATTATAAGGATTACAAACGATATGGCGTCCTTCCACCCGGAGGGAATCTTCCATATCCCAAGGTTCTCTGCCAATCCGAGGAAAAACCCACCAAAAACAGAACCGGGAATGCTCCCTATCCCCCCGATAATCGCTGCTATCATACCTTTAAGTATTGCCGTAAATCCCATAGTGGGTTCAATGTTGGTCTCCAACGATATAAGCATACCGGCGATACCGGCGAGGGCCGACCCCACGAGGAAAGCCACGAAAATAATACGTTCGGGGTCAATACCCACAACACTCGCTCCCAGAGGATCGTCCGCAACAGCTCGCATGGCCTTACCTATTTTGGTCTTGTGGATGAAGAGCCACAGGACGAGCATCAGGAACAGGGAAACTAACAATATTAGAATCTGGACGTCGGTGATCACTGCCCCGAATATATGATGCCCTTCCTTGACTTCCCCACTTCTGAGGGTCAGTATCTGGGCGCCGTATATGAGCTGAATGAGGTTCTGGACGAATATGAACGCGCCAAAGGAGGCGAGGAGGAGGACGAGATCCGATGCCCCCTCTTTGCGAAGGGGACGATAGACGAGGAGATCAATAACCACTCCCAGAAGGGCGGAGAGGAGAACGGCTATGGGGACAGCAAGGATCGGGGAGACTTTCAGGAGTTTGATGAGCGTATAGGCCGCATAGGCTCCTGCGGTATAGACTGCGCCGTGGGCGAGGTGGAAGAACCTGACCGTGCGGTAAATAATAGTAAAGCCTATGGCGATGAGGGCGTAGATGGAGCCTGCAATGATGCCGTTTAGTAGTAGTTGATTAAGCATAGTAGTTTCCCTTAATTATGATTATTATTCTCCTCTTCCTCACATTCTTGTATCTTCTCTTCTGGTAATTTATCCAACAAGCTGATAATAGTTATACATAAAATAAGCATGAGGACTACCCCTATAAATATTGATATATAAGCAACGGACTTTTTTACATTTGCGATAAATATCCCTAACATAAGCAAAAAAGAGCTTACACTCATTATAATATCAGTAGCAATGAAGTAGTTAGATATACATTTACCTTTTATATTTGTATGGCTTTCTTTATGCTCAAGCTTGGCACCCCTTATTACAAAATGCCATATTAAATATAACAATAAGGGACCTCCTAAAAGCGCAATCACGAATACCACAAAGTTTAACTTAACGGAAATATTCCATAATTTAATATCAACATTCAGACCATAAATATTTAGGCTATAAAATAGATAGGGGACGCTTACAAATATAAGAACTAACCATCTAATTAATGCTTCTATCCATCGTCGACGACCTTTTATTATATTAGAAGCATAAACTTCCTCCAGCCAAACACACCCAGTATAAAAGTACAGTGATGATAGGAGAGTAATAGCTATGATGGATATAGCTATTATATCTATATCCGCGCTTTTAAGAACCCAATCCTCTAAGTCATTTTCGATGGTTTTTTTTAAATTAGGAAATAATGTAAAATATGTAATCACAAGAATTACCAATGACGCAGACTGCGATGCACTCCAATAATGAAAAGAATCCTTCCATCGCTTCCAAGAAAATACTTTTTTCATAAGTTGTTTTCGTACTACATACTATATTAATAGTTTCTACTAAAACAATATGCCACCGCTTCCCCATCCTTCCCCTCACCGTCATCAAGCAAATCCGATAATTCATAAATATATTTTAATCTTTGTGTGTCATTTACTGTTTCGTATAGTATCTTCTCCCCTGCACATATATATGGCTTATAATGAGTACTCAGATGATAACGAATATTTTCCATATTATCGAGAATCTCCTCTAAACTTTGATTAATTACATTTCCTATAGAATAATCGGAGAATGTAATGTTCGGACATGGAAAAACAGAGCCATCAGGAGTTATATACAATAAGCCCCGATAGCCAGCGACACACACTTTCGCAGTGCTATAACCATTTAATACCTCCTTAGATTTGATATAAGGCAGATTACCTGCCAACATCCGTTTTGTTTCATTATCGCTATTATCGTAAATTTCCTTTAATCGCTTATATATCTCTACATGAGGTACCTGCCAATTACGTAAGTTAAATCCAATTCCTTTAGGGACAAAATTTAGGAAGTTTATCTGCGCTGCTCCATACCTCTTAGCAAGATTAATGTACTCTGGTATTTCGTCTATATTCTCCCTATGGATTACAAAGTTCAAATGGAAATTTATATCATTTTCCCCAAGCCTTTTTATAAACTCCAGAGTTTTTTCATAATTCCCTTCACCTCTCAACTTAGCATGGGCTTTCTCTGTTGCCCCATCTAAAGAGACAATTATAGTTAAATGGTTATCAACTGCATCACTATATTTTCTTAGTTTTTGGAATAAAGAATCACTTACAAAAGTTCCATTGGTTGTTATAAATATCTGTAGTGTCCTAATTTCAGCCAACCTATCTAATACATCCCACAAATAAGGGACCACAAAAGGTTCTCCACCTTTAATGTGGAAAATACCACCATAAACCCCACGTTCTTTTACAACTATCCTACTCCATTCGTCAATAAGCCTTAGAACTACATGGCGAGGTAAAAGTTGGTTATCATGATCCGGCAGATAACAGTGTTTACATCTTAAATTACACGCATATGTGGGGGCTAAAATTAGATGATAAACGTCCAACTTTTTTTCCTTAGCATTTCCCTTCATAATATAGGTTTGCCTTTTCATACTATATACCTCCTTTTTCTTTAGGATTGCCAATAAAAGGTTCTATTTCCACCTCCTTGGGACGTCCCTTAACAACACGGTATATTTTCTCTACTCTATCAGCGGAGCGATCTTCTCCAAGTATTGTAATAAGGGCTTCCTTTAGAGGCTTACCCATCCTGATTGCTTTTATGACAAGCATTATACCATCATACCCAAACGAAACGAGTGTAACATCTATCGGGGATTTCCCATATTTCTTTTCATATTTTTCCGTTAGCATAGAAGCTTTCTTTGGTTCTGTGAAGATGTTTGTAAAATAAACTCCTTCCGCTGCCTCTCCTGCCGCGTCTATGACATCTTGAATTAATGCATCCCCAGTTAGAAGAGTAACAGGTAAATTTAATTCACGTACTTGCTTCAGAAAGAGAGCAGAATTAGGGGGAATTAGGGCGAAATATATACCATCAACCTTCATCTTCTTAATTTTAGCAATAGATGTTCTATAATCTGTCTCGGTCGGTTGAAAAGTTTCTTTATATACAACCGTTCCTCCAGCCTCACGGAAAGCATTTTCAAACGATTCAGATATGATTTCAGCCCATGGATCAACATGTTTAACTATTGCTACTTTTCTTAACTTTAAATTAAAATATGCAAATTTCCCCATTATTTCCCCTGCCTTTTCTGTAGAGAAGCCATTACTGAATATATATTCACCTGCTTCTTTAATAAACCTATTACTATCCCACAATACAATAAGAGGAACTTTAGCCCTATTGAAAATGGGTGCGATGGGGCGGCTTTCCTCTACTAGCATTGTTAATCCAACTTTAATTTTATCCTGTTGAATTAATTTATTTGCTGCATTTACTGCCGCCACCGGCGATAAACTTTGATCATCTTCATAAATAATTCTAATATTTATCCCCTCATTTTTAGCTTCCTCTTCCGCGATTTCCATGCCTTTTTTAACTTCCTCGCCAAGAATAGCTACATCCCCCGTCAACGGCAAAATCGCCCCTATCTTTATAACCTCCGGCTCCTTCTTCCCCACCTTCCCCCTCCCAACAAACACCCCCACACCCACAAGTACTATAATTGCTAACCCGATTCCAATCCAGAGACCTTTCCTCATATGAGGTGTATATTATATAGGAGTAACGCACCCGTGTGCAACCACCCCCATTATCATTCGTTTATACAAACAAACTCCCACAATTTCCCCACTTCCCCCTCACAACCTCCTCCACTCAATCTCTATCCCGAACCCCTCGTATCCCGGTAGATGCTTCTCCTCCCCCGTCAGGAGTATAGCCTTCCTTATGCCGAGGTCCTTCAGGATCTGCATCCCTACCCCGTACTCTCTTAGGGTCCCGTCCTCCTCCGCCTTTACGCCCATCAGGTGGAAGAACGGGTACTCCGGTGGGTCGGTCTTACGGATATAGACGAAGACGCCCCCCTCCTCGGCGATGATCCTCAAACTCCTCTCAAGGTGTTCCCCGCAGGAGCAGTTCTTCGCCCGGAAGACGTTCCCCGCCACGCAGTGGGCCTGCACCCTCACCACCGCCTCCTCCTTGAGAGGCCCCTTTATGAGGGCGAGGTGGGTGTTGGGGGAATGCTCCTCCCGGTAGATTATCGCCCTAAAGCGACCGTAGGGTGTGTCCATCTCCCCCTCCCAAATGCGACTGACCAGCATCTCCCTCTTCAGGCGGTACTCTATTATCTGGGCTATGGAGATTATCTTCAGGCCGAGCTCCCTCGCTATCTCCTTGAGCTTCGGAAGTCTGGCCATAGAGCCGTCCTCGTCCAATATTTCGCATATGACGGCAGAGGGGTAAAGCCCGGCCATACGGGCGAGGTCAACGCTCGCCTCGGTGTGTCCCGCCCTCTTCAGTACCCCACCCCTCGCGGCTTTCAAAGTGTATAGGTGGCCCGGCCTTACGAAGTCCTCCGGTCCCCTGGATGGGTCTGCCACCCAGCGGGCGGTCAAGGCCCTGTCGTACGCGGAGGCCCCGGTGCTGGTCTCCTTCGCGTCTATTGGGATACCGAAGGGGGTGCCGTAGTGGGAGGTGTTCGTTATGGGCATCTCAAGTTGGAGTTCCCGGAAACGCTCCTCCGTCATCGTGACGCATATGAGGCCACCCCCCCTCTTGGCCATCAGATTCACCACCTCCGGGGTTATGTTCTCCGAGGCGGCGACGAAGTCCCCCTCGTTCTCCCTCTCCGGGTCATCAACGACGATTATGGGCTTGCCCTTTCGCAGGTCCTCAAGGGCCTCCTCTATGCTGTCAAACTCCGCCTTCAAGGTGCAATTCTACCCGTGAAAGGCCGGTATGTATCACTATCCTTCCTGCGGATGTATAATCCTTTCCGGAGGCAACAGATGCGGAAGGCGGAGGTGGTCAGGATTCTGCGGGAGAATATGGGAGAGATAAGGAAGTTCGGCGTAAGGAGGATCGGGATCTTCGGTTCGGCGGTGAGGGACGAGCTTAGGGAAGATAGCGATATTGATATAGTTGTTGAGTTTGAGAGGGGGAAGGGTACCTTTGAGAACTTCGGGGGTCTGGTGGAGTTTCTGGAGAGGCTCTTCGGCCGGGAGGTTGATATACTCACGCCGGGAGGGATTGAGAGCATACGGATAAGGACGGTGAGGG
>JALWYV010000040.1 GCA_027003075.1 Caldifarciminota bacterium | reverse complement strand
GCGGCCCTGCCATACCATCGTAATCGTTGCTGAAGGGAGAAAGGGGAAATACCCTTAAAGAGTCTAAGCCTCTCAAGGAGGAAGAAACCACGAAAGGCAAGGGTGATAAAGCCGAGGATGGCAACAGGAACTCTAACGAAGAAGGTGTCGGCGGAGAAAACCTGCTTGAGGATCTTAAACATCTCCTCAATCTTCCATCTGATTTTTCGCAACTTTTCAACGTCCTCCCTTTTATCCTCCGTATTGGAGGTGATAAAGTACCTTACCCTCTCCTCCCTGTCGTTTTTGACAGGCTCGGAGAACGCGAAGAGCCTCACCTCTCCTACCTCTTCCAGATACACTACAATCCCCTCTTCGGGGATTTCCACATCTTCCACGTGCATCTTCTTCCCTTTCTTCCCTATCTTCCTTATCCTCCTCCACACTCTGTAGTGTTTCTTATGCCCAAGAAACTCCGCTATCGCCTTTATACTACCCTTTCCCGCCACCATAAGGGCGGTGATGATTTTTTTCATTATCATGCCCCTATTCTCAGGGTGTAAGACCCTGGGGTAGGGGCTTTTTTTCAATCCTTGAGTTGTCTTGATCAGTGTAAATCCATCAATTCTAATCCTTCATTGCCCAAACCGCGAAAGTACTGTTACCAATTTT
The DNA here is from genome assembly GCA_027003075.1 of Caldifarciminota bacterium. Lineage (GTDB taxonomy): Bacteria > Hydrothermota > Hydrothermia > LBFQ01 > LBFQ01 > JAADCS01. The sequence continues at coordinate 119,679 of JALWYV010000040.1, read as the reverse complement.
CTGAAGCATCAACGCTAGATTTACGAAGTGGGACCTCTAAATCTTGAAGGTCCATTCGGCCGTTTCCCTGTGCGATATCCTTTAAAAAAGTGATCTCCCAATTTCACGAGCCAGACGACTACGACATCGGTGCGATGTGCAGGATACACGTCTATGCGAATAGGTCGGATTGCAAAATCACTTTTCACCCGTATAATACTTTGTAATGCAAAGTACTTTGAGGATGTGGCCATGGGTGACCGTTATAGCCATGACCCTGAGCCTTTACGGGCTTTTCAGTGTAATTGCTATCTCAGCCCACATTCTCGCCGCCACGAAGAACCCCCGTCTCGTCTCAATCGGCCTATCTCTGCTTTCAGCCCTGAACAAGACCTTCTGGTTCCCCATGCTCATCGTGGCCGTAAACGTAATCCTCTGGGCTTTTATCTCCTACTGGAGGATAAACTCCGGGGACGTGGCCTTCAACCCCTTCGTCTTCAGAGGACTCAAAACTGAACTTTTTGCCCTTTTTATCGCGTTTGCAGGTCTCTGGATTCTGAGCCTGAGCGTTCGTTTTTCCGGACTGAAACTGTACACGTTTGAACCTCAAAGGTGGACGCTCTTCTGGGCATTTGAACACGCTGTAGTCGGATCCCTTGAGGAGATAACCTGGAGGGCATACGTCCTCAACGCCATCGGTGGAGTATGGGGACTTCTCGCCTCCTCTATTGGCTTTGGCCTCCACCACCTCGGAAGCAGCTGGCAGCACGCCCTATACGCTTTCGTAGCCGGCCTGATATTGGGAGGAGTGTATATGAAAATAGAGGCATTCTGGGGCGTCTTTTTTGCCCACGGCCTCTACAACTTTAGTGGAATACTTCTTACGATTTTGAAAGCAAAAGGAGGTTAAACCATGCTTACCATGATAACTGCAGCTGCAGGAGGTTTCGGATACTGGATGGTGGGATACGGATACGGAGAACTCGGTGATGTGGCGTCTTACCTTAAGGACGCCAGCTATCCCGTACCCGGAAATGGCGGAATCCTCAGCGGAGGAGAGGGATACGCCCTGCTCGGGAACCTCGTAATAGGAGGAGGAGGGTTCGGTATAAGCCTTCAGAGTGCCACGTCTCCTCAGTACAACTCCAGCGCCTCTATAGGTGCCGGGTACTTCTCCTTCGGATACACGCTTTTTAACTCCACGAATCTCCTCGTCTTCCCCTCCCTTGGCATAGGTGGGGGTGGTATAACCGTTAGGATCCGTGAGGCGAAGGGTGGGAGTTTCTCGGATCTACTTCAGAATCCCCCGGTTAACCTGACGCTTGAGAGCGACGGCTTCCTTCTCAAAGGTGGCCTGACTTTTGCCTATAGATACGCCTTCTTCGTGGTCGGCCTCAACTTCGGGGCAGCCTATACCCTCGGATCTGGCTGGCAGGTGAACGGAAATACCTCCACGGGATACCCGACCTACAGGCAGCCGACCTTCTGGGGAACGCTCGTTATAGGTGGCGGTGGATGGGGAAGTAAATGATAGGAAAGGGGGAGGGTTAACCCCCTCCCCTGTACTCCGGAGGATAAGATATGAAAAGGGATGAGATAAAAAAGGTTCTGGAAGAGATAGATGTACTCCTTTTCCTTGCCGCGAGCGGCGAAAGGGAAAGGAAACTCTTCGCATGGCAGATGTTCGTATGGGGGACTTACGTCCTCTTTAATATGACCCTATGGCTCCTGTTCCCCGGGATGACCAAAAACGTTCCCGGATCCCTGTGGTTTCATACCCTGTTCGTGGCCTTTTACTTTTCAACCGTCCAGTTCGTGGGATGGCTGAAGTCCCTCGTGTGGATAGGGGCGTATCTGCTATCCATGCTTGCCTTCTACTTCTCAACGCCGGTTGTAGCCGTAGCTACGACCATAGGCAGTATAGCAGTGGCTTCCTTTCTTGTTTACGGTTTACTACCCGATAAAAGGGAGGATAAGCGTATATCAATCACGGCCTATATCGGGATAATCTGGGGCCTCCTCTTCGCCTCTTTCTGGTGGAACTACGTTCTGCACAGGGGGGCATTCTCTAACGAAATCTTCAACCTGTGGATCACGTACGTATTCGGTACAGGCATACTTCTGAGCGGTGTAATATTCCGTAGATTCTTCTTACTGGGCCTGTTTATCCTCTTCGTCCTGCCCCTTATGGCCCGTTTTGGGAATCCTTACCTCTTCTATGGGTACGACCTCGCCGCCCTGCTCATGGCCGTTATGGGTATAACCCTCTACCTGAAAAGATGATAAGGGACCTTGACCCTATCATCCACAACCGCGTCCGCCTCGGAATACTTACCCTCCTCTTAAAAAACGAGCGCCTTGACTTCAAGACACTACGGGAAGAACTCGGTTTAACCGACGGTAATCTGGCAAGCCACCTGAGGATCCTTGAGAGGGAGGGACTCGTCAGGTACGAGAAGACCTTTAAGGGTAGAAAACCGATAACTTACTACGAGCTCACGGAAGAGGGAAGGGAGAGGTTTGAAAGGTACCTGAGAACGCTCAAAGAACTCCTAAAGGATCTCTAATCGGAGTATACAGATGGGGAAGATGCCGGAGGGTGTAATCGTTCAGCGGATAAAGTTTTTCATCTCCAACGATAACCTGAAAAATATTAAAAGGGAATGTTGGTTGAGATAATATCGCCGACACGGTATAAAGGAGTAACTGGATAGTGTATCCCGGTGAGAGTGTAACATCTGGTGGAATCGTGCGTACTAAAGGGTCAAGGTTGAGTGTCCGGAAATGAGGCCCCTGAGTTGTCAATCTTCAGACCCTGCAGCCCCCTTGCCCTCTCCTGTAGAATAAGACGATGCCGATTCTTCTGATCGGGCTATTTGTGAAAGAGGTCAAACCGGCAGGAGGGGAGATAATCACTTTTAAGGTCCAGCTTCCCCACGGAGTAACCTACCGGGTACAGTGTAAAACATGTGAATACAGAGAGTACACGGCGGAGGGAATAAGATACCTTGACTTTACGGTCAAAGGCAAAGACAGGGTCTCTGTGGACTTTCCGGAGGTTAAGGGTAGAAGGAGCGTGAGGATAAACGAGCGCGTCCACTCTCTCCTTGCGAGCATGGAGAACCCCCATCCAGAGTGGGTGGTACCTCCGAAGTACCGCCTCATGTCCACCGAAAACCCCTTTGATAGGGCCGAAGTATGGGTAAAGATAAAGCTCACGAGGGGTGGTGTCTACGAGATAACTTACGATATGCTGAGGGAACTGGGTATAGACCCCGGTCTTTACCCCGTGAACACCTACAAGATGATCGCCATGTTAGACACCTTCCCCACGGACGTTGATTCGGCGACTGTATGGGGAAGGGAAGTGGGTATATGGGTTGATACCGCCGGGCAGAGGATCCTCTTCTGGGGAGAGCCTATGAGATCCTACAGGGTATACGACACCACAGTGTTGTTTTTCCAGCACCCCTACACGGACACGTCCGTATACTTCCTCGGCCTCGGAGGCTCTCCGGGAAAGAGGCTTGAGGTGGTCAGGTACGGCCCGGGAGACCCCGCCACACCCCTGAACGTTTACCGGTGGGAGGAGGAGAAGTACAACATAGGAAAGAAGGGACGGGTATGGTTCGGAAAGGAGATGATACGGCTCGCGACCGACCCCGATAGGGCCTTTCCCGACACGTTTACCCTTGGAGATCTGAACGAAAGTTACGGGGCGGTACTGTTGAGAAGCGGCATAGCAGCGAGTGAGTTCTCGGATACGGCGCTCGTCGTACTTACCGTAAACGACTACTTCTGCGATAGCGTTCGCCTTCGTCCGGCCACCTACGGCACCCTGTCATGCACTCCAGTAGTGGTTAAGGGTTTAAACGACATAGTGTACACCGTGAAGGCCATAGCGACTTACCAGACAGTTTACCTTGATTACTACGAGATAATCTACAACTCCACGGGAGAGTACAGTAACCACGGCACGTTTTTCGTAAAAGATTCCGGTAGATTCACTTTAAATCTGCGGGGGAACAGGCCCGTCTTCGTATGGGACGTAAGCGATATTTATTCCCCCAGAATAATAGAGAGTTATAACTACAACAACGGGACACTTACGATAAACGACAGTGCTGGAAGTTCCGGATGGGCCAAGATATACGTTTCCAACTTCGTACGGAGGCCTATATCCATGGAGATCTACCAGCCCAGAGGCCTCAGAAACCTCAAGGCGGACTACGTGGCCATAGGCAGGGAGAAATTTGCTTCAACCTTCTCATCGTTTCTTGACTACAGGAGGAACCATCTCCCCCGTTTTAACGGTACCAAATGGGAGATCTCATCGGGTAGTACCGTATGGGTAAACCTGAAGGATATTTACGACGAGTTCGGCCTTGGCAACCCCGACCCCACCGCCATAAGGAACTTCCTCTACCACATGAACCTCATAAGCTCCGGACAGCAACCCCTGTACGTGACCCTCGTGGGAGACGGAACGTACGACTACAGGGGAATAACCGCCTCCTATTTCGCCGATCAGGTCCCTCCCTACTATCCGCAGGATCTTAGCCTCTCAATAAACAGGGAACTTATGGGAGCCTCCGACGACTACTACGTGGACTTTGACGGGGACAGGTACGGTAACGTCGGGATCGGAAGGATACCGGTGAGGAGCGAGAGCGACCTGGCGGAGTACCTGCAGAAGGTGCGGGACTACGAAGCCCTGAAGTACGATGGACTCTGGAGGTTCCGCGTTATGTTCGTGGCCGACGATGCCTATGCCGGAGATTCTCCGTGCGAGACCTTTCATACAGGGGACGTACTCAACCTGGTATCCCCTGCGGCCCCGAACTGGATGGTGAGAAACCCGTTCCTGCTTCAGGAATATCCGTTTGAGGGTCTCACGAAGCCTCAGGCCACGAAAGATCTGGTAAAACAGATCAACAGTGGATACCTCATGGTGAGTTTCTTCCTGCACGGCAACCCCCTGCAGATGGCCCATGAAAAGCTCTTCGGCCTTGAGGATATTCCCAAACTCAACACTCAGGGCAGAGAGGCGTTTGTTACCATACTTTCCTGCAAGGTGGGAGCGTACGACCGCCTCGATCCGGCGCACGTGCTCGGCGAAGAGTTCATGCTTAAAAGGAATAGGGCTATAGCCGTACTGTCCGCAACCACCCTGTCCTACGCCAGTGCCAACGCCTCTTACGCGCGTGCAATCTACCTGTACTTGAGAAACTACGGGAAGGCCCCTCTGGGATATCTATCACTTCAGGGTAAGAACAGGGAATTCTACGTTTTACTTGGAGAACCGGCTATAATGCTCGCTCTTCCCGACTCCACGGGCGTGGTAGCATCGGAGGGGTATCCGGTAAGGGGTGCAAGGAATACGGCCATAGGAGGAGGGAAGGGCAGGTTCGCCGTTTTTGACCTTTCAGACTTTGATACGGTTACCTTTGACTGTTCTTCCGTTAAGTTCTACTACTATCATGTAAGACCGATCGTGTTTAACGGCCCCGTAACTTCAGACACAGTGAGGTACTGGTTACCTCTAAGGGGAAGGTTAACGGAGGATACAAACATCCTGCACGAAAGGCTACTGATAATATGGTGGGACGAATGGGAGGCATGGATAGGGGATTATCTGGTTCTGGACGTAAACCCCGTATTAGGTACCGAAAAACCCAGAGTGGAGGGCTTTTATGCCGGGGACGAACTTCACAACGGTTTCAGGCTGCCGGTAAAGGCTAAACTTGTATTCAAATTCTACAGTAACGAGGGCTTTGACATAAGGACCACAGGTAAGGGGGCCTCCCCGCCGAGGATAGTTTTAGACAACAGGACGTCCGACGTCCTGGAGGCCGAAATCGTGTCCGACACCGTTGCGAGGGCGTACTATTACGTTGATTATTCCTCGGATCCCGGCATTCACAACGTGGCCGTTTCCGTCACCAGCGCCCTCGGGATAAGGGGATATAGCGTCTGGGATCTGAACTTCGTGGAGAAGGATCTGAAGGTCAGGGACGTTCTGGTGTACCCGAACCCCTACCGAGGCGGAGACTTCTACGCCACGTTTAAGCTCTCTCAGGATGCGGAGGTCCAGATAAGGCTTTACACTCCCACGGGTAAGCTCGTAAGGTCCTACAACGTGGGGAAGATCAACGCAGGCTTTAACTCCATACCGATAGCCCTGCCTCCTCTGTCCAACGGGATTTACGTCCTCCTCGTCCACGCCTTTAACGAAAACGGCTCCTCCAAGGCCTTCACGAGGGTGTTAATCTTAAGATAACCCCTTAGAATAAACGCATGTTTCCGATCAAGGACGATATACCTTCCCGGAGTGTGCCCTTCCTTACGTGGCTTGTTATAGTGGCGAGCACGATCATCTTTCTCTTTGAAACCCCGGAAGTAATTCACAGATGGGGATTCGTCCCGGTGCGGTTCTGGATGGGTGAGGACGAGATCAACATGATAACCTACGCCTTCCTGCACGGCAACCTATTCCACATCTTCGGCAACATGTACTACCTGTACATCTTCGGGGACAACGTTGAGGACGGGCTGGGGAAGATGGGTTTCGTATCCCTGTTCTTAACCTCTGCGATACTCGGTGCCTTTTTCCATGCCCTCGCCCATCCGCACTCCCATGTCCCTCTGGTGGGAGCATCGGGGGCCATATCCGGCATACTGGCCGCCTACATGATTATGTACCCGACGGCCCGGATATACACGGCTGTATGGTGGTGGATCTACGAAGTCCCGGCTTACTATTACATCGCCCTCTGGATAGCCATCCAGTACGTGTACGCCCTCAGCGGTGTGGAAACCGGCGTGGCATGGTGGGCCCATATAGGTGGCTTTGTGGGGGGTATTCCCTTCGGAATAATAGGAAGGATGTTGAAGAGGGAAGGGACCTACTGGGACGTTTAACGGACTACGGGGTTAAAATAATATCGTGCGCAGGTTAGGCATAGTTATATCCGTTGTGGTTTTAGCCGTTGCAGGCTGTAGCCTATTCCCGATAAACGTGCGTACTGACCCGACGCGGTTTGAGATACCCGTTCTCGGACACACTACTCCCATAGGGACGCTTACCGTATACGCCGAAAAGTACCTTCCCCTCAACGACGTGCCCGAGGGTAAGAAACTCGTGAAATTTAAGGAAGTAAGGGTCTCGTGGGAAGATTCGGCCAACCTTGAGGTTGATTACGAGCTGTGGTTCAGCACCAGAGGAGAGGTGGCGAAGGATCCGGACAGCACCAAACTCTACATAGAGATAAAGTGTAGCCCCGGCATGGAGTCCCAGTGTAATACGTACTACAACTTCGCAATCGCCCAGGGGTACTCTACGGACACGGTGGATATGTCCTTCCGGCAACTCCTCCTCAAGGGTAGGACGACCGGTGGAAAGGTGAACTTCTACGAGGAGTACCTCGGTAACGACGCCGTTTCCCTCCTTGACTCTGCGGTTGAGCAGCGGGGGATGTTCGTCCTCGTTAAAAGCACCCTACTCGTACCCTCCTTTACGGACACCGTCCGTATAAGGAACTTCATCATGGACATAAAGGCGGAGTTCAAGTGAAGTTCACCGTCTCCGGCCTTAGAGGTCGGGTGGACGAGGACCTGACCCCTGAGGTGATAAGCCGTTATTCGTCGGCCTTTGCTTCCCTGTTTGAACCCACGTCCCTGACCGTAGCACGGGACACCCGTGAGAGCGGAGAGGCCATATCCCGTATGGTTTCGGCCTCCTTCATGTGGTTCGGCCACATCGTTCACGACTTCGGGGTCGTTCCCACGCCGGTTTTTCTCAGACTGATACGACTTACCCGCTCCTCCGGTGGGATAATGGTGAGTGCCAGCCATAACCCTCCCCGGTGGAACGCCCTCAAGTTCGCCTTTGGAGACCGGTTGAGCCGTCAGGAGGAGGTGGAGCGCATAGCCCGGAACCTCAACACCCCCCACGTGGCGAGGGGGAAGTTCGGTAAGTACTACGAGAGCAGTGCCCGCGTCTACGACCTCTACTTCAACACCCTCGGGGATCTGCGGTACGACCTCAGGGGTTTGAAGGTCGTTGTGGACTCCCAGAACGGGGCCACGGCCGGGTGGGTAGCACGCCTTTTAAACGACCTCGGGGCCGCTGTCCTCCCCATAAGGAACCTTCACGGCCCCCTGCCCGAAGATCCGGAACCGAAGCGGGAGAGGTTCACCGCCATGGATCTGCTCCTCAGGTCCGGAAACTACGACGTGGGCTTCGGGTACGACCCCGACGGCGACCGGGTGATCGTCGGCCTCAAGGGAGTCGGTATGTTGACGGAGGAACAGACTACGGCCCTGGCCCTGTACGCTGCTACCCGTTACCTGAACGTCGGGAAGGTTGCCGTTCTGAACTACTCCACGTCCGTACTGAGCGAAAAGGTTTTGAAGGATGCCGGTCTGGAGGTGGTAAGGTACAAGGTGGGTGAGCCGAACGTAATACAGAGACTTGAGGAATTGGGTGGGGTCCTCGGTGGTGAGGGGAACGGGGGTCTCATATACCTGCCCTTCTCAAAGGGTAGGGACGGCGTCCTGTCCGCCCTGCTCATAAGCCGGCTCGTGCGTGAGGGTGAGGTTCCGGAGTGGATCGTAAGGAGCGCTCCGAACATAGGGAAAGAGAAACTATCTTTACCCGTTGAAGAGGTTGTAAAGGCCTTTGAGGGTGTGGTATCCGGATGGGATCTGGACAGGACGGACGGTTACTACTTCCGCAGGGGAAACGACTGGCTCCATATAAGGCCATCAAACACCGAACCGGTCGTAAGGGTCATATGGGAGGGGGAGGAGGGCTTCTTCTCTGAAGTTAAGGGTAGGGTGGAGAGGTTAAAGGGGGGAGGCCTATAACCTCCCCCTCAGGATGAGTGCGGCTCAGTAGTATATGACCAGACCACCGGGGGCAGCAGAACCCGTTGCCGCACCTCCTCCGGGCCATGATCCCGCGAACCCTCCTCGCGCGGCTGCTCCGCCGTCTTTCTCTGTGTTGGTGTTACTTTTGTAATGTCCGCATTCCTGACCTTGTATGCTAAACGGAGCGTTAGAAGATCCTCCACCCGCACAGGCCTGGCCACCTTCAACATAGTAATAGAAGCTCCCACAGGTTATTGACGTGATACCTCCGTTTTCCCAGTCGGAATCTCCACCCGCTCCTACAACTATGTTGCACGCCATACCCGGTGTAACGTCTATGTATGTGAACCCGTATGATCCACCGGAGCCTATATAGGTTTCAGTTCCCCACCAGCCTGAAAATTGATCCCCTCTCGCTCCCCCTCCCCACATCTCCACCATTATCCTCCATACACCGTCGGGGACGGTCCAGGTGTAAGAGCCGGGTGTATCAAAGACGGCTGCTATCTTGCCCGTGAAGACGGGCCTCTGTCCTTCAAGCCATACGGCGTCCACCCTCGCAGGCACGAGGGCTACAACCGCCAGCGCTGCTGCTATGCAAAGAACCTTCCTCATGGCTTACCTCCTTTTTTCCTTACTCAGGATGAACCGCAGGATCTTCCTCTCCTCTCCCCACCTCACCACGGCCACGTAAACCCCCTTACCTGCGACCTTCAGGGGGATGGTGTTCCTCCCGGCAATAAGTTCCCTCCGCTCGTTGAGGACGAGCCTTCCGCCGGAAGTATAGACCTTGACCTCCATTACACCGTCCTCCGGTGCGAACACCAGAAGTTTCGGAGGGTTGCCCGTACTGACTTCAACCGAAAAGTTCCCTTTACGCTTCTCCTCCACCTGAAGGGCAGAGGTGTCTCCGAGTATCCCGCATGCCGTATCCACGGACAGGTATATCCATCCGCCCGGCTCCTCCCGTGCCAGGAAGCCCACTATGGGACAGTCCCCGTGAAACTCCTGAACGAACGTCCCTCTGTGCCGGGTTTTAAGGACCTCACCGCTGGTAAAACCGTTGTAGGCCTCAAGTATTACCCATTCCCCGGATATGCGGGTGTTGAAACCCCTTAGACAGTGGGGAGGGTCGGGCAGGAAGGTCTGGACCTGTATTCCCCTCCACCACGTTTTGAATATGTATCCGGAATCTCCAGCCGTGGTAACCGCCTGCAGGTAAACGAACCCGTCCGCATCCGGTCCTTTGGCCTTCAGCCCTTTTATACAAACGCTGGGTCCGGGGGTGAAACTCTGCACGTATATTCCCCTCCACCAGGTCTTGAAAATGTCCCCCGGCGCTCCCATAAGCGTCCCGGCTGTCAGGAGAAGTGTCGCCGATAAAATGCCCCGTTTTACCATACGTTGAAATTGTATTCTGGCCGTAGATATCCGTTTTGGAGAGTTTGAACGTACACGTTCAAGACACAGGTCGTGTACGTAGGCTTATAATAATCACCGTGAGGTTCAGTACGGCCTTCAGAAAACTTTACTCACTTTACTCCCACAGGGATAACCCCATGGGGAAGGCCGTGAGGATAATAAGGGAGGATCCTTCCCTTGCCGATGGGTTCGTTGAGGAGATGGAAGACATCCTGAACAACCTTAAGAACGATCGCCTGCAGCTGTACGTAGCCCTTGAGGGCGTACTTTACGTTCTGACTACCCTCGGAAGATGGAACAGGGTCCTGGACTTCCTGTCTATCTGGATGGAGTACGCCCCGGAGAGAGGAAACCTCTGGTGGTGGGCCATGAAGTACTACGAGGCCCACCTTTACCTCCATACCCTGAACGCTCCGGGTCTGGAAAGGCTGTTAGAAGATCCACTGTTGAAGGATAGTGTGATAAGGGAAATACTGTATCTCAACGGCAGGTGGGAGGGGAAGTACATCCGCGTACCTCACGATCTTGAACCGGCCTTTACGGTATATCAGGAGGTGACGGGTATCCCGTGTATCAACGTATGGGGAACCATAAACAGGTTCACGGACAGGGATCGGGTGGGTACGTTTGATCTGGCCAGGTGGTTATCGTTTGAGGGACTACTGGGACGCATAGGTGGGGGTGTAGTTCTGGAGGAGATGAGGCAGAAGCTGATCCGTAAAGTGGGAGATGCTCACGCCCACCTGCTCGCGGTGTACGACAATCCCCGCATCAAATCCTACGTTGACTCAATATCAGCTTTGGAAAAGATGAAGCTTGAGGTTGAAGCCCTCGGAATTACGGACGAGTACTACCGCCACGAGTTTACGATACACTTCATGAGGGGAACGGACGTAAGGGGTAGGGTCCCTCACGACGTCATACGGTTCGTCTCAAGGTTCAGAAGGGACATATACACGGTGTACATGGGTATCCTGTGGAGGATCGGCGAGATTTCCCTGTACGACCTCTATCTCCACTCTAAGGAAACGGGGACCCTCGGAGTATTTGACCACCTGCTCCATCTGGAGAAGATCCCCACAAACAGGGTTTACCTTAACTTCACCGGAAGGTTAAAGCTATCCTCCGGATACAGTATCGTGCCGACCCGTGAGACCTTTTTGAAAACCCGCTCTGCTCTCGTGGGTTTCGCTTATCTCCTCGTATTTCGTCGGGAACGCCCCGACCTGATTTCGGCCGAACGGTTCCTTGAGAAGCACAGCCGATCCCTCTATCCCCTGATATACCGCAGGTACGGATCGGATCCCCGTAAACTGGGGCCGAAGATAAAGAAGGCTATACGGGAGGACATATCAAGGATTCAAAAGGTCTTCCGGGAGGGGAAGGTGGCGGATAGCATGCCCGTTGACCTGACGTCCTATTCGGAAGGGGATGGGTTCCCCATATCCAACTCAAACAACTTCTTTTCGGCGGCGAGATACGGCATGGTACTGGTGCAGGAGGAGGAAGACTGGGCGGAGGAGTTTAGGGATTACGCCGGAAGGATCCGTAACGCCTTCCTTAAGGACTTCGTAACGAACCTCGGATAAAAAAGTGCCGGGGGCGGGACTTGAACCCGCACGGGCCGAAGCCCACTAGGTCCTGAACCTAGCGCGTCTGCCAATTCCGCCACCCCGGCAGAGGTGTGTATTTTAAGGGTGAACGGTAAAAAAAGAGGGGGCGCACGCCCCCTCCTGTACCGCGAATAGCGTCTCCGTCAGCGGATCACCACCTTGAAGACCTCTTTACCGAGCTTCACGAAGTAGACTCCCGGTACGTCCACGTGATAGGCCTCTTCAAACGTAGCGATCTTCCTTCCGGCAGCGTTGTAGAGTACGGCTTTCCCGTTTACCGTTAAGGTGCGTCCGTTGACCTTCACCGTGGCCCTCGCCACATCTCCGGGTCTTTCGGCCACGCCGATGACCTCATCGCAGTAGTGACCGGTAGCCATCTTGACCAGAGTGTTGTCGGCGTCGTTTAAGGTGACGAAGGCGAAGATGGGATCGGCAGGATCGGTGCAGTTGACCCATACGTCCACGTCGGCCATATTGGGCATGGGAGCACCATTCAACACTGCGGCGGAGTAGTCAAGCTCGTATATGCTGTCCTGATTCCATCCACCGTACATCACGTGATCCACTTCGTAGAACGTGGATATACCCCTTAGGGAGGTTGGTGGCGTAGCGAAGGTCCCCGCAGAGTTCTTGGCGGTTACGTCTATCTTGTAAACGGCGTTGGATCCGATTACGTACACGCCGTAGAGGTAGCCGTCGTCCTCGTTCCAATCCATGCCGGCTATCCATCCCCCGCTTTCTATGTTGGCGTACACGTCAAGGCTGTCTATGAGGTTGCCGGTACCGTCGTAGTATCCGATCATGGCCCCCGTGAAAGTTGAGCCATCGTATCCGACGTGGGAGACGTAGAAGGTCCCGTTGTTGTACGCTATACCCCAGGGTATATCGTCTGCCCCGAAGAAGGGATGAAGGGTCCACGTGGTCTGGGTAAACGTGCCGGCGGGGTCGGTGGGGTCAAAGCTGAAGACCGTACTCATAGGGTTCATGCTGACAACGTAGAACTTCCCGCTGTCCGGTGCATAGGTTATACCGGCGAAGCTGTATCCGCCGCCATCACCGAGGGAAGGGAAGGTCCAGCTATCAACGATATCTCCGAACACAAGAAGGGTACGGGCAAAGTCCCGAAGGGTGTCGTTGTCGTGAACGGTGTCCATGGGTTCGCTGGTGATTACCTCCAGCATGTAGACCTTGCGTGGGGAGGGGGTGAAGGGATCAAAAGTTACGTCGTAGTTAGATAGGGCGGGTAAGGCCACGGTCTGGGTATCGCTGAAGGCCAGCGTTGAAGTGAGGGTGTCGTATACGTTGAGGATGATGGGTGTGGACGTAGTGGCCACACTGCCAAAGTTCCGTACGGTCGCCACGAAAGAAACAGGATCCGTACTTATAGGACCTGTAGGGGTTATGGAAGCAACACCGATGTTGTAATCAATGGGCGGAGGAAACTGGAACAGAATGGCCGTACCGCTGTCGGGAACGTGTCCGGAGGGAGTGCCGTTGTAAACGTACTCAAGGAACCACGTGGGGTTAGTGGATAGGGCGGTGGAGTCCTGAATACCGATCGTGGCGTCGTTGTAGTAAACGGCGGAGTTGTACTGGAGCTTAATGTTCCCGTTATCGTAGAAGATAACTTCAAACTCCATCTGGAGCGTATTTCCATACCGGGGTACGTTGTGATACTGTACGACCGCACAGGCACCGGAGTATCCATCGGGGCAGGATGCGAAGGACTGGAAGTAAACGTCCCCTCCGTACTCCGGGGGATCAAGGTCATCCCACATCACGGCCACGAAGCCGAAGTCTCCGGTGTAGCCTCCGTTGGAAGGAAGTGCGCCATTTGATAGGCCCAGGTAGCCCGCCTTGTTTTCAAGCAGAACCACCCCGTTGGAGCATATAGATATGCTGTCTATAATCTGGTCGTAGTACGGGAACGAGAAGCCGAGATAGTAAAGGGTTGAGGCCGAAGACCCGGAACACCAGTCGTCCCCGGCTCCCACAGCCGTACCCGTTCCAGAAACGTCTATATAGTTGAAGGTTACAGCATCGCCATCCTGTGTGGAGAGGTAGGTATAACCGAAACCGTCCGGACCTCCGGACAGTATCCGGTTTGAGGACCTCCCGGTGCGTATCGGTGAGGGCATCACGGGTTCCACCTTCGTATTGCTCCGGATTTCAGGAGCAACAGCCCTGCTGTTTAAACTTACAGATGTTGCCAGTAAAATCAACATAGAACCATTATTATACCGTCGGAAGGTGCAAACTGGGACAGAGAATTGCGACTATACTTGCAATACTTAAAATTCGGTACAAGTTCGTGTAATTTAAATTGTTAGCGACTTTTCCACCACCTCATCATCCCCCTTTTGTACAATATAGGCCCTCCCACCGTTAACGGCAGCATAGACCTCAGACGGTTTCCCATCCACGAAGAGGACGCCGACCCCGTCCTCTATGGCGTAGGCGAAGGGCATTCTGCCCTCAAGGATGTACCTGTGGGTGTAGGGCCTGCGATCCTTCTCCAGAGAGTAGTGGGGGACGGCCCCGCCCTTCACGAACCCCAGTCCCTCTATCACCTCAAGCCTGTCAGCCCACGAGTCCGTCAGGGCGTACTCAAACCAGCATATCGCCCCCGCACTCACGCCACCGAGGGGTACGCCCCTCTCGTAGAGGTCCCTCAGAATACGGTCAAGGCCGTAGGCCCTCCATACGGCCAGCATACTGTAAGTGTTTCCCCCACCCACAAATACGGCATCCACATCCCCGAACACCTCCCTTAAATCGGGTGTCCTCTGGAAGAGGGGGACCACGATAGGCACGGCCCCCGCCCTGTAGGAAAGCCACAGAAAGGCTTCCATGCCCGAATACCTATCACCGCTCGCCGTCCCCAGATAAGCGACGACGGGCCTATCTTTGCCCGTAAGGGAGACGAAGCGACCGAACAGCCTCTGACCGGCTTCGGGGTCGTACATACCCCCTATGGCAAATATCTTCCCTGCCATAATCCGGGTATTATAACCTACACCCTGCCCGCGATATCCAGAACGTAATTCAAAACTATGTTCCACTCCTCGGAAAGGCTCAGGTTCCTCCTGTACTGTGGCATGCGTTTCTTAATCTCCTCGTAATGGTGAGCAAGAGTTTCCGGAACGTCCCCCGTGAGTTCAAAGGCTCTGTAGGCTACTAAAAGTTCGGCGGCCAAAACTTCGGCGAGTAGATCTACCAGTTTCCCTAACCTTAAAGATGCCGAGAAGCTCATGGGTACCCAGTCTTCCTGACCGGCACTTGTAGGTGAGGACTGGAAGGAGTAGGGAGTTGAAAGGACCTTCGCATCGGCGAATATGGAGGATACGGCAACCTGCAGCATCATGAGTCCGGAATCCGTACCCGGTTCCCTCGCCAGCATCTCCGGCAAACCGGACTCCGGAGAGAGGGCGAAGTGTATGCGTCTGTCCGCCATCCCTATGGCCGTTGTAATGGCAGTAGAGAGGGTATCTGCCAAGAGAGCGACCGCCTGACCGTGGAAGTTCCCCGTACTCATTACCCTGTCTCCCACGAGGACGGGATTATCCGACACCCCCTCTAAGAGCTCGGCAACGCCCTTCTGTACCCAGTCGTACGCCCTCAGAACTGCTCCCATCACCTGTGGGTAGGTACGCACCGAATAGGGGTCCTGCACCCTGTTCCCCTCCGGCAGGTCCCTGATACGCTTCCATACCCTTCTGGCCACGTCCACGGCGTACCTGTCTCCCATAACGGCAACGGCCTCCGGGTCCAGGGGGGACTTCCTCCCCCTCAGGGTATACCATACCATGGGAAAAACGGAGTCGTAAAGGTGCAGGAGTTTATCAAGGCGGTGGAGGTTGAGAGAGAGGATAGCAAGGGAAAAGGTGTACCCGTTGATAACCGCCAGAGCCTCGCGGGGAACGAGTTCCAGAGGCTCAAGGCCGTACATCCGATGGGCGACTATAGAGGGAACCTCCCGGCCGTCCCTCAGGTAAACCCAGCCCTCCCCTATCAGAGCCAGACCTATATGGGCGTTGGGCGATAGATCCCCGCTCGCCCCTACGGATCCCCTCTCCGGTACCTTCGGAGTTATGCCGAGGTTCAGGAACTCAACCATGCGGGAGACGACCTCTGGCCTGACGCCGGACACCCCTTTCATCAGGTGTTTCACCCTCACGTACATGGCCGCCCTCACGTACGGGACGGGAAGGGGAGGACCCACAGACGTGGCGTGGCTCCTGAGGGTATAGTACTGGAAGTCTACGAGGCTATCTTCCGAAAGTTTTACCTTCGCCAGCTTGCCAAGGCCTGTGTTGAAGCCGTAAACGGTACCCTCCCTCTCAACCGCCTTCAGATAGGCCTCTCTGCCCGCGGAAAGTCGTGCGAGGTCCTCGTCGGAAACGTGTACCTCCTTTCCCTGTGAGACTTCCCATATTTCCCTGATTACGGAACGCATGGGGGGTATTTTACCCCTGCTCCCCGCCAAATCTCATCCAGAAGAGTCCGAGACCGAGGGCTATCGCCCCCACCGTGATAATCCAGGTCCACGACGACGCTTCCGGGAACCTCCATCCGAGAAAGCCAACGCCGAGGGCGAAGAGGACGGCCGTAAGGGCGTCCCCGGCTATCATGCCGGACGGGGCGACGTGTTCCCCTTCCCTGCCGAAGAGCCGGGCTATGAGCGCCCCCAGAACCAGACCACCGGACAGGTGTATGGGGAGGTAGAGACCCACGGCGACGGGGAGGACGGGTATGCCCATCATGGCCACGGCCAGGGCCACCGCCCCGCCTATCGCTATAAGGTTCCAGTCTATGGTGCCGTGGAATATGCCCTGCGCTATGGTACCCATGAGTACCCCCTGAGGGGCGGGCAACTCCTCCGATCCGAAGGTGAAAACCTGACCGAGGAGGTTAACGACGGCCGTAAGTACGAGGAAGGAGACGGCTATACCGATGAACTCCCCGACGTACTGCCACTTCGGTGTCGCCCCCACTATGTACCCCGTCTTCAGATCCTGAACGGTATCTCCCGCTATGGCGGCCGCCGATGCCACGAGGGATGCCATGGCCAGAACGGACACCAGACTACCCCATCCGAGGGCCTTGAACAGCAGGGAGACCACCACTAAGGCGGCTATGGTCATACCGGATACGGGGTTGGAGGAG
This sequence comes from Caldifarciminota bacterium, assembly GCA_027003075.1. Classification (GTDB taxonomy): domain Bacteria; phylum Hydrothermota; class Hydrothermia; order LBFQ01; family LBFQ01; genus JAADCS01. The sequence continues at coordinate 102,628 of JALWYV010000040.1, read as the reverse complement.
GAGCCGACTATGGCTGTGGTGTTTCCGGAGACGTAGGCGAAGACCACCCCGAGGACGCCGCCGAGTACCCCCCCGGCGATGCCCAGCTCCGGAACGATCACCCCCGTGAGGACGCCGACGAGTACGGCCACACCCACCACCACCCAGAACCTTCCACTCCTGAAACGTTTTAAGAGCTTTAATATAACCCTCAAAAACTCGTATATGCCTCCCACGAGTACGGCGCCGGCGCCGATGAACCGGATGTACCTGCTCCACACCTCCATGGGTGAACCGTCGTAAAAGGGCATGAAGACCCACCACCCTATAACTCCCCCCGCAGCCACCATCAGGGCGGTACGTAAGCCTATTATGGCTCCCGCTCCCACGACGGCCGGGGAGAGTTCCGCGGCCACCACCTTACCCCACAGGGCGTAAGAGAAGGACGAGGACAACAGGCCGACACTCTGAAGGACCCGGATTACACCGCCAAGGAGGGCCCCCAGTACGACCAGTATCCCCTTACCGGACTCCCTGCTCCTGAGGACCACCGCACACGCCCTTCCCTCCGGAAAGGGCAGGGTATCGTCCTTTACCAGAGCATCCCGGAAGGCTATGCCCGACAGTACCCCTATCGTCCCGCCGGCGAGGGTGACGAAACCGATGTGGTAGGGATGGAAGGAGAGGGAGGCCACGTAGAAGGCCGGAAGCGTAAAGGCCAGAGCGGCAGCGAGAGATTCACCGGCCGAGGCTATAGTCTGCACGATGTTCCCCTCTAATACCGTACCTCTCCTGTGGAATATGGAGAAGAAGGCGAGGGCGCCAACGGCCGCGGGGATAGAAGCGGATACGGTCATCCCAGCCTTTAGGGCGAGGTAGGCGTTTGAAACACCAAAAATTATGCTGAGAACTACGCCTAAGAGTACGGATAGAGGGGTGAACTCCCTCAACTTTCGGTCTGGCTCTCGGTCTCCTTACTGGCGGACTCCTTCGCCCTTGCCCTCTCCATCTCCCTCTGGAGTTCCTCCTCCGTTAACTTCCTGATTATGTAGACCGGCTCCCCGGTCCGGGACTTTATACGACGCCCCTTTATCTTTAACCTCTCCATGGTGTACCCCCTCTTCTTCAGGAACCTCCTCACCGCCTCCACCTCGTCGGACTGTATCGGGGCATCGTAGGCCATCTCCGTCTTACCCTGAGCCTCCATGAGCTTCAATATGGCTATGGCCTTGTTGATGGCCCTCTTCACCCTCCGACGCCTGTAGTGGGCTATGTCAAACTGGACCTTTATGTTGGGTTTCTTCCTGTTTATGATGGCGGACAGGACGTGGTTTATGGCCCGAAGGGTCTGCCCCTGGTGTCCTATCAGGGTGTTGTCCAGCTCCTTTATGTCAAAGTTCACGTAGTACCTGCCGTACTCGTCCACGTCTATATCCACACCCCCTTTTACCCCAAGGCGGTGGAGGAACTCCCGCGCCACCTCATCTATGACGTCAAAATCTTCCGTATCAAGGAAAATTCTAACCTTTGCGGGAGCTCCTCTGGAAGGTAGCTGCAGGACCTTATACCTGATCTCGGAAAGTTCCAGAGAGTGCTCGTTCAGGTACTTCATGAGGGCTTCTTCAACCGTACTACCCTCCAGGTCTATGTATCGTGCTTTCATGCAACGGGAATAATAAGGGTGAAAGGTCTGCGATATGGACCGTCGGTACCACCGGTTTGTTAAGGTAGGGAACTTCATGAGAAATGAAACGTGGATAAGTTTACGAAGGGTGTGAAGAATTGCAGTTGTATCAGCCCAACAGGTTAAAGGTACAGGTGTATGATTTCCTGTGAAGGTTCCCTATGGTCATGGTCAAAATGCCGTTGTATAATGCCTTCCTATGAAAGTGGCGATCGTTACGGGTAGCACGTCTGATCTGCCTATCGTCAGGGAATGTTACAGTACCCTAAAGAGGTTTGGAGTTGAGGCCGAGGTTAAGGTACTTTCTGCCCACAGGACTCCCGAAGAGCTGAAGGCTTACGTGAAAGAGGCTGTGGAGAAGGGGGTTGAAGTGTTTATAACGGCCGCAGGGAAGGCGGCTCACCTTCCGGGGGTTGTGGCCTCCCTTACCACCCTTCCCGTTATAGGTCTCCCCATACCGGCGAAGTACCTCTACGGGGTGGACGCCCTCCTCTCAATAGTCCAGATGCCCCCCGGAATACCCGTCGCCACCGTCGGCGTTGGTGAGGCCCGGAACGCCGCCATACTCGCCGTCCAGATACTTTCCCTCAAGTACACCGGATTGAAAGAGAAACTGAAGGAGTACAGGGAAGAGATGAGGAGAAAGGTCCTTTCCGCGGAGGTCAATCTGGAATGAATCCCCGGTCCTTTTCCGAGATAGCAGAGATTTACGACCTGCTCTTCGTAGACATTGACTACGAGGAGTGGGCGCTCTATATATCCAAGATCCTGAGCTTCGCACCTATACCGGTAAGGAAAATTCTGGAAGTGGGATGCGGTACGGGAAACCTTACCCGTGAACTTGTTAAGCTGGGGTACGAGGTGGTCGGTGTAGACGTCTCCGAAGGTATGCTGCGGGTGGCTCGGGAGAAGGTCCCAGGTGTAATGTTCGTTAAGGCGGACGTGAGGGAGATGGATCTGGGGGAGAAGTTTGACGCCGTTGTCAGCACGTTTGACAGCCTGAACAACCTTTTGAACGAGGAGGACCTGTCGCTTGCTTTTAAAAAGATCCGGGAACATCTGAAACCGAAGGGTATATTCGTGGGAGATCTCAACACCCCCTACGCCATGACTTCCGACTGGAACGATACTCTCTTCGTTAAGGAGCTGAAAAACGGGGCCATCACCCTCTGGAGGGGCGAGTACATCGGAGATGGGATATCGCAACTGAAGTTGACCATATTTCAACCGGTCGGGGAAGGGTTGTACCGGAAAATGGAGGAGACGTTCAGGGAAAGAGGGTACTCTCCTGCTACGGTTATGCGTCTCCTTAAGAACGCTGGCTTTATAAGGGTGTGGGCGTTTGATGACACGTCCTTTGATAAACCGACGAAACGTTCAAAGCGGGTGACCTACGCGGCGGTTTAGGGGAGACTCAACGTATCAAATTAGCGAACCCAAGATTTAAAAGACGTTTTATGAGGTGATGCGTATCCGGGTCCGCAGGGTAACCGCTCGCTACAGGTATATCCCCCGAAAACCCTGCTAACCTGTTCACGGCCATCATGTGAACTTCCCGGAAGTACTTGGCAAATATGGACGCGAGGGCAACCTCCTTGAACCTCTTATCCGCCCCCTTTACGAACAGGATCTCCCGTCCTTCCCGCCTGTACGTTATTGCTCCTTCCTTCACTTTCCGATCCCATCCGGCAAGGAACCTCTCGTAATGTTTTACACCACCGGCGAGTCCGCTTATTACCCGCCCGCAGTTCAGTTTAAGCGATATATCTACCAGAGCCTTCGCATCCTTCAGAAAGCGGTGGCGTCTCAGGTGATGGGCGGGTATCTCCATGGCGATCAACCTCTTCACCCTGAAGGGCAGACCCATCTCCTCCCCCCCGAATACGGGGAACTCCATTCCCTCGTACAACTCGTTCCTTCTCCCGAACACCTTCTCCCACGCATCCGCCACGCTCCTGCTGTAGAGTCCGAGCGTCCTGAGAACACTAAGGACTATCCCTTCGGCCCTGGCATACGTGCGGAAACTCCTCCTGAATACTTCTTTACTCTCCTTTACATCGCCCAGTTCCCCCTCAACGGCCACGCCGACAACGAATAACGACCCCACCTTTGGCCCCAGGCCCGCCTCGTCCACTCCGCACTTCATAGGAAGTCGTCTATTCTGGGTTTTACGTGTTCCTCAACGCCACGACTGAAGTTCTCTATTACCTGACGCCACTCCGCCCGGTTTATTACCTTGGCTTCGGTCCACGAGCCGTATATCTGTCCGGCATGGAATGCCAGACCCACGCCGAGGGCGGCCAGGGCCGGTACGGTCCGGTGTTCTTTGAACTGGTAATAAGCGGCCAGAGCGTAGAAGCCACCCACGAACAGCATACCCATATATGCCGTCCCCCTGTCTCCCACGTACAGCCTTCCGAGTCCGGGAATGAGGGATAGGAGCGCCGCCTTCGTAGGGGATTTGAGGGCCGGAGGTTGGAGGTAGTCCGCGAGGGGGGTTCCGGCAACCGCCCTGCGGGCCCCCATCCAGTCCCCTTTACCCAACTTCGTCCACGCTATGAGGACCTTCCGCTGCAGGGACTTCCGGGGCATTTCGGATAGTTCGGAGTAGAATGCGACCGTATCACCGAGGTAGAGGTAAAGTTTTGCAAGCTCGTAATGCGCCCACACCTGTCCCCTCCTCCCCTCGTTTATGTGCTTCTTCAACATCTTCTCTGCGGACTCGTACATACCTGCCAACTTGTAGTTGTACCCCACCATAAAGTGGGCGTAGTCAACGCTATCGCTGTTGGGAAAGAGGGTCACGAACCTCAGGTATTCAACTGCCGCTTCCCTGTACTTCCCGCGTCTGTACAGGTCCTCGGCAAAGGAGAGGACATCTTCCGGACGGACGATTTTCGCCTCCTTCTCCATCTGTTTGAGTATCCTTTCAAGTTCCTCCGGAGGGAGCTGGTCACACGTGCAATCTTCCAGAGTATCTTTGCTTATACCGGTCGCTGCCCCATTGTCCGATTGGACGTTGCCGGCCGCACTTACTAACAATAAGACGAAAAACATGGAAGTTATTTTACCGTAGAAAATACCCGCATACGATTATCGGGTGGAAAGAGGCAGTATGGGAGCCATTATATCCGTTACGAGGCTATCGGCGATCCTATCAATGACCCTCGTGTTGTCCTCTGCTATATGCTTTTTAACCCGGCTGACTCCTCCCTCATAGAAGCGCAGCAGGATCGTGGGTACGTAGAGGATAAGGTCGTAATAAAGTTTTCTTTTAAGGAGGTAATACGCCCCAGCGAAAGCGATGGTGTTGGCAATTAGGGTCTTAAACCCCTCCGAATATCTGCCCAGAAACATATGACCGGATCCGGGCAGCAGATAGGAGAGTGCCACGTAAACCCTGCCGTTCCACCGGATAGGAGGGTTCACCCCCAGGGAATCCAATACGGTTTTTGCCCTCTTATAGCGCCCAAGGGAAACGAGTGCAAGAGCCCGTACCCACCTTCCCATGCTGGAGGTGTCCCCCTCAACAAGGTATAGAGCCGTGGGACTGTCGTTTCCCTTAATAAGGGCTATAGCCTGCAGGTATAGGGCTTCCGGAAATCGCTTTCTGCCCAGAGAGAAATAGTATGCAGCGTAATCGTACTTTCTGCGAACGTAATAAGCGTACCCTATTTTCAGGAGTACAGTTTCCGAATTCCCCTCCCCTCTGAACAGTTGCCTTTTGTATTCCGTTATGGCGTTGAACAGATCCCCCTCAGATAGGAGGGCGTCCCCCAGAGAGGTCAGAATAAAGGCAACCATCGGCTAACGTACTCCAGCGTTATGCTCTCGTTCATTTTCTTAACCGTTACGTAGGAGCCGTAAACGTTCCCGGTCCAGAAGTAAGTTAGAGCGACCCCGTACACGGCGGTTCTCACCCGGCTCCCATCCTTTACGGCGAAGTACAGACCGAGAGAAAGGGAGGCGTTTATCGCCAGAGAGTAGAGGCCGTCGTACAGTCTACCGGCGTAAATCTTTCCGAGGCCCGGGACTACCGCTGAAAGGGTAGCAGCGAGGATGGGCGATTTCAGACCCCTCGGCTTGCCCAGAATTCTGTAAGCCTCCCTATCCCCGAGCATAGCACCCGCCACGGCTTCAAGGGTGTCATCTCCCTCCCATAGACGTCTGGCTTTACCGTATTCCCCGGATACGAAGAGCAAGGTGCCAAGGATCTTCCTGTAATTCGGATCGTTTCTCACGCCCCAGTACTCCATCGCCCTCATGCCACCCGCGGGATCTCCTAACGATATGTAGGTCTCAACCACCTTTGAAAGGACTCTGGAGTAGAGTTTTCCCGTATCACGCCCCTCTGTACGGAGGGTATAGAGTACCCTCTTATACTCCAGAATTGCTCTGTAGGGGTCTCCTTCCATGTAGAGGTTATCCGCGAACATCAACAGACTATCCACAACGCTCAGTATCAACATCATCGGTAATCCTCCACGGGATCGTAAATTTTGTACCCCCTTCCCTCAACGAACACCACTCCCCTGTACCACTTCACGTAAGAGTAGGCTTCCGGATGGCACCTCTGGAGTCTATCGGAAGACAGGAGGAGGCCCCTCAACAGACCGTACCGGGATACGGCTTCAGCACCGAACACCGAGCATGAGGGGTGATAGTTGCATACCTCTCCCTGAATCCGGGAAACGCTTCCTCTATAGAGTTTCCATAGCAGAAGGTAAGTACTTCTGAGTAGATCGTGGGAAAAGATCTCTTCCCATCCTATATCCCGCTTTATCTGAGGTTGATCGGGAACGTCGGGTGCGAAGCCCGGTGGGCCCACAAGCAGTATCAGTCCCATCCTCTGTATATTACCTCAACGTCTTCGGGAAAGGACGGTCTCTTTACGTAATCCGGCACGAGCGAATCGGGCTTTACGCTAACGGAGTAGTAAACGAACTTTTCCGTAGAAGAGCCGGACCCCGTCAGGAACGTGGTACTGACCGTATCCGGGAAGGCGTACCCCGGATAGACCTCTTTTATGCCCTTGAATTCCACCTTTATCTCTCCGCTGGATGAACGGGCATGAAGGTTTACGAGGTATCCGTTTAACGTTTTTATCTCCACGGTCGTTTTCAGGTTGGGATGCGTGTAGGTTTTTAACAGGGTATCCCCTCTCTTACTCTCTTTTACGAACATGAAACCTGCCTTAATCAGGTTTTCCTCTTCAACGGTAAAGGACGCCATTCCCCCCTCAAGGAAGCGGTGCCGGGACCTTATCTTGAAGAGTTTACGATGATCCGGATAGTATATTATCAGGGTCTCCGGTACCATATAAAGTATCTGATTCACTGGACGGACAACCCTGAGAACGGTGCTATTCCCGGGCTTGATGTAAAAGTAACCGGCCACCTCACCGTCGGGTCCGATTTTAACAAAAGCGCCCGACACCCATAGAGTGTCGGGCAGTGTACACAGAAGCGTTATCATGTCAGTACGTCGCACCCGCAGCGCCTGCGGCCCCTGCTACCATGCAGCAGTACGCTCCATAGCAGGCCGTGATTACGACAGCGTTAGCCACGCACCCTATCAGAGCCTTGTTTACCTGTATGCTTCTACCGGCTCTCTTGTAGCAGTCCGTATAGGCTGCCACGTATTCCGGGCTCTTGCCTACCAGTCGGCTCATAGGAGGGTCAGGTTCTATGATATAAGCCGCGCCTATGCCGAGGAGACCGAAGAAGAAACCGGCGGCGATCCATAGGGTACCGTTAACGTCCTTCTGGGCATCCATTTCTGCCTGCATGCACGCCTTGGTAGTCTGTGCCTGCAGGACTACCGGTGCTCCCACCATAGAGGCTGTTGCTATTGCCAGTGCAAAAATCCTCATGCTTTACCTCCTTTTTGAGAAAAACATTATACGCAGGGAGAAACCTCTATTTGGGGGAATGTTGCAATAGTAGTTGCAATATATTCGTGGAATGCCGGCTCTACTTCACCGCTGCGAGGCTATCCTTCACCACGCTCACGATCTTCTCAAGCGTACCGGGAAGGGCGGACTCCACCCTCTCCCATACGGGAAGCCTCGGGGACGGGTTGGTGTCGCTGGCGAACTCCTTAAAAGCCTCGTCTATGCACTCAGAGAACAGCTCTATGTACCTCAACTCCCTGTGTATGTTGAACTCCAGACCGTTAAGGAGGGCCACGGCCTCGTAAGTCTCAACGTAGTCCTTTGCCGTGGTTATGTAGGTCTGCTTTATCGTCCTCTCTATACCGCTGGAGAATATGACACCGCGGGAGGAGAGCTCCACAAGGAAGGTTTTAAAGATGTCGGTCACCATACGCCTCAGGTCGTCCCCCGGACGGTGTTTGTGGTCGTACCTGTGGGCTATCTGAACCTGTACCATGTCCCCTATGCGCATCGTCCTGTACGCTTCGGCCAGTATGCTTACCTCCATACCCCAGTCGGACGGGATCCTGAGCTTCTGGAACACGTCAACGTAGCCCGCCATCTCACCGGATAGGGGATAGCGGAAGTCCCCCATGTACTCAAGGAAGGGGTCGTACCCGAAGATTATCTTAAGGGCGCGTATTATTGGGAAGTAAAAGAGCCTCACCACCCTGCCGTAGAGTCTCTTACCGTATCGGGCGTAAAAGCCTTTGGCAAAACGGTAGTTTAGACGGGCTATGGGGTAGGCCAGAAGCAGGGGCATTTCGGCCGTATAGGTCTTTATATCGGCATCGTGGAGCACGAGAATATCGGTCTCCCCTTCACCTACCACGTAACCGATCCCCGTCCATACCGCCGTACCTTTCCCCCTCCTTCCGAGGGAAAATTCCCTGCCTATGGTCTGCCTTATCTCCCTTAGATAAGGGTTGTCGTTCCATATAACCGTCCCCTTGCCCCGGAGTATATCCTGAGCTATTCTTATGGCCGTCTTAAACTCATCGTGGGTCGCCCTATCCAGAACTATATAGACCCTGTGTATACCTTCAGTGCTGGCCAGTGTCCCGAGGATGTAAACCATCTCCTCCGTGGAGAAGTCCGTGTAAAGTGCGGGTATAAGTACACCCACTTTCTTTCCGGTCTGTTCAATTTCGGATGAGAGCACGTCCGCGTGCCTCTTCCCCGGCCTCAGATAGGGGACGGTCGGAACCAGATTCTGATGAAGGTCAGCCATGTGAAAAAAATTGTAAAGGCGAAAGATAGATACGCTTTAAACATCCTGCTCCGGTTTTTCTCCGAAGATATTGAAGAGTTCCCTTAAGCGGTTGTATAATCTTTTCTCTGAATGCTTGGAAGATTTTACGTTATACTGGATGACTCGTACATTACACCGGAGGATGTTAAAGATTTGACCTTTAAAGTATTGAGGGGTGGTGCAGATGTGCTGCAACTGCGGAGTAAGAGGTGGGACAGGGGGACGATCGTTAGCGTTGCTGACACCGTGTACCCCATATCAAAGGATTTTGGTATTCCGTTTATTATTAACGACTACGTGGACATAGCCGTGAATTACGACGGCGTCCACGTGGGTGCCGGGGACGTGCCTTACGAGAAGGCGAGGAATGTCCTCGGGGAGGATAAGATCGTGGGGGTTTCGTGTTACGGATCCCTTACCATGGCCCTGCGGATGCAGGAGGCGGGGGCCGATTACGTCGCCTTTTCGTCGCCGTACCCATCGCCGACCAAACCCGACAAGGACGTAACTTCCATAGACCTCATAAGGGAGGCCGCACGGGTCCTTCGTATTCCCTTTTACGTGATAGGGGGTATAGACGAGACGAGGGCCGGAGAACTCGTAAGGGCAGGGGCGTACGGTGTGGCGGTCGTAAGCGCCGTTTTAAAGGCCAGAGACCCTGAGGAGGCCGCCCGGAGGATAAGGGATGCGGTATATTCCACTGTTTAGCCTCATCCTGACGTCCTGCTCGCTACCCTTCCTCAGGAAGGCACCCCCGCCGTACGAGAAGGTGGTCGTGGTGATCTCTCACGACGGGAAGGGGTTGTCGGCCGTACTCCCGGATACGGCAGTAAAGGTTCTAAAAATATCGCTGCTCGGTGATTACGGTAGGAGCGATTTTCACTTCGTTAAAAAGGTGCATTTCGGTGTTTACGATGGTAGTACGGCATCCTACGTGATGGATCCGAAAGAGGTGGCCGTTCTGGAAACCGACGTGGGGCAGGAAGTTTCGGAGGTAAGTCTGAAGGTTCACCGGATGATAAAGGCGCTTAAGGTCCCCGGAGAAGTAGAACTTATAGAGCCTGTATCCAACCTCCCCGACTGGGACAATATAACGGTCAAGTGGGAGGGGACTTCGGATATGTACGTTCTGAGGATCTACGCCTTTACCATGATGACGCGGAAAGACGAACTGGTACTCCTTGACAGTACACGCTATACCTTTGATCTCTCGCCCCTGTACGGGAACGGTTTCCTTAGCGTGATGGTCTGCCCTCTTAGTGGTAGCAGACCCGGGAGTAATGAACGGATAAAGGTATTTACGCTTGGAAAGTGCGTAAGCAGAACCCTCATAGTCGGAGATACGTCCGTATGGGAGGGGGAGACCCCGGAACCTCCGTGGAACGGGGACGATGTCCTCTGGTACCTGCTAATGATGTGAGTCGGCCTTACAATCGGTGTTATGCTAATTTTTTTGATAGCAACGTCAAATCAGGGCTTCTGTGGATACTGGGAGAAACTTTCTATTGCGGTTGAGAAAGGGCATAATCTCTCCCCCTTTATGAAGAAAACCGTACGCTTAAAGGGAATGGAGCGGTCTTATCCCGACGTGTTGGTGCAAGAAAAACATTTCTATAAGATACGGCGTAAAGTAATGGGGAGCTCTTTTACGACCTCTTCCGGGAGAAGGCAGGAGATAGGGGAATTTTTGAGCACTTCCGCATGTCCCGGGTGTGAAGGCAAACGGTGCTTTGCGGGCCCGGTAAGTTTTTTAAAAACGAATAGGAGGTGGGGAATCACCTCTATAACTCTGGAGAACACCCCCTATCATCAGGTTATGGAGATGTGCAGGACGGGGAAGATAAAGTGTGGGTTTATCGGCAGGAGGTGATGTAGGCTCATGGGGTGAAGATGGACGGCAGTGAAACGGCATCTTAGTCTCACTATCCGCCAAATATCGGGCTATTTTGCAGAGGACACCACAAGATCCCTCAGGGAAATCCCCTCTCCCGGTTTAAAATATCGGCAGTGAAGGATAAGGAAAAGTTCGCGACTTATCTCGGCCTATTTCTCCTGTCTGCGGTAGTCGGATCTGCGGCGGTATTCGCCGGTCTTAACCTCAGGAAAAAGAGGAGGATAAGAGTACGCTGGAGAAACCTTGGAGGATTGAAGAAACTCGGATCCGGAGAGGATGGGGACGTCTTCGCCCTCGTCATCGGGGGCATTTTACTGTACGTAGGTGCAGTTAGGGCGGATCTTGAAAGGAGCGTTCGGGAGGCCCTGAGGAGAAAATATCCGGACGACCACAGGGTTCCGAGGAATATAAAAGTTTACGTCGGGAGTGCTGTGAAAGTGCCCGAATCCGTGCGTCAGGGGATCGCCTCCCTGTTGGTTGCGATGCTCCAGCCTCCGTGGAATACCCCGGAAGAGGGAATTTACAGGGGGAACGCTCCTGTGGAAGTCAGAAACGAGGGGGACGTACCTCCCGGGGTAAAACCGCTACTCCGCCTGTGATGTACTTCCTCATAAGATCTCTGCTCTTCCGCCTTGATCCGGAACTGGCCCACGATCTCACCCTGCACGGTCTATCCGCCCTAAGACCCGTACTCCGCCTCCTCGCCCGGGGAAGGAAGTCGGCCCGTACAAAGGCCTTCGGTATGGAGTTTGACGGATCCGTAGGATTGGCGGCGGGACTGGATAAGAACGCCTATGTGGGTAGTCTGTGGTCGGCCTTCGGTTTCGGTTTCGTGGAGATAGGGACGGTCACGCCCAGACCTCAGCCGGGTAACCCGAAACCCCGCCTCTTCCGTATACCCGAAAAGGAGGCCATAGTGAACCGGATGGGGTTCAACAACGACGGTATGGAGCGGGTCAGGGAAAGGTTGCTCAGGGACCCTCACGTGGTTCCGATAGGGATAAACGCGGGTAAAAATAAAGACACGCCTAACGATAGGGCGTACGAAGACTACGTGGCCGTACTTGATTACCTTTACGACGTCGGGGACTACTTCGTTGTCAACGTCAGCTCTCCCAACACCGTTGGCCTGAGGGACCTGCAGAGGGGCGAGAACCTCTCCCGTCTCCTTGGCGAGATCTACAGGTGGAGGAGAAGTAAGAGACCCCGCAAACCCCTGCTCCTCAAACTGGCCCCGGAGATAGAGGGGGAGGATATGGAGGAGATAGCCCGCCTGTGCGAGAGGAACGATATAGACGGTGTGATCCTCACGAACACCCTCAAGGTTGAAGGGGGAGGTCTGAGCGGCAGGCCCCTCTTTCCGATCTCCACGAGGCGTATTGAAGAGTGGAAGGCTATATCCGACCTCCCTGTCGTGGGCGTGGGTGGGATCTTCTCAAGGAGGGACGCCGAGGAGAAGATGAGGAGGGGCGCCATCCTGACACAGGTCCTGACGGGATTCGTTTACAGGGGGTGGGACGTATTCAGGTAGGTGCGATTACCTCAGATACTCCGGCTTAAGGCTCATAACGCGGGCGTGGCCGTCGGCGTCCACCATTACGAAGCGGAAACCCGCCTCCTCCCAGTCTCCGGCCATTATCCAGTGGAAGAAGGGTTGACCCTCGTAAATGACGTTCCGTTTCCTGTCGTACAGCCGCGGTACCTTGTCCTCACCGCCGTAGATAACGAAGCGGCCGTCGTACGATACGGATACGAACTTTACGCCGTACGTACCTTCCAATATACTGCCGAGCAGTTTCCACCCGGCCGTGGAGTAGAAGTATATGCCCTCGTCAGTGGCCACGACGAGGTTGCGGTCGTCCCTCGTCCAGAACACGTCAACCACGGGCGATGTGAAGTGGAAGCTTTTGTAAGGCACGAGGGTGTCCGTAAACCACACGTCCACGTACCCGTCGCACGTACCGGTCGCGAACCTCTTTCCGTCCGGGGAGGCCGCCACGGAGGTAAAAGCGCATCCCCGCGGGTTCTTAATCTCAACCACGCTATCGTCCGCGGGCCTTATCAGGAGCAGACCTTTATTTTGAACGGCGAGGATCCTGCCATCGGGAAGCCATACGAGGTCGTTGGTTGATGAGGTGTTCCTGTACGCGTACACCTTCGTCCCCGCCACTGTGTACACGACCGTCGCGCTCCCTCCCACGGCCATACGGCTACCGGAACCCGTGAGCCTCACCACCTTCGGGTTGACTATACCGAGAGGGAACTCCGTCTTCTTCTGGGCGCCCGTATCGGACCACACGTACGCCCGCCCGTCCATGCTTACGGTGACCATCGCCCGCTTTCCCCAGTCTACGGACACCACGGGTGCGCCGTGGGAGAAGACCCAGAGGACGTACATCTAACGGCTCGGCTTCTCTATCACCCTGTACCGCGTAACCACTATGGGAATGAGCCTGCGATTTAAGAGGCGGACTACCACGTTCTTCGTCTTACTGGCGTTGTTTTTCAGAATAAGGGCGTAGGTTCCAGAAGGTACATCCACGGTAAAGCACCCGATCTCAACCCCGAGAAACCGTTCTATAGGCCTGAAATCGTACCCGGCCTTCGCATCCTGGTAGGCCTCGTAATCAACCACGTAGGCGTCAAGGTGGCCGTACCGAAATATCCTGCAAACCTCCTTGCGGTAAAAAGGGTTCTCCAGATAGGTCTCACCGTACTTAAAGCGGAGGGAGTCGTCCACGCTCAGGGGCGCGAGGAATACGAGGATACCGGCTGTAGGTCCCCTAAGTTGAAAGACCGGCGATTTGCCGTACATGTTGGAGAAGAAGATGTCGCTCTTTGGGGGCATGAAGACCTCCCATCGGTCTATCTGAGAGTAGACCGTATCCCAGAGGGTGTCCCGATAGGGTACTTTCACCTTCACGATCTTCAGGCGGGTGTTGAAGTTCCGCCAGTGGGGTAGGGGACGGCGTTCAACCTTTACGTTGACCTTCACCTTCGCGTAAAACGCCCTCTTGTGTACCTCTATCGTATAAGGTCGTATCGTATCGCTCATGTGTCTCCATGAAACGCTATCCGTGTATATCTCCGATAGTATGGGATCCTTTCCAAACTCACCGAAATAAACGGCATCCAGACTTTTATCCGACCTGACCTCTACGAGGAGGGTGTCTCCCGGTGCGGCGTAGAACGAGTACTTCCATACCACATCCCTCCACAGGAGGGACGTGAGTACCACCACCGTATCAAGTATCACCAAGGTAGAAGTACTCCAGAGGTTCGTAGATGGCGTTGGGTTTTGCGAGTATACTTCTGTAGAGTACCACCCGGTTTACCCTGAATTCAACGGGTTTAACCGAAAACCTCTCCACGTTCACCGGACGCCTGCTCCTCGCCACCGTAATGTGGGCGACGAAGGGTTTGTCCCTCGGAGGGACGGGATCGTCTCCAAGGAGGGAGTCTATGCGGTCGCTGAGAGCTGCCAGTCTGCTGTCGTCTTTCAGACCGACCCATACCACACGGGCGCCGAACCTGCTCGGAAATCCTCCGACCTTGCCGAGCCTGAGGGTAAAACCTTTGCCCAGTTGTTGGCCGTGGAGTCGCCCCTTTATGACGTTCAGAACCTCCTCTCCCACATCCCCGAAGAACCGCAAAGTTATATGGAGATTCTTCGGAGGAACGACCCTGAGGTGGGGCCATCTATTACGGAGGTCACTCCCTAACTTTCCCAGCTCCTCCCTCACCTCCTCACCGACCTCTACGGCCAGAAACAGGCGCATCAGTGGAAGAACCTTGGACTGAAGGCCACCACGCTCCAGATGATGAACACGGCACTGAGTACCATAACCGTCCAGCTGAGGACCCTCTGCCGGTCTATGGAGTTCCTGTACGGGTAGGCGGGCCTTGAGGGACGGCCTATGAACATACCCAGCTCGGTCAGTATGAGTCTCATCCCGTTGAGGGCGTGAATTGCCACCGCAACGACCAGAAGCCACTCACCGAAGGCAGATATCGGACTGTGGGCTACCGTTTCCATTATGGCCTTCCAGCTCTCCGGTCCGAAGATCCTCATACTCGTAACTATTATGTGGACAGGAAGGTAGAGGGCGAGTGCTATACCCGTTATACGGTGTATCAAAAACAGATAAGCCTCAAGGTTGTACTTTCCACCGAAGGCCCATTTCACGAACCCTTTCCTGCGGTTGTACATAAGATGCTATTATAGAGGGGCGATATACGACGGTATATTGCCGAAATGCATACCGGAAACGATGAACCTTCTACCGGGGCGTTCCCCTGATCTCCTTCACCCTATCCCCGACCCTTACCTTTAGCAGGTATGCTCCTTTGGACAGCTTCAGGGAGTACCCGTATCTGCCAGCCGGAAGATAACCACGCTTCTCCTTTCCATCGGCGGCCATGGCGGAATAGACGTCGTAGCCGACGCAGGAGGTGGAGAGGTAAATTAACAGTCCTTTCCCTTCAACCTTAATATAAAACCGTATCCTCTCCAGATCCATCCTCCGCAACGTCCGTAAAAGCAGATCAGGACGGCACATGAAAGCCTCCACACTTCCCGGTGTGCCATACACGTGTCGGGCGGGTGTGAGTTATCGGCAAATCTATCAGATTCTAAACAGATATAAGGTGTTGAATGAAAAAATTTTCAATACCCCACGGTTCCCCGTCAATTTTTTACCCGAAGGCCGGTTTAAAATACCGTGTGTACCTTTTCTTAACTGCATTCTCCTTTCCAGATAGGGGGTATGTACCCATGGCCCTGAACGAAAAGGCCCGGTTCTTTATGTCCTTCTCATTCTACCCTCTCAGGGACAGGGATCACATGTGGAATGCGATGTTCGGGGGAGAGGTCCGGATAATCGGAGGGCTGAGTTTTATGGCCAGAATGGAGTTTGTGGCCGACCCTTACAGTCCGATATTTTTTAGACCCCGGAGTATTTACTTCTCGGAGGGGGTAATCTACCGTTTCCAGAGATTTGCCATCGCCTACGTTCACAGGTGCAAACACGACGTGGACGCCCTTCGCAGGACACTAATCCTCTCCGGTCCCCGGCTGTACGCCTTTCTGGACAGCCTGAGCCTGTACGTGGACCTCTACCCCATAAGGTACGACAGGACCTACCGGGGCGATGTTGAAAGGGTGAAGTTAACGGATACGTTCGGTAGTGTGGGGGGTGGGTTCAGGAGAAGGTTTCTCAAAACGTTTATAAGACTGGACGTTTTCAGAGATGGGATAAGACCCGAATTCGCACTCTCCCTTGAATGGCGCATCGGTGAAGACGTAACGCTCGGTCCGTTTGTACGGCTGGAGCGATTCTACGACACCGCTATAAACGAGAGTACAACACCCGCATTTCTGGGTACGCTTGGAATAAAAGCCGAAAGCAGGAACACCCGTTGAATTATGAGATCCGGATACAGGGATGCGAACCCATGCCGTAGAATACCTTCGCTATGTTTTTAGCGTTGCTTACAGCGTGTCCCCACGGGGATCCCCTTGACGCCGCCGCATCGGGGGACCTGAAGGCTCTCAAGTGCTGGATAAACGAGTCCCCATCAAACCTGACCTACAGGGGAAAGAGCGGAGAGACTCCCCTCCACGTGGCGGCCCTGAACGGCAAAAGGGACGTTGTCCTTTACCTCTTGAAGGCCGGTGTGGACGTTAACGTGAAGGATAGTAGGGGTAGAACTCCCCTACATATGGCCGTTCTGAACGGTCATCTCCCCATAGTTAAGGCCCTGGTAGAGGCGGGAGCCGACCCCAACGTCGCCGACGAGGACGGAAATACTCCCCTGCACTACGCCGCAGTCGTCGGGTACGACGAGATAGTAAACTACCTCATATCCAAGGGGGCGAAGCCCGACCTCAGAAACCGGGGAGGAGCAACGCCCTGCGATATGACCGGTTCCCCGGCCGTAAAGAAGGCACTCCGCTGTGAAAGGTAGCCTGCATACACCCACGGTTCAACGTTATAATACCCACCTCAAAGGGATCGGGGCGTAGCGCAGCCTGGTTAGCGCGCTTCCTTGGGGTGGAAGAGGTCCCGGGTTCAAATCCCGGCGCCCCGACTTACGCCCGCGTAGCTCAGGCGGTCAGAGCGCGTCCTTGGTAAGGACGAGGTCGGCGGTTCAAGTCCGCCCGCGGGCTCTTCTCCCTTATGAAAGTTGGAATTCTCGGTTTTCAGGGTGATTACGAGGAGCATGCCCGTATCTTCCGTTCCCTCGGTGTGGATACCATTCTGGTCAAGATGCCCGAACATCTGGAATTGGTGGACGCCCTCGTCCTTCCCGGTGGCGAGAGTACCCACTTCGCCCGGATAATAAAGCGGTACAACCTTGAGGAACCCCTTAGTGCGTGGAACAAACCCCTGCTCGGTACGTGTGCGGGTCTGATAGTGCTGGCCTCGGAGGTCGTGGATCACCATCCCGGTCTTACCCTCGGCCGCCTGAACGTCAAGGTAAAGAGGAACGCCTACGGAAGGCAGAAGGACAGCTTTGAGGCTCCCGTTAAGGTTTACCTTGAGGGTAAAGAGGCGGAGATAACCGGCGTTTTTATAAGGGCGCCCCGTATAGTTGAGGTCGGGGATGGGGTAGACGTGATCGCCACCCTTAAAGACGGTGAGGTGGTGGGAGTAAAACAGGGCAACGTTATAGGACTTACCTTTCACCCGGAGCTTTCGGGGGACGATATATTCCACCGCTATCTGCTCGATATGATTCCCACGGTTTCCCCTTAGGTGGGGAAAGTCTCGTACTCCATGAGTACGATATAGGCGGGGCATGTAGTTTTTAGTTCTTCGTGCGTGCCGTCGCACACTACCTTCCCGTTCTCCATAACCACGACCCTGTTACCCCACATGGCCGTACTCCTCTTGTGAGCCACCACGATTAACGTGATGTCTTCCATCCCGGAGATTATCTCCCGCAGTGCGGCCTCACTCCCGGCGTCAAGGGCACTCGTTGGCTCATCCATGAGCAGGAGAGATGGTTTTCGGGACAGTACCCTTATTATGCCTATCCGCTGTTTCTCCCCGCCCGATAGGGTATCCTTGAGGTTCACTACCTCATCGTCTAAGCGGGACTTAAGATACGAGAGGTTCAGAGCGTTTAAAAGGTCCCCGGGGTCCGTTCCGAGGTTCTCCCGGAGGGTGCTGTCAAAAACGTACACCTCCTGCGGGAGGTATCCTACAACTTCCCGCCACAGGTGGAGATCGTAGTCGTAGAGGCTCCTTCCGTCCAGAAGCACCTTTCCCTCGTTCGGCCTTACGAAACCGGCTATCACGTCAAGGAGGGTACTCTTTCCGGCTCCGGACCTTCCTATTACTGCTATCCGTTCCCCTCTGTTTATTCGCAGGTAGGGGACGTCAAGCACGACGTTATCTCCGTACCTTACCTTAACGTCCACCAGTTCCAGAGACTTCCACCCCCGTGGATCAAGGTTACCCCACCTCTCTTCTGGAAGGCTCATCAGCTCTTTCAGCCTCTCGTAGGAGGATCGGGCGGTGTTTATGTAGGCTATGCTCTGGAAGATGAGTTTGAGGGGTCGGATCATGGAAAGGGAGGCGGCGAGGAACACGATGAAGGCATCCGGTCCCACAACTCTGGCCTTAAATATAAAGTAGCCGGCGAGGAATAATATCAGGGCGGCGCTCAGACCGACCAGAGTTTCGGACAGGATAGGGGCGAGGGCGGCCGAAAACTCCAGCTTAACGAACTGAAGGTACAACCGCCGGGAGTACTCGGCGAATCTTCTCAGGACGCCTTCCACGGCGTTGAGGGACTTTATCACCTTTATCCCCTCAAAACTTCTGGACAGGTACGCCGAAAAGTCTCCGAGGGAGGAGAGAGCCTTGACAGAACGCCTCTTAACCACACGGGAGACCACCCATCCGAGGAGGGAGGCTACAAGGAGTATTCCCCACGCGAATACGCTGAGTACGGGGGCGGACGTGAGAGCAAGGCCGGCGAACACTATGAGGTTAAACCCCTCCCCGAGGAGGTTACCTATACCGTCCCTTACGGCCAGCTTTATGTAGTTGACCTCACCGGTCAGACGGGAGACCAGATCCCCCACCCTGACGCCTCCGAGGGACGACAGATCCGTCCTCATAACGGCGGCGAAGGTCCTCTCCCTCAGGTCCCTGGCGACCATCTCCATGAGAGCGAGAATGGAGAGTTTTTTGGCCGAGTTTACGAACATCTTGCCAAGGAAGATGGCGGCGACGAAGAAGGAGAGGTTGCGAAGGGCCTCGTACTTGTCGTCAAGCAGGACGTGGGCCTGAAGCCAATC
Source organism: Caldifarciminota bacterium (assembly GCA_027003075.1). Taxonomy (GTDB): domain Bacteria; phylum Hydrothermota; class Hydrothermia; order LBFQ01; family LBFQ01; genus JAADCS01. The sequence goes on along the minus strand of JALWYV010000040.1, from coordinate 83,576 downwards.
CTGAAGGGGTCGCAGAGCCTTTAAGGCGGGTATAAGGGGGGCGCCCTCCGTACTTCCGAGGAGTACCCTCAGGATTACGGGCAGGATGGATAGGGATAACCCCTCAACTCCGGCGTACAGGAGGCTGAAGGCGGCATAAAAGAGGAAGAGGAGAAGGTACCTTCTCATCAAGCCCCTATTAAAAGGCCGTAATTGGACCGGTACTGACAACACGCACTAGTACACGATCAGGAAGGGGGAGATTCCGATCAGGTAGACGAGTGGGAAAAGCAAACTGCCTACCGCACACCCAACGGCTGAACTTTTGACTCTAATTTCCCGTATTTTATCCTCGTAGCACCGTGAGTAGACCATACGGTATTCCGGAGATTTGCTCTCCAGTTCCTTCCACTTAGTGAGGGGAACCCTCGCATTATTGAGATACGCAAGGACGACAACGGCAGGTCCTCCCGTAATACCCGTTGCCAGCGAGGCGATCGCCCCTGCGGCTAACCACATTCTGCGATCAACGGACCTCTCGGCGTCCCCGTAGGCTACGAGGCAGACGTCGGCCGGATCCCACCACCCTGTGGTGTCCCCTCCGGATACCGAGACCGTAAGAATTAGTAGTGCCATACAGGGCTATTATAGGCCTGAAACCTTCCTGCCCACAAAAAGGTACGTGGAACCTACGTGGAAGTAGTAGGCCTTCTCCATCCTGAAGCCGTTCTCCTCAAACAGGCCTTTCATTTCATCGTACCCGGGGAAGTCCAGTATGCTCCTGAAGAGGTAAAGGTAGTCCCCTATATCCCCTCCGAAAAGTGGGGAAAGCATCGGCATAACTAAGGCCACGTAAGGGAGGGCGAACCACGATGCGAACCTGTCCCCTATCTTCATTTCAAGGATGAGGACCTTACCCCCCGGCCTCAGCACCCGGTTGAACTCCCTGAGGGCGGCCACCTTATCGGGTACGTTCCTCAGACCGAAGGCTATACTGACCGTGTCAAACGACGACGACCTTATGGGCAGATTCTCGGCATCCCCCCTAACGAGCAACAGCCCCTTCGGCGCCCTCTTCAGCATTCCCTCGGCTATGTCCACCCCAACACCCATGCCGGAGCGGTAGAGCTTGAGGACGTTCCCTTCACCCGTGGCCACGTCCAATAGCCGGCCCTCCACCTCCCTTATGAGGTAGCGGCGCCATATCAGGTTCTGGCCAAAGGAGAATATGACGTTCCTCGCCTCGTAAAGTCGCATACGGGAGAACATCCGCTCTATCCTGCGTTTATCCTGCATCGGAAGGGGGATTCTAAACACGACCGTAGAATAAACTCCCTAAAGGAGGTCAACCATACGTATAAACCGCCTGAAGGTCGTGAACTTCCGGAACCTTTCGGGTACGTACGCTTTCGGTGGTGGTATAAACCTCGTCCTCGGTCCCAACGGTGCCGGTAAGACCTCCCTCCTTGAGGCCATAGCCTATCTGTCCGTTCCCAGATCCTTCCGCGGGGTGAGGGATTACGCCCTCGTCCGTTGGGGGGAATCCCACTTCTTCCTTGAGGGGAACGTCGTAAGGCTCGGAACCCCCATAACCCTCACGGCCTACGTTGAGGTGGACAACAGGGGTAACACCGTGAAGAAGGTCTTCAAAAAGGACGGCAGATTACTCCGTACCTATCAGGACGTCTTCAACACCTTCGTCGTCCTCTCCTTCAGTTCAAGGGAACACGCCTTCATGGATGGGCCCCCGATGGAGAGGCGTAAGTTCTTTGACTGGGCGCTTTCCCTCATTGATGCCGGGTATTACGCCCATCTGGTGCATTACAGGAAGTTGCTACTTGAAAAGAGGATGCTCCTGAAGAGCGGGGTTGACCCCACACCCATCAACCGGGCTATGGTGGAGCATGCCGATTACATCGTAAGAAGACGGGAGGAGTTTGTCCTTCGGTTGAACCGGGGCATACGGTACGCTTTCGTGCCTTCCGGGGCGAAGATCGTGTACGTTCCGAGCGTCAGAAGGGGGGTGGAGATAGTGGAGAAGGGAAAGGATGAGTTAAGGAGCCGGAAGGCCCTGTACGGCCCCCACAGGGACAGGTTTGAGATACTGCTTGACGGTAAACCCGTCCGCTACTTCGCCTCCGAGGGACAGAAGAGGCGCATACACCTCGGCATAGTCATGTTCGTCCGGGATCTGCTTGAGGAGAAACTGCAGGATTCCCCGGTTATGGTTTTAGACGAACCCTTCGTCTATCTGGATAGGGAGGGGGTTGAGGGTGTGGTGCGGAGCCTGAAGGGGCAGGTGTTCCTGTCCTCTACCCACAGGCCGAACATCAACGTCCCGTGGCACGAGGTCGTCCTCGGGAGGTGAGGTACCCGTTCAGGAACCTGACCGTCGCCTTTCCGATATGGTCGTAAAATCTTTTCTGACCAAACGGTGGCCATCCCGCCATGAAGTCCCCCCAGACGGGTCCGTTCAGGTAGGCGTTGTGGGTGGCCTCCGGTATCAGTACCATAGCCCTGTCGGATGTCGCCCTCTCAAAGAGCGGCCTCTGATGGAACGGGTAGGGAGTCAGGACGTCCCGGCCACCGGAGAAGAGGAGGACGGGAATACGGATGCTGTCCACACTTCCAAACGGAAGGTAAAGGGAGAGGAATACGGCACATTTGAAACGTTCGTAAATTTTAAGACCTATATATGCTCCCATAGAGTGGCCACCGACGCAGGCTTCCCCATCCCCGTAGATCGCCCTTACCGAATCCAGAATAGCAATGGCCTCACTCCCGTACCTCTCCGCATCCGCGAAAACGTGCATGTTGTACGCGGGAGCGACCACCACGTATCCGTCTCTGGCCACGATCTCAAGGTAGCGGGTGTAATCCCGTGGAGAGAGTAGAGACCCGTGGAGGAACAGGAAGTATCCCTTCCTCAGGCTATCCGGCGGGAGCATTACGATCACGTCCCTTCCGAGGAGGTGCAGGGTGAGGAGGGTGGGCATCAGTCTATCTCCCTGAACTTAGAGCATACCTTCTCCACCGCCGACGTGTCAAGGGAGTCCGCCCCTATAAAGCTCCTTATCAGTTTCCTCAGGTCCTGACGGGGGACGTCCACGTTCATATCGTGGTACAGGTTCTTTTCCTTCAACTGAACGGCGGGGATATAACCGAACCTCCTCCATACCGTGTCTTTCTTGAGGTTGTTGTACAGGACCTTAACGAACTGCGTGGCCATATCGCGGTCCCCGTCCTTGAGCAGGACGAGATCCGGGCCGGAGAGGAAGAGTACCTTCTCGCCCTTACGGTTTATCAGGGGTACGAACTTCAGGGCTATACCCTCCCTCTCAATGTACGGAGCGTAGGCGCTCGTGCCGGGGAGGAAAACAATCCTCTCCAGTATCATGTCCTCCTGCGCCCGTATGGGCGAGGGGTAGAGCCTGACGTACGGACGATGCAATATCTCGTAGTAAAACTCCCCCGCCTTAACACAAGCGTCCTTCAGGGGCATACCCTCGGAGGCGTACACGAAGGTGAAGGCGGTGTAAAGCGTGGCCGATACGTACATGCCGAGGACGACGTACTCCGTCTGAAGATTCAGGAGGTCATCAAGTTTAAAGACCGTGTCCATGCCCACCTCCAGGGCGAGGGGAACGTTCAGGTAAAAACCGACAAAACTTTTAAACACTGGCCAGCAGTACTTTTTGCCTTCAAATTCACAGTAACCTTCAAGTAAAGGTTGTACCTCCCCCGTATCCACCGGAGCTATGCGCCCGGACTTGTAGAGGTCCTTAATAGTTGACGGGTACGTAAGGGCAATATCGGGTGTTGTAGGGGACTTAAGAAGGGAGTCTTCCAGTTCCCGTATGGAGTTGAACTTTCTGGGAATAACCGAAAAGGGAACCTGCTTCCAGAGGCGGTTCAGAAGGTTCCGGAAGTGGTAGTCGTGGATCTCTCCGAAGTAGTACCAGAGCGTAATTTCGTTTTTACCGCATCCGTATACCCCCACCGCTCCCACGAACAGAAGGAACAGAAAAATTCTCCTCATCTTAAGACGCATGGGATTATACGGTTGAGGGCCGATGGGCCACAAATAAAAAAAACTGCGGGGCAGGGACTCGAACCCCGATCACCTGATCCAGAGTCAGGCGTGTTACCAATTACACCACCCCGCAGTGAGGAGTATATTATATAGGGGAAAGGTGTCCCGGTAGGTGTCAGCCGTAGAACCGCTCCACCTTCTCTCTCAGGTAATCCACGAGGTATGCGGGGTTGGGATCTTCACCCGTGGCCCTCCGTACCAGATCCATGGGCCGGTAGAGGGAACCGTGCCTGTGTATCTTCTCCCTGAGCCATCCGAGTATCACCCCGAAGTCGCCGGAGCGTACGGCGGAGGGTATGTCCACGTCTTTCCCCATGCTGTTTCTTATCTGGGCGGCAATAACGTTCCCGAAGGCGTACGTCGGGAAGTAGCCGAAACTTCCGGAGAACCAGTGTATGTCCTGAAGGAAGCCCTGCCGGTAAGTGGGCGGGGTTATGCCGAACATCTCCCTGAACTTTTGGTTCCATGCCTCCGGCAGGTCCTCAACGTTTAAGCGGCCGTTTATCAGGTCCCTCTCCAGCTCAAAGCGGAGGATGATATGCAGGTTGTACGTCAGCTCGTCCGCCTCTATCCTTATGAAGGAGGGTTTCATATCGTTAACGGCGAACAGGAAGCCCTCCACGGAAACGTCATAGAGGGACGGGAAGAAGGCCTGAAGGTAGGGGTAGAACCTCTCCCAGAACTCCGGACTCCTGCCGATGACGTTCTCCCAGAAGCGGGACTGGGACTCGTGGACGGATAGCGATGAGGTACTACCTACAGGCTCACCGAACCACTCCTCCGGAACGCCCATCTCGTACAGGGCGTGTCCCATCTCGTGGAGCGTTGAGAATATGCCGTCCGTTACGTCGTCCTCCTTGTAGCGGGTGGTGATGCGTACGTCTCCGGGAGTTATTCGTACGGCAAAGGGGTGGGTGGTCTCGTCTAACCTTCCGGCCTCAAGGTCGTACCCGATGCTCCTGAGAAGGAAGAGGTGAAACCTCCTCTGGTCCTCCACCGGGAAACGTCCCCTTATCGTCTCTGGAACCCTCCCGGACTCCCTCGCCTCCTTTACCCTGTTCAGGAGTTTGACCGTCTCCTCCTTGAGGAGGGAGAAGGTCCTTTCCACGTGTTCCGCTTTCAGGCCCGGCTCGTAGCCGTCTAAGAGGGCATCGTACGGCTCGGATTCGTATCCGAGGTAAGCGGCCTTCTCCCTCTCCAGTTCCACAATCTCCTTCAGGTGGGGAAGTACGAGGTCCGGCCTATCTTTGGCCTTCGCTTCCCTCCAGATCACTTCAGTTTCCGTAGTCTTCCTTATCAGCCTGAGGGTAAGATCCAGCGGCACCTTTACGGTCTTTTCGTAGGTCCTCCTCAACCAGTACAGGTTCATACTTTCTCTGCTTCCTTCCGCGTACCCTTCGCTCTCCGCCCTCTCAAGCAGGGAAACGAACCTGTCCGAGGTTATGAAGTTGTAGGCGTACTCCGTGAGGGCTGCGTACTGCATGGCCCTGAACTTCACGGCCTTTCGGGGCATGTGGGTCCTCTGATCCCATCCGAGGAGGCTACGGACCGACGTTATGTGATGTACCCGTCTGACCTCTTCAATCAACTCCTCGTAGGCGCTTTTTGTTAAGGTCTCCATAGTCAACTATTGTACTGTCGGAAGGCCGTTTACTTACGGTCTTTGAGGAGAGTCAGCGCCACTCCCGTAAGTACGGACTGGACTGACATAACGAGCCACGCCCCCCGGTTAAACGTATCCAACAGGAAACCTCCCCAGGCGGGGCCGAGGGTGTAGCCGAGTCCCTGAAACGTACTCCAGAAGCCCATGTACGCCCCCATCCGGCCTTCAGGCGCCCTGTTGGAGGCCGATGCTATGATAACCGGGACCACGACTATCTCCGACAGGGTCATAAAGACGACCGCTACCACAAGGTGGGGGTAGGACCCCGCCAGAAAGGTTACGGCGAAGGCGATGGCCCAGCCCACGACCCCGAAGAGGACCGATGGGACGTACCCTATCCGTCGGGACAGGGCGGTGGCCGGTATCTGGAAGAGGAGTATGAGGACGCCGTTTAAGGTGAACAGGTAGGCTATCATGTGCTTCTCAACGTCCAAGAAGCGGTTGGCGTATATGCTGAAGTTGTTTATGAGCTGGGAGGAGAGTATGAAAACGGACATGGAGGCCACGGCAAAGAGGACGAAGCGGAGGTCGGGAAGAGCGAACTGTATCCTCCGGGCCAGACGCAGGGTCGCACCCTGATTCTCCCTGAGGAATAGGGATAGGGTGGCGGCGACGAATACCAGAGCAGCAGAGAGCAGGAAAAGGGGGGGATAGCCGTACTTCAGGAGGAAAGAGGCCAGAAACGAACCGAGGGCGAAACCCCCGTTTATGGCCAGCCGTATGAGACCGAACCCTACCACCCTCCTGTCGCGGTCACTGGCCTCAGCAACGTAGGAGTCGGCTATCGGGATGAAGGAGGAGAACCCTATAACGATGAGGAACAGCAGGAGGAAGAAACCCCAGAGGGGTGCGTTCCCGAGGAGGAAAAGGAAGGTTATAAACAGGGTTATAGCCCGGAAGTACAGTAGAAACCGTATGAGCCTCACCCTGCCCACCTTATCCGAGAAGGCACCCATGAAGGGGCGGATCAACGTACCGAACACACCGGCGGAGGTCAGAAAGATACCCACCTCAAAGGGGGACAGTCCCCTGTCCGACAGGTAGAGGGGGATGAAGGGCCAGGACACGGAGAAGGACAGGGCGAGGATGAACCTTATTATCGCAAGGAAGTAAACGCTTCTTGACATGAAAGCAGGGATTCTAAGGACGGCAAGAAACCGGGGATTCGCCGATTCTCATCCCTCCGCAACTTCGGGAACAGGTTTGGATCGGGAAACCTGTGGAGACACGCAGAAAGGGAAAAACGGTTCATTACGTAGGGGCAACTCCACGCAGAAACTGGAAAAACCCATACAGGGCGGTTTAATCAATAAAAAAAGGGCCTTTCGGCCCCGGAAATGGTGGGGGAGGGATTTGAACCCCCGAAGGCATACGCCACCGGGTTTACAGCCCGGCCCCTTTGGCCGCTCGGGTACCCCACCGTAAAGCGGCTATTATAAGGAAGAAAGCGGAGAGGGAGGGATTTGAACCCTCGGTCCCCCGTTCAGGGGGACACGCGATTTCCAGTCGCGTCCCTTCGGCCGCTCGGGCACCTCTCCGTTTGAGGAGTGTATTTTAAGGTTGAACTGCGGGTGTGTGGGGTAAAGGATACTCCCTTGAAATCCGACACGTCCACGGTTTATAATACGCTTTATCGTTCAGGGAGAAGATAGAGGGAGAGATTAACGAAACCAACGCCGAGTACGTGGCCGGATACCTCACTAACCTCAGATGGTACTTTATGCTTCAGATAATCCTGATTATCGTAGTTATCATAGGAGGCCCCCTGCTTACGTTTGTAGTTAAGTGAAACGGTGTTATCTCAAGGGTCGCCCGTAGAATTCCGTGCGATGGAAGGGGAGAAGAAGTACGGTGAAATAGCCATAGAGCAGGCCGAACTGGAGGCGTGGGAGAACCCCTACCCCGACAGGGACTACTGGGTGGAGATAACCTTTCCGGAGTTCACGTGCCTGTGTCCGAGGTCCGGTTATCCGGACTTTGCTACCTTTTACATCAAGTACATTCCCGATAAGTACATCGTGGAGCTGAAGTCCCTTAAGCTCTGGCTGAACAAGTTCCGCAACCGTTACATATCCCACGAGGCGGCCACTAACGAGGTCTTTGATGCTCTGTGGAACCTGCTTAAACCCCGTAAACTCATCGTCATAGGGGATTGGAACCCCAGAGGGAACGTTCACACGGTCGTTAAGGTGGAGAGAAGCAAAGGGGAGAGTTGAAGTTCCTCAGATCGCTCTGGGAACCACTTGTCAACTTCGTTTTTCCTCCCCTGTGTCGGGTATGTGAGGAACGTTTGAGTGAGGAGGGTATATGTGAGGTATGCTGGGAGGATATCCTGAAGAACCTCCTACTTGAGCCAAAGACCTTCTACGGGTTCAGGGTGTACTCGCTCTTCAGGTACGGTGGTAAGGTAAGGGAGGCCATAGAGCAGATGAAGTACGGCGGTATTCGGGCGATCGCCGAGGTCTTTGCCCCGTCCCTTGCCGAACTCCTGAAGGAGGAGTCTCCCGATGTGGTCGTCCCCCTGCCCTTACACCCCGCCCGTGTACGGGAGAGGGGTTTCAGTCAGACCGTCCTCTTGGCAAAGCTCATGGGCAGGGAACTAAGTGTACCGGTTAAGAGGGTCATCTTCAGGAGGAGGTACACGAGACCCCAGGCCCTCCTGAGCGCCGACGAGAGGGTTAAAAACGTTGCCGGTGCCTTCTCATGCCTGTACCGTTTAAACGGCGAGAGGGTCGTACTCGTGGACGACGTCATAACAACGGGCAACACGTTCTATCACGCCGCTTCCGCCCTCCTGTCGGCCGGGGCGGGTGAAGTCATAGGTGCGACTATAGCACGGGGTGCCTAACTTACCTCGCTCCCCGGAGGGACCTCTTTCTCTACGGTGAGCAGGACGGGGTTACCCTCCTCGTCGTGGGCGGCCAGAAGCATACCGTCGGACACCACACCCCGGAGTTTCTTCTTCTTCAGGTTAGCGACCACCACTATGTACTTACCCGGTAGTTCTTCGGGTCTGTAGACGTGGCCTATACCGGCAACGAGGGTGCGCTTCTCGTCCCCGAGGTCTATGGTGAGTTTCAGGAGTTTGTCCGTATTCGGTATCCTCTCGGCCTCAAGGATTTTGGCCACGCGGAGTTTGACCTTAGCAAAGTCCTCGTACTTTATGCGGGGCATCTCCTCCTTTTTCTTTTCATCGGTAGCCTTTCCGATCGCCTTCTCGTACCTCTTCTTCAGCTCCTCCTCCCACGCCTTTATGGTCTCCTCCTCCACCTTCCGGTAAAGGGGTTTACTCTCGTTTATGGGATGCCCGGCGAGTGAGGGATCGGGTTTTACGAGCGAGGAGAAGGAGGTATCCCTGATATTCATGTACCCCCATAGGGTCTCCACGGAGGAGGGGACGAAGGGGTAGAACATGGCCGACAGGCCCTTCAGAACCTGAAAGGCGACGTAAAGTACTGTCCTTGCCCTCTCCGGGTCCTCTTTCCTGAGCTTCCACGGGGCCTGATGCTCGTAGTAGCGGTTGACCTCCGCACCGAGGTTGACGGCCTCCCGAAGGGCCAGCCTTATCTCGTATTTGAGGAGGAGGTCCTCGTACCTCTTAGCCGTTTCCTCAAGTAGGTTGAGTATATCCCTATCCTGCTGGGTAAACTCCCCCGGCTCCGGCACTCTCCCACCCATGTACCGGTTTATGAAGGAGAGGACTCGCTGGGCGAAGTTTCCGAAGTTGTCTACAAGCTCGGCGTTCGTCCGGGTAAATGCGTCCCTGACGTTGAAGTCGCTGTCGTCCTTCTCCGGTATGTACAGGGCCACGGCGTAGCGGGCTATGTCCTGCCCTACCGCTTCCACCAGCTCGTCGGCCCATATCGCATAACCGCGGGAGGTTGAGAGCTTACGTCCCTGAAGGTTGAGGAAGGCGTTAGCGGGTACGTCCGTGGGGAGGATATAATCCCCGTGGGCGATGAGCATCGCCGGCCATATTACCGTGTGGAAGACTATGTTGTCCTTCCCTATGAAGTGAACCAGTACAGTGTCCTCGTCCAACCAGTAGGGTTCCCATGCCTTCGGGTCCCCCTTCACCTGCTCCGCCCACTCCATCGTGGCGGATATGTACCCGATAGGGGCCTCAAACCAGACGTACATCACCTTCCCCTTCGCGTCGGGGTCGTCTAAAGGCACGGGTATCCCCCAGTCAAGGTCCCTCGTTATCGCCCTGTCCCTTAACTCCTCAATCCACGATAGGGCGAACTCCTTCACGAAGGGCTTCCAGTCTTTAGGGGAGACGTACTCTTTCAGAGGCTCCTTTAAGGCCGAAAGCTTAAAGAACCAGTGGACGGTTTCCTTCAGGATAACGGGTTCACCGGTAAGGGCGGACTTTGGGTCTTTGAGATCCTCCGGGTCTATCTGCCTTCCGCACTTCTCACACTGATCCCCTCTCGCCTCTGGATATCCGCAGTACGGACACGTCCCTATGACGTACCGATCTGGCAGGAAACGGCCACTTTTCGGGTCGTAGAACTGCTTCATCGTGGCCTTGTAGAGGTAGTCCTTTTCGTAAAGGCGCAGGAAGAAACTCTGAGCGTTCTTATGGTGTATGGGACGGCTCGTACGGGAGAAGTGATCAAAGTCTATCCCGAACTTCGCGAAGTCCGATTTTATCCTCTCGTAGTACCTGTCAACGAGTTCCTTCGGGGATACGCCCTCTTTCAACGCCCTGAGGGTAATGGCCACGCCATGCTCGTCCGTTCCGCATATGTGTATGACGTCCTCGCCCTTCATCCTTAGAAATCGGGTGAAGATGTCGGCGGGGAGGTACGCACCGGCCAGATGACCTATGTGTATTGGGCCGTTGGCATAAGGCAGGGCGCTGGTTATCATGTACCTTTTCACGGCGGAGATTGTAAGGTCGTACGTGTTTTATTTGATGGAGGTTCAATCCCTTATAGGTAGGCTGAAAATTTTTGGACGGAGTTCTTACCTACACTTCTTGCTGCCGCAATCACGAGAGCGTTCAGAAGTGAATCCTGAGAGGAGATATAGAATGGGGCCTATACCTGCTACAAACCCCGCAATCACCGCTCCTATTATAAGGAATGCTATCAAAACTCCTAAGATTTCCATCAACGTTAATTTTAAGGCCGAACTATGAAGGAACTCACGCTTCTTTTCAAAATCACCTTTGGTATTCGCCGTCTTAGGGCTGTGGCACAGGCACGTAGGCAAATACAGGCTTGTTTCAATCCCTTATAGGTAGGCTGAAAACACAGTTAGATTACCAGCCCTAAACTCTACGTAGTCGCGTTTCAATCCCTTATAGGTAGGCTGAAAACTAAACCGAATGTAATCCACCGAGGTATTGAACTCAAAATGTTTCAATCCCTTATAGGTAGGCTGAAAACTTGCTGATGCTGTTTTCCATCATCATAGGTGGATATTAGTTTCAATCCCTTATAGGTAGGCTGAAAACCCATCTCTCATCCCTCGCTAAATTCTCAATTGTCATGCGGAACTACCGGGTATTATAAGGGCGGGAAAATGAAGGTGGAGGTTCGCAAACCTCCAATCCTGCAGAAATGCCGGGGGGTTTGCGAAGAGGGTGTAGATGCCCGTGGTTATTGAGAAAACGACCTTTTAATACGTTTGAACGGTCGTTCAAGCACCCCACGTAAGTTAAAATTTTCCGGAGGTTTGCGAAGTTACTTTGTGATACAAAGCAGTTTGCAACGAGGTTCATCACTCACAGCCACATAGTGTCCCATGTGGAAAAGCATTATGCTCAATAATCGTTCCGCTAAACTGAACCAGCGAGCGGAAATTTGCCCGGAGAGGGTAAATTCGGATGTGAGGGAAACTGCTATTCGGCAGGAAAGTAGGGGTAAACTTATTCCACCCTTATCACAGATACGACCCCGACACCTGAAACCCCCTCTATAGATTCAAGGGCCTTTTCAAACCCGTCCGGTATTCAGTGAATGGGATGATACAAGTGACAGAATGGAAACGTTTTTTGCTGGTAAAAGGCCTGAGAATCTTCCAAGATACAGAGGAGTCTGAGACGGATAAGGTTTGTGCCTCCAGTGGATTAACATCCTTCTATCAACGCAATACCACCCGTCCATTGATTCCCCACTCCTGAGGGTCGTCCAAACCCTGATCCGCCGTATCCCGAAACCTATATGCTCTCCCTGATCCCCCTACCGTAGGGAAGTGATTCAACCTATCAAACCTAAAATACCGTCTATGGCGAGGATAGTTTTCTTCACCGGGGCTGGGGTGTCGGCCGAGAGTGGAATCCCGACCTTTAGAGGCAAGGGGGGACTGTGGGAGAAGTTCAAAGTGGAGGAACTGGCCACACCGGAAGGTTTTTTCCGCAACCCGAAGAAGGTGTGGGAGTGGTACGATATGCGGCGACAGGCCGTGGCGAAGGCACAGCCCAACGACGCCCACAGACTCATGGCCAGACTTGAGGAGGAATGCGGGGACGTGTGGGTCATAACCCAGAACGTTGACGGTCTCCATCGCAGAGCCGGAAGCAAGAACGTGATTGAACTCCACGGGAACATCTGGAGGGTTAGATGTCTGGACTGTGGATCCGTTTACTACGAATATACGACGCCTCTCCCGGAGTATCCGCCGAAGTGTAAGGAATGTGGAGGTATGCTGAGGCCTGACGTCGTGTGGTTTGGGGAACCGTTGCCCATGGACGCCCTGGAGAGGGCGTGGGATCTGAGCAGGACAGCGGATATTTTCGTGGTTGTTGGTACGTCCGGTCTGGTCTATCCTGCCGCCCAGCTCCCCTACGTCGCAAAGGAGAACGACGCCTACGTCGTAGAGATAAACCCCGAAGAAACTCCCATATCCTCCATAGTTGACGAGGTTTTGAGGGAAAAGGCCACCGTGGGTATGAGGGAGATATACCTCCGGCTCAGGGAAAGGTGCGGAGAGTAGTCAGGGAACACGTTTCGGACGTAAAATTGCCCCCGTGAGAGAACAGGAAAGGAAACTCAACTGGAGACCCAAACTCCGTCCGCTTCAGACCAACGTCTACGATGGGCATCTTATACTTATGGATCCCTTTGGAATAACGCCGCACCCCGTTTCTCTGTCGCCAGCGGCGGCCATAGTAGTTGGCCTCATGGACGGTAGGAGAACCGTGAGGGAGATCACCGAGGAGTACGTAAGGTTGACGGGGAATCTTATAACCTCCACGGAGGTGATCGCCCTGATTGAGAAGCTGGACAGGTGGTACCTTCTGGACAACGACAGGTTCAGGAAGGTTTACCGGGAGATGGGGAAAAAGTTCCTCGCCGGCAAGGTCAGGCCGTACGTAATGGCCGGCACGTCCTACCCCGCGGATCCTGTCTCCCTCAAATCCATGGTCTCTCCCGCCCGTAAGAGGGAGAGGAACGAGGGGGTACCTGAGGCGAGGGGGGTACTCGTACCCCACATTGATCCCCGCAGGGGTTGGGAAGTATACCTTGGGGGTCTGAGGGCCGTGTACCGCAACCCCTCCGACCTCTACGTCATCTTCGGCGTAGCCCACTCCCCCATAAGCCACCCCGTCCAGATCCTGCCCATGGACCTGGACACTCCCATGGGGAAGATGAGGGTGGCAAGGGATATAGTGGATAAGGTTATATCCTCCACGGGCTTTGATCTCGTTTCCGACCCCCTCGCCTTCGCCCGCGAACATTCCATAGAGTTCCCCGCCGTCTTTATAAAGGCCCTCTTCCCGGAGAAGGACGTTGAGGTCGTACCCCTGATAGTCTCAGACCTCGGCGAAGGTGCCGGGGCGATAGACGAGGTCGTGGCCCACCTGCGTGAGGCCGTTGGGGACCGTCCGTTCATGCCGGTTGCCGCGGTTGACCTGTCCCATTCGGGGCCGAGGTTCGGGGACGAACACTTTGACGAGGAGAGGATGAGGTACCACGACGGCGAGTTCATGGCGGCATTCTCAACGGGTGTCCCCGAATCTCTTAAGGCGCTATACGAGGAGTTCGGCAACCCTACCAACATAGACGCCTTCGGGGCGACCTACGCCCTCATGAGGGCTGTGGAGGGTGAGAAGGGAGACGTACTTAAGTACGGCATATCCTACGAGGAGGAGACGGGGTCTGCCGTGAGTTTCATGTCCGGTACGCTGATTTAGATCTGCCCACGTTCATCACCGCCGGTATAACGCTCTTGCATTTCGTATAAAGGCGGCTATAAAATAAAGGCGTTAGTATGGGATTCGTTTTCTGGTATCTCGGAAACGGTGCGGAGTACGCTCTTCATCCGAGGAGTGTGGGCATCTACCACAGGGAGTACTTTGTTGGCTTCAGACAGGAGGAGATAACCTTTACAACCGACAGACTCATCGGGACTCTGAAAGCCGGATACCTGACGGGGATACAGCGTACCGACGAGAACGGGAACGTGGTGGGCGATTACGACGCCGTTTTTACCGGGGCCAACCTGATATTCATGAACGCTCCACTAAGAGCAGAGGGCTGGTCCTTCGGCGTGGGTCCCGGTGTGCTGACTTCACGGATATACAAATACATTGACTACGCCCTCACCCTCAACGCCGCCGTGATAGGGAACCTCAAAGGTGGGAACGTCCTGATACTCCTCCAGAACATCGGGTACGGTAGAGTCCTCCCCACACCGGAACTCTACATCCGCGGCCTGTCCCGGAACAACAACTTCCAGTTCGGCCCCTTCCTCAGGCTCTTCGGAGACAGGGATATAGACGGAGGGTTTATCTTTTCCGGAAACTTCTCCCTACTGAGTATGCGGGTCTCCCCATCCCTAAAAAACGCCCTCGTGGGTATGTCCTTAGATGTGGGGCCCTTCACCTTCGCTTACGATTACACCTACTACTGGATAGGGTACTCCACCCACCGCATAGGTTTTAACATCTCGTGGGGTAAGCAGAGAGCATTAGAGGAGAAAATAAAGGAGCATGAGAGGAAACTGACCGAACACGAGAAGAAGATCGCCTCGCAGGAGAAGGAAATAAGGAGGCTCAAGGGGAAGATAGAGAAACTGGAGATGCAGGCCAGAACGTACGCCCGCAACCTTGTGAAGCAGGCGGAGGAGGAGGACGACCCTAACATAGCACTTCAGAAACTTGAGATAGCCTACGCCTTTGATACCACGCTGGACGTTCAAAGGAAGATAATCGCCCTGAAGGAGAGGGTGGTGGAGAAAAGGAAGCTGTCCGGAATCCGAAGGGTAAATATACTGCTTAAAAACGGCCTGTATTCGGAGGCTCTGGCCAGTACCCTGCTCCTCCTTGAGGAGTTTCCAGACGATCCGGAGGTGTTAAAGCTCTACAGGAAGGTTAAGAGAATCGTTGAGGCCCGAAAGAATGCGGAAAAGATCAAGAAAAAGGCCGAGAAGAAGTACACCGAGAACAAGATGGAGAGGGCGAAGAAGCTCGTGGAAAAGGGCCGATACGTTGAGGCCGCCCGGATCCTGAATACCCTGCCAACTGATGCGGAAAAGATCCGGCTCATGAACAGGCTCAGGAGTGCGGCCCAGAGGTACGTTGAGATGGCCAGAGGTTACATAAAGAAGGAGGACTGGGCGAGGGCCAAGTATTACCTTGAGAAGTCCCTGAAGATCTACCCTCTTACTGAGGCCACGGCCCTCCTCTCCTACGTTGAGGGTAAGATGAAAAAGAGCG
Organism: Caldifarciminota bacterium; assembly: GCA_027003075.1. Lineage (GTDB taxonomy): Bacteria > Hydrothermota > Hydrothermia > LBFQ01 > LBFQ01 > JAADCS01. Next base: position 68,171 of record JALWYV010000040.1, on the reverse strand, counting down.
CCCATCTGCACTACATCAAGGCCCTTGAACTTTACCAGAAGGGGGACATAGTCGGTGCCTTTGCCCATATCAAGGAAGCCCACCTCCTTGATCCGAAGAACGAGCGCTACAGGAACGTGTACTTCAGGCTTAAGGCAGCCCTGAAGGAGGATTGAGATGTTGGTTTTTCTTCTATCTTCGTCTTACTTTACGAAGGAGTACCGGTTTGCATATACGATAGGGGGTGTACTTGACGCCGCCGGTTATGAGGGAGGGTTCATATACTCTCTGGTATCGGACAGCATCCCCATCCTTATGGCCGTTGATAGTGCAGGTGATGTAAGGGAGGTTTCAGAACTTCCCACAGGTGCGGATAAGGTACGCAGACTTAAATCCCTCTCTTCGTCCCTGTGGGGCAACACCGGGACTAAGGCCTTCAGCATATTCTGGCCTGACAGCGTAGTGGGGGTCAACTTCGGAAACGATACCGTGGTCTCCATATTGCCCCTGAATGGGGATACGGCTTTCGTTCTGTTGTTTGTCCCTTCCATGTCCACTAACTTTTACAGGATCGTTCTTACGGCTGGCGGCAACGTTGTACGTACATCGGATCTGGATGGAATAATGCCGGACGATGGGTACGGTTTCGGAGATATGGAACTCATATCCTCCGGAGCAATTGCCCTTGCTATGGTTGAAGAGAGCGATAGACTGTACGTTGCGAGCGTGAACGTTGACCTGACAAGCGTATCGTGGGTTAAAAGGATAGAATTACCTTCTCCCTTTGGGATTTCCCAGCGGGACGTATACCTTGACGTCTTACCCGACGGGAAAATACTGGTAGCCTACACCGTAGATAGTGCCTCCTATACCCGATGGGCTTATACTCTGCTCGCTCCGGATGGAAATCACATACGTACGGTAATGCTCTACCCATCTTCCTCACCGGCATCCCATCACTACGTCCGCGGTGTCGTTTCCTTTGGCGACGGCAGGTTCGTCATCTTCGGATCCCTCTCGGCTCCTTTAACCCACGGGGGAGCTGTGGTTATGGATACGTCCGGGAACGTACTTTCGTCTTATGCCTTTACCTCCTCCCGTATACTATCCGGAGTCTCCTACACGTACTCCGATTTTATCCTCCTTGGAGAGGGGGTTGCAGGGTCAACGACCGTGTTTCTGAAACAGACGGCGAATTTCGGCCCGTGTGACACATCGTACGTCCCTGTAGATACTCAAAATCTCTCCGTTTCCGAATCCAGCACCTCCATAATGATTTCTCCGTGGATGTCAACGTACTCCAGCGTATTCTATCCACTCACCCCCATGTCCTCTCCGTCTGTATCCGTCCCCTGTTCCACGTCCGTCGTCGTGTCTGACACCATCTCCCCTACCGTCAACAACACTTACCCTCCGGACGGTGCCACGGGTATACCGGAGACGGCCACCGTATGGATAGCCTTCAGCGAACCTGTGGATCCTCTCACCTTTAATACCTCCACCGTCTCAATAACGCCCACAGTGTCCTTCACCACCTCCTGCACCGCCCCGGACACCTGCGTAATAAACCACTCCCCCTTTCCGAGCGACACCCTTGTAACGGTACATTTAAGCGACGGGATCACGGACACGGCGGGGAACGGTCTGGTACCGTACACCTTCTCCTTTCGCACGGCTGCACCTCCACCTCCCGGCTCCCTTTTTGTCGTCCTGACTTCCCCCGATAGCGGCGAGATAGACGTACCCCTCAACGCCAACATCGGCGTGTGGTTCTCGGATGAGGTGGATACTTCAACCGTTAACGGTAGTTCGGTGAGCATCCGCGGGTGGGACGGGTCGTCCGTACGATATTACTCTTTCTCCGTGACCTGTCCCACCAACCTATTCTGCGTCCTTGATCCTTCTCCCCTGTTCCGTCCGTCCGAGATCGTGACCGTTGAGTTTACCAGTGATATAAATGACCGGAGCGGTACCGTATCCCTGACCCCTAAGGTTATAACCTTCAGGACACAGGAGGTTGATACCCTCAGGCCCGTGGTCGTGTTCACCGTACCCGATAGCGGAGCGATCGGAGTTCCCACCAATACGAACGTCGGAGTCCAGTTCTCCAGGGACATGGATACGACCACCATATCCGGGAACATCGTTATAACGGGAAGCATATCGGGTTCCCACGGCTACTTTTACAGTTGCCCCACACCCGACTACTGTACCCTTGATCCGTACCCCGACTTCACGGCCGGCGAAGAGGTGAGCGTTGAGTTCACGGACGGAATATTGGACGAGGATGGGAGGAGGCTGGTTCCGAAGACCGTAACCTTCACGGTGGGAAGCGGTCAGGACAACACACCCCCGACAGTTTACATCATATCTCCCGCAAACGACACCATAGCCCTATACAACGCTGGTGACATCGTAAGAGCCCATGTGAGCGACCCCGGAGGTATCCAGAGGGTGGACTGGGTACTTCTGGATCGGACCTACAGCAAGCCCACCAACTGCAACGGTTCCCTTTATGGGGATCCTGATACTTCATGCTTCACCATGCCCGGCGTACCTACCGGCGTATATCTCCTCAAGGCCTTCGCCTACGACCGCAGCAACAACGTGGGGTACGACAGCGTCTGGGTGGCCTTCAACGATACCGTTCCCCCTTACCTCCTCCTCACCGAACCTTCCGACGGTGACGCGGGAGTCTCACCCAACACGGACGTAAGACTGGTATTCTCCGAGGACATGGATACGAGTACCTTCGGGAGCGTCCGTATAAGCGTTGGCTCAACGACCTACGCCTACTCTCACGTGTGGGAGAGCCTGAGCATCCTCCGCCTAAACCCCTCATCGCCCTTCCCCTACGATAGTACGGTGAGGGTAAAGGTGGACTCCTTCGCTGACCTCTCCGGAAACCTGATGCTACCCGACAGCTTCTCCTTCCGGATAATATCCAACGCTTCGGTTTCCGTCAGAATACTGTCTGTCTCACCGGATACGGTCTACGTAGGTTCCGGAGACAGCGTTGAGGTCGTGGGGGTCGTCCTATCCACCTACCCCATAACGGGGGCTGAGATAATACTGGACGGAGATGTTAACCTGAGTATGCTTCCCATTGACGGAGCCTACGACGAGGTGGAGGAGACCGTTGCCGTCAAGCTGTATACGGAGAAGGAGGGCGTTCACACGGTCGTTATCAGGGGGTACAACGCCTACGACTCCGGCACCTCACCCGAGTCCAGGTTCTACGTTCTGCGGGTCCCGTTCCTCAGCAGGGAAAACGTAGTGGTCTATCCCAACCCGGCGAGGGGCCAGGCGAAGGTGCGGTTCGTCCTCGGCGACGATGCGCTGGCCACGGTGGAGGTGTTTGACCTGAAGGCGAGGAAGGTGTTCTCAACCTCCCGCATGTTTGAGGGCTTCAGAACCCACGTCATAAACCTCCCCAACTTACCACCCGGACTCTACCTGCTCAGGATACGGGCGCGGGATCAGAAGGTGGAGATGTGGTTCTCCGTAGTCCGGTAGGGGGTAGGGTCACCTGCCGCCGATGAGGTCGTTGATTATCGCCTCAACCCTGCGGATATCCCCCATGTTGGCATAGCCGACCTCTATTACCCTTATGCCAAGGGCGTTAGCCGCCTTTTTAAGGCAGTCCAGATACTCCCGCCTCGCCCCTCCCCTGTAGAAAACTATAACTTCGGGGTTGAAATTGCGGAGTTTTGCAACGATCTGCGGAAGGAGTTTCTCGCACCTCTCAGAAGTCATGATCTCCTCGTAGGGGGGTATGATCTCGTCGGAGTCTACAACCCCGTAGCGGGCGCTCAGTATTGCGTACCTCACCCCCGTAGCATCCGCCACCTTCTTAAGGAACCTGATACGGGAGGATCTGTACAGCCTCCATGCGGGTAATGGCGTCTTCTCCTTACTTCTGCCGCACGCTGTCATTAAGAGGACCCGCATTGCAGGAAATTATACCGACGTTGCTATTGGGAGTTGAGAAGGGAAACTATATCCCCGATGATACGGAGGGACGCTTTCGGTTTTCCCAGAGATCTGGCCCTCTCGCGCATTACCTCTAACCTTTCGGGTTTACTCATCAGTTCCTCAATCACCTTCAGGGCGTTATCCGGCGTACACGCGTTTATCCCGGCTCCCTCCTCCTCTATTATCCGGGCGTTCATCTCCTCCTGACCGGGCATATTGTTCACGAAGACCATGGGAAGACCCACGGCGAGAGCCTCCGCGACGGAAACCCCTCCCGCCTTGGTGACGAAGAGGTCGGAGGCGGCCATTATCTTCGGGACGAAGTCCACGAACGGGTAAACCACCCCCTCTATCCCCGATTCCTCATAGAAACGTACGAACCTCTCGTAGGCACTTCTTTTCCTGCCGGCGAGCAGAACGACGAACGCTCCCATATCCCGGAGTTTTATGAGCAGGGGTTCCACCTTAACCGAGGCGTAGGACCCGGCCGATACGAGAACCACCGTTCTATGCATGGGGTAACCCAGTTCCTTACGGGCATCTTCCCTACCCGGCGGGTTCCAGAAGCCCTTCCTCAGGGGTATACCACTTACTAGGACGTCTTTCCCCTTCAAAAGCCCCTCCCGGGCCGTCCTCTCAAGGCCCACGTAGTACCTCCGGGTACCCTCCCATACCCACAGGGGGTGAACGGCGAAGTCCGTTATAACCGTAAACGTGGGTTTCCCCGTCCTTTCGGTGTACATGACCCCTATGAGCGAGGTCAGGAAGTGGGTACTTATAACCGCATCGGGATTCCACTCCTCCACCATCCTCACGAAGTTCCTGACCTGAAAACGGTATAGTCTCCTGAAGGGAGAGGCGGCGAGGGCCTGGGCGTTGTACAGGATCTTCCATATACCATGTCCCCTCCTCATAAGTATCTCGTACGCTCTGGACGAGGCCTTTTCGGTTATGCCTCCGCTCTCAACTATATCCAGAACGCTGAAGTCCACATTGCTCAGCGCGTACTCAACACCGCTGTACTTTAAGGCGTCAACTATCCCCCGCGCGGCTATCAGGTGGCCGCTACCGTACCGAGCCGTCAGTACCAGTATTCTCACCTTTGCCGAATAGTGTAAGGATGTAAATGGCAACGGCCCGCTTGTCCTCCGGTGAGAGTATATCCCTGAAGGAGTACATGGCCGTTCCGGGTATTCCTTCGTTCAGGATGCGGATCGTCTGCTCAGGTAGAGGGTTGAACTGCCTGAAGTCTGGAGGTGGTGGAACGTCGTCTCCGAAGGTACTCCCGCTCCCGTCATCGCCGTGGCACGGGGCGCAGACGTCGTAATACACCATCTCACCCCTGCGTACGAGATCCGGAGGGGTATTCACCTTAACGTCCCGGTTCATATTGGCCACGAAACGGGCTATGGCGAGCCTTTCCTTCTCGCTAAGGCTGTCAAACTGCGGCATGCATGAACCGGGTACCCCTTCCCGCATGATCTTAAGGGTGTATTCAACCGTGGTGCGGTACCTCTCCAGAGGTGGAGCAGGAGGCCTCAGATCGTTATCCGGATAGTGACAGGATACGCAGTGCTTCTCGTAGAGCACCCTCCCGGGGTCCACCCTGCTACCTAAACCGAACAGAAGTACGAACATTTCCCTCGCCGTTCACGTTGTCGTACCCCGGAAGGCGGTGCAGGGTTATCCTCCGGTAAGAACCCATATCGGCCACAGCCACCACGAAGAAGGGGAAAGTGGTGGAACTGTCCTGTCGCTTCTCTGCCATGTAATAGGTCGGGGACTCGTACTCGTAGGTCGGTGAGCCGTACCGTTCCCGAAAGGCATGCCTGTAGAAATCCACAACTTTATCCATACCGTCGGTGGTACGGAGTGCGGCCCTCGCCTCAAGGGCTTTTCCCGACATTACAAAATCGTTCTCGTAGTACTCAACTACGGCACCGGGGTACAGGGGCATGCCTATCTCTTCGGGCTTGTACCTGCGGACGAAGTCGCGGGCGTGGGGAACGGCTGCAAAGGGATCTTCAGGATCCTCGGAGTTAACCGGTGTATCCCTCCTGCATCCCGTAAATAGAAAAATCACAACGAACAGGAGTAATACCCTCTTCATACCCCTTCCTCTAACATACCCACCCTTCGGGCGTGCCTTCCCCCTTCAAACTCCGTACTTACGAATATCTCCACCCACCTGAGGGCGGTTTCCTCGTCCGTATACAGACTGCCAAAGCACAGGACGTTGGCGTCGTTGTGTCTCCGGGATAGGGAGACCAGCTCGTCGTTACAAACGTGGGCCGCCCTTACCCCCTTAACCTTGTTTGCGGCTATGCTCATACCTATACCCGTGGCGCATATGAGTACACCGTAATCGGCCCGGCCCTCCACGACCTCCTTCCCCACTGCTCTGGCGTATACGGGGTAGTCCGTACGCTCCGGCGAATCCGTACCCACGTCTATTACCTCGTACCCCTTTTCCTTCAAAGCCTCCTTCAGGAACTCCTTCAGGGCGTAGCCCCTGTGGTCGCTTCCTATGGCGATCACCATGGCTCCGATTCTACGGCGGAAATGCCCGGCTCCTTCATCCTCCCCTATAAAATAGATAGGTGTTTATGGGCTTTTCCTTCTGGTATCTGGGGAGCGGCGTCAACGCCTTTTTCTTCCCCGGAGCCTTAAGCCTCTACCACAGGGAGTACTTCCTCGGACTGAGACAGGAGGAGATAACCTTCTCCACGGACAGAGTGTGGCTCAGGGTCCGGGGAAGTTATATCAACGACGTGGAACTCGTGGACGAGAACGGTAGGGTGTACGGCTCCTACTCGCCCTACTTCATCGGTACGGTGGCGATGTTCTCCAACAGGGATCTCGGTAGTATGGGATGGGCGTTCGGCGTGGGGCCGGGTATCATGTACGGCAGAATACATAACTGGCAGTCCTACGCCCTGACCCTTAACGCGTTCGCACGGGGTTATTTCGACGATGCCGAGGTGCTGATAACCCTCCAGAACGTCGGCCTGGCCTACTCGTCGGAGAGCGGGCTGGGGAAGGTCTTTACCCTACCGGAGGTGTACGCCGGAGGCAAGAGGTTCTTCGGCAACTTCGGTCTGGGTCTTTTCTCCAGCCTGTACGCTGACGTGGACGTTGACGTGGGTGTATACGCGGGTTTCCGCCTTCCCTTTGCCGAGATCTACCTCGCACCGTCCTACAAGTACCTTTCCGGGGGCATGAACCTCCAGATGGGTTCCCTCGTATTCGGGTACTCCTACGAGTACGTTACGGCCATGGGGTACGGGACGCACCGGATAGGCTTCTCCTTCCTCTTTGAGAAGCAGAGGGTGTTTGAGAGGACGATAGAGAGGCACGGGAGGATACTGGCCGAACACGAGAAGAGACTTAGAGCTGTGGAGAGGAAGATAAAGGAGATGGAGGATCAGGCCCGCACGTACGCCCTTCGCCTCGTTGAGGATGCTCAGAATACGGAAGACCCCGCATCTGCCCTGAGGAAACTTGAGATAGCAGCGGCCCTCCTGAAGGACAGTTCGCTTGATGGCAAAATAGACAGTTTAAAACGCCTCATAACCGAGAACAGAAGGCAGGAGTACCTGAAACGTATAAGGACCCTGTACAACAGAAAGGCCTATTCGGATGCCCTTGCAGAAGTTTACCTTATGCTGGACGAGTTCCCGGAAGACCCCGACGCCCTTAAGTACCAAAGGCTCATTTTATCTAAGCTGAAGCGGAAAAAGGCTCAGGAGAAGGTGGAAGAGAAGGCCCAGAAAAGGGTTAAGGAGAGTAAGGTTCAAAAGGCAAGGCGTCTGCTTGACGAGGGCAGGGTCCTCGCCGCCGCTCGTCTACTGAAGGAGCTGCCCGACAGCAGGGAGAAGAGGGAACTGCAGGTACGGCTGAACAGGGTCGTTGATAACCTGATGGCTAAGGCGAAGAGGGCTATAGCGAGGAAGGAGTACGTTGAGGCCAAGTACTACCTTGAAAAGGTCCTGAAGATAGAGCCGAACACCGAGGCGAGCAGCCTCCTGACGTGGGTAATACAGAAGATGAAAGAGGACGCATCCACGCTCTACGTGAAGGCCCTGTCCTACTACCAGAAGGGGGATATAATGAAGGCTTACATCTACGTAAAACAGGCTTACGAGCTGGATCCGGAGAACGAGCGCTACAGGAACGTGTATTTCAGGCTTAAGAACGTCGTTGAGAAGTAGGAGGTCAAGGGATGTTCCTGTACGCTCTCATAACCGTAGACCCGGCAATAGACCGGGTAAAACGTTTCTCCAGACCCGGGATAAAACTTGATCTGAAGGTAAATCCGAGCAGTGCGCTCCCCCCTATGGCAGATCTGGGATTTATCGGAATGAGGCCGGGTTCACTTTTCGTATACCGGGTCAGGGGGAGCGAGTACGGAAGCGGATTCTTCAGGGATAGCGTTATAACCGTTCAGACTCTGGATACAAATCGGTTCGCCTTCTGTACGTTTCCCTCCAATCAGAGATACACCGTGGCCGTAGTTGAGCACTTCAACTTCACCGACAGCACCATCATCGGAGATAGCCTCACACCCGAACTCCTCGCCTCAATAATAGCCACGGACGAGAACCTCCACAAAATTAACTTCGTCTACGTACGGGATACATCCGCAGGCTTTGCCCCTTACACTTACGAAGGTATAAGGTTCTTCAAACGGGGAGCCACCGTAGGGGACACGTGGACGGTGTTAGATACGTGCGTTTTCGCGCCTTTCATGAGGTACGACACCATAGGCGACGTGGATGGGGACGGGACGGCCGACTCATTAAGGCTCGTCCAGGCGTACGCGAGGATGCTTGCCCCTGCCGGTTCCCTTCTCAGGAGCGTAACACCCGTAGTGATAAGGATAAAGCTCACGTCGGGCCTCGTTGACTCTGTTTACAGCCTGGTAGTGGACAGTATAGATATTCAGGATTCCATCAGGTGGTCCGTACTGCCGGATACCGCCATAGTGTCCATCAACCACCCGCCTCAGACATACAGGATCTACTACCATCCCCTCTACGGGGACAGCGTTTACGTATATGATACTACGGACAGCGATGCCCGTCTCCTGTCTGCGGTAGTACCGAAACCGGACACCTTCCACGTTGTGGGAATATCTCCACCCAACGGTTCAACCGTTCCACCCAACACCCACGTTTTCGTCCGCTTCAACGATCCGTTGGATCCCCGCACGGTGAACGATACCATGCTGTGGGTAAACTCCACTTTCCGGGACTTCTACTTCGTTATAGCCGTGGATACGCTCCGACCCCTCACGGCGTACCACTTCTACCCCGATCCTGCCTTCTCGTCCTCCCAGATAGTCAAATTCAAAGCCCGCACGTTCCTGCGGGACCTGTGGGGGAACAACCTCAATCCCGAAGATTCCACAGTTTTCAATACGGGTTCCTCGGTTGACCTCATACCTCCAATCGTGAAGGTCCTCGTAGATCCGGACACGAGCGACCTTGATACGATCGTTCTCTATCAGCCCTATACGGATACCTTACGGGTCTTCGTTCAGGATCCGCTTCCCTCGGCGGGTATAACGGACGCATGGATAGAAAATGCAGCAGGGGATCGTGTTATGACCCTCAGACCCTGCGATGGATCACCCTCCTACTCAAACCCCGATACAGTATGCGGTTTAATACGTTCCACCGATCTGCCTCAGGGGATACATAAGTTCTACGCCCTGGCGTCGGATTATGCCGGGAACAGGGGAAGGGACTCCTTCTTCGTTCAGGTGGTGGACACGGTTTCCCCCTTCGTGGTCTCTACCTTCCCCAGCGATAGCGCCACGGGCGTATCAAACAGTACCCACGTACAGATAACCTTCAACGAGCCTATGGATCGTACGTACTTCCGTCCACGCTCCGTGGTTATACGCTACGGTGGTACCGTAATAGATTCAACCGGTTACTCCCACTTCTGGGCTACCGCCCGTACGCTCCTCGTATATCCCTCCTCACCTTTCCCCTATCAGGAGACCGTGTGGGTGTACGTGGACTCCCTCCGGGACAGGATAGGCAACTACGTAAGGCCCGACACCTTCTTCTTCGTCACGCAGGATAAGGAGGACGTCTTCATAGATTTCGTCACCGTTTCACCCGACAGCGTGTATCAGGGGGACAGCGTACTCGTACTGGCTCAGGCCTCATCAGGCTTTCCCATAAGGGGCGGGATGTTCTACCTTGACGGCATCCCCTACGACTCCGCCATCGCCGGCGACGGCGCCTTTGACGAAACGGTTGAGACCCTCAAGGTCTACGTGCGTACCGATACCCTCTCCGTGGGAGAGCATACCGTCTCCGTTGAGGCCTACAACGATTACACCACCTCGTCTAAGGCCACCGTGGGGTTCAGCGTACTCAAGAGACCGGCACTCTTAGAGGATAAGAACGTCGTGGTCTATCCCAACCCGGTAAGAGGGACCGGTAGAATCCGGATAGTGGTCGGATACGACGGAAGCATGGCCGACGTGGACGTTAAGGTGGAAGTCTGGAGCATGAAGGCGAAGCGGGTTTTCTTCAAGACCGTAAAGGTGAGACCTCTCAGTACGGTGGAGATAACCCTACCGGATCTCGCCCCCGACATGTACCTGCTCAGGGTGATGGTAAAGGACGTCCGGGTTGAGAAGTGGTTCGGTGTTATAAGGTGAACCACCCTTAAAATACACAAGCGATGCCTGCAACTTCCGATTTCCTTAAGGAGCTGACGACAAAACTCCGTTCTTTCTCTCCGCGAAGCATAGAGAGCGCCTTAGAAATCCTGAACATCGGTCTCATAATGCACAACATGGGGTGGTGGAGCAAGATGGGATGGTACCTGAGGGAACTGACCCGGATTCTAAAGGAATACCGGGACGAAATGCCTGAGGATGTGGCGCGGGAGTTCAAGCAGGCTATAAGCTACTATCACCTCTCCTTCAACCTGATAGGCAGGATGGATTCACGGAGGGCCTTAAAGTACCTGAAGAGGATAGAGCGCTACAACGATACGTACTTCATATACAACGCCAGAAGGTTGTTTTACGAGTATCTGGGGCATGTCCCCCTGGCCTACAAGTACCTTGTAAGGGCTATAAAAGTGGCCCCGGAGGGTACGGGGATACTCTGGGAGGACTGCCGGAAGGCCTTCCTGTTGATGTGTGCCGGAAGGGATCCAGCGGGTAAGGGAATAGAGATTGAGAGGTGTGAAAACAGGGAACTCGTAGAGCAGATAAACGAGGGGCTGGAGATGACGGCCCTGGTAAAGTCCCATATACTCTCCTGTGCTGCCGTCGTAGGTGTCAGGGATCCGGAGGAGATAGCCGAAGATATACTCAAAAACGTAAAGATGGGAATGGAGAAGAACTACGACCACATAACCCTGCGCATCCTCACGGCGTTTATACCCGTACTGTTCTCCATCGGAAAGGGAACCCTCGCCCGCGGACTGGTGAGGTCGGCCATATACACGTCAAGGACCGAGAGGAACAGGTACATGTACGAGTGGTTCAGCCTCTACGACAGGGCGATCCATGGGAGAACGGAAGGGCTGGAAAAACGTATAAAGATATTTGCCGGAAGGAAGTACGTTATCCACGAAATAATCGCCCGCAGGGTGGCCTATCGCCTCGGAGTTAATCCCGACGAGAACCTCAAGGTATCGCAGGAAAAGGCCAGAAGGTACGGAGGGGTATGCTACGAGAGGATGGTGGACCTCGTATTTGAGGGTAGCCGTCCGTAGAATGGAAGCCCGTGGAAAAGTTAGTTCTGGGCATAGTTCAGGGTATAACCGAGTTTCTTCCCGTATCTTCCTCCGGTCATCTCGTCCTTCTCAGGCACCTGTTCGGTATTGAGGGTAAGGGGGCGTTCTATGAAGTGTTCCTCCACTCCGCCACCTTCCTGTCCGTCGTGGTGGTACTGAGGGGGAAGATCTTCAACCGAAGTCACTTCTACAGGTACTTTAAACTCTCTGCGATTGCCACTCTACCCCTCTTCTTGGTCGTCCCCTTCGCCGATAGCGTTGAGGCGACGTTTGAGAACCCACGCCTTCTACCTCTGACCTTCCTCCTGACCTCCCTGTTCCTATTCTCCACGTACTTCGTGAGGTACAAAGAGGGCCGGAAGGCCACGGGTTTTGACGCCCTCATCATGGGGATCTTCCAGACTCTGGCCCTACTCCCCGGTGTATCCCGGAGCGGCACGACCATAACCGTCGGTCTTCACAGGAAATTGGATCCGGACGAGGCCTTCACCCTGTCCTTCTGGATGTTCCTGCCCGCCGCCCTCGGTTCCTTTATCCTGGAGGCCCGAAAGGTGGACGAAGTGACCCTCACACCTCTGGACGCCTTCGTCTGGATAATCACGTTCGTCGTCGGAGTTATAAGTCTTATTTTGCTTAGAAAAATACTTATAACACGTGGAAAATTTTGGATTTTCGGTCTATACACGCTCGCCGTTGCACTCTTATCTGCCATGCTTTTCCTATAATACGACCTTTCAACTATAAAATACACATGATGAGGTTTGTAGAAGTAAATCTTCACGTGGCGAAGATGCTTATAGACGGATGGATCGCCGAGCTTGAAACGATGAACAAGTTCAAGGACGGAAGACCCTTCAAGTATAGCAAAGGTCTTATAGAGTTTGCTGCTGCCCTCAAGGGTATACTCCACGTAAGTTATAGGTCGCTCTGTAACATCCTCAACGGGTTGCTCCCCAGGGAGAACGTTCCCCACTTCATAACCCTCCAGCAGAGGATAGCGAAGATGGATTCTCCTCCGCCAGCGGTGAAGAAAAACGTTGACGTTTACGAGCAAAGGCGCACCCACATCGTTTACGATGAGAAGGGTATGAGGGTTCTCAAGAGGTTCCGGTCAAGGCCAGAGGAGTTCGTATCCCTTAAGATTACCATAAAGCCCAACGTCAAACGTCCCATAGTTCAGGACGTGGAAGTTATTAACGAGGATCCAGAGTAAAATGCTATTTTTCCCACTGATTGCGGATTCCGTCATCTTCTACGTAGGGGAGGCGGAGGTACACAGGAGCATCAGGCTCCAGAGGGGCGAAACCTTCCGTATAGGTGGCCTGCCCGCCGATATGTCGGATTTCAGGGTATGGCCTTCCTCAGGTTACGTACTCTCGTACTCTTTAAAGGATACCGTTCTCCCCTCCGATAGGGACAGGTACGACAGCCTCAGGCTTATTCTAAGGTTAGTTGACCACAAACTCTCCCGTATAAACGGAAGGTACGGCCGCCTGAAGTACGAGAAGGACCTCCTCCTATCTTACCTGACCAAGGACGTCAGGGAGCCGGCGAAGGCTCTGCTCTCCCTGAGCAACAGGATAGAGCGGAACTCCGTCCTCATGGACAGCCTCAAGGCCATATCCGACAGCCTGACCAGACTGAAGAAGGATCTGAAAAGGCAGATAGACAGCGTAAACACCAATCAGACCATCCTTAAGGTAAACCTGAAGGGTTTTAAAGGGGGGAAGTTGTTCGTATCGTATAGGATCCCGGCCTCGTGGACACCGTCCTACGTTTTCAGGGTCCATCCCGAAAGGGGGAAGTTAAAGATGGAAGCCGTTGCCGAGGTTAGTAACTACTCCTCCACCCCCATAGTTACGGAGAGGGCCGTCGTGACGACGTCCCCACCTCCCGCATCCTCCGCACCGAAACATATTAAATGGGTACTAAGGGATATCCCCAGATATTACGGTTATCCTCCACCGCCGTCAGCCCGCGTTTTAGAGGCTGAGGCTGAGGAGATTGCGGCAGTACTTGAGAAGAAACCTGCGATGCCTCCAGTTCAAAAGGTATTCACGTACATATCCACGCGGTACGAGTACAGGGGAAGGATAAGGCTTGAACCCATGGGAAGGTCCACCGGCCAGATCCCCCTGTTCAAGAGGACGTATAAGGCGGACTACTTCACCGTGGCATACCCGGAGATAAGTCGCAGGGCTTACATAAACGCCGTATTCACCCCGGACGAGGACCTCGCCCCCGGCAGGGCGCAGATCTATCTGGATCAGGAACTTACGGCATCCTTCAGGTACGACGGTGGGAGGAGAGGACTACCGGACACCCTCTTCGCGGGGTACGACCCCTTCATAACCGGGAAGATCAAACTCGTCTCTCAGAAGCGCAAGGACAGGAGAGAGGGTAAGAAGTACTTCACGGTTGAGACGAGGGTTGAGGAGATCACCGTAAAGAACGGCCGGAAGGTAAAGATGCCCGTCGTCGTTTACGTCAGGAAGCCCTTCGCCGGTGGGAACGTGAACGTAATCCACGTCCGGTTTAAACCGAAGCCAGAGAAGGATCTGGGCGACGGACTCATGATGTGGGAGGTGGAGTTGAAACCCGAAGAGAAGTTCGTAATAAGACGGGAGATAAAGGTGAAGTACCCGAAGGGTGCGACGCTGAACTGGTAGTCGCCGGGTTAAAATCCCTTCTATGGATAGGTTCGCCGTAAGGTTCTCCTACCTGCTGCCGATAGAGGGTGAGGCCATCGCGGACGGTGTGGTGGTCGTGGAAAACGGTGAGATAAAGGCCGTCGGGAGGTGGGGAGAAGTTGACGTTAACGGTTATAATGTGATAGATACCCGCCCGTCTATCGGCCTTCCCACCCTCGTAAACACCCACACCCACACGGCCATGGTGGCCTACAGGGGGTTGGCCGACGACCTCCCCCTGTTCAAATGGCTTCAGGAGTACATCTGGCCGGCCGAGGGTAAGACCGTCAGCCCGGAGATGGTCAGGCTCGCCTACAGGCTGGCCATAGCCGAGATGGTCAGCGGTGGCACCGGGGCCATAAACGACATGTACTTCTTTCAGGAGGTAGCCGCCGAAGTGATGGAGGAGATAGGCTTCAGGGGGGTCCTCGCCGAAGGTCTCATAGACTTCCCCACGCCGTCGTTTAAGGTGCCGGAAGAAGGGGTAAGGAGGGTAAGGGAGCAGATGACCCTCAACGGTAAGTTCAGGTACGTGCGCTTCGGTGTAGCCCTCCACGCCCCCTACTCCTGTTCACCTGACCTTCTACGGGAAGGATACGCCCTGGCAAAGGAGAACAGAGTTCCCCTTCACATGCACGTGGCCGAGACGGAGGACGAGGTAAGGCAGATAACGGAGAGGTACGGAAAGAGGCCGGTTGAGTACCTGAACTCCATGGGACTGTTTGATGGCGTCCACTTCGTGGCCGCCCACTCCGTCCACGTCTCCGATAAGGAGAGGGCGATATATCGGGAGAAAGGGGTAAAGGTGGCCCACGACCCGGAGAGCAACATGAAGCTGGCCTCCGGTGTTGCTCCCGTCCCCGACTACCTCAACGATGGCATAACCGTGGGCCTCGCTACGGACGGAGCCGCATCCAACAACGACCTTGACATGTTCTCCGAGATGAGGAGCACCGCCCTTCTCCATAAGGTCGTAAGGATGGACCCGACGGTAATGGACGCCCGGACGGTGGTGGAGATGGCAACCCTCGGGGGTGCGAAGGTGTTAGGTATGGACTCCCTCATAGGCTCCATAGTGCCGGGAAAGAGGGCGGATTTCATAGCCGTATCCCTTGACAGGCCCCACCTCCAGCCCGTTTACGATCCCTACTCCCATCTGGTGTACGCTGCTAAGTCTAGCGACGTTGAGTGGGTCTTCATAGACGGTAGGCCCCTGAAGAAGGAAGGAGGCCTTACCTTCATAGAGGACGGGGAGATAAGGGAAATCGGTGAGAGGCTGAAGGAGATGGTACTTAAGGCGTTAAAGGGATAGGCCCTTCAAAACATCGCCATCTTCTCTATAATAGCCGCCTATGACGGACAGGGAAATTCTGGATCTGTGGATAGATACGACCGGGTACGAGGAGGACTGGAGGACCCTTATTGAGGAGATAATTGACGAAATCTACACCATAGCAGAGACGTTTAAGGGTAAGCAGGAGGAGGAAGAGGAGGACATATTTTTCCGGAGGGAGACTCCTGAGACCCTGGTCCAGAACCTGAAGGATCTCCTTCAGGACCTTGAGAGGAAGATAAACGAGGCCAAAAACGGGGAACTTCCGAGATCCGACCTCATGTACATCTTCCGTAAGGCGGCGGAGTACATAGACAAGGCCAAAGATCTGGTTGAGGTGTGGACGTACGACGAGCCTGACGAGTACTACCCGGAGGAGGAAGAGGAGGAATGACGTTTCAGGACATCATCCTGAGGCTTCACGACTTCTGGCGTTCTAAGGGGGCAGTTATACTGAACCCTTACAACTCCGAGGTGGGGGCGGGGACCTTTAACCCGGCCACGTTCCTGAGGGCGAGCGATCCCAACCCCTGGAGGGCGGCCTACGTTGAGATAACCCGCAGGCCCAAGGACGGACGCTATGCCGAGAACCCGAACCGCCTCCAGCAGTACCACCAGTATCAGGTTATCCTGAAGCCCGCCCCGGAGGACGTAATTGATATGTACGTTGACTCTTTAAAGGCCATAGGTATAAGAGTGGAGGAACATGACCTTCGCTTCGTGGAGGACGACTGGGAGAGTCCCACCCTCGGAGCGTGGGGCCTCGGATGGGAGGTGTGGCTGGACGGATTAGAGGTAACTCAGTTCACCTACTTCCAGCAGGTGGGGGGTGTGGACGTGAAACTGGTGAGTGCCGAAATAACCTACGGCCTTGAGAGGCTGGCCATGTTCGTTCAGGGGGTGGAGAGCGTATTTGATATAAAGTGGAACGAGGACCTTACGTGGGGGGACATATACTGGGAGTTTGAGAGGCAGTTCTGCGTGTACAACTTTGAGGAGGCGGATGTTGAGGAACACAGGAGGCTGTTTGACTTCTACGAGAGGGAGGCGAGGAGGCTGGCCGATAAGGGTCTGCTCTACCCGGCGTACGATATGGTCATAAAGATGTCCCATACCCTAAACATCCTTGACGCCCGCAGGGCCATATCTCCGGAGGAGAGACAGAACTACATACTGCGGGTGAGGAGGATGGCGAGGAGGTGTACGGAACTGGTCATAGAGCAGGGACTTTGAAGGGGTAAAAAAGAAGGGGGCCGGAGGCCCCCCTTTGCCATCAGTACCAGATGATGACGGCCCCGTCGGCACCGCTGCTATTATCAAACCCACCCCCACCGGGCCACGAACCATTCCGTGAATCATAAGGCGATGAATTATCCCAGAACCCCCCGAACCCTCCTCTGGGGGATGAGCCGCCGTGGGCAAAGCCTTTGTAGAGCCTATCGCTACTGGTCCAACGGTATCTCCCCCCATCCTCCCCCTTCAGGAAGAAGGGTGTTGTGGCCGTATCACCTCTTCCCGCATCACATGAGGACGAGCTGATAGATGCTCCCCCACCTCCGTAGGCGGTGTAGGTCGTCGTGCCGCATACGATGATGGTGTTCCCACCATCCGCCCCGGAACTGCCACCAGCACCTACGGTTATAGCACACACCTGACCCGGCGTCACGTCCATAACCACCAGACCGTACCCACCTCCTCCACCACCGCAATAATAATAATAATCACCATAACTACCATTATACGCTCCCCCGCCACCTGCACCCCGCATCTCAACCTTTATCTTATACACCCCGTCGGGTACGGTCCAGGTGTAGGTGCCGGCGCTGTCAAAGATGACCATATTGGAGAAGGCCACGGGGAGAGGGTTGCCGCCCTCTATCCACGCCCCCTTCAGAGAGGAGGCGCTTACCACCATAGCGCCCGTTATGGCGAGAACGCTGAAGAAACGCTTCATCTCCTACCTCCTTTTTTGATCGCCTTCATTACAACCTTCTGCCCGTTGAACCTGACGACCACAAAGTACATGCCGTCGGGCAGGGAGAAGACCTCCGAGTACGTCCCCCTGTCCCTCAGGACCTCCCTTCTGCCAACGAGCCTGCCGGAGGCGTTGTAGAGCGATATCTCCACCTTCCCGGTCTTGGGTACGGAGTACCTGACCTTCAACTTCTCCCCCCCCTCTATGCCGAGGACCTCAAACCTCCCGGTTCTGTCCTTTGCCTCCGCTACATCCACGGCACAGGTGGTATCCACAGAGAGTACGGCCACACCTCCGGTGTCGGAAGATGCCGCAAAACCCTTCACATAGCAGGGATAGGCGTTGTACTCCTGTACGTACCGATCCACCTGCTCTTGAGGATGTCCGCCGTGTCGCCGTCCGTATAGGCAGAGAGGTAGATGTATCCCCCCGTGTCGCTCCTTGCCCTGAACCCCCTCAAGCAGGTGGAAGATACGAAGGACTGGAAGAATATCCCCTTCCACCGGGCGCGGATCACTGGCACGGTGTCCCCACCCCTTGATAGGGCGTTGAGGTAGATGTACCCGGCCGTATCCGGTCCGGTGGCGAGCATACCGACTATGCAGTCAGGGGCCGTGTATCCCTGTACCCCTATCCCCACCCACCTGGCTTTAAAGATTGGGAAGGATGCGAGGAGTAAGATCATCCCTTGTACCCCCTTTTTATAGGTTTGGGGGGCCTACGGCCCCCCCCATCTCCTACTCGCACACATAGACCTCGGCCGTACGGCTGGTTATGAAACTACCGGTGAGCCACGTTATGGCGAAGTCCGTGATGGTGTACTTCGTCTCCACTTTCACCTTCTTGCCCTTGGGTATTATGTCGTCGGTGGAGTTATCGCCGAGAGGGAAAAGGCCAAGGAGGAACCAGATCTGCTTCTGATTGACCTTCCTGCATACGGCGGACTTCGGGGCAAGCTGGGCCTCCCCGCTTATGCTTATGGTTGCGCAGGAGGAGAACATGAGTGCTCCCCCAATCGTCCCCAGAATTACAAACCTTTTCATGGTTCTACCTCCTTTTACTTCGCCGTCATCTTTACATAGACGTCGGCATCCTTTTCGGAGGGAAGGGATCCGTCAAACGCCCGCCATCCGTTGTTCAGTATCACGGCGAACTCGCCGGTTTTAGGGGCTGTAAAGGTGTAAGTTTTGCTCTTGGCTCCGGTGGTTGAACAGCACGTATAGACGTCTATGCTCGTACTTGTGGTATCCTCCCAGACGGAGAGGTCCGAAGCGTCTATGAGTAGGACGTCTATGGCCTGATCGTTCTGGACCTTTACTTCGGTCTCAACCTCTGTCCCCTCCTCCAGCGAGAGGGTGTAGGAGACGGAGCCGTTCTGCGGTACGACCGTGGTTTCTTCAAGGAGAACCGTAGGCTCCCCCTTTACATCCGGCAAGGCCTATAAAGGCCGAGAGAGCGACTGCCGTAAGTACCCTTTTCATCTTCTTGCCTCCTTTTTCTGTTTTGCTATAACCGATTCAGGGGGATATTTCACCCTTGCAAAACACCCCTTTGGGGAGGTTCTGGAGCATCGCCGCTCCAGGGATGTGTAAAAGACGAAACCATTAGCTTGAAAATTGGGAAATAAAACTTCCCGTTCTCAATTTTCCGGCTATCGCTTTTTGATTTTCAGGATCTCTGGAACGTTCCCGATCCAGAGGATTCGCATACGGCATAAGGGCGGAGAGAGAATATCGTCCTATGCTGATACTGTTAGCGTTTCCCTTGAACGCAGATCTGACGGGCGACGGTGTGGATGAGAGCATAGAGATAGGGACCAAGAGCATAATCGTGCGCGACGGTGCCACGGGCAGGAGGTACATCCCCATAAGAGGGGAGAAGATCGTAGACTTCCTCATCTTCCCTTCTACTGACGGTTCCCGCTCGTACATAGCCGTTATCACGAGCGAACAGGCTGCCGTAGTGGGTGGAAGAAACGTGAAAGTTCTCAGCTCAGTAGGGATCGCCTACGAACCCCGAGAGTACGTTCTAACTAAAATACCCATAACCTCTTATAACCTTCAAACTATCTACGGCTGGGCGGAGTTCGGAGAAGGTGAAATTATAACGCGAGTTGCTAGTTAGAGAAGATTACCCGTGCGAGGGAGATGATGGAGATAGAAAGTGAAAAGGAGAGAGCTTTAAGGAAGAACATGGTTGAAGAAACAGCAGCGATGTATTTGGGTAGAAGAGAAGTAATAGAAGCGAAGAAGGATTCAACACGTTTTCTGAGTATCTTAAGAGGTTTAGGCAAATCATTTCCCTTCATGTTCTTTCTGGTTCTATAAAGCAGGTTAATACGCTTTTTCTCAGCAAACAGTTTTCTCAGAGGTTGGCTTATAAAGGCTTTATCACCTATGATAGTAGCACCCTTCGTTTCCTTTGTCTCACGGTAAAAAATCTTGAGTAGATTCAAATCGTGAGCAGAAGCGGGCAAGACCCATGAGAACGACACAAGGTAGTTTTTGGGATCAACGAGGATGCCGAGTTTAACACCGGTGTAGAACTGCTTCCTTGTATGATCACGACCTACATAGACTTCACCTTTCAACCTCTTGCTTCTCCTGTAAGGCTGGCAGGAATAAACGGGTATAGTGTCTGCTATCCATATCGCTCCTCTGTCGCTTATCTCCTCTCTTACCTTCCTTTCCACTTCTTTGCTTATCCACTCTATCGTTTCCTTCAACTTGTGTATCCTCCTTATTAGCCTTGATTTGCTTAGCATGTTCGGTATGTATCTCTCATCCCTCAAAAATTTCCTCGCCTTTTCTATGTTTCCTCCAAAAAGATATGCTGCCACGAGGAAGGTCGTTATCACTTCTGCATCGCTCATCTTGGAACGAGGGTCATCCTTATGGCCGTTCGCCTTTAGAATGTCATCAACGATCACGTAGATTGCTACGATGTATTCAGTCATACCCCCAGTATAAGGTGGAAACACCCACCTGCTGGGGGTGTGCTTCTGTACTATTAACCTGCTTTATAAACTTATCACTAAATTACTTAATTTCCTATACCTCAAATCAGATTTTGAATAGCAACTCGGGTATATCAAAAAAAACTTTGAAGACGCCCTCAGGTACATAGTTACGCTTTTGATGTTGTTTTCAAGGTTGCGGAGGGCAATAAGGATAAGCATAGACGAGATGTGGTCGTACGTCATCAGCAAGAGGAACAAGGTGTGGATAATCACGGCGATAGTACACGTTAATGAGTTTCTAAAGGTCAGGTTTGTAGAAGTGAAGCGAAAACGGGATAAAGAGAGTCTAAAGGAGGTGATAGATTTTCTTCCCGAAGCCTATGAGTACCATACGGATGGGTGGAGGGGATATGAAGGTTTGTTTGAAGGAAAGGGCAAGCATGTGGTTCATATAAAGAGCAAGGGTTATGTGAACCTTAACGAGGGTCTTCATAACCTCCTTCGTATTCATAATGCTCGTCTTCGCAGGAGAGGACACGCTTACAGCAAGAGTCTTTTTTGGCATACCGTTGAAATTCTCGCTCTTATGTGGAGAAAAGGTTGGATGTTCGCTTATAATACAAATGCTCATGAGCCAATCACCCTATCAACGTAATGCCGCTGGATTCTAGACGGTTAATTGCTGAGGATCGTTTATGGTTCTGTTAACGAATACCTACCTGTAGGTTTACCTTTCTTCTGTTCATCGGATACCGACAGGATGTTTCCTGCCCAATTGGGAGTGTTCAACACAAGCATTCATACATCGCCCCATAGGACCACATTTCTCCAGTACAATACTCATGATATGGTGCTGTTTTTAATGGCGGATTACCCCTTTACGGTCGTCCGGGTGGACAATCGCCCGGACAACACGAGCCACATGGAGGTCTCTGGAGCGGTCATGTACCGTACCGGAGGAGTTGGGTGGATAAGTGATGTGAGCGGCGGAAACGACTACGAGGCATCTTCGGACTCCGGAAGGACGTGGAGTTCCCCCTACGGTAGAGGTTCCGAGTGCTGTGACCCCGTCATCCGTATAACGGACACCGTAGTACACAGGATATACCTCGGGGGGTACGAGACCGGTTATGCGAAGTCCTACGATTTCGGAGCATCGTGGACGTCCCCCCAGAACATAAGCTCGTGTACGAGCACCGACCATCCGTGGCTGGCCTACAGAAACGATACTCTGGTCGTCATATACGCCGATTTCTGTTCCTACGGTGTAAAGTCGGCTTACTCCTACGATGGAGGGGATACCTGGAATAGGGCGAACGTTTACGGTAGCGGTGGGGTACCCCTCGCCGCACAGGACGACTCCCTCTTCTACGCCCTGTGGTGGAGTTCCTCATCTTCGTGCATATACATAAAGGTGGCCTCCTCACCGAACGGACAGACCTGGTCCAGCCCCTCAACGGCCGCCTGCATGAGTACCGACATATCCTCCAACCCCTACCCTGTGGGATACGAGGCCGCGGGATGGGGTAGAGGCAACATCGCCGTGGCCTATATGGCGGACGTGGGCTACTACGACTGGGACATAGAGGTGGTAACGTCCAACGACGGAGGCAGTACGTGGAACTCCCCCGTCAAGGTCTCGGATCAGACCTCTGCCAACGAGTACATGCCCGCCATCGCTGCCGATCCGTACGGCAATCTGCACGTGTTCTGGTACGACGATCGTGCGGGTAGCGGCCAGTGGGCGCTCTACTACTCCGTTTCCACGGACGGTGGTACGACCTGGTCCCCATCGGTAAGGGTTACGGACTACTACTTCCCCTTCGTTGACAGGAGCGGATGTGGTGGAGTGAGCGACGTGGACTACACCAACGACTGCTGGCCGGGGCATTACATAGACGCATGGGCGGATAGTAACTACGTGTACGTCTTCTGGTCGGATAACAGCATCTCAGGCAAATGGCACATCTTCATGGCCTACGCCCCCCTCGGTCTTACCGGTACGGAGGAACAGGTACGGTCTGAGACGTCCGAAGGTGAACCCGTCTTTTACACGGTTGACGGTCGGCGTATATCCGGCGAGGATATACGTTCCTCAGGTGTTTACTTCGTGGTTCGCGGTAACAGGGTTAAAAAGGTCATAAGGAGGTAAGTATGCTCTGGATACTGACGTGGATGCCTCTGGATTACGGGGCGGTGTCCCCGGTCAGGGGAAAGGCCGGTTACGTGGCCGAGGTGGAGGGTGGAGCCTACGAGACGGTAAGGTACGGTGCCAGAACCGTCTCCTTCAGGGTTAAGGCCAGCGCCCCCTTCGTCGTTGAGGTGAAGTACTGGTACGACGGGGAGTTCTGGATGAGGAGGTTAAACTACGGGGCCGGTGAGAGGGAGATAACGGTCTCCCTTGAGGGGAAGGAGGGTGCGGAGATGATCCCGACCCGTGGTCTTGGGCCAAGGCCTGCCGTGGTGACGGTTAAATCTGATGGGCGGCTCCTCATCTCAGAGGTGGAAGTCAGGTGATCGCGTGGATACCCTTTGTATGGTCCTCCGACACCCTATTCGGGAGGAAGATAGACCGCCTCGCCATATTCCTGAGAGGAAAAGTACTCCCACCGGGAAAGGAAGGGGCCTTCCAGTTTGATCTGGGGGCCCCCCACTCCGTAATATACGGTAACGCCTTCAATTCCGACTTCCTTGACAGGCACACGACGGATAGAACGGCTACCTTGAACGGTCAGGAGGTTCCCGTACTTGACCTGAGCATATCCGTGGGGGACGTCGTTGTAAAGGATCCCGTGCTACTCAGGGACTTCGGTGAAGGGGAGATAGACGGATCACCCATAATCGGCACGGTGGGCGCGGACCTCGTGGACGGTCGTATCCTGATAGTTGACTTCCCGAACCAGAGGATCGCCGTGATTGACTCCCTGCCGGAGGGATTTGTGAAGGAAACGCACTTTGTGGAGATGAGCCGTACACCGGGAGGCCATTTGCTCGTACGGGTGAAAGTAGGTGGAAAGGAGACTTACGCCATGTACGACTCCGGCAGCAGCATCTTCGGCCTCCTGACCACACGGGAGATATGGGATACCCTCACGGACGGTGAGGTGATAGACTCCTTCAGGATAACGGCGTGGGGGAAGGTCTATACCGTGTACGCCGGAAGGAGTAAGGTGAGAATAACCCTCGCCGGGGAAACCCTCAGAGTGGATACGGTTCACTACGTTAACATGGAGGGGCTGGAGAACTTCCTTAAACAGGCGAACGCTATCGGCATCATGGGGAACAGGTCCCTGTGGGACAGGACGGTCGTTGTGGATACTAAGGGAGGTCGCTTCGGGGTGTGCGGAGGGAACCGAT
The DNA here is from genome assembly GCA_027003075.1 of Caldifarciminota bacterium. GTDB lineage: Bacteria > Hydrothermota > Hydrothermia > LBFQ01 > LBFQ01 > JAADCS01. Next base: position 44,133 of record JALWYV010000040.1, on the reverse strand, counting down.
AATCCTGCAACTTTAAAATACTTCCCTCTTCGCCGGGGTGGCGGAACTGGTAGACGCGCCAGATTTAGGATCTGGTGGGGTATCCCGTGCGGGTTCGAGTCCCGCCCCCGGCATTTACTTCGTGAGATTTTCAACTACCTCTTTGAATCTTGAGAAGATCCTCTCCGTGGAGTAAGGTTCAACGAGTTTCCTCAAACTTATATCCCTTCCCCGGCTTACGGCCTCGTCCACCCTGTCTATGGCACCCTTTCTATCCTCGTAAAAGAGGACCTGCGGGAAGTTCCGGGCGAAGGACTCCCACCTCACGGAGACGGTGGGTAGGCCCAGGGCGAAGTACTCAAGGACCTTGTTGGGGAAGTCCATGGCCTCTATGAGGGGAGAGAGCCTGAAGGGTATAAAGGCGGCGTCCGAGTGCCGCAGGTAGAGGTGGACGTCCCTATGGGGCTTGCCTCCGAGGAGGAAGACGTTTTCGGGAAGGGGTGGGGGTTGGTTACGGACGGGCCCCACGACCACGAAGGAGATCCGGGGCCTCTTTGCGGCCACGTACCGAAGGGTATCCCAGTCAAACCACTCCGCAACCGCCCCGACGTATACGACCCTCGGCCGCGGTACAGATTTCAGGTCGTCCGGCTCCGGGAAGTCCCCTTCAATTGGGAACAGGCTCAGGTCTATGGGGTTGGGCAGATAAACCGCCTTCTCCTCCGGCACCCTGTCCATGAGGTTCCTGTGGGCCACGAGTACGGCGTCGCTCTCCCGGATGAACCTCTCCTCCTCCTCAAGGATCACCTTCGGCACCCCAAAGCCGGCGAGGTGGTCGTTCAGGCGGTAGAGCTTCACCCTCGCCCTGACGCGGTTGGCGAAGAACAGGAGGGGGGAGGCGTCGGTAAGGAGGAGGTCCCACTCCCGCCGGAGGCCAGCGTAAGGCTGGAGACGGAAGGTCATCTCCCACATCCACCTCCACACCATCAACCTGTTGGGAAGGGGCCTGATCATCCTCCTCGTTATCCCTTCCCTGCCCCTCATGTAGGTTATAGGGTTCTCAAGGTTAGCGTGTTCCACCCTGTAGCCCATCCGCCGGAGGAAACGGGCCAGTTTGAAGATCCCGACGTCTAATACACCGTCCCATCGGTTGGGGGAGAGGACGAGGGCCTCCATCAGTACTCACCCCTCCTCATAGCCCTCTCTATGTCCCGCTGCTTTATGGCCTCCTTCTTCTCGTACTTCTTCTTACCCTTCGCAAGGCCTATTATTAACTTTATCCACCCCCTCTTGTTGATCACCTTCAGGGGAACGGCCGTGTACCCCCGCATGGTTATACGTCCGATTATCCTGTCTATCTCCCGGCGGTGGAGGAGGAGTTTTCTGGGCCGTTTCGGATCGGGTTTGAAGACGGAGGTCTTGTCGTAAGGGGCTATATGCATGTTGTAAACGTAAAGTTCCCCGTTCTTCGGCCTTATGAAAGCCTCCTGTATGCTCACCCTTCCCAGTTTCACCGACTTTACCTCACTCCCCTCAAGCACTATACCCGCCTCGTAGGTCTCCTCTATGTGGTAGTCGTGGTAGGCCTTGCGGTTCTCGGAGATTACCCTCTGGTAAGCCATGCTATAAGCCAGAATATTCCGTTCAACAGGAGCGTAAGGAGTACGGACACTAAGATTGAGGTGCCGAGGGGAATGTAAACGTCCACGTTTCCCCACCTGAAGTGGAAGTCCAGGGGTATCCCTCCGGAGATCGCCTTCGGAAGCAGGAGGAACACCAGACCCACGACCACCAGAACTACCCCCATGAATACGAGGGCCTTACCGAGGACGTCGTACATGGTTGCAATTCTACTGCCGTACTACGGGAGAGGTTTTATGCTGTCCACCATCATTATGATGCTGGCACCCATAGATCGTAAGATCAGTCTCCTCGGATGCAGAACGGGTTCGTAGGAGTAGTCCTCCATCCGCAGGTTGACCCCCTTCCCCCTGTAGGCGATTAAGAGGTCGTCCATCAGTACCACCCGGTTCCCGTTCCACCGTATCACCACCGTATCCGTCCCCACGTCTATGTCCACGTCCCTGCCCGTAGGTCTGACGTTCATCAGGCTATCCCACACTATTACGAAGGTGCGGTTGTCGTCCAGCTTGACGTATACGGTATCGGACAGTTTGTACATCCTAAAGGTTCCCTCGCTGCGGTTGAACATGAAGTGCATGGTGTAACGGCCGTACGCAACGAAATCGGGGAGGTTATCGTAAAGGAACTGCACCCGGTTTATCTCCAGCTCGGAAAGGACGTCCGGTGGCATGAGTAGGTTAGTCTCCTCCTTCTCCCGCTTCTCTTTCTTGACAAGCGTAGCACAGGAGGTCAAAAGGATAGCCGAAACTAAGGTAAGGCTAAAACGTGATAGCAAAGTTCGCATAGGTCGTAAAGTACTCGTACTTCCCCAGACCCACGTTTATGGGGTCCCCGCTCGCGGATATGAGGGACTGGCCGTCGTTGTACTGCTTCTTGTATCGGACCTTCAGGCGGAAGTAGGCGTTTCTCAGTACGCTCTTACTCACGGCGACGTAGGTCTTAACTCCCCTGTTGTACAGGAAGTCTATGCCGTCGTCCTCAAACACCCACAGGGAGTAGCCGTTGCTCGTCCAGACCGTAGAGCCGACGTACACCCTCAACCCCCTCAGGAGATCCGTGCTGTAGAAGAAGCTGAAGAAGGTTCCTCTGCCGGGGGGGACGTTGGTGTTGTCGGATTTGTACTGAGAGTAACGCACCTCCATCCCGAGGACGGAGCTGGCATCCGTTATTATGAAGGTGCGGAAGGCACTCTCAACCGACTTACTCTTGAAGTTCCGGCCGTAGCGCATGTCCGTCCTCTCCAACCACCTCCTCCACACCCTGAGCCTGAGCGCCCAGACGACCCTCCATTCAACTTCAGCGTGAAGGCGGCGGTTCCACATACCGTCCGTCTTATCCTTCCAGAAGTCAAGGTACACCCTCGGTATAAGGATGTCCTGAAAGAGCCTGTCCCTTATCTGGAAGAAGAAACCCTCCTCCGGTTTGGGAAGGGGAAGGTCGGCGAGGTTGGTGGCCAGAGGGTCAAGGAGCCTGTAGGAGTAGCGGAAGTCCGTACGCTCAAACCGGTTGTCCTCCTTGAAGGGGCGGGCGTAGGGATTCCAGTAAGTGGGGTCGTAGTTGCGGTACACGAAGTCCAGACTGCGGGTCTCCCCAACGTAACGGGCTATCAGGAGGGCGGAAGGCCTCCGGTGTCTGAGGTTGGTGGCCAGGTCCCCGCGAAAGACGAAATCTCCGACCACTGCACTGTACGTCAGGCCGGCGAACCTATGGACGCTGCCCGTGTCTATCCGGAAGGAGGGATCGTACTGCCATCCGCCGTTGAAGGTGCTGGAGTAGAAGGGTACGGCCACGCTCCCCCAGTCTCCACTGAAAGGCTCACCGTACCGGATCTGGAAGAGCATAAGTCCGAGGCCGAAGCCGTTGTCTCCCATGTAGTTCAGACCGCCACCGACGATCTCCTCGTCTATCCTGTCCCTGTACAGAGACGGGATAAACTCCGAACTGTAGTAGAAGAGAGGCCTGCCCGCCGTATCCACCACGGCGTTCTTCTTATCTCTGGAGTATATCAGGAAGGGCGATAGGCCCCTGTAATTTCCCCACAGGCCTACGCCCCTGAGTTTAAAGGCGTCCCCGTAGAGTATATCGGGCATGAGGCCAACGGTGTTCCAGTACACCCTGTCGGAGAGGTTCTCGGATGCCGTGAATATGAGGCCGTTACCGAAGGAGAACCTGTAGTCTCCGGCGATCGCCCTCAGGTAGGGTTTGGTTATACCCACGTAGGCCTTGTTGTAGGTCGTATAGCCCTCGTAATGGTAGAATCCGACGTCCACGAAGTCCCAGAGCCTGAACATACCCCGGAGGGTAGTCTTCGGCCGTGGGAGGGTGGAGATGTCGTAGGATTCCTGTTTAAGGCGGTTCAGGAGTTTACTTATGGATTCGTCGCTCCATCCGGCTTCCCTCAGAAGTTGAACGTTCCTTCCCGTACCCGACGTGTCCATGAGTTCGGTTATTGAGGAGGCAAAGAAGGAAGAGGGGTCGTAGGCGTAACTGTCAATATAACCGTAGGCCATGACGAAGGCCCTAAAGGGCCTGTAGACGTACCGGTAGGTAACGTACCGCCTCAGGTTCCTGTAACCGTAGAGGGTCAGGCCGGGCGTCCATCTCAGATCCCTTCGGGACTTTATACGGGTGTACTTCCTCCACTGCACCACCCTTACGGCGTCCTTCAGGGAAACGCCGGGGAGGTTGGCCAGCTCTATGACGCTGGCGGAGTTTATGTCAACCGGATTCCCACCCAGAAGGAGCCAGTAAGCGCGACTGAGGTCGGATGGGGCTTCCTCTGAGGCCCGGAGGTTTATTACGGTTGATATACGGCTTCCCAGACCCGACCCGTTTCTCCTCTCCTCCGGGGCGTAGAGGATGAGGCTATCCTTCACCTTTTTGAATATCGCCGGGGTTATGCCGGGTACCTCAAGGAGCTGGTAGAAGTTCCGAAAACCTCCGAACCTCTGCCTGTACTTGTAAACGCTGTCCGCCAGAGAGCCGGGAAAGACCCTGCGCAGCTCTTCAAGGGATGCGGAGTTGAGGGCCACGTAGGAAAGCAGGAGAAACATCAGACGGTTATTTTACGGTCGGATGTGACCGTGGGAATGGGACAGACTAAAGGTAAAACGCTTACTTTAAAAATCACCCTTACCTCATTCATCCAGACGTGACGCAGGTACGGACCGGATCAGGGGATCTACAGGGCGGCCAGCTCTTTCCCCGTTCGGAAAACCGGTTCTCCTTTCTCCGGATCCAGATCCACTATAACCGTATCACCCTCCTTTACCTCACCGGCTATGAGGAGTTCCGACAGCGGCTCCTCTATGTACTTGCGTATAACCCTCCGCAAGGGTCTCGCACCGTACTCCGGATCGTAACCCTCGTCCACAAGGAACTCCCTGAACCTGTCGGTAAGTACGAGCTTGATGTTCTTCTCGGATAGACGGGAGCGCAGATCCCGGAGCATGATCTCAACGATCTGGAGGAGGTCCTTCCTCTCAAGGGGCCTGAAGATTATTATCTCGTCAAGGCGATTGATGAACTCCGGGGGAAGCGTGCGCTTTATCTCGCCAAGGAGCAGTTCCCTGATCCTGGAGAAGTCAAGGCTGGTCTCTCTGGCCTCTATATCAAACCCCATTCTCCGGGCCTCTTTGAGCCTCCTGACACCTATGTTGCTGGTCATGATGATTATGGTGTTCCGGAAGGAGACCGTTCGTCCGAGTCCATCCGTAAGGATGCCGTCCTCAAGGACCTGGAGGAGTACGTTCAGGACCTCGGGATGGGCCTTCTCTATCTCGTCTAAGAGAACTACAGAGTAGGGACGACGCTTAACAGCCTCGGTAAGCTGACCACCTTCCTCGTACCCGACGTATCCGGGAGGCGCGCCTATGAGACGGGAGACGCTGTGTCTCTCCATGTACTCGGACATATCTATCCGTACGAGGGCCTTCTCGCTTCCGAACATGAATTCCGCAAGGGCTTTAGCCAGCTCCGTCTTACCCACGCCGGTAGGACCCAGGAAGAGGAAGGAGCCTATGGGTCTGCGGGTATCCTTTATGCCGGACCTCGCCCTCCTTATAGCGCGGGCAAGGGCGCTTATGGCCTCATCCTGACCGACCACCCTCTTCTTCAGTTCCTCCTCAAGATGGAGCAATTTCCGGGACTCGTCGTAAGTTATCTGCGACACGGGTATACCCGTCCACCGGGCCACCACCTTGGCCACGTCCTCCTCGGTCACCACGGGACGGTTGGCCTCTTCTATCTCCTGTATCTTGCGTATTAAGGCTTTCTCCCTCTCATCCAGTTGTTCCCTGGCCTGAACGCTCTTCCTGAGGGAGAACTCCCTGATCCTCTTGATTTTCTCAAGCTCCTCCCGAAGTTTGGAGATCTCTTCCTCAACCTCGGGATTCCGCTCGCGCAGTTTAACGGCGGCACCGGCCTCGTCCATAAGGTCTATGGCCTTATCCGGCAGGTTCCTGTCCGTTATGTACCTGTCCGAGAGTTTAACTGCGGCCTCTATGGCTTCGTCCGTGTACCTAACCCTGTGGAAGTCTTCGTACCTCGGCTTCAGGTGACGCAGGATCTCTATGGCCTCGTCCACGGTCGGAGGCTCAACGTAAACGGGCTGGAATCTCCTCTCAAGGGCGCCGTCGTGTTCTATGTGCTTCTTGTATTCGTCAACCGTGGTCGCCCCTATGATCTGGATCTGTCCTCTCGCGAGGGCGGGCTTGAGTATGTTCGCGGCATCCAGTGCCCCCTCGGCAGCTCCGGCGCCGACGAGGGTGTGGAGCTCGTCTATAAAGAGGATGACGTCCGGGGCGTTGGTTACCTCGTTAATTATCGCCTTTATCCTCTCCTCAAACTGACCCCTGTACTTCGTACCGGCCACTATGCCGGCAAGGTCAAGGGCCACTATGCGCTTACCTTTAAGGACGTCCGGAACCTCCCCCCTGACTATCCTCTGGGCGAGACCCTCAACTATGGCGGTTTTACCCACCCCCGGTTCTCCGAGGAGTACGGGGTTGTTCTTCTTCCTTCTGGAGAGAATGTGTATAACCCTCTCAATCTCCCTTTCCCTCCCCACGACCGGATCCAGTTTGCCCTCGCGGGCGAGCTTCGTGAGATCAACCGAGAACTGATCAAGCGTACGGGTGTTGCTCTTCTGCGGTCTGCGGGCGAGTTTGCGGCGCTGATGGGAGGGGCCTTCGTCCAGAGTGAAGCGACTGGGGAACTCAAAGCCGGAGTAAGGGGTGATGTTGTCGTCGTGACGGCCGAGATCCCTGAGGCGTATTATCTCCTGCCTTACCCAATCGGCCGTTATTCCAAAACGGTTGCGAAGGATCTGGGAGGGGTAGGAGTTCCTCTCCTCAACTATCCCGAGGAGTATATGCTCCGTACCCACAAGGTTGCTTCCGAGTTTTCTCGCCTCGTCTATGGCTATGTTAAGTACCCGCTTGGCCGTGGCTGAAAGGGGGATCTCCTGAGGGTAGGTCTTTCTCTTGGGGCCTTTGGTAAGACCACGGGTTATCTCCTCCCTCAGCTCGTCAAGGTCAACGCCGAAGTTGGTCAGTATGGTGGAGGCCATACACTCCCTGAGGCGGGTTATAGCCAGAAGGAAGTGTTCGGCGCTCATGTAATCGTGGTTGAAGCTCATCGCCTCCTGGCGCGCTATCATCAGAAGGCGGCGCGCCTTATCCGTGAAACTCGGACTTCCCATAAACATCCTTTATCTTCCCTCGCTTAGCAACTTCACCTTCCGCAAAAGCGCCTGGGCATCATCACGGTAAGGTGAGTCGTAGTTTTGGGCTATCTCCTTGAGAATCTTACGGGCCTCGTCGTACCTGCCCTCCGTGTAGAGAACTACAGCCCTCCGGAAGCGGAAGTAGTCCCTGAAGGTAACGTAATCCGTGGCACCTTCACCCTCTCCGAGCATACGCAGGCCGTCCTTAACGTTACCGGCACTCATCTTGAAGGATGCACCGTGGGAGTAGTAGGTACTCTTCAGGATCGGGTTCTTGCTATCCTTAAGAAACTTAAGGTATCCGGAGGCCGACTTCTCCCTGCCCTGAAAGAGGTCGGCAAGCATGAGATCCACCGCGGCCATCCTACCCCACAGGGTGTTGGGGTAGTCCGTCACGAGTTTCTTTAAAAGACTGAGGGCACCGGGATCCCCCATCATGGCCCGGACGTACAGTACCTGCACGTCCTCGGCCTTTTTACGGTTCTGGTTCAGGTAATAAATACCACCGCCCACCGCTACCACAAGCACCACTACACCAAGGATAACGTTATCTCTGTTTTCTCTCACGTATTGCAGAATCCTCTGAATATCCATGGGATAGTATTATACACCTGAGAAGGGACAGGTAACCCACCTTCGGGGCGGCCAACGGATGCTAATTCTTCCCAGAAACCTGAAACTCTCCTGTACAATACCAAAGTATGTGGTTTATAGTTGCAGCAGGCACACTTTTACAGGAAAGTTTTGAAACCTCTGTTCCCCCGTCGGGATGGGAGGTTCTGGATCTCGGCAGCGCAACCGGAGACTCGTGGTACCAGACGGCTACAAAAGCTCGCTCCGGGACGTACTCGGCAAAGGTTAACTACGTTCCCCAGACAAACGCCAAAGACGAATGGCTCGTCACTCCGGCTGTAGACCTGTCAAGCGTAAGTACGGTTTATCTCATATTCTACGAGGACGAGGATTACTGGAGCGGATACGGAGATCACCACCAGATACTCGTCTCCACCACATCCCAGACGGATACCTCCACGTTCACCCTCGTCCTTGATATGACGCCGGGGGGCCATAGCATAAGCGGTTTTGACGGCGATCCCGTTATCGTGGACCTGTCCGCATTTGCGGGAAATTCAACCGTGTACGTGGCCTTCCGCTATACGGGTACGGACGCAGACAACTGGTACATAGATGACGTTGAGATATACGCCCCGTACGATACGGACGCCCGTCCCGTTGCCCTCACGAGTCCCGAATACGTTCCATCTACGTTCACTCCCACGGTACGCATACAGAACTACGGCCTCAACCCCATAAGCTCCGTTCCCGTACGGCTTATCTTTGAAGATCCTTACGGAAACACGGTTTACGATCAGACGACCACGTACTCCGGCACCCTCAACGCCATGGACACGGCCTCCGTTTCCTTCCCCTCCTTCACACCCAACAACCTTTACTACTACAGGTACTACATCATAACCGAGCTCCCCTCCGATGATAACGCCTCAAACGACACGATAACCGGGTACATATACGGCTACGATAGACCAATGATGGTACTCTTTGAGAGGTTTACCCAGCATAACTGCGGTCCCTGCGCCTCGGCCGACCCATACCAGCTTTCCATCTACGGTTCTCACATAGACGCCTCCGGCTACCATATCGGTATGATAACCTACCATACCTGGTGGCCCGGGAGTAACAACGACCCCTTCTACAAGTACGACACCATGCCCCAGAGACAGAGGGTTCTGTACTATAAGGTTAGCGCTGTACCATGGGTGTACATAAACGGCGTCGTTAATGCTGCTTACAACTACACCAGCTGGGCCTCCTTGGTGAGTTCTGAGGAGACCTACAGGACGACACCGATGGAGTTCACGACGGACACGGCCATTACCAATACATTCCTCTACGAGGACTCAGCCGGAATACACGGACGTATAACCTTTACGGTTCACCAGTTCGGCACCATGGTAACCAAACCCTACCGTTTGAGGGTGGTGATCGTTCAGGATAGCGTATACTACAACGCCCCCAACGGCACGGACTTCCACGTAATGAAGTTCAGGCACTGGATAGACACGACCTACACGGCCACGGATACGGGAGGGACGACCACGTACTCCCTTGACTTCTTCCTTCCTCATCCTACGTGGGCATCCGACCCCGGCCTTGACATAAACCACATGGTCGCAGTGATGTTCGTACAGAGCGACGACGACCACAAGGTCTGGGGCGTGGGAACGTACAGCTTCGCCAGTTCCGTGGACGTGGACGAGGATCCCGGCCTCCGTAAGGGATGGATGGCCAGCGTGAAGGCCGATAGGAGCGGTATTTACATGTACTCTTCCGAGAGCAAAGAGGCAAAGGTAAAGGTATACACGGCAGACGGAAGGCTGATACTCTCCGACGCCTTTAAGCTCAGGGGCGAGACCACGTACCGCACATCTCTACCCAGAGGCGTGTACTTCTACGAGGTTAGAATAGGTGGCAGGAAATGGTACGGAAAGCTCTTGCAGTTTTAGTCGCGGGACTCGTGGTCCTGACGGCGTGTAAGAAGAAGGATGAGGACGGGGAGGCCGATGGGGGCCTCCCCTACCCCGTCGTGGTTGAGCAGGTTACCAACTACCTGTGTGTACCCTGTAAGGGGGCGAACGAGATAATAGACTCCCTTGACGGTGCCTACGGGGATAAACTCGTGGTCGTAAGGTACCACGCCAACGACCCCTATACCGGGGATCCCCTGTACACGACGTACACAGACTCCCTCCTCTCCCTCTACGGCCTTAGCACCTCCGATGGGGTACCGATTACGATAATCGGCGGGGACTACAGCGAACACGGGTACGACGACACCCAACGGGGAGACTACGTATCCCGATGGGTAAACCTAATAAAGGAGCGCGCACAGAACGTTCCTAAATACTCCATCACCGCCACGTCCACTGTGGGCGACTCTCTCGCCGTAATAGACGTCTCCCTCAACCCCGGAAAGGCCGCATCCGACGTTGTACGTACCATGCTCACGGAGTACAACGCTCCCCTGCCTTCCGGATCGGTCAAACCGCACTCTAACTACGCAGTAAGGGCCGGCACCAACTCCACCCACGCCGAGTTCGTCGTGGATACTTCGTGGAATACGGAAAACCTGTACGTCACCGTCGTAGTGAACTCCTCAGACAAGAAGGTGGTGGGCAGTTATCAGGCGAAGGCCGGGACCTATACCCTTTCCAACGTCTCCAACGATGGGGATACTACGGCTCCCCTCAACCAGTACACCACGGTGTACCTGCGTATGGAGAACCGTACGGACAGGGACCTAAACCTGACCTTCAAACTCTCCGGCATACCGAGGGACTGGAGCAATACCATATGCTGGGGGGTGTGTCTGAGCGATACGAACATGGTAAGCAATACCCTGTCCGCCGGGGCTACAACTCCCGACCACGGCATGTACTTTGCCGTATATCCCACCACCGTTGACACCGGAGACATCACCGTAAGGGTTTATCTCAACGACGATCCGCGCATCTTCAGGCAACTCAAAGTGAGGGTAATATCGCAATGATCTGGCTTTTGACCTTTGTAGCAACCGACATATACGGCAACAGGGTGAACGTTGACAGCCTCATGAAGGAGAAGCACGTCATCCTTGACTTCTGGGCTACCTGGTGTAACCACTGCGACGAGGAACTGGACAAACTCAACGGGGAGTTCGGTAAGAGGGAGGATGTAGTAATCATCGCCATAAGTCAGGACAGCAAGCGCAACATCAATCGGGTCCGTCAGATGGCCAAATCCCACGGCTGGAACTTTCCGATAATAATAGACGAGGGTAAGAAGATATCCTCCCGGTACGGTGTCTTCGGCCTCCCCACCGTGATCGTGTACGAGAAGGGCGGGAAGATGAAGAAGAAGATATTCGGCTTCAACCCCCGCCTCGTTGACATGATAAAACGCGCCCTCAACCTGAGATGATATACCTCCTCTCTTTTACCGCCTCCTACGGCGGAACGTTTTGGTACGCCGACAGCGTAAAGAGCCTTAACGAGGTGAAGTTTACCGCCTACCCCTTCGGTGGCGAGCTCTTTCTCCAGCTGAGGGATTACAGGCCTTACGCTCCCGCTTCCCTCCACGGCGATACCTATTCCCTTAACGTCTTCCGCTTTTACGTTCGCAGGAACTTCGGAAATCTGAGCCTATCCATCGGGGACGAACCTCTCGCGTTCGGCCGGGGCCTATCCCTATTTCTATCGGACGACGATAAGGCTCTGTTAGAGGCGACTTTGAGAGGGGTGCACTTAGGGTACTCCTTCCTTCGGGCTTACGCCGGCGTTAAAAGGCGATGGATATACTACTCGTCGGACAGGGACACCCTCCTCCTCGGTGGCCTGTACGCCACCCCTACCTTTGGCCCGGTGGAACTGGGGCTTAACCTTTCCCTCTACGACCTCTACGGTCGGGACGAAGGCACCGGCCTCCTTCCGGGAGGGTACGTGAACCTTCCCCTCGGCCCTCTCTCCCTCTACCTTGAAGGAGCCTACAGGTACGGTTACGATATAAACACCTACGGCCAGAACGACGGATACGGCATCTACGGAAACGCCGAGTACACCACGGGGCCGCTGGTCTTAGGTGCGGAGTTAAAGGACTACTACAGGGTGTTTCAGGAGTTCAACCTTCCCTCCCCCGCGAACGGGTACGGTCTGCTCCCAACGGAGGGAAGGGACGAGATGGGCGGAAACGTTTACCTCTCCTACTCCACCTTCTCCACGGAACTGGGAAGGTCCTACAACCACGACGGCGACATCGTCATGAAGTACTACGCCGCATCTTACTACAGGGATATCGGCCCGTTTACGGTGAAGGTCGGCTCCCACCATCTTGACTGGGGAAAGAACCTGAACGAGAGGCAGGCCTTCCTTGAAGTGAAGTACAACGCCCCCTTTGGAGTTATAGCCTACGCTGAGTACAGGAGGAGACCCTACAAGGAGAAATGGGAGGATCAGCCCTACGTTTCGCTGACCTTCATATACGGTGGGTTAACCGTAGCCCTTTCCGGAAGATACTATGCCCTGAGTAAAAAGGCCGACAGGGTGATTGAGTTCTCGTACGACAACTTCTCCTTTCTACGGGTCTACGCCTCCTACGGGTCCTTCTCTGGAGATGTGGTATGCTCCGCCGGTGTGTGCAGGTACGAGCCTCCGTTCACGGGTATAAAACTCGGACTCAACCTGTACTTCACGATGTAGGGTTATCCACCCAGCCTCCTCCTCACGTCCTCAAGGTACCTTTTGAAGTACTTCCGTCCGTTTCGGGGGTTGGCCATGGCCCTTTTGTAGAGGAGAGGTATTACCCTCCGGACGTACCGTCTGTCTATCCTGCTCTGCTCCCTGTACGTCCACCTGTCCCTGTACCCAACGCTATCGCCGAGGAGTGCGAAGTAAGGCTCACTCTTCACGACCTTCACCGGTGGGTACTCTATGAGGGAGGGGTCAAACTCCACCCACCTCCCATCTATTTCTACTATCACGGCCATATGGACGGGAAAGGGGACGTAGAAGTAGGCCCTGTAGCCGTTGTCCCTCATAGCCCTTAAAAGTACCTGAGAGAACTCGTCGCAGTCGTACTCCCTCGCCTTGCCAAGGGTCGGGAGCATATCCGGGAGGTAGTACTGCTTTCCCCGGTAGGAGTTGTTGGCGTAATCCCACCGTGTGAGGTCCCCCCTTGAGAGTAGGAGGAAGATGGCCATGGCCCTCAGGAGACGAGGGTTGCTATAACCCATCACCGTGTCCAGACCCCCTACCCTGATAAGGTACCTCACCTCCTTGCGTTTCACCTTCAGGACGAGATTGACTATACTGTCGGGAACTTCAAAGAGGGAGAGGATAAGGGGAAACATAGCGTATTATCAAGGGGATGCAAGATTTGGAAGGACATTTTACCATCATTACGGTCATAGTTAACCGGTCGGCCGACCTTACAATCCCCTTCCATGCTCATTCGCACGGCCGTAGTGCAGTTTAAACCCATCCTCGCAGATGTAGAAAAGAACCTTGAGAGGCACCGGGAGATGATCTCCGAAGCTGTGGATAGGGGAGTTGACCTGATAGTCTTCCCGGAGTTGAGTCTGACGGGCTACCTCCTCGGGTGGCTCGTGCCACAGGTGTCTTTAAAACTTGAAGACGGAGTATGGACGGAGATCTCAGGCCTTCTCGGCAATAGCGTGGCGCTCATCGGGGCGGTGATAGAGGAGAGGGATATGTTCTACAACGCCATAGTCGTCCTCTCCGGCGATGGCATTCTGGGGATACACCGGAAGGTATACCTTCCCACGTACGGTATGTTTGACGAGGGGAGGTACTTCACGGCAGGCCCCGGCTTTGAGAAAATAAATACCCCTCTCGGGGACCTGGCGATTATGATATGCGAGGACGCCTGGCACATGGACGCCTACCTGAGTCGGGCGGACGCCGACCTCTTTATCCTTTCGGCCAACAACCCCCTGCGGATCGTACAGGGTGGCACGGCCGTTGAGGTATGGCACCGCATAGCATCCCTCCCCTCCCTCTACTTTGGCACTCCTACGGTGTACGCCAACCGTGTGGGCGTGGAGGACGGTATAATCTTCTTCGGAGGCTCACGGATATATCAGGGGAACGGTACGGTGTCCGCGGAGGCTCCCCTATTTGAGGAGGCTCTCCTCTTCGGGGAGATAGACACGGAGCTGAGGAGGGCGGCCCGGTACAACTCGGCCACCCTGAGGGAACACCTGAACCATGCCGTCCGGAAAGGTTCATGATACCGTAAACACCGTACTCACATTTGCCACCGTACCGGTGGCCTACAACCACGGGTTTGAGGTCTCGGACATCGTCCTGTTCGTCCTCGGCTCCCTCTTCGCAACCTACTACCTCTCACCGGATCTGGACCTGGAGGGTACACGTCCCGTTAAGAGGTGGGGACACCTCTCCTTTATCTGGAAACCCTACTCCTCCGTCGTCCCCCACAGGGGGGTATCCCACTACCCTATCGTGGGTATCCTGACCCGTCTGGGGTACCTGTTTCTGGTCTTTACGGTCTTCTGGTTCGCCTTCGTCGGCTTCCTCCATTACGCTGGTCTCTCCCCTCCCCGCCTTGACCCGTACGTGATATTGAAACCCGAAGTATGGGGACCCTTTATGGCCGGCGCCCTCTTTGCGGATACCCTCCACATAGCCATGGACGCCCTGTGGTCCACCTTGAAGAGGGCGGGCAAAAAGAAAAGACGCAGGCGCTAGAACTCCGAATAGTCTTTAAACATCTTCCAGAGGCTAACCTTACCCGTACTTCCTGTTATCGTCTTCTTCGGAGGCTCAGCCGCGGCGAGATGGTAAAGGTAGTCCGGATACTCCGGCTCAAATACGAATTCCTTTGAGAAGTTGGTCGTGTATCTCCCCCGTACGAAGGGGTCGCTCTCTATCACCTCCCGAAGGTACGGGATGTTCGTCCTTATTCCAAATACCCGGTACTCGTAGAGGCTCCTCAGGAGTCTCCTCCGGGCGGTCTCCCTATCCGGCCCCCACGTTATGACCTTCGCGAGGATGGGGTCGTAGAAAACCGGAACCTCGTATCCGGCGTATATGCCGCTGTCCACACGGGTAAACGGTCCGGCCGGCTCCTGAAGGAACTCTATCTTCCCCGTTGAAGGGGCGAAGTCCTCGTAAGGGTCCTCAGCGTTTATACGGGCCTCTATAGAATGTCCCCTCCTCTCAATTTCTTTTAGATTCAGCCTTTCACCCATGGCGACCATCATCTGGAGCTCAACCAGATCCAGACCGGTTATCATCTCCGTGACCGGATGCTCCACCTGAAGGCGGGCGTTCATCTCAAGGAAGTAGAACTTCCCCCTGTCTTCGTCGTAGAGAAACTCAACCGTTCCGGCGTTGGTGTACCCTATTGCCCTTGCGAACTCAACCGCCGCCTCCTGTATATCCTTACGGGTCCTCTCGTCTATTATAGGCGACGGCGTCTCCTCTATGAACTTCTGATGCCTCCTCTGAAGGGAACATTCCCTCTCCCCGAGGGCGAATACGTTCCCATGCCTGTCCGCTATTATCTGGACCTCAACGTGGTGGGGGTTTAAAACGAGCCTCTCAAGGTAAAGCCTGCCGTCTCCGAAGGCCGCTTTCGCTTCGGCCGAAGCCATGGGAAAGAGTTCCCTCAACTCCTTCTCGCTCCGGGCTATCCGCATACCCTTTCCCCCTCCACCGGCGGCCGCCTTGATCATCAGGGGATAGCCGACGTCTCTGGCCAGTTCCAGGGCCGTCCCCACGTCCTCTATGGCGTCCGTACCCTCAAGGAGCGGAACCCCGGCGGCAGCGGCAGTCCTGCGGGCTTCCACCTTGTCCCCCGCCCTCTCCATGGCCTCCGGATCCGGACCCACGAATACGAGACCGTGCCTTATCACCTCGCGTGCGAAGTCGGGCCTTTCGGAGAGGAAACCGTACCCCGGATGAATGGCCTCTGCTCCGGACTTTCTGGCCGCCCACAGTATCTTGCCGATGTCAAGGTAGCTGGTGGTCGGTGTATCCCCACCGATATCAACGGTGAGGTCGGCGTTTATCACGTGCAGGGCGTTTCTATCGGGGTTTGAGAATACGGCCACGGAAACGAAACCGAGATCCCTAAGCGTCCGCTCAATCCTTACGGCTATTTCCCCCCTGTTTGCTATGAGGACTTTCACGCCGCCATTCTAAGCGGGAAGCGCATACCCTTAACGGACACGATCGGCCTCGGTGATGGGAACGGCACAGTCGTTCAGGTGCTAATTCGTAGAGATAAATCCTTTGTTCACACCGGCAAGGTCCCTTTATTGGCGTGAGTACTACGATGCTGCACACAGTCCGTCTTTGAAATTTAAAAGTTATATTCGCAAAAATTCAAAGTACCAGTTTAAAAATTTGGGGTTTTGGGTTAAAATTTTATCGCATCCGACACGTTTCGGTGGGAGTGAAGGTGAGATTGCACCGTTCCAAGACGTGATACCGTCAACGGACTAAATCCACGGCAACGCAGGATTAAAATACCTCCTTATGGCAAACGTAAAGTTCAACGAGGAACTTGAAAAGGAGCTTCAGACGTTAAAGAACACGGGCTTCTACGTCTATATCCGTACCGTCCAGTCCCCCGTGGACGCGTGGATAGTGGTGGACGGTAAGAGGGTGCTTAACCTCACGTCCAACAACTACCTCGGCTTTGCGAACGAACCGCGCCTTAGGGAGGCGGCGAAGAGGGCCATAGACGAGTACGGCATCGGCCCCGCTGCGGTGCGTACCATATCCGGTACCATGACCCTCCACAGGGTACTTGAGAGGATGCTCGCCGAGTTTAAGATGGCCGAGGACGTGATCTCCTATCAGAGCGGCTTCAACTCCAACCTCTCCGTAATACCAGCCATAGTTGGGAGAGAGGACGTTATATTCTCCGACGAACTCAACCACGCTTCCATCATAGACGGTTGCCGTCTATCAAGGGCGAAGATCGTCCGCTACGCCCACGCCGACGTTGAGGATCTGGAAAGGAAACTGAAGGAACACAGGCACGAGGGCAAGAGGGCGCTCATAGTTACGGACGGTGTATTCTCCATGGACGGGGACATAGCTCCCCTGCCGGACATACTCAAGCTGGCCAAGGAGTACGACGCCATACTCATGGTTGACGACGCCCACGGTGAGGGGGTCCTCGGAAGAGGTGGACGTGGTATAGTTGACCATTTCGGTCTGCACGGCGAGGTGGACATAGAGATAGGTACTCTGTCCAAAGCCTTCGGGGTCGTGGGAGGATACGCCGCATCCACGAAGACGGTTGTGGAGTACCTCCACCAGAAGTCCCGTCCCTTCCTGTTCTCGTCGGCCACGACGGTGCCGGATACGGCGGCGTCCATAGAGGCGGTTAAGATCCTTCAGGAGAGCGAGGACAGGGTCAGGAGGCTGTGGGACAACGCCAACTACTTCAAGAAGAGGATGCAGGAGGAAGGGTTCAATACCTGGAAGAGCCAGACCCCCATCACGCCCATAGTAGTAGGGGACGAGCCGGTGGCTCAGGAGTTCAGCAAGAGGCTGTTTGAGGAGGGTGTATTCGTGCAGGCCATAGTGTACCCCACGGTGCCTAAAGGGACCGCCCGTCTCAGGGTTATGATCTCCGCCATACACACCAAAGACGATCTGGACTACGCCGTTGACAAGTTTGTGAAGGTCGGGAAAGAGCTGCGGGTAATATAGGTTTGAAGGTACCGCCCGTAAACCTCGTCAGGCAGAACGCCCCTTTCCGTAAGGAGTTTGAGAGGGCACTAAGGGAAATACTGTCCGACGGCCACTTCGTCCTTGGGCCACGGCTGAGGAGGTTTGAGGAGGAGTTCTCCCGGTACATAGGAGTGAACCACACCGTAGGGGTAAACAGCGGTACGGACGCCCTCGTTCTAAGTTTGAGGGCAATCGGCGTGGGGAAGGGGGACGAGATTATAACTACCCCCTTCTCCTTCTACGCCACCGTTGAGGCGATACTACTGGTGGGGGCGAGGCCTGTATTCGCCGACATAGACCCGGACACGTTCAACCTGAACCCTGAGGCCGTGGAGGATGCGATCACCCGAAGGACGAAGGCCGTACTCCCCGTACACCTCTACGGACAGCCCGCACGGGTTGAGGAGATGAGGTACCCCGGCGTGAAGGTCCTTGAGGACGCCGCACAGGCCGTAGGTGCCGAAAGGAAAGGTAGAAAGGTAGGGAGTCTCGGAGACGCTGCCGCGTTCAGCTTCTACCCCACGAAGAACCTTTCGGCCCTCGGGGACGCTGGAGCCATAACGACGGACGACCCCCATATCGCCGGGAGGGCGAGGAGGTTCCGTGTCCACAGCCAGACCGATAAGTACGTCCACGACGACGTGGGATACAACAGCCGTATGGACGAGATTCAGGCCGCCTTCCTTACGGCGAAACTCCGTTATCTGGAAAGGTGGAACGCCCGCCGGAGGGAGATAGCATCCGTTTACACCCGTGAGCTAAGGGAGGTCGTTAAGGTGCCGTACATAGACGAGGGGAACGTACACGTATTTCACCAGTACACAATAAGGGCAGAGAATAGGGACGACCTTGCCGATTATCTGAGGAGAAAGGGTATAGGTGTGTCCGTCTTTTACCCCGTTCCCCTTCATCTCCAGAGGGTGCTGAAAGAGGAGTTCGGGTACAGGGAGGGACAGTTCCCGGAGGCGGAGAGGGCGGCGAAGGAGGTGTTGAGCTTGCCCATCTACCCGGAGATGGAGGACTGGCAGGTGGAATACGTGATAGAGAGCATAAGGGGGTACTACGGGAAAGTATGACCGGGGCTACCTTATAATACCGGAAACCGATGGCCTACAGGAGATTGTTTTCTCTCTCCCTATCTTCAGACCTCTTGGACGTTATGACGGAGATCAGGAAGGTCCTTGAGAGGACGGTAAGGAAGTTCACCCGTGATGAGGAGGTCGTGGCGGATATGGTAACCATATTTGATGAGGCCGTATCCAACGCCATGAAACACGCCTACAACGGGGAAATAGGTCCCATACGGGTGGACCTGTACGTGGACGAAAAGAACCACAGGTTCATGTTGAAGGTTCACGATAAGGGGAAGATCCCTCCCGGAATGAGGGAGAACATGAGCAACTACGCCGTGGATCTCAACAGGTGGCTGAAGGAGGGTAAGGTCGGTGGGATAGGTCTCCACCTGATAGCCCAGCTCTCGGACGCCGTTTACTGGAAGAAAACGAAGAACGGGAAGTACCTTCAGGTAGAGAAGAGGTTTTGAAGATGAAGGCGAAAGTTCCGCTTTCCCTGAAGTTTTTCGGCCTGTTCACCTTACTTCTTGTCGTGGTCATAGTGGTTTCCACCCTGGTTATAACCCGAACGGTATCCATAAAGATACGGGAGCAGGTGGAGTGGAGGGGAATCTCCCTGGCCAAGTTCCTCGCTTCTCAGGCGGCCGAGGCCCTGCTTCAGGAGGACGACCTGACCCTCGTAAGCATAACTACGGGTCTTAAACGCTCAAACCCCGGTGTCCTGAAAGCCGTCGTGGTAGACAACAGGGGTATTCTCGTATCCCATAGCGATAGCATACTCCTGAAAGATAAACCCTACAAGGTAAAGAACATAAAGGTTTACAAGGAGATAAAGGATAAACTTGCGAATAAACCCATAATTATCAAGCTCTTTGAAAGTGGAGCAGCCATAGGCGTAGAACTCCCTATGATAGACCGTATACGGGGTAAACGTCTCGGAAAGGTCTACATATTCCTCTCAAAGGACGCGATCAACGAGGCGGCGGAAAGCACCCGGAAGTTCCTCGCCCTCATAGGTCTTCTGGCCATAATCGGCGGTGCCGCCATAAGCTGGGTATTCTCCCGCATGATAACACGGAACATTCAGGTCCTCATAGAGGATCTGGAGGAGATCGGTAAGGGTAACCTGGATCACGAGGTCAGGGTCAGGAGCAACGACGAAATAGGTCTCATAGCCGACGCCATACGTAACATGACCCGCCAGTTGAAACAGGCTCAGGAAAAACTCATTGAGTCCGAGAGACTGAAGCACGAGGTGGAGGTGGCCCGGAGGATCCAGAGCATCCTGCTTCCGAGATCCATGCCCCGTATGCCCGGATACGAGTTCACGGCCGCGTATCACCCGGCCCTCGTCGTGGGTGGAGACTACTACGACTACTTCCGCATGCTCGGTGGTCAGTGGGGCTTTCTGGTGGCGGACGTCTCCGGTAAAGGTGTGGGAGGCTCCTTAGTGATGGTAATGTTCCGGACGATAATCCACTCCGAGGCTCCTATCTCCTCCTCCCCCAAGGAACTTCTCCTGAAGGCCCACGAGAGCATAGTGGGTGAGATACCCGACGACATGTACATAACCTGTGGCATAGCGGCCCTGCACCCCACTAAGGGGGAAGTTTTACTCACATCGGCCGGACACAACCCACCGCTCTACTACAGCGCCGCCCGCGATAAGGCGGTTTTCCTTGAGCTTGAAGGTGCGCCCGTCGGACTCTCCATGTTAGACAGGGACGTCCTTGAGGAGGTCCTGGAGGAGAGGAGCATAAACATGGATGCGGGGGACGTTATCATGCTCTACTCGGACGGTATTACGGAGGCCGTAAACCTGAACGGCGAGCAGTTCGGTGAAAAGAGGCTGAAGGATCTCTTCTACTCTGTGGCAAGTAAAGGGGCATCCGCTGAGGAGATAAAGGACGCCATCTTAGACAGCATAAGTGCCTTCACCAGGGGGGCGCCCCAGTCGGACGATATAACCCTGCTGATAATACGACGGGAGAAGGCCTGAAGTACTTTATCTCCCATACCCGGGAGACGGCAATCCCTTTATTCCTGTCACCACGTAGTGATAGGGGTAGAGGTCGTACTCCCTGACGTTCGCAAACCCTACCCTTTCAAGGGAATTCAAAACCTCTTCCACCGGCACTCTCTCCGACACCGGTGGTCCGAAGGGCGTGGGTACGGGTTTCCAGTCCACTACCACCACCTTTCCTCCGGGACGGAGGACCCTCATCACCTCTTTTAACATGGTATTGGGACGCTCCAGCTCGTGGAAGGAGTGGGCCAGGAGGACACCGTCTATACTGTCTCTCTCTACAGGTAATCCGTCCTCGTCGTTTTTTAAGAGTTGAACGTTCTTCAAACCTTTCGCTCTCTCCTTCGCTATTTTCAACATCTCCTCCTGAACGTCCGTTCCTATAAACTCCACCTCCGGATACATGCGGGCCAGATGTAGCAGGAAGTACCCCGTCCCCACACCGACTTCAAGTATCCTCTTACCTCTACCCATATCAAACAAAAAAACGAGCCTCTCAGGAGGCTCGTACCACCACCGTGACGTGGAATGGAGTACGTGGGCGTACTCCGGATTAAACTTGCGTCCCACCTATCTCCCTGATCCTCTTCTCCAGAGTTTCGGGAGTTATGAAGTCGTTCGTCTTGTACTCCTGAACGAGGGCCTTTATTACCCTCCTCCTCTCGCTGGCCTTCATGCTGGAGAAGGAGTCTCCCACCACGTTCTGCCATGCGTCCACCAGCTTTACCAGACGCCAGCTCTTCATGTGGGTGGGATACTTCATGAGCATCCTGTTGGCCATCTCCCGCGCCTCGTCGTACTTGCCGACCACCAGAAGGTCCTTTATCTTAAGGAAGGCCTTGTCCAGTTTGGCGTTGATCTTCCTCTTCTGCTGCTTCGCTATCTGGTACTGCTTCCACCGGCTCATTTTCTTCCTCCTACCATCTGAAGTGGGCAAATACCCTGTTAGCCTCGGCCATCTTGTGAACGTTCTCGCGGGTCTTGACGGCGTTCCCGGTGCCCTTGTAGGCGTCTATGATCTCGGCGGCGAGCTTCTCGTACATCCTGCGACCGGGCCTGCTACGGGCAGCCCTTATTATCCACTTTATGGCGAGGGAGGTCTGCCTCTTGGGGCGGACCTCAACGGGGATCTGGTAGTTGGCACCGCCTATACGGCGGGACCTCACCTCAACGGAGGGTTTCACGTTCTCTATGGCCTTGTGGAAGACGTCAAGGGGATTTTCACCCGTTCTCTCTGCTATGAGTTCCATGGCCTTATAAAAGATCTTCTGGGCTTTGGTTTTCTCCCCGTCCCACATCAGGTTGTTTATGAACTTCGCGACCAGTTCGCTCTTGTAAACCGGATCGGGTACAACTTTTCTCTCAGGTGCCCTTCTCCTTCTCATGGCTCCTCCTTATTTACTCCTTTGGCCTTGGAGTGCCGTACTTGGAACGCGAGTTACGCCTGCCAGCGACACCGGCGGCGTCGTACACACCCCTGATGATGTGGTACTTAACACCCGGAAGGTCCTTCACTCGCCCACCCCTCACGAGAACCGTGGAGTGTTCCTGAAGGTTGTGGCCCTCGCCGGGAATGTAGGCGATGACCTCTTTCCCGTTGGAAAGCCTCACTTTGGCCACCTTACGGAGGGCCGAGTTCGGCTTCTTAGGCGTCGTAGTGTAAACGCGAATACACGTCCCCTTCTTCTGAGGGTTACCTTCTAACGCGGGAGACTTCGTCTTTTTCTTCCTCTTCTTCCTCCCGTACCTCACTAACTGGTTAATGGTCGGCATAGGCGGGTATTATACGGCTGGCCTCTTTCCTTTTCTAACCTTTAGATCGGGTGCGGAGGAAGTTCAACAGGCGGTCCATATCCTCCGGAAGGGGAGCCACGAACTCCATCGTTCTACCCGTACGGGGGTGTCTTATCGTGAGCCTGTGGGCGTGCAGGGCCTGACGGTCTATGAGGGTAAGGATCTCCTCCACCGGTGCGTTCTCTCCCCTGAGTACCCGCGTTATCTTT
The DNA here is from genome assembly GCA_027003075.1 of Caldifarciminota bacterium. Classification (GTDB taxonomy): domain Bacteria; phylum Hydrothermota; class Hydrothermia; order LBFQ01; family LBFQ01; genus JAADCS01. The sequence goes on along the minus strand of JALWYV010000040.1, from coordinate 21,400 downwards.
CCAACGTCCCTGCCGGAGTAAACGGGGTCCCCGATTATGGGGTGACCGATGTACTCCATGTGGACCCTTATCTGGTGGGTTCTGCCCGTGCGGAGGGATACCTCAAGGAGGGTGGCGTAAGGGAAAACTTCAAGGGGACGGTAGTCCGTTATGGCCGACTTGGCGTTTATAACGGTGATCGCCATACGCTCCCGGTATATAGGGTGTCTCCCGATCGGGGCCTCAACCGTTCCGGCTTTCTCCACCCTTCCCCAGACTACCGCGAGGTACACCCGCCTCGCCTCCTTCGTGGCCATCTGACGGGCCAGGTCTCTTACGGCCAGTTCCGACTTCCCTATAACCATGACACCGGAGGTGTCCTTGTCCAGCCGGTGGACTATTCCTGGCCGTTTCCTCTCCGCACCGGGGGCGTTGAGGAGCCTGTTGTAGAGTACGTTAACTATGGTTCCCGTAAAGTGACCTTTGGCGGGGTGAACGACAGCACCGGCTGCCTTGTTTATGACGATTATGTCGTCGTCCTCGTAGAGTACGTCCACCTCCCCCTCTTCGGGTACGATCTCGGACGGGGGTTCGTAGTACTCCAATTCCGCTTCTATCAGGTCTCCGGCCTTGACCTTATAACTGGCCCGCGCCACCCTTCCGTTGACCTTCACCTTCCCCTCCTTTATCGCCCTCTGGATCTGGGTCCGGGAGACCCCGGCCCCGCTCACGTATATGTAGGTGTCAAGCCTCATGCCGGCGCTCTTAGGGGTGACGCGCCTTTTAAAGTGCCTTACTTTCCTTTCACCCACCGTTCTCCCGATCCGACTTGAGTACGTGGTTCATCTGTGCGTCTAAGTTGTCTATGAGATGCACGAGGAGAGCCTCGGGGATCTTCGGCGTGACCGGGCTTCCCTTCGCGTACTCCCCGTGATGGGCGAGTATTACGTGGACGAGGTCAAGCAAGAGGTCCTCCGGTAGACCGAACTCCCTCCCCTTCTCCTTGACGAAGGATGCACCCATGAATATGTGTCCCCACTTCCCGTAATCCTCGTGGTACTCAAACTTCGGGAAGAGTTTAAGTTCCCACACCTTGCCTATGTCGTGGAGGAGGGCGCCGGCTATCACCAGATCCACCCTTACACCGTCCTTGACGTACATGGGAGCCACCTTCAAGGCTATCTCACCCACGTTGGCCGTATGTTCTAAGAGGCCCCCTATGTAGGCGTGATGGTACTTCTTGGCCGCCACGCCCTTCCTGAAGTCGTCCCATATAGGTTCAAATACGAAACGGAGGAACTCCCTCAGCCGGACGTCGGATACGCTGTCCACGACGTTCCAGAACCGGCGCTCGTTTTCCTCCGGGTTTTCGGCGAAGGGAAGGAAGTCGGAGACGTCCACCTCCTCCAGCTCTCTGGCCTCCTCCACCATCACCACTCCCCCCTTGTACCTCCCTCTGAACTCGTACGCCCTCCCCTCCGTCAGGGGTGTATCCGAGTCAATCCATATCTCACCCGTCTTATCAAAGACCCTGTACCTGTACTGCCCTTTTTTCCTTAGAACCACACCCTTGAATACGACCTCCGCCCCCTCCTTGCTCTCCTTGACCCCGGAAATCCACATAGCCGGCTATTTTAGGGGTGGAGGTTAACGTTTACCGTTCTCCCTGTACTTTTCCACGAGTTCTTTCAGAATCTGCAGGGCCTCCTCGCGGGTCTTTACTGTCCCTTCGGCTCTCATCTCCTCAATCTCGTTCAGTATCTTCTTATAAACCGGCCCCGGTGGAAGTCCCAGGGCCTTAATGTCGTGGCCCGTTACGAGCCTCGGTGGTTTCTTCGCCTCGGCCTCCAGATCCCTCAGGAGGTTCTCAAGTTTACGGGCGAGCCTCAGCTGTCCCGCCACCCCCTCGGCTCTCAGGGGGGTCGCCAGGGCGTCGGCGTAGGCGAGTAGTATTATAGGGAAAGCCCACTCTCCCGTCCGCCTGTAGAAACGGAAGAGGGCCCGTCGTGTAACGTCCGGTGTGGCCAGAAGGTGGGGGTGCATATGCTCGGCCACGAGCAGGGCCACGGTATCTACGAGGTCGTTGCTCATACGGAGCCTCCTGCCCACCCTCTTGAAGATCTTAGAGCCAACGTAATCGTGTCCGTGGAAGGAGATCTCACCGTTCTCGTCCATCCTGTAGGTAGCCGGTTTACCGACGTCGTGGAACATGGTTCCGAGGACTATGGCGAGCCTGCCTTCCTTACCCTTTATGGCGTCTAACCTGTGGAGGTAGTAGGTGAAGGGGCCGTCCTCCAGCGTGTTGAGGGCGACGTTGAGCCTCCTGAGGGCGAGGAGGGTATGCGTCCACACGTCCGTATCCAGCCCCGGAAGGGGTTTACGCAGCTCGTCCAGCTCCGGGAAGATGTGGAACAGCAGGCCGGTATCTGCCATGAGACTGATCATGTCGTGGAAGTTGTGGGAGGAGAGTACGAACTTCAACTCGTAGAGTACCCTCTCCGGGGCCACGTCCCTTATGAGGTGGGCGTTACTACTCACGGCCATCAGGGTACGGTGTTCTATCTCAAAGCCCAGGGTCGCCGCGAAGCGGAATACCCTGAGTAGGCGGAGAGGATCGGCCCTCAGGTTCTCCTCCGAGGTCATCCGTACGATCCTGCCCCTTATATCGTTGACACCCATGAAGGGGTCTATCATCTCCCAGCCGTTCAGGGAAACGGCTATGGCGTTTATGGTTAGATCCCTCTTGAGGAGGTCGTCGTATATGTTCCCCTGTATGCGGGTGAGGTCTATCTGCTCCCCTCCGAGAACGACCCTGTATATGCCGAACTCCTCACCGAGAGGCACGAAGGCACCCCTGAACTCCCTCGCCAGAAGGCGCCCAACCTTCTCCGGCTCCCACAGGGCTATGTCCCAGTCCTTCGGAACCTTACCCAAAAGGAGGTCCCGAACGCTCCCACCCACGAGGAAAGCGTCCCTCGGTATCCACTCGTACCATGGCCGGGAGGTGAGGATGGATCGTATTATCTCAACCATACGAAGCGTTTATTGTAAGTCCTGCCGTTGATCTTCACCTGTACGAAGTAAACCCCCCTGCGGGCCACCCTCCCTCCGTTTAAGGTACCTTCCCATGTAAGCTTAAATGATCCTCTCCTGTATCCGGAGAACAGATGCTTGACCACCTTACCCGTAAAGTTGACTATGGTAACGTCCACGTAGGCTGGTTGCTGGAGATTGATGTAGATTTCCACACCATCGGAGGTGTAGGATAATGATACGGGGGAGGTGCCGGAGAGATGGGAGGAGAGGTCGTACTCACCGGGACGGTTTATCTGGAGATTCACCGTCTTTTCGCCCACCTTTACGGCGTACTCACCCGGAGACACGGGCATTATCCCCACGGAGACGGAGTTCATCAGGTTCAGATCTAAGACGTTCACCTCGCGTATCCCCATCTTCATAGTGAAGGGGAAGGATGCCCGTACGAAGGGTTTGTAAAGGGGCAGGAAGTTGACGTTGGCCCGGCCGTAAAGGAGGTATAGCCTTCCCTCGTAGGCGTAGAAGGACGCCACCCGGCTCTCTCCCCTTATCACACCGTTGACGCTTAGCATCCCGTTCCTGACCTTCAGGCTTATACCGTCAACCGTGGTGTGGGGTTCGTAGGCGAAGTTTTTAAACGTGATTACCGGTCTCCTTCCCTTAAAGGTTATGGCACCGAACTCCGTGTACACGGCCGTATCCCCACATATCACGAAGGAGGACCCAAGGTTGAGGGTGTCCACACCGTCCGCCCCGACGACGAGGGTGAGGTTGTCCGACGTGGAAAATACCCTCCTGTGTCCTCCCGCACCGCATACCGTAACGTCCCTTGCCCCGTCCAACACCATGGCGAGGGAGTCCCCGTCAAGGACGAAGAGGCCGCTTTCGGATAGAACGTATATCCTGCCGTTAAGGGCGAAGGCCTTGCTGTACTTACCGGTAACCTTGAGTGACTTGAACTCCCGCGTATCGGAGGACATGAGGACCAGAGGGGTAAACATATCGTCCAGAGTCAGGAGGAGCCTTCCATCGTCGTAGTACGATATGTGGAGGACGGGTACCGATATGCCATCCACCTTTCTGGGGGAGGAGGAGGGACCATCCTCAAAGAGGTAGAGGCCCGTGGACGTACCCACGAAGGCCTCGTAATTACCGTCACCATCCACGTCCACCGACGCTACGGTGTTTATCTCCCCGAGGTAGGTTAGAAGCAATAACATCTTAACCGCCCAACTGTTTTACGAACTGTTCCATCTGGCTGGCCTCTTTATCCTTCCCCTTTGCCCGGTAGAGTTTGGCGGCGTTCTGGAAGGCGGCAAGGGCGCTGGCTCTGGCGGACTCGTCCCCCGCCTCGTACTTCTTGTAGTAGGAGAAGCCAAGGAACTTGTAGGCGTCGGCGAGCTTATCGGAGTTGGAGAAGGTCTGAACGAACTGTGTCAGGTAGGTTATGGCGTTGTCGTAGTCCTTCTTCGCAAAGTACGCGAGGCCGAGGAGGTACAGGGCGTTCTCCGCATCCTCACCGTTTGGGTACTTCTGGACGTACTCCGAGAAGTGCTGTATGGCCTTATCGTACTCCTTCATCTGGTAGGCTATGTACCCGGCGTTAAAGGTGGCTTTCGGAGTGTACTGGCTGTTAGGGAAGAGCTGTACGAACTTCTCAAAGAGCTGGAGAGCTTTCGGGTAGGCCCCCTGTTTGTAGGCGGCCAGGGCCTTGTTGAAGACGGCCTCGGCTCCGACCTCCGACTTCACGTACTGGGCCACCTCCGGCCTCTCGGCTATGAGGGCCTGGAGGAGCTTCTTAACCTCCGCGGCGTCCTTGTGGCCAGGGTACTCCCTCAGGAACTGATCCCAGACCTCGGCTGCCCTCCGGTAATTCTTGAGTCTATAGTAAACTCGGCCAAGGAGCTTCAGGACGGCAGGCCTGTCCTCACCCTCCGGGTACTTCTTCAGGTAGTATTCCAATTTGTCCCTCGCCTTCTCGTAACTTCCGGCCTGATAGAGGAGCTGACCGAGGTAAGCCACGAGCTTTGCGGAGCGGGGATCGTCGGGGAAGAACTGTATGAACCTCTCAAATCTCTGCTGGGCCTTCGTCATCTGACCGTTCTTGTAGGCCTCCATTCCGGGCTTGTAGAACAGGATCTCACCCACGAGGGGGTTCGTGACCTTGAGGTTGGGTGCCAGGGCTATGTTGTCTCCGTACTTCTTTTCAACGTAGGCGAGGGAGGCCAGAATCGTATCCTTGAGGAGAGGATAACGAGAGAGGGCGCGTTCGTACTGCTGTATGGCTTTGGGGTAGTCCCCGTACTCGGCGTACCACTCGGCCAGTATTATCTCAAACTTCGGCTTACGCGGATGCCCACGGTCTATGAGTTTTTTAAGCTCCTGTATGGCCTTCAGTAGTTCCCCCTTCTTACGGTAGGCGAACACCTTGAGTATGGCCGCATCGTTAGCCTTCTTCGTGTTCGGGAACTTCCGTTCAAGTTCGTTCACCAGAGATATGACCTTATCGTAGGCGCCGTTCATGTAGGCGGCGAGGGCGGCGAAGTAGAGGGCGTCCCTGTACACCTCCCTGTACTCCGGATAACGGGTAAGGGATTTGAAGTACTGGTAGGCCTTCAGATAGTTCCCCTTGTTGTAGTAGGCTATCCCCAGTCCCATGTAAAGGGGTATTATCGCGGGTTTTCTACCCCCACTCAGGATCTCGGCCCTTCTGAAGGTGTCTATGGCTGCAGTATAGCGACCCATGTGGATGAGGACCCATCCGTTCCCGATGAAACCGACGAGCCTCTTTCCGGGCACCTCGCTGTTGTTTATCAGATCCTCGTAGTAGCCTTTGGCCCGTTGATACTGTCCGGAGTAGTACAGTCTCTCCGCCTTCGCAACGAGAGACGTGTACTTTGATGCGAAAGCATCGGGAAGGGGCTTCTTGTAGTCCGTTATCTTTGTCGGTATAAGCGCACCTGATAGAAGGGTAAGCAGCATACCGCCTTTAATTCTAAGGGTGGAATCGGTATCCGGGTATAAAATGGTGGTATGGTACTGGCCTTTTACTACGTGTGGTACGCACCGAATTCGGAGAAGTGGGTTCAGGCTAAGGATATGCCGGTGTTAGGCCGGTATTCTTCATCGGACGAGAACGTTGTACTCAAGCACTGCGAGTGGGCAAAGAAGTACGGGATAGACGGCTTCGTGATCTCCTACTGGAAGGAGAGGAACCCCGCCGATCTCCGGAAGATGAAGAGTATAACGGAGGTGCTGGAGAAGTGCGGTCTGAAGTACACCTTCTACATAGAGAACGGACGACCGAGCGACCGTATAGACACCGTTCTCAAACACTTCGGGGACAGGAGGAACCTGATCCGCATAAACGGAAAACCTATCATATTCCTATACAGCAGGGTAGTTCACAAACTATCCATCGGCGAAAGGAGACATCTGATGGATCTATCAGATAGCGTTTACCTGTCTCTGGACGGTTTTAATGGCCTGAACGGGTTCACGGCGGGGAACATGCACACCTACATAAACCTTAAGGACGGGGTTGACTGGGCAAAGGAGGTGTGCGACTACACCCACGCCTTTGGCGGCCTGTGTGCTCTTCCCGTTTCACCCGGATTTGACTTTAAAAGGGATCCCGGCCTTTACGTGGACAGGGAAGGAGGACGCACCTACGTAAGGCAGTGGGAGAGAGCCATAAAGTCGGGGGCGGATATGGTACTGATAACCTCCTTCAACGAGTGGATAGAGGGAACCCACGTTGAGCCTTCAAAGAGGTACGGCTTCAGGTACCTGCAACTCACCAGGCGCATGGCCCGTAAGTTCAAGAGCAGGGTGAGGAGACGTAGGATAACCTTTAGACCCACAAACTTTGATACGTACCTCAGCCTGTGTCTCATACCCAGAGGCAAAACGTCCGTTTCTCTATTCCTCCGCAGGGTTGCCTATGAAATTGGAAGGTACTCGTTCAACGGCTGTGACGTCGTCGTGTACGACGAGGGCGAGATCTACGACCCGGAGTTTATACCCCTACTCGTGGATTACGTACGCAGAGGTGGGACCCTTATACTGGCCGGCGGCCCCTTTCCCATGTTCTACACCTGGGCGATAGAGAAGAAACCCGCCACTGAACGCTTCGGCCTTCGTATAGGTTTCGGTCCCGATCTGAAAGGGGAGTACGGTGGGACTGTTACGGTAGAGGGAGAGGATAGAGCGTTTAGATACTATGCCGTTGGAGATACCCGTCTGAGAGTCCTTGAAAATCCCCACAGATCCTATTACACCTTGAGAAGACTGAGTACCCCACTCGGCACGGTCGTTGGGGAGAGGAGGCTCGGGTCCGGGAGGATCCTCTTCCTCTGGAAAGGTCTCTCCGAACAACCCTACCTCCCCTCCATCCTGAACGATGTACTCAGATAGGGCTTACCTTATAACCACCCTCTTAACGCGTCCCCTGTAAGTTACGTAGTAAACTCCGGGCTTCAGGTTCAGACGGGTGCCGCGGGAGAAGTTCCCCACCAGACGGCCGTCCTTACCGTAAACCGCAGCATCAACGTTGAGAACCGGAACACCACCTTTCCACGAGAGTATACCCTTTGCCGCAACGGTGCGCTCAGAGACGGAGAGGCCGTCGTCGTACCCGAGGGGAGTACATCCGCTTCCACCTCCTCCTGACTCGTCTATGACCCTCGCCATGAAGTTCCCACCGAGGAATCCGCTCGCGTAACCGAGTACAACTATCTCAGAGCAGTTATCCCCGTCCACATCCCCTATGGCTATTGCCGGGTCAAGCGTGGCGCTAAGATCGTCCACGGTTATCCTCCATATGAGGGATCCACTAATAGCGTCTATAGCGTAGAGATACCCGGCATCGTCCGTCTTAATGAAGTCCCAGTCCCCATCGTCGTCCACGTCAACGAGGCCACCCCCACCATCGTAAGCCCACTGGGGTATGTTGTACATCCATCCCGTGGAAGGGGAGGAACCTCCGGCTATCCGTATGAGGTGGCTGTTAACGTTGGAGGAGTCTCCTCCGTCGCCCAGGAAGATGTCCGCGTACCCGTCACCGTCAACGTCCCACACGGCGTAATGCTCCATGAGGACGACGTGGGTGTCGGCCGCCGTAGTGTGGGCCTCAACGTCAAAGGGGGAGGACCACAGAGGGGAGCCGTCCGTCCCACGGGCTATCTGGATGTACCGGCCATCGTACGTGTAAACGATATCGGGTGTCCCGTCTGAGTTAGCGTCTATTATAGCCGGGGTCTGGTTCATGGCCATACCGGAGGCCGTCCACTCCACACTACCCGCAACCGGATCCACTACCCGAAGACCGCTCCAGAGGGTGGGGACCACAACCTCCATCTGGCCATCAAGATCAACGTCCCCCACAGCCGGGGTTCCGGCAGGCTGCTCAGTTATGGATATGGTTATGCTCCTTATGGTGGTACCCGAGGAGGATATTACCCACAGGCTGGCTGAGGAGCCGTCAGGACCCGTCACAAGAATTTCCGGTCCGGGTGAAGAAGGGTCTACATCCGCTATTACGGGACTGGAAAAAGAGTATCCGGGATCCGTGTTCGTCCATAGAACGGTACCGTCCCCGTCCAGCGCCTTGAGGCCGTCGGAGAAGGTACGGGTCACGACCTCGTCAAGGCCATCTCCGTCAATATCACCACAGGCCGGACTGGTAGGATCCATACCGAAGGAAGAGAACGTCCATAGCGCTCCCCCGTCCGTTCCTCTAAGAGCATAAACGTCCGTATTTCCGGAAAGAGGCGGGTTAGATTTTATAATTACCTCGTTCCCCGGTTCCGTCGTACTCAGGTTGCATATGGCAGGAGATCCCCAGAGGGTGTTCGGCATACCCGGCGATACTCCGAGATCCGTTTCCCACAGAAACGCAGGTGTAGTTATGGTCCCGGGAAGACCCTGTACACCCTGCTGAGTTTCATCTCCTCCGTACGTCTTCCAGTATACGTTAAGGGCAGCTATCAACCACATACTCTGGGGTTATTATATAGCCGTAATCGGGGTGGGTGAAATCAAAACATTAGAACCTCTCCTGAAGGATGGAGATTAACTCTCTGGCCGGTGTATTCATATGCGATAGGGCATCCCTGCCCAGAACGGCAAAGGAGAGTATACGGATGAGATTCTCGTCCCCCAGATACCTTTCACCCCTTACAAGTTCGTACGTTCTCTCCGCTTCACTCCCCACCCATTCCGGCGATGTGTACCTTTCCGAGAACACTTCCATGAGAATAGCCTTTATATCCTCCGAAAAGACGAAGGGACCGAAGTCAACCCACCGGATGTTCAGCATCTCAAGGGCACGATACAGGGCGTTCGCCCTTACGAAACCTATCCCCTCAAGTCCACCTACGGGAGCGAACTCGTACGGGAGGCCGTACCTGTAGGCGTGGAGTATCCGTAATATGCCCTCTGCCGTCGTGAAGATGTACCCTTCTCTATGCAGGGCCACGAGGACCCGCGACAGGTGAAAAAGGTCACTCCGCGTGAAGGCGAGTTCTCCGGGCGGGTTGGATATGTTCTGGTACTCAAAAAGTCTTCCGGACGTGAATATCCAGAGTTCATCGGAGCCGTCGTGTAGGGTTATAGCCTGATAAAAGCGACTTTTAAAGGCGGAGATCTCGGTGTAGTAATCTTCAGGTGGCAGGAAGCTCCTGAGACTACCCTTTATCCGTTTCATGTACATCAGTGGCCTCACGGTCAGGAGGATGTCTACCCCCTCGTCTGCCCTCCTCTTGAACTCGTCGTACGCTATCGGAGAGATTGAGTTGTTTAACATCACCTCACCGAGGCGGGTTAGATGGCCGTCCTCCGATACGAACCCACCGCTCACCAGATAGGAGTGAACCTCCTCAATAGCCGCCACCTCCGTCCCCTTCAGGGAAGGCACGGCTTTTATAAACTCCCGCCAGTCCATTCCGGAGGAAAGGGCGCCGAGGATCATCAGGGCGATCTGGGAGGATATTCCCCAGTACTCCTCAAGGTATATACCTGCATCCTCCATCTCCTCTACGAAAGGACGCTTTTCCATGAGGTCCTGAAGGATCTCCTCCATGGGGTTTTTGGACCGGGTGATGACCAGAACGTTAACGTATCCCCTGTCCCTTATACCGAACCTCCCAGCCCTCCCCTTCATCTGGAGTACGTCCAGAGAGTCCGGAAGGAACTTTACCCTGCCCGTTCTCCTGTCCTTTATCTTCTTCACGAGTATGACCACCCGATCTGCGGGCAGGTTCACGCCGTAGGCGAGCGTCTGCGTGGCTATAAGCCGTCTCAACCTTCCCTCCCTGAAGGCCTGTTCTATCTCCTCCCTTTCAACGGTCGGGACGTCGGCGTTGTGGAAGGCAACCCCCTCCCCTATCTCCTTCGGTACGAAGGGCAGGGTGCGGTTCAGGACGGGATAACCCATGTCGGACAGCTTCCTCAGGAGCCTGTACCCGATGTCCTTCTTGTACACGAAGACCAGGATCTGTTCGTCCTGAGGAAGTGATTGAAGTTTCCTTAAAAGGACCTCCGCAAGGTGATCGTCCCCCCTGCCGGATACCCTCTCGTACTCCTCGTATATGGGAACGGGTCTGTAGTTTGAGATCAGAAGGTAATCCACCCCCACGGTCCGGGCGAGATCCTCCGGATCCGGTACGGTGGCGGAGAGGGCCAGAAACTTCCTTCCCCTCAGGTTCAGGTGGGCGAGCAACTCCTCTATTATCACGCCCCTGTCCTTGTAGATGTGGTGAACCTCGTCCAGCACCACGGGTCCAGACGCCCAGCCCTTATCCGTCCTGAAGGCGTTGGCCAGGCTCTCATAGGTGCATACGTACAGGTCCCGGTCCCCCTCGTCGTACTCGTCAAACACGTCCCCGGTCTTAAGGCCCACCCTCTCCTCCCCGTAGAGGGCCACGAACTTGCCGTAGAGCTCGGATGCCAGAGCCTTCGTGGGTGTGGCGTACACGCCCTTACCCCTCAGGAAGAGAAGTCCCACGCCGGTCTTCCCCGAAGACGTTGGGGCCACGACGAGGGCGTTCCCCTCCTCGTAGGTGCGAAAGAATACCACCTGAAGGGGGTTGAACCTCTCAAAGGGGAACCACTCCGGTGCCCTGGATATGAGGACCCTTTTCTCCTCCGTCCACACCGATTTGCCCTTAACCTTTACTATCTTAACGATCTTCACCCCGAACAGCCAATTCTAAGCGAGAAAAACGGCTATGCTTCAACCTTACAATACGGGCTGAGTTTATGGAAAAGGTAAAGGAATTCAAACGGGTTATCCTGCCGGTACGGGGGATGACGTGCGCCTCCTGTGCCAAAACCGTCAGTACGGTCCTTACCCGCATGGAAGGGGTGGAGGGAGTGGAAGTTGACTTCGCCAACGGGAGGGCGGTTATTGACCTGAGCGACACCCTCAACCTCTCCGAAGCGGCGAAGCGGGTGAGGGAGATGGGGTACGTTTTGGTTTACGATGAAGTACGAATCCACTTAGTAGGGGGAAGCGAGAGCGACGCCGAAGCCCTTGCCGGGAAGTTAAAGGAGTTGCCCGGCGTGGTGGCCGCGTACCCCGTAGGCGAAAGCGTACTCGTACAGTTCTCACCGATCCAGACCAGCAGGGAGGCCGTAATATCCGCCGCGAGGAAATCCGGCTTTGAGATAGAGGTGGAAGGTGCTAAGGAGAGCAGAGGAAGAGGTCTTACCCTCTTCCAGCGTTTCCTGCTCTCCCTTCCGGCGACCATCGGCGTGGCCCTTGGCCATCACTTCGGTGTACCCCCTTTCACCAATCCGGTCCTTCAGGGAGTACTTTCGGCTTTCGTCGTCCTGTTCTGCGGATGGCCGATAGTAAGGTCGGGCGTAGGCGCCCTACGAGTCCTCTCACCCAACATGAACACCCTCATAGGTCTGGGGTCGGTGATAGCCCTATTCTCCGGCCACTTCTCACCGGCCTCTATGATAATAACACTCATCCTCATGGGAAAGAGCATAGAGGAGAGGGCCAGGAAGAGGGCTTACGAGGAATTGGGTGGACTCATAGACAGCCTGCCTTCGCTCTGCAGGGTTGAGAGGAACGGGGAGGTGGTGGAGGTGCCGTGTGAGGAGGTCATGGAAGGGGAAGAGGTCGTCGTAACGGCCGGGGAGAAGGTGCCCGTGGACGGCACGGTAGTGGAGGGCGAGGGGGAGGTCTCCCTATCCCTGTTGACGGGCGAGAGCGTACCGGTCCCGGTTAAAACGGGAGATAAGGTTCTTGCGGGTTCCATCCTGACGGACGGTTTCCTGAAGGTAAAGGTGGAGAGGGCCGGAGAGGACACCTTCATAGGCGGGATAAGGAGGATGGTACTGGAGGCCCAGAGCAGGAAGGGGGAGATCCAGCGGGTGGCTGACAGGATATCCGGTTACTTCGTGTACGCCGTGGGGAGTGTGGCCGCCCTGACCGTCGTGGGCTGGTTGCTCGCCGGCTACCCGTTATCCTCTGCCCTCATGGCCGCCGTATCCGTTATGGTGGTAGCCTGTCCCTGCGCCCTCGGTATAGCCACCCCCCTCGTCTTCGCCGTGGCCACGGCCGTAGCCGGGAAGAGGGGAATACTCATCAAAGGTGCCGACGTGATAGAGCGGGGGAGAGGGATAAGGACGGTCGTCTTTGATAAGACGGGTACCCTGACCGTCGGCCTTCCGGAGGTCGTGGAGTACGAGGGGCCTGAGGATCTATTACCCTACGCCTACTCTCTCGCCCGCAGGAGCCAGCACCCCTACTCAAGGGCGATAGTGAGGTTCGTGAAGGCCAAAAAGATGAGGGTTCAGGATTTCAAGGTTATAGCAGGCAAAGGTCTGGAGGGCGTGGTGGACGGCAGGAGAGTGCGCCTCGGTAGGGCCGACTTCGCTGGAGCCGAAGGGGGCGGGGTGTTCGTATCCGTTGAGGGGCTGGGGACGGGGAGGTTCGTGGTAGAGGATCCCGTAAGACCAGAGGCGAAGGACGTGGTGAGGGAGCTTAAGGAGATGGGCAAAAGGGTGATCGTTCTCAGTGGAGATTCGGAGGAGAACGTGAGAAAGGTTGCCCGGGTTCTTGAAGCGGACGGTTACGCCGCCGGTGTACTTCCGGAGGAGAAGGTGGAGTACGTGAAGAGGTTGAGGGAAAACGGACGGGTCATGTTCGTGGGTGACGGCATAAACGACGCCCCCGTACTCGCCGTGGCGGACGTAGGGGTGGCCATGGGGTCGGCCTCCGATATAGCCGCCCTGTCCGGTGACGCCGTTTTGATAAGGAGCGACCTGACGGGAGTACCCTTCTTCGTACGGCTGATTGACGCCTCCTATATCAAGGTACTTCAGAACCTTGCATGGGCTTTCCTTTACAACACCCTCCTCGTACCCCTTGCGGCCTTCGGGAAGGTATCGCCGGAGTGGGCTGCCCTCGCCATGAGCGCCAGCTCAATAAGCGTGGTTCTGAATTCCCTCGCCCTGAGACTGAAGTTCAGATCCAGATGAGAGGGGGGAGAGCATCCCCCCTTTTCCCTTATCTACCGCGGTTCTTAAGTCCCCCTATCTGCTCGCGCAGGATAGTGAGGATGAGGGGTATCTGCTCCTTGATAGCCTCTTCGTCCATTCCGGCATCCAGCTCACCCCGGAGGGAGTCCGCCACGTCCCTCAGGAGGGAGAGCAGCTCAGCATAAAAGTCGGTCAGGGAGATCTCCCCCTTGCTGCGTCTGGAGAGTAGATCCTTGAGAGTGTTCTCCATATCCTGAGCCTTCCTTTCAGCCATGGCTTTTCTGAGGATTGTTAAACCTCTTTTGCGACCTCTTCCAGATCTTTGAGCATCTTCCGGGCGTTCATCAGTACCATGCCGGCCATTACTCCGGGAAGGGTCTCTATACCCAGTATCAGATCACCTAACGGAAATATGTACAGGCTACCCTCTTCAAGGTGGACGTTTATCTCTCTGGGAGCACCCATGTCAGCTGTACGCCCGGATTTCCTCGCAAGGGCAAACATTGAGGCTATTATGGCGGATACGAGATCGGGATCAAATACCCTGTCCGAGTAGTAAGCGTACGTAAGACCTTCGGGGGTGCTTATCACCACCCCCATCACCCCTTCCGTATCGGCAACGAACTGCCGAAGTCTCTCTTCAATTTCGCGGATAGCAGCCATGAGCCATCTATTATACTACCGAACGTCGTTTGTTTGGCGGATAAACGGGCGTATTGCATTTGTATTGGGAAATATAACAAACTTTACCAATCATTCATAAAAGTTTAAATTTAATGAAGTAACTGCAGCGATACAACAGTTTAGCATCGTAAAGGTGCATTTAACGGGAAGTGAAATTCGCATGGCCCCTTTAGAATCTAACTCCGTGGAGGTCTTAGTGGTTTCGGACTCCCACCTCTTTCACGGTACGGAGGGGCGAGAACGTACACTTGTGGAACTGTTAGAGAATGAGAAGTACGACCTTTTGGTCCTCCTTGGAGATATGTACGACTTCTGGTACGAGTACCGGAGTGTCGTCCCGAAGTACGCCCCCGTATTCACGGCGACGGTTATAACGCTCGCACGAAAGAAGGAGGTACACTACGTATCCGGAAACCACGACGCGTGGATAGGGGATTTCTGGCGAAAGGCGGGGGTTTACGTACATCGTTACGGCTTTCAGAGGAGACTGTACGGTAGGAACTTCCTCTTCACGCACGGGGACTACATCTTCGGGAGCGGAAGATCGGGCCTGGTCAGAGCCATATTCCACAGCAGGTGGGCCAACTTCCTGTTTTCAATGCTACACCCCGATCTGGGGATCCTCATAGCGAGTCGGCTTTCAAAGGAGAGCAGGAAGAGGGAGGAGGAGTTTGATTTCAGCAGGATAGATCGGATAGTGTCCACAAAGGGGATAGACGTTCTGGTATCGGGCCACCTGCATATGCCCATTATTAGAGAGGTAAAAGGCAGGGTCTTCGTGTGTCCGGGAGACTGGATGGAGAACTTCACCTACCTCAAGATAGCGGGCGGCAGGATGGAGATAAGGGACAGGGAAGGGAAGGTTATAAAGGCGATGGAACTGACCTAAACCGTGTCTCTCAGGTCTATCGCTGCGCCCAGGCTCCTCATCTTCTGTACGAAGTTCTCGTACCCACGGGACAGGTGATAGTACCCTCCGACGGTGGTCTCTCCTTCGGCCACGAGACCGGCCAGAACGAGGGCGGCCGCTCCTCTCAGGTCCGATCCCATAACGGGAGCGCCCGTCAACCTCTCCACCCCCTTAACGACGGCGTACCCGTCCCCCACGTCTATGCTGGCGCCGAGGCGCATGAGCTCGTAGGCGTGCTTGAAGCGGTCGGGATATATCCCCTCCCTAATCACGCTCACCCCTCTGGCCACGGTCATGAGAGCCATATACATGGGCTGGACGTCGGTGGGAAACCCGGGGTAGGGGGCAGTTTCCACGTCCCTGCCGTTCAACCTTCCCGAAGGGAGTACGGCTATCCTGTCTTCCCGGATCTCAAGGCGGGCCCCCGCCTCCCGGAGTTTGTTAAGAACGGCGGTAAGATGCTCCGGTACGACCCCCGTTATCTCCACCTCTCCATCCGTTATCAGACCGGCTATGACGAAGGTGGCGGCCTCAATCCTGTCCGGTATTACCCTGTAGGAGCCGCACGAGTTCAGGAAGCCGTCCCTCCCGTTCCCCCTCACGGTTATCCTGTCTGTCCCTTCTCCGTCTATCTCCGCACCGCACCTCTTGAGGAAACGGGCGACGTCCACCACCTCCGGCTCTATGGCGGCGTTCTCAATCACGGTTTCACCGTCGGCCAGTACGGCCGTGGTCATGGTGTGGATCGTGGCCCCAACCGACTTCCTCTCAAAGGTCACGGTGGTACCCCTGAGGCCATCGGGGGCCTCGGCGACGACGTAGCCGTGTTCCACCCGAACGTTCGCCCCCATGAGACGGAGGGCGTATATGTGGAAGTTTATGGGCCTCGGACCGAAGGCGCACCCTCCCGGAAGGGCTACCCGTGCCTTTCCGAAACGGGCCAGAAGTGGCCCCAGAACGTAAATGGACGCCCTCATACGGCTCACGTACTCGTAGGGGGCCTCGTAGGTGTCTATGCTGTCGGACGAAAGTCGTACGACGTCCCCATCTCTCTGGACATCTGCACCCATCCTCTTCAGGAGGCTCAACATGGTCTCCACGTCGGCCACCCGCGGAACGTTGGATATGGAGACTTCACCCCTTACGACTATCGTGGCGGGGAGGATGGCAAGAGCGGCGTTCTTGGCGCCGCTTATCTGAACCTTACCTTTGAGAGATCTCCCACCACGGACTGCTATGAAGGACAAAGTGGGCCGTGCAGGGATCGAACCTGCGACCCCCGGATTAAAAATCCGGTGCTCTACCAACTGAGCTAACGGCCCACAGAGGCGTATATTATAAGGCCGTTGGGTATACGCTACCTTACCACGAACACCCTTGAGAAGAAGTCAAGGCGACCTCTGTCGTACCTCGCTTTAAGGAAGTACGTCCCGGCCTTCGGTACCCTGAGGCGCAGGGTCTTTCCTCTCACTCTCCCTTCGCTTACGAGCCTGCCGCTCACTTCGTAGAGGGCGTAATCTATGGCGTCGGACGGCGCGGTTAACTCAAGTACGACGTTCCTCCCTTCAACTCTGAAGTTCGCAACGGAGGGTATGGGTTTAACGTCCCTCTCCCCAACGGCCAGCTCGTTATCGCCACCCGTGCCGAGGGGATTGCAGAGGGAGTCGTCTATGGGGGAGGTGTTGTAGTAAACGTACAGGCCGTTGTTCAGACCGGCTATGATGTCGGCCTTCCTGTCGCCGTTAACCAGGCCAACGGCAACGCCGTAGACGCTGTAGGAACCGGCCTCCAGAGTCTGAGGGGCGAAGTTGGGGTAGGGGGTGGATCCGTCGTTGACGAGTATTACTATTGAAGGGGATCCGCTGGCGTACCCTTTCGCCCACACTATGTCTCCGTCCCCGTCGCAGTCAATATCGGCTATGGAAACTTCACATTCTCCCGTTCCGGCCGATGAGCCTGTGCTATAGGACCTCTCCGTAAACGTGGGGTAAGTGCCACCGTTGTTGTACCAGACGTAGACCGTTGAACCCACACAGGAGACTACGTCTACCCTGCCGTCGTCGTTTATATCTGCGGCCTTCACACCGTGGTAGGATCTGGCGGCTGAGGTGACGTTGTAGACACTGGACCATGAGCTACCCAACCTTATCTGATATATGATCCGCCCGGTCCCGATGAAGTTCGTCGTGCCGCATATTGCGTCCTGCTGACTATCTCCGTTTATATCCTCAACGGCGAGACCCTCCATGCAGGAAGTGTTGACCGTAGTGCGGGAGTTTGTAGAGTACGAATACTGGTAGAGGTACCCGTTCTCGTCCGTGTACAGGACCTCGGCACCGGGGCCGGCATCAACGTTACGAACGGCCATGTGGTTTGGGAAGCCACCACCCGAACCTATCCTCTGTTCGGTGAAGGACCACCCTCCGTTGTTCCGCAGGGTGTACGCGGCGTTATCTCTTGCGCTGGAGAACACCAGGTCCAGACGACCGTCCCCCGTAAAGTCGCCCACGGATATACCGTAGGGGGTGTCGTGCTGATTGGATACGGCCTGGCAGGAGAAGTTCCCCGGTGACGTTTGAAACGCCACGTAGGCGTATCCGGGCCAGCTACTGCTCCATCCGTCGTCTTCGTCGGCAGCCGTAAAGGGTATATCCACGAGACCGTTGTCGTCAATATCGTGTATGACGTCGTACCTGTCCGTAACCATCCAGACGTAATCGTTCCTCGGGGCACAGATATACGAACGGCTAAACGTGAGAGCATGGAGGTAAATGGTACTATCGGGCGGCAAAGTCGCCCTACGCTCAACGTGAAAATT
The DNA here is from genome assembly GCA_027003075.1 of Caldifarciminota bacterium. Classification (GTDB taxonomy): domain Bacteria; phylum Hydrothermota; class Hydrothermia; order LBFQ01; family LBFQ01; genus JAADCS01. The sequence continues at coordinate 3,479 of JALWYV010000040.1, read as the reverse complement.
TGAAGTTGTCAGTGGTGATGATGGAAGTGCAGCAATAAAAATCAACATAGTACCTGAATTATATAGGCGTAAAATAGGTTTTGCTGGGTATTTTGAACTCTAATGTTCTTGCGGTGCTGTAAGACCTGCTACCTCGCCATCACCCTGTACCCTCTGCCTCTCACAACCACGAAGAAGACTCCGGGGCGTCCGAACCTGTAGGACTTACCCGAGTGGAGCAGCCGTCCCGAAACCGTGTAAACCTTTACCTCGTAGTCGGATGTCAGGGTCCTGCCCTTCAGGATAAAGGGTACGGGGATAGGAGAAGGCTCTCTCTCCTCTACGGCCGTGGGTAGCGGGGCGCGGAATACGGTCAGACCCGTGAGGTTGTCCATCTGGTAGACGTACCCGTCGCTTACCACCAGATCCGTGGCGTATCCGTCGGCCTGAAGGACCTCAACAACGGACGGTGAAGTGGGATCGGAAACGTCAATCACGAAGGGCCCCATCTCCGCCATACTCCCGAACAGGTAATCCCCGACCTTCTCAAGGCCAACGGGCAGGTAGTACAGGTAAGACGTGTTCACACGGCCGACGGTCGTGCTACCGAGGACGGAAGGGGAAGATGGAGAACCGATGTCCACGACGGCCACGCGCATAGAGTCCGTACCGGCTACGTACATGGCGTACGCTCTATCTCCTTCCACCACCACCGAGAGGGCAGACGTACCGGAGGGGAGGGATACGCTCCCGGCGACAGAAAACGTACCCATATCAATAGTGTACAGGTTGCCTCCCTCCACGACCACGGCGTAGCTGCCGTCGGACGTCAGGTCAACACCCCTGACGGAAAGGGATACGGTACCGAAGGTCATGGATGAGAGGTCCACGAGGTTCATACTGCTGTATCCGCACACGAGTACGTGCGACGGGTCAACCACCCTGAGGCAGTTGTGTATCCCCATCGGCAAGGAATAGGACGTATCTAAAACGGGCGAGTAAGGAACGGACACGTCGTAAACGTAAATACGGGTCTGCCCTCGCCCTGCCACAAATAGGTAAGGATACGACAGGTCCATAAAGGCCGCGGACGACGAGTACATACCGAAGTCTGTGGGGATGAACGTAAGAAGTTGCGGATTGGAGGCGGAAGTAACGTCCACTACCGAAAGCCCCTGATTGTAAACGTAGAGGTAATCACCGGACTTCTGTACGGAGGAGGAGGTACCGGGCAGGAGGGCCTCGTACGTAACGGTGTCCGCGAGATAGTGAACAGTCAAAAACTTCCTGAAGGGGTGTTTCGTAAACACGTAAAGTACGTCCCCGTAGGCAGCGGCGTGGGAGACGAACTCAAGGGCCGCCAGGCCAGTATCACCTAAGAGGGTGGGAGACGTGGGATCCGAAATGGAGAACACCCTCACCGTATTGTTCTCCGCCAGAGTTATGAAGGTGTCTACGAGGTACGGGGAGACGTTTACCTGCCCCACGGTTGAAACGTACGTGGGGTACGATAGGGATGTGAAATCGTAAACCTTAAGGGTATCCTCGCACCTTATGGCGGCGTAGTTGCCCGACAGCAACCGTAAGTACAGCCCCCCGGAACACCATGGAAGGGAGGAGTGGGAGAGTGTAAGGGTCGGTGATGTGGGGTCAGAAATATCTATCACGCTCAGCGGCACGGTGGTTGACGTGAGGAAGACCGTGTTCCCTCTGTAGTCAAGGCCAGTGGAGTAAGAGGATACCGACAGAGACGAAACCGCAGACAGATCACTGCGTCTCAAAATAAAAAGTCCGAAGTACCCGTTAGCGACCAACAGGAGACTGTCCTTAACCCTTATTGAAAGTACGGCGTCCGCCAGATTAACCGACGTCATTTCCACAGGATTGGAGGGGTCAGATACGTCTAAAGCCATCACGCTCCCCTTATCCGTGCCGACAAAGAGGGTATCTCCGGACATCTCCATCGTCAGTATCACCCCTCTCCCCGTGTAGGGTACCCGTGAGAGCATTACAGGTGCCGCAGGAGCGGATACGTCGTATATTTCAACTGCGTTTCCTGAGGAGGCGTAGAGTCTGGTACCTTGTATCTCCACCACCGTATTACCGAAAGATAACCTTCCCACTGTGTAAAGTGCTGCTATTATTATATTCATCGCACAACCTCCTTTTTACCCATCCTTAATAATAAATAATACACGATTTCTTGTTTTTGACCTTCCGTAAACTCTACGTCCGGCTTTATCATATACATCATTACTATATAATATTACCAATAAGCGGATCATATTTCCCTAATCCACAGATAGAGCCATGTATGGCAAATCTGTTAGGTGATATTCTTTCTATATCTTTAAAGTAAGTATCATGTAAACTATCAGGAGCATAATAATATGACCATACCAAACCTAAGGTATCATCTACTTTTATAACAAATCCTGCGTAATTATCCCCTCCACTTGGTGAATTTGTAAATCCAACTACGAGAGCATGAAGATAATGAAGAGGGGAATGTATGTCTGTATATTCATAGGGGATAATAAAGGTGGCATCCATTCCCACATCATCTAAGGGCCCTCCAAAGGTCGCTTGATCAAGAATGGGGGGACATACTATACAAACGGGCGCGACCTGATTAATTACATATATCTCCTTATAATAGTAGTATCCGCTTTTATATAATGAATCTACGCTTTGGTAACCTGCCCCTATAAACCCAAACCAATCATAATCATCACCACCCACTATGTACGTGTTAAAAGGGCTTGATAAACCTGCTACCGTCGAATATACCATCAAAAACATCATCATAGATAATATTATATAGCAGAAAAGTCACAATGTAGTTGTCGTTTATATGTGCAAATTTATCACTTTATATATTTACACCCTAAAGAGGGAGCACGAGGTGGATTACGAAACTGCTCTCCGTGATACGAAAGAGTTTATTCGTACTCTCCGCTCTATGGGCCTTTAGCGGCTGCATCTACACCTTCGGGGCGGGTCTTCCAAAGGACAAAGATAAGGTTTTTTTTGCTATACCCCAAAACTCCACCGGTTATCCCCTGATACAGGATGTAGGTATCTCCTACGGCTTCCAGATCTTACGTGCCGACGGCAGGTTGAACCTTACGGACAGCTCCAGAGCCAACCTCATACTCAGAACGGAATTCACCTCCTACAGCAAGGTGCCCGACCGCTACGACAACTCCGGCAAGGTAATCACCTACCGTTTGAACCTCTCCGGAAGTGTGGAGTTCGTGGACAGGGAGACCGGGGAAGACTTCGTTCCTCCAGCCCGGATAACCGGGACGACCCTGTGGTCTCCGGACAGGGAGAGCGAGGAGGAAGCGGTCAAGCGGGCCATGGAGGACTTCCAGTAGTTTCGCGCTTAGACAGAGAAGAGGGGATTACGTTGAGGCTGAAGAGCGGCCCTGCCATACCATCGTAATCGTTGCTGAAGGGAGAAAGGGGAAATACCCTTAAAGAGTCTAAGCCTCTCA
>JALWYV010000039.1 GCA_027003075.1 Caldifarciminota bacterium | reverse complement strand
GGGGTGGGGGAGGGGAGAGGTGATGTTTCTTTTAGGAGAGTAAAATAAGGAAAACCTACTTAGAGCCTATCAACACCCATTCATCAACATCTTTAGGAATATCTATACCGTCTGAACTCTCGATAACTCCATATGGTTTTTTGGTTTTTTCATTTACCGCAAAAGACACCCCGTAGTATTCTTTTAGAACATTTCCATTGCTTTTTAAAACTGCTAGTATTGTACCTGTAAAGTAATCGCCATATATCGTGAAAATATCATTTACTTTTTTTAGTGGCATCTTCATACCTGGGACAACAATTTTCCCATAATACGGCTCAAACTTTTTCTCAGCACCCGTTCCCTCCCCTTCTTCCGAAGTGACAGCTATGTTGTAGTAATGGATATACTCCTTGGCCCGAGGCATGTACTCCTGAGCAGCAAAAAACGCCACATATCTCACATTGCCATTCTCGTCCTTGAACTCATAGACGCGGAGTGCTTTGATAAATGATTGGACGTCTTCCCAAAGATAAGCAAATCTCCTCTCTATTGGGCTGTTCCTTAAGGCGTGGGGCATGCCCCACCTCCTCAGGCCCACAGCACCCAGGTAAATTGTATCATTTGGATTATCTTGATCGATTAAATATGACGACACAATAAGAGTATATGCTCCAGGTCCAATACCTTCTGCTCTAACCTTCACATAAACATCCTTCCCGCCGGAGAGGGAGCCGACTTTGTAGTCGAAAACTCTTTTGTCATGATACTCTATGACTGCGGCGTCGTTGGCTTTGAGGGAATCCACCGCCGCCCCCAACCCATCCACGCTGGAGATGATTTGACGATGTGTAGTGCTATAGTTATACATTAAATTTCCTAAATCCAATATTGACACATCGTCTATCGTAACTGATTGGGATCTTCCAGTTTTTATTAAGTTTATAACGTCCTCCATTGAACTGACCTTTTTCCTTCCAGCTTCCAAAGCATTCAAGCTGACAACTAATTCTGAAGTAGGTTTGTATTGTGTAAATTTAAGAACATCTGTCTTTTTTCTAATGTTGTATCCTACTGGAGAGGATGTAAGCATAGACACTATCAAACCTTTAACTATCAAAGATTTTACCTTTTCGCTCTTCATCACCCCCCATTATACCTCCGAACAGCGCGCGTGTGGGGAAGTTTTGCAGCGATGTGCTTCTCCACTATGCGGATAATCCTCTCAACACAATTTCCTCCTTATAATAGACGTTGGAATGGGCAAACTCTCCGCTTTGAACACTTTGAGGGAAAAGCTTGGCGAGGACGGGGTGAACGCTTTGCTTGAGGTGATTGAAGAGGAGCGGGAGAGGACGAGGGATCACCTCTTTCGCCTCCTTGAGGAGAGGTTCGCCCGGAGACTTGCGGAGGAGATTGGAAAACTACGCTCTGAGATGTACGAGGAGATAGGTAAGCTCCGTTCCGAAATGCACGACGAGATAGGCAAGCTCCGGGCTGAGATGCACAGCATGAAGGCCGACCTTATAAAGTGGATGTTCGTTTTCTGGGTGTCTCAAACGCTGGTGATAATAGGGGTTATATTTGCTCTTATGAGGTTTCTTGGATGAAATGGATGGCTATACTCATTTGAAGACCTCTTTAAGGTCTACCTCCAGTCCTTTCAACACCTTACTCTTAACCTTACCCTCCCCCTCCGCCACGCTGAAAAGCTCGTACTTACCCTTGTCGTTCAAAACCCACACCTCAACAGCCCTCTCGCCCGGATAGACTATCCAGTATTCCTTAACCCCAAACCTCTCGTAGATGCCCCTCTTAACGACCGTATCCCTCCGCACGGTAGCAGGCGAGATTATCTCAACTACCAAGTCCGGAGGTCCCGTTATGGCCTTCTCGCCTATTATTCCGAGTCTCTCCTTGGAGATGAAAAGGATATCGGGCTGTAAGACGTACCTATCCCCCAAGACTACGTCTATAGGGGAGGGAATAACAAGCCCTGTATCTCTGCGCTCCGCGAAATCATAAAACCTATGATGCAGGTATGCCAGAATAATCTGATGCAAAGGCGTGGGTGCCGGCATCTCGTACAACCTCCCGTTTATGAGTTCATACCTCTTATCGTCGTCAAGTCGGAGGTAGTCCTCGTACGTCCAAACCCTCCTCTTTGGCCTCTCAACTACCGCTCCCTTCATTTTATCACCTCCTCAACTTTGAGTTTAAAACCTTTAATCACACAAGACCCAACCTCTCCCTTCTCTGCGGCAACCGAGTGCAGGACGTATTTACCATCCTTCAAACACCAAACCTCTATAGCCCTGTATTCCGGATAAACTATCCAGTATTCCTTTATCCCAAACCTTTCGTAAAGGGAAAACTTCTCGTACCTGTCCCTCGCGTAGCTACTCGGTGAGACTATCTCAACAGCCAGATCGGGAGGGCCGAAGAGCCTACCGCTCTTTATGTTCTTCAGACCCTCGTTGGATATGAAGACTATATCCGGCTGAACAACGACAGTTTCTGACAGGATGACGTCAAAAGGGGCATCTACAATTTCCCCCAACTTGTTTTTATAAACGAAGCCCCTTAGCAGAAACTCTATCAATCCCGATACTTTCTGATGTTCAAAGGACGGCGCAGGCATTTCCACTAACCTCCCGTTTAAGACCTCGTAGCGTTTGTCGTCCTCAAGGCGAAGGTAGTCCTCATAGGTCCAAACCTTCTCCTTCGGCCTATCCTTAACCGCAACGGCCATATTCAACCTCCTTCGTCCCTAAATTATACCCTCGCAAATTCTTCCCCTTCAACTTCATTTGAAGACCTCCTTCAGGTCTATCTCCAGCCCTTTCAACACCTTACTCTTGACCTTCCCCTCACCCTCTGCTACGCTGAAGAGTTCGTACTTCCCCTTGTCGTTCAAAACCCATACCTCAATAGCCCTCTCATCCGGATAGATTATCCAGTACTCCCTAACCTCAAACCTCTCGTATATGCTTTTCTTAACAACCGTATCCCTACGCACTGTAGCAGGAGAGATTATCTCAACGACCAGATCGGGAGGCCCCGTTATAGCCTTTTCTCCGATTATTCCGAGTCTCTCCTTGGAGATGAAGACTATGTCTGGCTGTAAGACGTACCTATCCCCCAAAACCACGTCTATGGGAGCATAGAAGACCTTACCTTTCCTCTCCAAGAACTTCCTCAGAAGAACATATAGGTTTCCTGAAATGTCCTGATGCCAGGGTGTTGGCGCAGGCATCTCGTACAACCTCCCGTTTATAACCTCGTATCGTTTGTCGTCTGTAATCTTCAGATAATCCTCATAAGTCCAAACCTTTTTCTTTGGCCTCTCCTCAACTACTACAGCCATTTTTAACCTCCCTTGTAAGGCAAAATTATACCCCCGAAATGCACTCGTGTGGGCTACGCTCCGATATGCTTTTCTACTATACGGATAATCCTCTCCGCCTTCTCAAGTCCATCGTCTATAGCCTTCTTACTCCGCAGCTCCCTGTAGTATCCGCCTATGTGCAGAATATCATACACGTCCTCAAGCAAATACATCAGTATATCTCTGTCCTTTCCAAGCCCACTCAAACCCTTCAACGTCCTGAAATACATATCGTGCCTCTTCAACTTCCTGTTCATTTCCGAGGAGTTCCTGAAGACTCCCCTGTCCAGAAAGAGGGCCTTTAGGGCCTCAAGTACCCCTCTGAAGGCCAAACCGGAGGCGGGGGAGACGTACTTGTAGTCGCTGTACGTGTTGGTTTCCTTTATCAGACCTGCCTTTTTGAGTTCTTCCCTGGCGTTCTGTAGGTACCTCCTGGCCAGTTCCAACCTCTCCTGTGGGGTCGTAGGTGTCTTTACAGGAGGCATATCCTCATTCTACGGCCGGGAGATAAACACCTCCTTAAGGTCTATCTCCAACCCTTCCAACACCTTACTTTTAACCTTACCTTCCCCTTCGGCTACGCTAAAAAGGTCGTACTTACCCTTGTCGCTTAGCACCCACACCTCAACGGCCCTTTCCTCTGGATAGACTATCCAGTACTCCTTGACCCCAAACCTCTCGTATATCTCTTTCTTAACGACCGTATCTCTCCGCACTGTACCAGGTGAGATTATCTCAACGACCAGATCGGGAGACCCCATTATGGCCTTCTCGCCAATTATCCCAAGCCTATCCTTGGAGATGAAGATTATGTCGGGCTGTAGAACGTACCTATCCCCCAAAACTACGTCTATGGGGGCGTAGAAAAATTCCCCATCTTTCAGGAACCTCGCCAACACTAAGGAAATCCTCCTTGATATAGCCTGCTGCAAAGGCGTAGGTGCAGGCATCTCGTATAACCTCCCGTTTATAACCTCGTAGCGTTTGTCGTCTGTGAGCTTCAAGTAATCCTCGTAGGTCCAAACTTTCTCTTTCGGCATCCCCTTAACCGCAACGGCCATTTCCAACCTCCTTCGTCCTCATTTGAAGACCTCCTTAAGGTCAACCTCCAACCCTTCCAAAACCTTACTCTTAACCTTCCCCTCTCCCTCCGCCACGCTGAAAAGCTCGTACTTACCCTTGTCGTTCAACACCCATACCTCAACGGCCCTCTCATCCGGATAGACTATCCAG
>JALWYV010000038.1 GCA_027003075.1 Caldifarciminota bacterium | reverse complement strand
TGCGTCTTCCATACGTCCAAGGAGGCACCCATCTGGGACGAGGAGTTCGGCGACAGGGAGTTCTGGAGGCCCCTTAGGGAGTACCTCAACCTCCCCTTCTGGGCGAACAGGTACGAGGAACGGTGGGGGATACTCCTCGGTAGGGCATACGATTTCTCCGGCTTTGACTTCCCCAAGAGCAGTACGGGCATCCCCTTCTGGGAGGAGGGGGAGGAGACGGTCTTCAACGGGAGCGTCATCTTTGAGGGGGCGACCTTCCGGACGTGGCTCCACACCTCGCAGGTCAAGTTTCTGGGCAGGGCGATATTTGACGACGTGGTGTTCCACGACCTCGCCTACTTTGAAGAGAGTACCTTCTCCGGCTTCGCCTCCTTCAGGCGTACCCGTTTCCTCACGAGGGCGGACTTCTCGCAGGTCGTCTTTGAGGGCGGGGTCTCCTTCCGGGAGAGCGTTTTTAAGGAGAGGGGCCTCTTTATGGGGGCGAAGTTCTTGGGTAGGGCGGACTTCGTCCGTGCCACCTTTGAGGTGGGTGACTTCGCCGAGGCCGAGTTCCGGGCCGAGGCGGACCTATCCGGTATAGACGTGGGAACCAACCTCAACATGGACGGGGCCTCCTTCCGGGGACCCTTCCGCCTTGACGGGGCGTCCATACGGTTACACTCCGGCTTTGAGGAGGTTACCTTCGGCTCGGACGTACTCATCCGCGGGTCGCGCTTCTCCTACAACCTGAACCTCTTCAAGGTCAAGGTTGATGGCATCTTTGACCTGTCCGACTCCCGTATAAGGAATCTGGATATATACGGCTCCACCTTCAAGGGGTTGGCGACGTTTGACAGGTGCACGTTTTACGGCGAGTCGGCCGTCGTATGGTACAACAAGTTCCACTCCCACGTGTCCTTCAGGGACGCCGTATTCAAGACGGGGTTTGGCATGGAGAAGAACCGCTTCAAGGGGGACGCCGACTTCACCGGGGCGCAGTTTATGGAGAACAGCGACGTCATCCTCGCAACCAGACGCAACTTCATAACGAAGGGTGCCATCTTTTACTACTACGGCGACTACGCCCTGGGCTTCCTCGTAAGGCTCAAGGACCTCGCCCGGAGGCTGAAGGACGTATCCGACGGGATAGACGTAAGGCTTGAGGTGAACCCTCCCGTTTCCGAGGACAGGTTGAGGGAACTGGCGAGGGAGGCGGAGAAGAGGTTCGGTGTAGGTCTCCCGGACTACCTGATGGACTTCTACAGGGTGTGCAACGGCCTGACCTTCTCCTACGGGATAGAGGGGTTAGGTAGGGTGGGGTCCTCCCGGATTCTGCCCGTTGAGGCCCTGGTGGGGGAGGAGGGGGACGTCCCGGACTTCGGGAGGAAACCTAGGGGTTATCGGAAGATGAGGGTCTTTGACGCCCCCTTTGAGGACGAGGTCGCCCTCCTGCGTTTGGACGATGAGACCTACCCTGTGATGATATGGAGGAAGGGGGAGAAGGTGATCAGGCCCCTGTGGTCCCTTTCGGAGTACTTAGACAACCTCCTGATGACGGGAGCGGTACGGGGATGGGCGCTCGCTATGGATCGCCTTTCGGAGGAGGACGTAGATCCTGAGGATATCCTCAAAGAACTCGGCCTCCTGGAGGAGATGGCGGTGGAGGTGGAGGAGGAGGACGATGAGGAGGGGGAGATGCCGTTTGAGGTCATGCTCCTCTCGGCCCTGAAGGGTGAGGAAGTCGTAAAGCGCGCCTTAAAGGAGGGGAAGGGGAGGCTCCTGTTGGAGATCTTGAAGGTGGCTTACGATAACTTTTAAACGCCATAAGACACCACCTATAAAATTATACTCTATGCTGTGGATCGTAGTTCTCTTCCCCGGTATAAATGAAAAGGGTAATTTAAAGGCCGTAGAGGCCTACGGTAGAGGCGTTAGCATGCTCTTTGTCCAAAACGCAGGCCAGCTGTCCGATGATGTTGTCTACTACAGCATGCACCCTTCGGTCGTTTATATCCTGAGGGACGGAACGGTTTACATCAACGGTGTAAGAGTATCTTTTGGCTCATCGCCAAAGTTCATAATCGGGGACATACCGATTAAAACGAAAATATCGTACTTCGGTAAGAGCAGAGCCATAAGCAACGTACCGACTTACAGGCGGGTTGTTTTGAAGGAGGTCTATCCGAAAATAGACGCTATTCTGACGGCTGATGGCAGGGGAATTGTTGAGTTTCAGTTTATAGTGCATCCCGGAGGAGATCCGCATCGGATAAAGGTTGAGACGGATGGCCGTGTGGTTCAAAGGGAAGGCGGTATATACATCGTCAAGGAGGGCAAAGAGCTCGTCAGGATAAGCGATCTGAAGGCCTATCAGGGGGCAGAGGAGGTGGAGATTAGGGCTGTATTGTCCCCAAAGAACCTCAAGTTTGAGGTCTGGAAGTACAACCATGAGCATACCCTTGTAATTGATCCGATAGTAACGTCCATACTGGCTTCAAGTAGCTACGACTACTCTACCTCCATGGCCATAGACAGTTCTGGAAACGTGTTCATAGCTGGATATACGGCAAACTCCTCCGAATTCTCATCGGATAGAACCTTCTTCGGTGTCCCAAGCACCCCCTACGACTCCGCGGCCTTCGTTAGCAAGTTAAGCGGGGACCTGACGGAGCATATTGCCACGGCCATATTAACATCAAGCGGATACGATCGTGCTAACGGTATAGCCATAGATAGGAACGGATCGGTCTTTATTGCTGGTTATACGGCTAGATCCGGCGACTTTGCCCCATCCCGAAACGTCTTTGGCACTTCCGATGGCCGCGACGCGTTCGTGAGTAAGTTAAGCAACGACCTGACCACCCACATTGCCACTGCCATTTTGGCCTCAAGCGATAATGATGGTGCCTCTCACGTTGCAATAGACAGCGATGGGTACGTTTTCGTCGTAGGCAGTACCGACAATTCCAGCGACTTCGCCCCATCCAGAGACGTCCTCGGCGCTTCCGACGGCCGCGATGTGTTTGTGAGTAAATTAAGTAACGACCTGACAGTCCATATAGCTACGAGTATTCTGGCCTCAAGCGATTGGGATTATGCCAGATTTGTGGCAATAGATAGTAGTGGTAACGTGATTATCGCGGGCAGAACTGATAACTTTGATGACTTCGCGCCATCCCGAAACATCTTTGGTACTACAGGCAGTGGCGACGTTTTCATAAGTAAATTAGGAAACGACCTGACTACTCACATTGCTACGGCTATACTTGCCTCAAGTGGTATTGATTCTCCCGGATCCATGGCGATGGACGGAAATGGGAATATCTTCATCACGGGTTATACGTGGGGAGGATCCAACTTCGCACCGAGCAGAAGGATTTTCGGCACTATAGGGGGTCCCAGCGATGCCTTTGTCAGTAAGTTAAGCAACGACCTGAATACTCATATCGCGACGGCCATCCTGACATCGGATAGTATTGATTTCGGGCGTTCGGTTGCCGTGGATAGCCTTGGGAACGTGTTCGTGGTCGGATTTACAGAAAATTCCTCCAACTTCGCCCCCGATAGGAACATCTTCGGAACCCTCGGTTATGAGGATGCATTCGTAAGCAAGATAAACAACTCCCTTACCGAGCATATTACCACTGCCGTACTGACCTCAAGTAATTACGATTTCGCCAACTTCGTGGCCATAGATCGCGATGGGGAAGTTATTGTAGTCGGTGGTACCTTCCACTTCAGCGACTTTCCGGGAATTAAATACCTCTTCGGCACCCCTGGAGGCCTCCACGATATTTTCATAAGTAAACTTCCCAACACTTTGAGTATCTCTGAAAAACCTACTCTTACGGTCAATACTGAGGTGGAACTTTCAAATGGTGCTTTGGTCTTCACCCTCCATACCTCCTCCTACGCCGGCTTTGACCTCTACTCCACCGACGGCCGCCTCATTAAACGCGTCAGTCTCGGCTACCTCCCCGCCGGGAGGTACGAGTACCGCCTGAAGTTGCCCAGAGGTGCCTACCTGCTGAAGGTCAGGGTCGGGGACGAGGTGAGGGAGCTTAAGGGGGTGATGTAGGAAACACCTTTAGAATTCGGGTGCGCTATGGCCGTTGAGGTTAGGGAAAAGCTCTGGACGTACGAGGACTACGTAAGGGGGAGGATACCGTCCGATGTCTCGGAGATCATAAACGGAGAGGAGGTCAAAAAAATGCCCACGGGTGGGTTTCATGCGAGGTTAGAGCTTCTGATAGGGATGTTTCTGGAAAAGGCCCTGAAAGGGTATATCGTACTCGTCGGTGAAGTGGCGCTTCTCCTCTCAAAGGAACCCTTTGTTCTGCGGGGTGCCGATATAGTCGCCGTATCAAAGGAGAGAATGAAGGAAATACCCGAAGGGGCGATAGAGATACCGCCGGATCTGATCGTTGAGATAGTATCGCCTTCAGACAGTGCCGAGTACGTTCAGGGTAAGATGAGGGAGTATAGGGATTGGGGGGTGCTAAGGCAGGTGTGGATTTATCCGAAGGTGAGGGAGGTTGTCGTTGTGGATGAGGGAGGGGTATTCATTTACGGTGAGGAGGATGAGGTTGAGGTTCTGAAAGGGGTGAAGTTCAGGCTGGGGGAGTTCGTGAAGTTCTAACCCTTCCCCCCGCCCCCCGTCTCCCCTCCGCCTCTAC
>JALWYV010000037.1 GCA_027003075.1 Caldifarciminota bacterium | reverse complement strand
AGACCCTATCCACCTCACCCTTGGCGGCCTCAAAGGGTATCCCCCTCCTCTCAAGGTACCTCGCGAAGGGTCCCTCCTTATCCGAGAAGAGGGCCGCCAGAAGGTGGTCGCTGTCGGCGTAAAACTCCCCCCTCCTCTTCGCAAGCTCCCGTGCCTTCTTCAGGTAGTTTTCCAAGCCTTTGCTAACGGGCTTCCCTTTCCAATCCATAACCCACAATTTTAAGGGTGAAAAGTGTAAAAAATTTATTGTAATTGAACGCTTTCGTACGCGAGGTGCCGGACCTGTTGGCAAATTACACCGTTATGCTCACAAGGGAGAGTACCATCTCCTCAAGGGAAATACCCCCGTGGAACATCTTCTTCCTGTATATCTCCGCGAACTCCGGGGCCCGCTCTCCCCAGACAAAGAACGTGTCCTCTGATGCGAAGAGGAACTGACCCCAATTGGGGAGACCCCAGGCCCTGGGATCGTCAACGAGGACGTGCCAGCCCTCTCCCTCCGGGATCATCCTCTTTCCGTACTTGTGCCTGAACCCCTTACTGAAGTCCTCCCCCTTGACGAAGACGGGGGTACGGCCGATGGTCCAGCCGTGGTCGGAGGTTATGAAAACCCTGTACCCCTTATCCAGAAAACGGTTCACCACCGAGGAGAACCTTCCGTCTTCCAGAATCAGACGGGCCCATCTCTTTATGGAAGACTCGCCCTCCCCGAGGGTCTTTAACGCCTCCACGTTAGCCGTAAGGTGTAGTATAGTATCTACGAAGTTCACTATGTAAACTTCAAGCCTTTTACCGTAGGGTTTCATTCTGGATAGTGCTTCCAGGTTCTTGATCTTCGTGTACCACACCCCCACCCTGTAACCCTCCCTCTCTAACTGTTTCCAGAGAAGCTTTAACTCGTTCTGGTTGTCCTGAAGGGAGCCGGGTATTATTCGGTCGGTCTCGTCGGGCAGGGCGCCGCTGAAAAGGGCGTTTCTGGAGTACTGGGTGGCTGTAGGTAGTAGGGACATGTAAACGCTCTGCTCTATCTTGTAGTTGGGAGATAGGGCTGATACCACCTCGTATATCTGGTCAAAGCGGAAGTTATCCAGAACGATAAGGACGACGGGGGAAACCTCAACGTAGGGTAGTACGAGCTTCCTGAGAAGGTTATGGGACATCAGGAGTGTGTCGTCCCGTATTATCTCTGGATAATTTTTCTCTATCCACGTCGCAAACCGGGCGTTTTCCCGTGCCAGTAGTTCGTCAAACTTCGTCCTGTACCCCTTGTACACGTGCCTCGCCTGAAATATCTTTACGGCCTTAAGGAGGTAGCCGTCAAACGTCTCCGGTATCCTGCCCACCTCCTCGCTAAGGTGATCGGCCTCGTCCATGTAGTACTCCTTCTTTAGACTCTCCTTCTGTAAACGGGCTACGAGGGCCATGAGCTGGGCTGGCTGTACCGGTTTTACGAGGTAGTCGTACGCGTCCTCAACCATGGCCTTCTTTATGAGCTCCGCGTCCGTCATCATGGTGAGCATTACGACGGGTACGTGGGGGTAGGTACGTTTTATGAGCTTCAGGGCCTGAAGGCCGTCTATACGGGGCATACGGTAGTCAAGCAGTATCAGGTTATAGTGCTGCCGGGCTAGTTTGTCAACTCCTTCTTCCACGCTCGTAGCCGTATCCACCTCTATACCCTGCGACCTGAGGAAGGACACGATGGAGTACATCTCTTCAATCTCGTCGTCTATCCAGAGTATTCTCATCTTAGACGTCTATTCTATGAGAGTATATTCTCTAATATATCATCGTCTAAAGTGTCTAAGCAGGGTACGGCCAATAATTATGCCCTTTATCTTCAAAAATAGGGTGTCTAAACTTAGACACCAGCGCGGAACATGAGTATTTTGAATACTAAACTTTGTTTGGTTTATATGAAAAATAACGTAGCTTATGGCCTAAGTGGTTATTCTCTGGACGGGCAATTTAGACGACCTTGAGGGTCACCGTCTAAACTTTTACACCCCAGTCTAAACGGATGTCTAAATACGAACGCTCCGGAAAGCGTTCGGAGTGCGTTTATCCACGTTTGAAGTATGGGCATCCAAAGGGCAGGGCTTAAAGGAAATCTGTCGTCGTACTTCAAGTATACCATCCATCACCCGCGTGTTTGGTATATAGAGGAACAACGGAGAGTGCGTCGTCCGGTTTCGTTTTCGGAACGTCATCAACAAAAGGAGCAGGATTTGAGCCGTTGAAGGTTCGGAGAAAGCACTACCGATCTTATACTCATACGTGGGTGCATATCGCGTACAGTACCGCTCCCACCAGTGTTGCCGCGAAGTTGGTCGTATCGTTGTTGAAGATGCCCCGGGATTCAACGGTTGCACCTATGAAGCTATCCGCAAAGAGACCGACCACCGACGAGACTATGAACAGGGGGAAGTTTCCAGCGTTTTCTATCAGGAGAAAGAGCGACATTATCAGTATAGTAATCAGGCCCGCCACCGTTCCCGGCAGGCTTACGGCTCCTGACGTTCCCCGTGGCACCCTCTTAAATCCGGTTATAAGGTAGGCTTCGGGGGATAGACGGGTACCTATCTCCGTGGCCACGGTATCCGAAAATCCGACCGTAAGGGCTACGAGGTACGCCCCGTAATCACCGAGAAGGGCGAAGAGGGTCGCGACTCCGCCGTTTGCGAGTATCTGGAAGAGGTTGCGTTTCCCCTTTCTACCACCTGATAGGAGTGAACCCACGCCGAGGAAGAGGACGGGAGGGATGGCCCAGAACCATCCCAGCCTCCATATAACAACGAACCCCATAGTCGCCACCGTAAGCGAGGCCGCCGGCGTGAGCCATCCTAACAGGAGGGCTCCTCCCCCCACCAGAAGACTTACCATGGCGGCGGATAGTACCTCCACAGACCGTAAGTTATACGGTTGAAAACCATTTTATCTCTCTCCACCGTTATAATCCCCTCTTATGAAAAAAATTGGACTTGTCAGTTTGCTTATTCTGGCTCTGCCATTCAGTCCACTTTCCGGAAAGACATCTAGAAAACTCCCTTACAGCGTGTGCTCACCTCCATCCGTTTATATAAAGGCACGGATCGCCGTAAACCCCGCGGGAAAGTACACTCAGAACTTCAGGGGGAACCTGCGCACCTACCTCGCAGTGATAGCCAAGAAGGCCAAACAGCGTATCCTGAAGAACTCTAAGAACTCAATAAGGATAGCCGGACTGTCCTATACCGAAACCCCCTTCGGGACCTTCTCAAAGCTCCTGAACAACGATAGGAACGCTGCCCTCCACAGGGACGACACTGCGGCCACGAAGACGCCCTACCTCATAGATATTCTGGTGGGTGAAGATTCTTACGGTATAGTGGGAAAGATATGGCTTATCAACCTTGAGAGCGAGTACGTTTACGAAGTCTACCAGACCCGCATACCCTCCACCAACGTGAGGGACGTACTTCAGGCCATAATCCTCGTAACCAACAGACTCGCGGATAAACTCGGGGACGTACTCACGAAGATCGCCCTTAAGGAAACCATGACGACCCTGTCCGTAGGGGTCAAGCCGGAGGCAGACATATCTCAGGATAAGTACGTATCCATAAGGGTTAACGACGCCTTCAACTACGAGGGCAAGTCCCTTAAGGACATCCTCGGTAAACGTTTCGGAGTAGCCGTCAGACTCAAGCCCGGAACACCCGGAAAGATAACCACCGGGGAAGCCGTTGGTAACGGCTGGCACATCATCCGTGGGGAGAATCCCGTAATACTCTATCAGCCCCCCTCCTGCCGGATCTTCAACAAACAGAACCCGGTAAAGGTGGAGCTGGAGTTTAGACCCGCCTGTCCCAGAGACGATAAGATAATCGCCGGCGTAAACACGACGGTGAACGGCAGGGATAACTTCGTGGTTAAGGCTCCCTACGCGTGGAAGGTTAAGACCGTCGTGAACGCTAAGTCCAAGAATACCAGCGTACAGTTCGTGGTAAACTACATACTGCACAGTAAGTTCACGTGTAAGAGGTACGCCGACTACTCCACCCAGTTCGCCCAGACCTTCGGAATAAACGGCACGGACGTCCTCTTCTTCAGCGACAACTTCCTCTCCGGCAAAGAGGCAGGTAAAACGGGCGACAAGGGTAAGGTGACCTCAGTTAAGTACACGGACTGCGGAGTCCTTGATCCGTGGAAGCTGAAGGACCCGTCCATAGATACGGTGTACGTCGTGGTCTACGGACCCGAAGGTGTACCCAACGCCGACCTCCGCTACTACATAAACGGAGGCCTGATGGTAAGCAGCGTGGGAAGCGAGAACACCATATTTGACCTCCTCGGTATCCGCGTAGTAGGTGGTGACAGGGTAAAGTTCAAGGACGTACCCGTTTACACCAACGACCCCCTGACGTTTGAGGGGCAGAAGAACGCCTTCCTGTCCTTTAAACCCTTCTCCGCAAAGGCCGTCCTGACCCACACGTTTGAGAACTCCGGATGCGGGAAAGAGAACCTCCAGGTCGTGGCGCAGAGTACCTTCACCCCCGTAATAGAGTGCGACTGCGTCGCGTTCAAACTTAAGGAGAAAGAGGGTAAACAACAGAAGAAAAAGGGTAAGAAGTAAAAGGAGGTAGAGGGTATGGCATACAAACCGCTTTCACATACGGCGGAAATAGGTTTTGAGGTCAGCAGTATGGACCTCAACAAGCTCTTCGTGGAAAGTGCGAGGGCCTTCTTCAGGGAGCTTCTCGGGACCCTGTACGGCATAAAGATCCATCAGGAGAAGAAGGTGACCTTTGAGGCCGAGGACCTTGAGGAGTTGCTCCATAAGTGGCTATCCTTCCTCCTCACGGAGTTTGAGGTTAACAAGATGGTTTACCGCCAGTTTGACGTCAACATAGACTTTGAGGGGGACAAGTTCGTAATGGAGGCCACCATGGGCGGAGAACCCTTTGACCCCGAAAAGCACAAGGTCAAACGCCACCTGAAGGCCGTAACGCGACACAAGCTCCACGTAGAGCGGGAAAGAGGTATCTGGAGGGCATCGGTAGTCATAGACGTATAACGGATATGTTCGTATTCCATAGCCCCAAGGAGATGCAGATCTTCGCCAACCAGGTCCGGAAAGAGGGGAAGGTGATCGGCTTCGTCCCCACGATGGGCGCCCTTCACGAGGGCCACCTTCGGCTCATCCGAAAGGCCAGGCGGGAGTCCGATATTACGGTGGTGAGCATATTCGTCAACCCCATACAGTTTGACGACCCCAACGACTTCTCCCGATATCCGAGGACCTTGGACGAGGACAGGTACAGACTGGAGATGGAAGGGGTACAGGTCCTGTTCGCCCCCTCCGCGGAGGATATGTACCCACCCGGTTTCTCCACGTTCGTAGAGGTTCAGAACCTTGACCGCTACATGGAGGGCGCCCACAGGCCCGGACACTTCAGGGGTGTAACCACCGTTGTCCTGAAGCTCTTCAACATCGTTAAACCCCACTTCGCCGTGTTCGGTCTGAAGGACGCCCAGCAGTACTACATAGTGAAGCGTATGGTTGAGGACCTCAACCTTGACCTTGAGATAGTTCCCCACGAGACGGTACGGGAACCGGACGGACTCGCCATGTCCTCCCGGAACAGGCTCCTTTCACCGGAGAGCCGGAAGCAGGCGACCGCCCTCTACAGGGCGCTTAAACTCGGAAAGGAGATGATATTTTCCGGTGAAAGGGATCCCTGGAAGGTGAAGAACGAGATCCGGAAGTTCCTTGAGAGGGAGGCTCCCCTCGGTGAGATAGATTACGTTGAGATAGCCAGTATACCGGACCTCCAACCCGTAAACGAAATAGAGGGCAAGGTGCTTCTCGCTCTTGCCGTGCGCTTCCCGGAGGCGCGCCTGATAGACAACTTCATCCTGCTTCCCGACGATAAACTGGTATGGAACGAGAAAATAGGTTGAAGCCCAAACGATGAAAAATATCGGTAGCATCCTTAGAATAGACACGGGTTATGGAGAAATGGAAGGGGCAGATGGATAGACTCGCCCTGCGAATACACCGTATGGGATTGGGTACTGTTGCTTTGTTTTTCCTTGAGAGCATGAAACCTCTTTCAAACATCTTTTTAAACCTCGGGGTCTTTGGAAGACCCGTGATGGACATTATCGTACCCCGGGATCTGTACGACAGTCTCCTTGAGGTTCTTGAGGATCGCGAGAAGATGGAGTACCTCATAAGCAAACTGGAGGAACTGGAAGATGGCACTCTGGCTGTTAACGGCGCAAATTAATCTTGAGCAAGGACCTCAAATTGGTGTTCCAGCACTAACCGAAGTAAAGGGAATACCCACGGAAGTCGTACTCCTCATAGACGTATCCGGAAGTATGGTTAGGCTTGACCCCTCCGGTCTGGCCTATCAGGGAGCCAAGATGGTCACGGATATAGCCTCCTCCCTGAACGCCAACGTCAAGGTCTCCGTCATCTTCTACGGCGAAAAGGCCCGCTTCGTGGTAAGGGACATGGACCCTCACGGTCTCAGGAAGGTACTTGAAGATTCCCTTAAAAACGTCAAGCCAGAGAAGTACTCCGACGTGAGGGCGGCGCTGAAGCTGGCCCAATCCCTTTTGAAGAACAGGTCCTTTGATAGGGAGGCCTACGTAATAATCCTTACGGATGGCCAGATACGGGAGTCCGATATACCGAAGGGCGAAAGTCTTGACAGTTACTTAACATCCCTTGTAGGTATGGCCTCGGAGTTTAAGAAGAACAGGTGGAAGATCTTCACCTTCAGTACTAAGGAACCCGTTGAAGAACTGAAAATGCTATCCACTGTGAGCGGCGGGGAGTACGCCGTCGTATCCGACCTTAAAGAGCTCTCCAGGACGTTCCTTGACATAATCAACGCTGGAAGCGGGCGTTTCAGGGTAGACATAAACCACAATTCCATAGTGGAGTTCCCCATGGAGGAAGGGGTGGCGGAGTTCAGTATGGTGGTGGCGTTCAATCCGAGGCAGAAGAAGGTCCTCCGCATCTACGACCCCGACGGTAAAGAGGTCAGAGGTGAGAGGAGGGAAGGTAGAGGTTTCGTCATAGTGAAGATAAAGGATCCCAAACCCGGAAAGTGGAAGTTTGAGATCAGCAAGGGGGCTACCATACTCCTTTCCATGGCCGTCCCCCGGATAATAAAACCCGCCTCCGAGACCCCATCAACCGAACCCGTTCCCGTCCTCCTTGAACTTACGCCCATAACACCGAGAAACCCCAAATGGGAACACTTCTCCGCGAAGGTATACGTTGAGGATAAGGACGGAAAGCAGGTCGTTTACAGGCTATACGACGACGGCAAACACGGCGATGGCAACCCCCACGACGGGGTATTCGGCAGGATGCTTCCCAGACTGGCTGAGGGGGAGTACACCTTCACGGTCGTGGTCAGCCACCTTCCCACCAACGCCGAAATAAGGGTCAAGAAGAAGGTAAAGGTGGTTTACATTCCCATACTTGACGTCCGGTTCAAGGGGCAGTTCCTCATAGGTCTCCCCATGGAGATAATCCTCGGAATAAGGAACCGCAGCAAGCCGATAAAGAACGAGAACTACACCCTCATGATCCGGGATCCGAAGGGGAACGTTTACACGCCGAAGCTGACGAAGGACAGGTTCGGGTACTGGAGGGCCACCTTCCCCCAGACCTTCCACGGGGGAGTTTACACGGTGACGGCTAAAGGGGTGGTGGTCGTGAAGGATTCCAACCGTTTGAGGACCTTCCCGGATGTAAGTGTTAAGGACTCCTTTACCCTTTGTATAGCCTTCCATAAGAGCAAGGTGCCGGGCTTCCTCTTCTTCGGCGAGATGCCCGGCAGGGAGTACGACCACGAGCTCGTCCTTATGAACCACTGCGATACCACCTTCATCCTGAACTTCACGAGAGTCAGGGCCACCCTGAAGGATACCGTAAAGGATAGGGAGGTGCCCGCAACACTTAAACCGAGGGCAGATACGATCCCACCCGTAGAGATACCTCCCGCATCGGGGAACGTTCCGGGTAAGAAGATCCTGAAAGTCAGGTGGCACATACCGGGTGATGCCGTTTCCGGCGGATACGTCGTAAGCATGAAGGGACTCCAGAGACCCACCTACCATCCCATAGAGGTGCGCTACGACCTCAAGGTCGGATCGTGGAAACAGGTATGGTTAACCGCCGGGGGCGTGGGCGTACTCGTGATCGGTGGTGGGGCCGCGGTCTGGTACTTTACGCATAAGTGATGTGGTACCTGCTCCTTGAACCTCTCGTATACAACCGGTGGAGTACGGAAGTCGGTGGAGGTCTCTCGGATACCCTCTACTTCTCCTACCTGAAGTTCCGGGGGGAGTGGCTCGTATCCGTTCACGGTGTGTCTCTCAACTTTACGGTCCCCTTTGTCTTCCCCATGGGGCATAGGTTCTCCCTGAGCGACATGGAGTTGGGTATGGGGTTCGTATTCGCCGAACGTAATCGCGCGGACTTCTCCCTGATCTTTCCCACAGGAATACTGTCAAGCAAGTATCCGGGTGTGAAACTCTCCTACCGCAGGGTGATAAGGCACGACTCCTCCTACGCCGTCCACGGTGGAGGTTCCTGGTACTTCATGGCCGCCGCCGACCGGGACGAGAGGTCCTTCTACAACAAACCCATAGACCGCCACGGGTACCGCCACGTTTCCCTTGAGGTGACCTACGTGGGCCGGAGGGGTGAAACGGGGTTCTGGAAGGTCGCCCTCCCTCTGGACTACGCCTACTCCTCCGGTATGTTCTGGGGTGGGGTGCGTATAGGATTCGGCCTCTCTCCCTTCTTTGAGGTGGATGCAACGGTCTGGCCCGCCAAACCCCGTCCGCACCTGTTTACGGTCAGGTTGAACGGTCTTCTCCCCACGTCCAGAGGCCTGTAAGATGCCCCTGAGGGTTCTGGCTCCCGCCAAGGTAAACCTTGGTCTGTGGATAACCGGTGTAGACGAAGATGGGTACCATCGTATAACTACCCTCTTCTATCGCATACCGCTCTATGACGAGATAATCGTTGACAGGTGGCACGAGTCCATAGTCAGGTGCGAGGGAATACGCAGCACGTCGGACAACACGGTTTACAAGGCTCTGCGTTTTTTGAGCGAGTACGTGGGGCAGAGCATATGCCTTAAGGTTATCATAAAAAAGAGGATACCGGTAGGTGCGGGGCTCGGAGGTGGCTCCAGCGATGCGGCGGCCGTACTGTACGCCGCAAACCGTATATTCAACCTCGGACTCTCCCTTGAGGAACTCATAAACGTGGGGGCAAAGGTGGGAGCGGACGTTCCCTTCTTCCTCCTACCGGAGAGGGCTGCCATAGGGAGGGGAAGGGGGTACGACCTTGAGCCGGTAGACCTCTACATCCCCGGAGAGTGGATACTGATCTTTCCCGGAGTTTCGGTCTCAACCCGTAAGGCCTACGACCTCTTTGACTCGGAGGGGAAATTTACACGCCCGGAAGACGCTGAGAAAAAGGTCAGGGAACTGGTGGATGCCCTTAAAGAAGGGAACTTTTCCCTTCTGGAGAACGACTTTGAGCAGGTTATACTCCCCCGTTTCAGGGCTATACGGAGGGCAAAAGAGATCCTGATAAACGGCGGATGGAACGCCGTTATGAGCGGTTCCGGCTCCACGGTCTTCGGCATAGGCGGGACGAATTTACCCCTGATAAATAAGAAGTTCAAAGTCTGGTACTGGAGGGAATAGGATGAACGTGAGAGTAGGCCTTCCGGTTCTTGACGTTCTACGTATGGAGGGGGATACGACTCTGGAGGGGGGAATCAAAGCCCGCAGGATTGAGGTACGCTCCCTCTCCAGCGGCCTCAAGGAGATGTACGCCGTATTCAGGCCTTCACCCCTTGGCAAACCCTTTGGGCGTTTCCATGAGGAGAGATGGGAAATGGTGGGTCTCTATCCCGACGTGGGGGAGGCGTACAGGGTGGCGAGGGAGGTTGGTGGAACCTACAGGGTGTGGGTTGAGGGATGGGGTGGCAGGATAGAGGTTATGGCCGACGGCAGGAGGTGGGTTATGGACTCTCCCCTTCACGTTAAGGGTAGGGTATGGGTGGAGGACATGTGGGTGGGGAAGGGGTTCCACTGGCAGAGGAGGGAGAGGGCGCTATACGAGGGGAAGATTACGGTTTACGGGTGGGGTAAGGGGGTAAGAGCGGTGGTTGAGATGCCCATAGAGATGTACGTCGGGGCCGTGGCCTCGTCCGAGATGCATCCGGAAGCCCCGTTTGAGGCCCTTAAGGCTCAGGTAGTAGCCGCAAGGACCAACCTCGTCCGCACGGCGGGAAAGCACCACCCCAACGAGCTTTACGACGTCTGTGCCGAGGATCACTGTCAGGTGTTCAGGGGGCTGCACGTCCTCAAGGATAGGGTTCTTAAGGCGGCGGAGGAGACAGCCGGTGAGATAATAACCTACGACGGAGAACCGATAGAGGCGAGGTACTCAAAGTCCTGCGGGGGTATAACCGAGACCTTCTCCGTAGTCTGGGGTGAGGAGGACCGGCCCTACTCTCCCTCTTTCAGAGATTGGAAGAAGGACGAGGGGTACAACGCCTCCACGGACGAGGGCTTCCTCAAGTTCTACCCGGTTGAGGACTCCTTCTGTAACGTGGACTTTCCCGGCATAGAGAACCTCTACCGCTGGGAGGTATCCTATTCGCGGGAGGAGTTAACTGAGAAGTTAAAACATCTCGGTGTGGGGAAGGTCCTGCATATCGTTCCTCTGAAAAGGGGGAGATCCGGGAGGATATACGAACTCTCCGTTATAGGGCTGGAGTGCGAGAGAAAGATACGGGGTGAGTACGCCATAAGGGAGACTCTGGGGAACCCTTTCCTGCCATCGTCTGCCTTCGTGGTTGAAAAGGTGGAGGACAGATTCGTCTTAAAGGGTATGGGTTGGGGGCACGGTGTGGGTATGTGTCAGATGGGTGCGATAGGAATGGCCATGCGTGGATACGACTACCGGGATATTCTGAAGCATTACTACAGAGGGACCGCGATAAGACGCCTGTAAATTGCTCCCTTATAATACCGGGGTTATGATGGTCTTAATACTGCTAACTGCCCTTGAACCCTTTAAGGGCATGGAGGTTTCCCACCGGGATGCCAATCCGGTGGATGTAGAGCTGCTATTCGGAGGTCCGGACGGTTTCGGTTATACCTACTTCTCCACGCAGGATGGGGATACGGTTCCCTTCAACTATATAGACATATCCACCACAGGTACGGCCGTGGGTGCAGGCGATGACTGGTGTTCTGGATCTTCTGCCTCCACCCTCTACTATCTCGGTTTCACGTTCCCCTTCTACACGGAGTCCTACGACTCCGTTTCCATCTGCTCCAACGGTGCTATAGTCTTTGACACTCCCTACGTGTACTTCGGTCTCAGCAATACCGCGCTTCCTTCTACCTCCTACAGCGGTCCGAGAGCGTTCGTGGCCGTGATGTGGGACGACCTTGATCCCCCGGAGTATGGAGGGGATATTTACTTCCAGTCTTTCTCCTCCTGCCCCGATGGCTATTCCGGTGCCTGTGCTGTAGTACAGTACCATAACGTACCCCGATATGGCAACACTACCCAGATGGAGTTTGAAATCATACTCTATGATAACGGGAACATAAAGCTCCAGTACAACTCCGCCGTTTACTACAATGACGCCACGATCGGCATTCAGGGAGATACCGCGAACAGCACCAACAACTTCTTCCTTGAGTACGTTTACAACGGTACTCCCTCCGGCCACGTTCCTGACAGCGGTACGGCCATCCTCTTTGTGTATCCTACCTCTACGGATGTGGTTGAAAGGGGCGATGACATTACCCCCTCCCTTCGTGTCGTTGGCAGGACGCTGTACGCTGAGAGTGGTTCCGTCTACGATGCGGCAGGTAGGTTCGTAGCCACGTTCAAAGGATCCTACGTTCTGCGTTCAAAGGGCGTGTTCTTCGTGAAGGTGAAGGACAGGGTGTACAGGATCCTCGCGAGGTAAACCCGAATACCTAATGTAAAGTCAGAGGGGGGGAAATCCCCCCTCTTTTATTTACCGGCTTAGAATGGCGGGAGATTGAGGCTCAGATACTTTATATTCGCCCTTCTGCCGTACTCCGTCGGCCTCCTTGTTATCCTCTATTTCATACTACGCGTTAACTCCGGCCACTTCGTCTATGCCGTAGACGACGCCTACATCCACATGGCCGTGGCCAAAAACTACGTCCTGCACGGTGTCTTCGGCATCACCCGTTACGGTTTTACGTCCGCCCTCTCCTCCATTCTCTGGCCGTGGCTCCTCATAGGTAGTTTTAAACTGACAGGGATAAACGTTTACGTTCCCCTCGTACTGAACGCCCTGAGCTTCTTACTTCTCGCTCTCCTGTCTTTTATACTTCTGTCGCCTAAAAGGGCGTTCCTCTTTACGTTATCCGCAACCTTTCTTGGAAGCACTCTGGGTCTCACGTTCATCGGTATGGAACACAACCTCCAGATCCTCACCACCCTCCTCCTCTTTACCCTCGCAACCGGTACGTTAAAGGTCGGCCGGTGGGAAAGGCTGCTCCTCTTTTTCGCTTCCCTGCTCGTCACCTCCGCCCGATACGAGGGCATGGCCGTCGTGCTGGTACTTGCGGCTTATAGACTAATTCGCAGGGACGTGGTAGGCTCCCTTCTTATGCTGATAGGCGGAGCCTTACCTGTCGTAACGTACGGTGTATGGAGCCTCTCTAACGGATGGTACTTCTTCCCTACGTCCGTTTTAACAAAGTCCTACCGTTTTGACCTCGGCTCACCGATGGGATGGGTATCTCTCTTATTCCTGAGGGCGCTACGTAACGCCTTAATCCTGCCGGGGGTGTACGTCCTCTGGGTACTCCCTGGCGTATTTGTCGTATCTCCCCTCGCAAAACCGGAGTTCCGGCATTCCCTCGTACTCGCTTTCCTCATTTTCACGATCCACCTGTACTTTGGAAACGTCCACTGGTTTTACCGGTACGAGGCCTACATCGTGGTCCTGGCCCTCTTCGTACTTATACGGTCCCTGAATACGGCTTACCTTACGGACGTCTGGAAGGGGACTGACCTCATCCGGAAAGCGGCGCTGGTAATAACTACCTTCCTCGTACTCTTTCCCGTACTTTCCCGAGGGTACATGGCTACGGCCTACGTGGTTTCCGGATCAAACGAACTCTACAGGCAGGACTACCAGATGGCGATGTTCATTAAAGAGTACTACGACGGCCAGCCGGTCGTTCTCAACGACGTGGGCAACGTCGCCTTCTACACCGATGCCCGAATAATAGACTTATGGGGACTCGCAACCCTTGAGACGGCGAAGATGCTCCTTGAGGGCAGGTACACGTGGGAGAACGTTGACCGTTTCGTTAAGGAACGGGGATGCAGGATAGCCCTACTGTATGGAGACGTGTTCGCCAAAAGGTACTTCCCCATACGGTGGGAGGAGGTGGGACTCTGGTACCTCCTCGGCCCCAGAAGGTTCGTCGTGGGCAACAAGGCCGTTTACTTTTACGTCGTATACGAAAACGCGGATACGCTAAGGGAACGCTTCGTTGAGTACTCAAAGAACAGGCTCCCTAAGGGTGTCTACTGGGAGGTCCTCACTCCCTCGCCCTGACGGACCACCCTCCGTCTATAACTATAGCCGATCCGTTCATCCACCACGACTCGTCGCTGGCGAGGTATACGGCCAGATAGGCCACGTCCTCAGGCCATCCCCTTCGCAGGGTCGCAGGTTCCGTCCTGAAGTCATCGTACGACGAGTACATCCTGTGAGAGAGACCGTTCGGGCATATGGCGTTTGCTCTTACGTTGTACCGGGCGTAATCCCTTGCTATGGACTTGACCAGAGCCACGACGGCAGACTTCGTGGCGTTGTAAACGGCGGCATGGCTCGCCACACCGAAGGGTCCATAAACGGCGGCCGTGTGGATCAGAACCCCTCCCTTCTGCTCAACGAAGTAAGGGATTATCTCGTGGGCCGTGTACACGTGGGTTATGAGGTTCCCCTCTATGAGCGCCCTGATATCGTCCTCGTCCATCTCCTCAAGGGGGCCACCCGCCCAGTAGCCAGCGTTGACGAAGACGACGTCTATACCCCCGAGCTTATCCTTCGCCTCGGAAATGAAACGTTTGACATCCGAGCGGTTGGAGGCGTCCCCGCTGGTGGAGTACGCCTCGTGTCCTTTATCCTTCAAAAAGGTGGCCGTCTCGTAGGCCTTTTCGGATCTGGAAACGAGAAACAACCGCGCCCCCTCCTTTGCCATGAGGTAGGCTGTCGCCCTTCCGACTCCGGCACCGGCTCCCACGATCAGTATTCTCTTCCCTTTCAGTCGCATACGGGGTAGTATAAGGGGGATGGTGCCGCAGGCAACCGTACAATTTAAAGGCACGTGCAGAACTCACAGGTCAGAGGCAGGTTGATAGATCTCCTGTTTCTGGGTAACTTCAGGGAGTTTGAGAGGTGCTACAGACAGCACAGTCGGGCGCTTCACCCTGAGGAGAGGGACGAACTCCTCGCCTTTTACTACCTCAATACCTTAAAACTCGCGCGTCTACAAAGCCTCATGAAGGGTGGAAAGTTGTCCGAACGCACCGTAGCCCAGATACTCTTCTACCTCGGATACCTGAAGGAGGCGCGGGTGAGGTTCCTGAAACTACTGGAGCGGGAAAATCTGGGTCGGCGTACGGAGGCCATAGTGACCATGGCCCTGGATCAGATTGAGGCCCTGAGGTGTGGCAGGCCCATCTCCGGATACGTCCCGGAAGGGGTACTCCGCGAGATCCACACCTACAACCGGGCCAACTTCATGGCCTACACCGGAGATCTGGACGGAGCCGTACGGGAGCTGAGGAGAGCCAAGGAGGGGGCCATACGGAAGGGGGCGGAACATCTCGCCCTCGTATGCCACGTATTCTCGGCCTTCCTATCCGGATCCGTGGCCGACCTTGAACTGGTTATGGATACGGCGAGGCGACTGAAGGCCTACCGCCTTCTGCTCCGGACCCGCATATTCCTATCCTTCCTCAAAAGGGAATCCCCTCCCCGCGTTCCGAAAGGCTACAGGTACTTCAGGTACCTGAGCCATATGGTCAGGGAAACGAACGCCGGCAGGGAACCCGTTCTGCTCAGGGATTTCGCCGGCATGTGGAACGTCTTCTGGTACGTGCATAAGATACGCGACGGTATAACCTACCTGTCCTTCTCCGGAAGGCTGTCCCTGTACAGGGGGAGGGAAAAGGTAAAGATCCCAAAGCACCTCCTGATAACCCTCGCCTACCTGAAGGCCCTGGGAAAGGAGGG
>JALWYV010000036.1 GCA_027003075.1 Caldifarciminota bacterium | reverse complement strand
ACCAGCGGAAGGCCTTCATACAGGGCTACATTGACGCCGACGGTCACGTCAGAAAGGACCACAAAAACCTCACCATCACGAGCGCCAACAGGGAACTCCTTGAGCAGATAAAGCTCCTCGCCATGTCTGTCGGTATGAACCCCACGAAGATCACCCGCCACGTAAGAAAAGAGAAGTTACCCCTCGGGAAGAAGGAGAAGACTTACATCACGTACTTCCTCCACTTCTCCAAAGAGGAGATAAACGCCCCCGTCCACTTCGTCAAGGTTAGCAAGGTGGAGTACGTGGGTGAGGAGGTAACCTACGACATAGAGGTGGAGGGGACGGCCAACTTCATAGCCAACGGCATCTTCGCCCACAACAGTAAGGTTACGATGAAGTACCCGGGTGTCATCCTCAAGGAGCCGGGGGCCAGGATGGAGCTTCTGACGGTTTCCTACGCCGGCAAGGGCCAGATTCAGGACAGCGGAGCCAAGGCCATACACCTCGCCCCCTACACTACCTCCACCATAACCTCCAAGTCCATATCCAAAGACGGTGGAAGGGCAACCTACAGGGGTCTGCTGAAGGTGGTGAAGGGCGCCCATCATGTGAAGTCCACCGTCCAGTGTGATGCCCTTCTGTTGGACCCTCACTCCCGGACGGACACCTATCCCTACATAGAGATTGAGGAGGAGAACGTCCACATCGGCCACGAGGCCACCGTTGGCAAGATCGGCTCCGACCAGCTCTTCTACCTGATGAGCAGGGGCCTGTCCGAGGCGGAGGCGTACACACTGATTGTCCTCGGCTTCATAGAGCCTTTCACGAAGACGTTGCCGATGGAGTACGCAGTTGAGCTGAACCGCCTGATAGAGCTGGAGATGGAAGGGAGCGTAGGGTAAACGCGCGAAAGTTAACCGGAGGCCCCACCCTTTATAGGGTGGGGCTTTTTTATCCTCTTTAGAATCGCGCCTTGACCCTCCTGAAGTACCTTCAGACCCACTATTCCTTTTCCCGGCGAAAGGCCTTCCGGTTTATACGGAAGGGTAAGGTCCGGGTGAACGAAGAGATCGTAACCCAGCCACTATACGAGGTCGGGGAAGGGGACGTCGTGGAGGTGGAGGGGTACGAGCCGGGCGGTATCAAGAGGATGGTTTACGTGGCGTTCCACAAACCCCCGGGTTTCGTCGTATCAAGGTCCGATCCCCACAACGCCACGATATACAGCATACTTCCCCCGGAGTTTTACGACCTTAGGGCCGTTGGCCGTCTGGACAAACTCTCGGAAGGTCTCCTTCTGCTTACGAACGACGGCGAACTCCTCCATCGTCTGACCCATCCGAAGTATGGGGTGCCGAGGACCTACGTGGTGGAGGTAAACCCTCCTCCCAATCAAAGGCTCGTCAGAAAGGTCCTTGAGGGGATAGAGGACAGGGGGGAGATGCTGAGAGCCTACGATGCGAAGATCACACGGGGAGGTAAACTCATCCTCGTACTCAAACAGGGTAAATATCGGGAAATACGGAGGATGATGCGGAGACTGGGCAGAAGGGTGAAGAGGTTAAAGAGAGTCTCTTACGGAACCGTAAATCTGGATCTTCCACCCGGAGGGTGGAGGTACCTTACCGACGGGGAAATCAGGTCCCTTAAGAGTCTCGTTGGTCTGGCCTGAGACTATCTTTTATCCCTCTTTTGATTACCGTTACCCCTCTTCCTGTCCTTACCTTTCCGTTTCTTCTTCGGGGGTTTACGTCCGCCCCGCACTATCCGTTTGGTCCTTTCAACGATATCCCTCTCCGTCTCTATTACCTTTTCCCAGAAACCTTTCGGTTCACTCTCCTTTTTTGCCGGCACTTCTTCTATTTTCGGTGGAGGGAAGAATATACGGGTGAGGAAGGTGCCAAGGGTCATCCAGACGACGCTTACTACGATTACACCGAAGGCGTAGGCCAGTATGAGCTGCGCCTTATCCGTAAGGACGGAACCTATACTGAAGGCCACTATTGCGGACACGAGTCCCCTCGGCATCATGAAGAGGAGGATGAGACCATCCCTGAAGTTTATATCCTTATCCACCTTATACAGCACGAAGGTACTCACGATCCTCACCAGAACCAGAACGAGGAATATGCCGAATATACCCTGAAGCACACTGATATCCATGAGGTAGTTTACCTTAACCGTCATACCGAGTATCAGGAAGAAGAAGGTGCTGAATACGAAGGAGAGCTCTACACTCGCCTGTTTTGTGAACTCGTCAAGGGTGAAGTTCAACATATCCAACTTTTCCCTGCTTATACGGAGGAAGGGGAGTATGCGGTCAACTATGGTTTCGGCGTTGGATATAACCATGCCAAGGATGATGGCGGCGAGGGGTCCGCTCCCTCCGAGAAGCTCAACCAGCCAGTAGACGCCGAAGAGCATACCGAGGGTAAGGATATAGTAAACCTCGTTCTGTATCAGCACCTTGATCGCCTGAAGCCACACGAAACCCACGATTATCCCTATGATCGTAGCGTTGACGATGGAGTTGTAGAGGTACTGGAGTACGTTAACGCTTCCGCCCTGCATCATGTTCAGGACTACGCTCGCCCCTACCACTATGTATATTTCGGCCAGAACGGCCTCGAACTTCGCTATGATACTGGTTTCCGGTGAGGTGTGGAGTTTGGCGATAGTTGGCAGGACTATCGCCCCGCTCGTACCCCCTAACATAACACCCATGAGGGCTCCAACGTAAGGATCCCCACCGTAGACCACCCACAGGCCCATTATGGCGAGGGTGGAAAGTATGAAAACCACAGTGGAAAATACGAAGGCTATACCGAGCTTTTTTACCAGAGCGTAGATATCAAGGGCCAGACCACCCTCAAAGAGGATTATGGCAAAGGCCATGGTGCCGAAGTAGGGGGCAACCACGAGTGCCACATCCGGGGAGACGATATGGAGGACGTTCGTTATAAGGAAACCCAGCAGGAGCAGGAAGAGGGTTGAGGGTATGCTGAACTTCCGGAATATAACGTCCGCGACGAACCCGGCGAGTATTATCCCGGCGATAAAACCGAGGAATGCGGATGGGGAGAGGCCGGCGGTACCGCCCCCTGCTGCGGTGAGTAGGTTCAGCACAATAATTTATTATAGACGTGTAAGGTATTCTCTACACGCCCGCGTTTCCGCCTTAAAATAGCGGTGGCCATGCTACTAATAACGGTAGTAAGTACAACATCTTTGGGAGTAACGAAGGTCGGGGAGCTGCGCTGGGGGAGGAGGACAGATGTTTGATCTGCTGGCACACGATGTAAACAACAATATATCGTTCAACATGACGGATGCGCCCGGAGTTGAGGACGTGTGGCCGTACAGCAGCGTGAGTATAGGCTATCCCACCTACAACTGGATCTTCAGGAACGTGTGGGAGGAGAGGGAAGGGTGGAGGAGATGGCTCAGGATAGGTGAGTACGAGTACACCACTCCGATAATGGGCTTCATGAGGGGTGTAACACCTGTGTATCGTGGGAACGGTGTTTATGTGGGGGACAGTGGAGGTGTGTACGTTGTGGAGGTGGTGAGGGGTGATGTGGCGTTACGGTTGGGTGGCAGGTACATGGGGAGGTACGGAGTGGGGGATATGGTGATCGTACCTGAGTGGGTTTATGAGGATGGGAAGGTGGAGATAGAGGGTGTTGGAGGTGAAGTGGTGCTGTACCACTTCAGCGGCAGGGGTGGTGGTACGGGCAGTGGTCCCATGGGTGTAGGCAGGAGGCCTATATCCTCTGCCGTTATAGGGCGGGAATTTGTAGAGGTTAAGCATGTGGGTGTGGTGAGGGTATACGACGCCTCAGGTAGGGAGGTTAAGAGGGTAAAGGTTGAGGGTAAGGGCAGGGTGTACGTAGGTGATCTGCCCTCAGGTGTTTACTTCTTGCGCTTAGGTAGGGAAACGATTAAGTTCATAAGGAGGTAAAACGATGGTGATGGTACTTGTGGCGTCGTTTTCTCAGGTGTGGAGGGTAAGGGGGTACTCCTTTCTGCTTCAACCTCACGTCACGAAGATTGATAACATCTGGATGCTGTTCTTGAGATCAAAGGGGTTATGGTATATTCTAAACGACACCACGTGGGTGTTGAGGGATAGTTCAAGTATGTTCTATCTTGGGCATTACGACAGCGACAGGGATGGGAGAGAGGAGTTGTACTTCTACGCATTAAGAAACGGGCCAGATACATTCTACATCTTTGAGGCAGACAGTCTGGGAAACTTTGACATCACAAGAGACAAGGCCGTATACGCTGATACAGTTGTCATAGGATGGCTCAGAGATATACCAAGTCCACCCACATGTTATTTTGGGGATGCAGACAGGGACGGGTACAGGGACGTGATATGTGCGCCATACGAGAGCGAAGAAGACAGCCTTGCACCTGTAGCAGTAATGTTTGAGGCGATAGGAGACAACACGTGGAACAGAAAGAGGGTAGCAGTGAGAGTGGGTCAGTACTACGCTCCCACGATGATAGACAGGGACAGGGATGGGAGGCCTGAGTTTGTGGGCAGTGGAGTGATATACGAGGTTGTAGGGGATGACTCGGTAGAGGAAGTAGCGAGGTTTAACCTGCCCCGTGCCAGTTATGCCTTGATGGTAAACGACGCCGATGGAGATAGTAGGCCAGAGATAGTGTTGTACGGTTTCGGTGGTACGAGTGGTATTCTATACTTCCACGTCTACATCCTTGAGGCCGATACCGATAACTCCTGGAACGTCGTTAAACACATGATTATTGATAGCAGTGGGGCTGTGTGGATGGGTAGTGGTAACAGTGGGGATATAGATGGAGATGGCAGGCCTGAGTTGTTGATGGGAGGGTTTGGAAGGGTAAGGGTGTTGAAGGCCGTTGGCGATGACGATTACGAGGAGATAGGGGTGTTGAACGGTAGCATCTCGGACGTATCCGTCAGCAACGTCTACGACATGGATGAAGATGGACTTATGGAGTTTGCCGTGTCCTATTATTACGGCAGTGGTGTAGGCACGACCGTGGGTTACGAGTACGCACCTTTGAGTGTTGGGGAGCGAGAGGATAGGCCTATATCCTCTGCCGTTATAGGGCGTGAATTTGTAGAGGTTAAGCATGTGGGTGTGGTGAGGGTATACGACGCCTCAGGTAGGGAGGTTAGGAGGGCAGAGGTTGAGGGCAAAGGTAAGGTGTACGTTGGTGATCTACCTTCAGGTGTTTACTTCTTGCGCTTAGGCAGGAAAACGATTAAGTTTATAAGGAGGTAAAAACTTAGATGGAAATCGGTGAGCCAAAGATGAGCGTGGACAGGCTGGAGAAACCCACGGATCATCTGACAGATCTCCTTGAGTTCGTCTTCAGGATATATCGGAGTACGGGGGGACGCTATCCGGCCCTTGAATGGGTGGAACGCAAGCCCCATCCGGAGGATTTCAGCGCCTTTTCAGAAGTTTACCTTCCGTTCCTGCGCTTCCGCCTTGAGGAAGAGTTTGATGAGATTTACGTTCTGAAAGACGATAAGGGGCGTATAGTGGGAACGGTCGCACTGGTCCACAACCTCGCCGAAGATAAAAGGGTCTGGTGGGTGCCAGAGAGGTTGAAACGTGACGGTGTGGGACTCATAGAGTTCTTCATGGTGGACCCGGAGTACAGGGGAAGGGGTTACGGGGAGAGGTTGCTCAATATGGCTATAGGCAGGCTGCGGGAGATGAGAAGGGAGATTTACGTTATCACTTTCCCACATCTTGAAGCGTACGGGTACTATCTGAGGCGTGGGTTCGTAAAAGTTATGGATTACAGAGAGTTCGTAGTTCTCAGGTTTCAGGGTTAAAATTACACGAACGATGAGGGTCTTCGGGCTTTACAGGAGGGAAGGGGATAGCGTGGATATGAGCATGTTGCCCTTCTTCCCCCAGCCGGATAGGGTCGTCCTTTTCGGTGGGGACCTTCTCGTGCTGAATCGGGTGATGGGTATAGTTCACGGCTTTTCCGGGTTCGCCCTCGTTTACGGTCCCCTTGAGACGGGGAAGAACGAGGTGCTTGTAAACGTTGATGGTCCCCTGTTCGTAAGCGAAGGGGGGTTCTTTTCGGACGACCCCGCCGCCCTCGTGGCCATGGGATTGAACCTTGACCTCGCCGCGTGCAGGCGGTTCGTTGAGGAGGGGGATTACGAGGACTTCGTCCCCGTATCCGGAGCGAAGAGGTACGGGGGAAAGGTCCTTCTCAGGCTGTCATCGGAAGGCCTGAAGGTTGAGGTTAAGGGTGAAGGAGGAATTCAGGTTCGGGAAGCAGATAAACCGGAGAAGTACAGGGTCATTCCCGAGATGATGGGAACGCTCTGGAGGGTCAGGCTGATGACAATGCCTTCCCATAAAAAGAGGAGGGCGTACACTGTTGAGAAGTGGGCGAGCGGATTCCTGAGCCTCAGGTGAACAGGTTCCATCCGTACCTCAGGAGGTTTACCATCCGTCCCCTGTCCCTGATAACCAGGGCGATAGAGATGATAATGTACACCCACCCCAGAAGCAACCTTATCTGAGGGGAGGGGAATACCCACTGCGCCCAGAAGAGTACGAACAGCAGGATGGCGTCCCCCCGGCTGAGCTTCAGGTCGGCTATTAAGATAGTACCCATGAGGGACTGGGCAGCCGTAAGGAATATCTCCTCCCGCTGTACGTAATCAAGGGGCATGGCCGCAAGCCTCCCGCTACCGAGGGAGTAGGCTATCGGAAGCGCACCTATTAACAGAGTCCACTGGTTCACCTTACTTGACACCAGCGCCCCTATGGCGGTCGTGGTCTTACCCTTCAGGGCGAGAAGTATGGCCACGATTAGCTCCGGCAACTCGGAGGCGACGGGGGCTACCCACTGGATGAGTAGAAATTCACTTATACCGAGGAGTTCACCCGTCTTTATAAGGCCCTCCGTAAACTTCTCCACCGACGTGAATATGAGGACGCCCGCTACTAAAAACAGCAGAAACACTACGATCTTCCGGAGGACAGGACGGAACCTGACGATTACCTCGGCTACCCCCTCAAACTCCTCCTCCCGCAGGTGGGACTGGGAGGCTATACGGGCGTAAAAGAGGAAGAGAAGGATCAGAACGATGGAATCAAAGAGACTTATATGCCCCATTATGGGGAGTTTGAAGGAGTAGAAAGTCGCAAGAAGGAGGAAGAAGATCTCAAGGCGGAAGGACCTGTCCAGTATTATGGCCTTCCCTTTAACCGTTTTCCTGCCACGGGCGAAGTACAGACCCACGAAACCCACTATGGGCCAGAACAGACCGAGGAGCATACGGTTCGCCCCCGTCATGTTCGCCGTGGCGTAGTGGACGTACCGGGGATCCGTACCACCGGTATAGGCCAGGTAGATATCAACGGCGTACTCCGGAAGAACGGCGAGGAGGGCGAGTATTATGGTGGCGAAGGATCGGGATATGTCCTTCTGAGCAGCCTCCACGGCCACGGACAGGATATAGCCGGCCGCCATTATGGTTGCCGCGCCGAGAAGGGCCTCGTAATAGGGGGGAACGTGCAATATATGAAGAAGTGTTGCCGATATACCGCCGAGGATTACGGACAGTATAAGGGGCATTACTCCTCTATGAGCTCAACGTTAGCACGGGGAACCACCACGATTCTGCCGTCTTTAAGTTTTACCTTCAGCACCCTCACCGTGGATTCCGTCTCTATCTTGATAGGCTCGTTGGGCAGTTCCACCACCTCGCCGATCTCCCCGAAGTAAGGTTCGCGGATTATCCTTACGACCGTACCCACGTCAAGGTGACCGCTCTCCGTGGGGGATTCGGCATCAACGACCTCGTTCATGTCTACGTCTTTGCGGAATATTATGACCTCAGGCCTCTGGACGCCCGCCCTTATCTGGGTGGCACCGTTGGTTGAGGCCTTAAGACCCTCAAACTTCTTGAACAGCTCAAACGTACGTCTGGCCATGGGGAGGAATCCAAAACCTTCCGTGATTATGAGGGTGAACGGAACCTCCTCGTTCCCCGTAATTGCCACTCCTATGTCGTACCCAACGTACTCGCGGAGGTCGGCATCGTCTATTGAACCTATCACGAGGGTGTTTATTCCGACCTCTGCGGCCTTCCTGAGGGCGTCTATCCTCGCCGTACTCCCACCTATGACCACCTTACCCCTCAGATCCTCCGTGATTTTGTCGGGTGTTAACTCCTCCTCCGGTGATGAGACGGCCACTTTAACCGTACCTCCCACCCTTTCGCCCCCAACACCGAATATACCCTGTACCATGGCGGCGACCGTACGTACCACCACCCCCTCCTTGGGTATTACCCTCTCAACGACTCCGTCCAGATAGGCCTTTACCTCTATGGGAATGGGTTCACCACGGAAGATAACCTGCCCGGTTATGGTGGAATAGTCCTCTAAGATACCGTCAACCGGAGCCTTCGCCTCCACCTTGAACAGGCCAAAGAACACCCTGGCCCTCGCTATCACCTGCCCGGCCTTCACTTTCTCCCCTTTCTTTACGAGGAGTACCTTCGGAAGATCGGAGGGAGGTATACCCATTTCACCGGCAAGATTTCTTGGGTACACCGGTCCGGGCAGCAGGGCCTTGGCTACCACGTCTTCCGCCTTCACCACGTCCCCTTCCTTGACAAGAACGTCTCCCCAGAGTGGAAGTCTCCTCTCCTTAACTATGAGGGTCTTTTCCGTAACCTTTAGACCGGGCGTGTAAGCATGAGCCATGGCGGGAAGTATAAGGTCGGAAAGTACCCGTACCCGACTCCCCTTTAGAATCGCCCCCATGCACAGGACCCACACGTGCGGAGAGGTAGACGAATCCTTGGTAGGCGAGAGGATAACCGTGGCCGGATGGGTGGTAGCCATGAGGGAACTCGGGGGGTTGACCTTCGTCGTACTGAGGGACCGGTACGGGAACCTTCAGGTCGTATTTGAGAAGGATAAGCCGGATATAGCCCACGGGTACGTGGTTAAAGTGGAGGGGACGGTCAGGATGAGGCCGGAGGACCAGTACAGAGAGGACTGGAGGAGCGGGAAGGTGGAAGTTCTGGTTGACAGGTACGAGATCCTGAACCCGTCCGTCCCCCTCCCTTTCCAGCCGGAGGACGACGTCAAAGCCTCCGAAGAGGCCAGACTCCGTTTCAGGCCCCTTGACCTCAGACGTCCCCGCATGCAGGAGAACTTCAGGGTGAGGCACGAGATTAACCTATTCATAAGGAACTACCTTTCGGAGAGGGACTTTCTGGAGCTTGAGACACCGATACTTACCAAGAGTACACCGGAAGGGGCGAGGGACTTCATAGTGCCGGCCAGACTTCAGCCGGGGAAGTTTTACGCCCTCCCTCAGTCCCCCCAGCTCTACAAACAGGTCCTGATGGTGGCAGGGTTTGACAGGTACTTCCAGATAGCCCGATGCTTCAGAGACGAGGACCTGAGGGCGGACAGGCAGCCGGAGTTCACGCAGCTGGACCTGGAGATGTCCTTCGTCTCCGATCCGGAGGACGTCCTGACCCTCATAGAAGGACTGATAGCAGAGATTTTCAGGAGGTGGGCGGGGGCGGACGTTGAACCTCCGTTTCCGAGGTACACCTACCACGATGTGATGGAGAGGTACGGTTCGGACAAACCCGATCTGAGGTACTCCATCGCATACGAGGACTGGACGGACAGACTCGCAGGTAAGGGAAACCGCATCATAGATTCCAACGTAGAGAGGGGTGCGAAGGTAAAGGCCCTCGTTCTGCCCGTTAGTCTCAGCCGCGGTCAGATAGACAGGCTCCTTAAGGACTTCCAGTTCCTGTGGTTCAAGGTTAAGGACGGAAAACCTTCGGGGAATCTGGCCAGGTTCGTTAAGGATACGGATCTTACACCCTACGAGGGTAAAATCGTCTTCGTCTTCGTTGGCAAGGGCACACCCTTTTACGAGGCCCTCGGAGAGTTCAGGGCGACGGTCACTTCACTCTTTCTGAAACCCGAAAGGGAATGGTCCTTCCTCTGGGTGAAGGACTTCCCTTTGCTCCAGTGGAACTACGACGAAGGACGAATAGAACCGGCCCACCACATCTTTACCTCACCATACGAGGAGCATATCCCCCTGATCACGGAGATAGAGAACGCCCTGAAAGAAGGAAGAGAGGGGGAGGAGATAGACGAACTGGTCCAGAGAGTCCTGGGCAAGCAGTACGACCTCGTCATCAACGGCGTTGAGATAGGGTCCGGATCGGTGCGTGTCCACAACGCTGACCTTCAGGTACGTCTGCTTAAACTTATAGGTCTTACGGAAGAGGAGATAGAGGAGAGGTTCGGCTTTCTGATAAACTCCCTGAGGATGGGAGCGCCCCCCCACGGAGGAATAGCCCTCGGTCTGGACCGTATAGTTGCCATGTGCAGGGGAGAGGAGTCCATAAGGGAGGTAATACTCTTTCCCAAGACTACAACAGGTGTCGCCCTGTTTGAAGGGGCGCCTTCCGACGTCTCGCCCGAACAGCTGGAAGAACTCGGGCTTGAGATAAGGCGAGGCGGTTAACTTTTTTGCACCTGTCCCCACTTCGGCGGTGTAGATAATTGTTGTATAGTATTCAGTGAATGGGATGATACAAGCGACAGAATGGAAACGTTTTTTGCTGGTAAAAGGCCTGAGAATCTTCCAAGATACAGAGGAGTCTGAGACGGATAAGGTTTGTGCCTCCAGTGGATTAACATCCTTCTATCAACGCAATACCTGTTGTATAAGGGTCTCGTGCCACTGTTTGTCACTTACCGGTACACCTCAGGACTTTTCTTATACTTCTGTCATATACCAGATCACACGGCGTCTTTCCTGCATCGTTCCGTACTTTTACATCTGCTCCTTTCTCAACGAGGTACTCTACCACCTTTATATCGCCTCCTTCCATGGCTTCGTGGAGGGGTGTATTGCCGCGGTTATCCCTCGCATTCACGTTCGCACCTCTTTCAACAAGGTACTTCACCACGCTCAGACGGGCCTCCCGTGCGGCAAGGTGAAGGGGTGTGCTTCCCACGTTGTTCCTGACTTCCATATCAAACCCCATATCCACAAAATATTTGATAACCTCCAGACTGCCCGTTTCAGCCGCACTGTGAAGAGGCGTATTTCCGAAATTATCTCTAACAGTCGGATCTATTCGCATATTTTTGATGAAATACTTAACAGCTGCCACGCAGTTTCCCTCGGCCGCCCAGTGCAAGGGGGTTTTACCTTCGTCGTCCCGTACGTTTGTATATGCCCCCATTTCAATCAGGTACTCAATGACGGAGGCGTGGCACCCGAATGCCGCCCAGTGGAGAGGAGTGTAGTCGTTTTTATCTTTTACGTTCGGGTCCGCTCCCCTTTGTATAAGGAATTCGATCACTTCCGTATTGCCCCATTCGGCGGCAAAATGTAAAGGAGTGTTACCGTAGTTAGTTTTCGCATTTACGTTCGCACCCATATCAACGAGATACTTAACCACGTCAATGTTCCCCCTCATCGCCGATAGATGTAGAGGTGTAGTCCCCTCCTTATCTTTCCCATCAACGTTTACCCCCTTCTCTATTAGAAGTTTTACCTGATCCAGGTCCCCTCCGTAAGCGGCGAAGTGCAACAGCATCTTTCCATCGTTGAAAACTATATTCCAGTTCCCTCGCTCTATGTTCACACCCACAAGATATCTAACGATATCGGCATGCCCGCCGTGTAGAGCTTTATGCAGGGGGGTTTCGCCGTACTTATCCACCGTATTAACATCAACACCCTTTTTGATCATGTAAATCACCGTCTTTATAAAACCACCCTCCGCTGCCGAAAACAAAAAATCCTCGTCACCCCATTTCATTTACGCATTATAAAGGGGCCTTTCGGCCCCCCGTTTTCTACTTCTGAGATTCCCGCTTTATGTACTCTATGATGGCTTTGGCCTCCTCCACGCTCACCTTCTGGTCCGTCATGGGAACTCCGTACTTTTTAAGTTGTTCTTTCGCTATGGGATCGTACTTCAGCATACTGTCCGGGTTGGTTATCATGGCAATTATCCATTCGGGTTTGCGGCGCTCGGTCACACCCTTCAGATCCGGTCCCACGAGTTTGCCCTTGCCTATGGTATGACAGGCGTTGCATCCCTTTTTCGTCCAGAGTTTCTCGCCCTTTGCGGCGAGCTTCTCGTCTATGCCCTTCGTGGCCGCCATAAGGGCGACGACCGTGCCCATTAAGGAAAGCGCTAAAAACTTCTTCATACTCACCTCCTTTTCAAAAGTTTATAACAACCTGTGTGAAAATCCATCTCATAGATGAGATTTTAATCCCGTTTATCTCGTAGTATCTGCGGATTATTTCACCGGGTGCGAAATACGTAAAACCGCCCATAAGTCCGGCCTTTCTGGAGAGTTTCAGGATGATCGTAAGGTCAACCTCGTTTCCGGCCGAAGGGGACAGTTTGGATAGCGTGTCGGGATGGTAGGCGGACGTGGGGGAGAAGAATATCCCCTGACCGGCGTGATACCAGTTGTCGTACTTGCTGTAAAGGGAGAAGTTATAGTAGTCAAGTTTCAGAACGACGGGTCCGTAGCCTCCGGAGAGGTTTATACGGAGGGCCTTCAGGTTCTTCCACGAGAAGAGGTCGCCGTATCCGTAGTGTATGTGGTTGGTGGGGAAGAAGTTGTAAGGGGTCTTGCGTACGCTGTCCTTCCCCACATCAAGGAAAGTGTCCCTTCCGCTCGCCATGTCGTACTCCACGAAGAGGGAGAGGAACACCCCCTCCTGAGGGACCAGCTTAACGCCGATGCGTCCGAAACCGGCGAAAGCGTTCATGTTGTATGCCCATGCCCTTCCTGTCTGGTACGTGAATTCACCCGCGAAGAAAGGCTTTATCGGACCGGCTTTCAGAGAACCCTTCAGGTACAGTCCCGGTGAGTATATCTTTGCGGGTTGGGGATCGGCGGCCTTCCACAGGGTATCAACCCATCCACCGCCCCAGTCTATTACCGTGTCTATGACCCGTCGCTCAGGGTAGCCTATACCCCCGGCGCTTGATCTGGCCCTGTCGTCCAAAATGAAGACGTAGGGGGATGCGGAGAAGCCGTAATTTTCACCTTTTAGCTTTACCGTTGTGTGAAGGCCGTAGAGGTTGGAGGAGACGTCCGAACCGGTCGGAAGTTCAACCGGACCTTCTGCCACCTGAGAGTTCCTGAGGACGGCCGCGAAACCTTCGGCTTTGAGGAGACCTAAATCCAAAACGCCCCTTACGGCATCGTAGGAGTTTCCGACGTTGGACCAGTCAAACGTGCCGACGAGCCTGTGTTCGTCGTAGGCGAACCTCTGGCGACCGATAAGGAGCGATGCCGGGCCGTACTTCAGGCCTGCGAAGGCCTCTATTAGGTCCGTACTCTCAAGCCCCCGTGCGTTCGTCGCCGTGTAGCCTATGCCCTCAAGGGGGTTGTCGGATGAGACGGCCGCACCTGTAGAGCCGTATATTCTTGAGTCCTGAAGTGTGGCCCTGAAAAAGAGGTTTTTGTTTACCTTCACCTTCACACCGAAGCGTGTGCGCATATTCAGGAAATTTAAAACGTCACCGTTATCCGGGGTAAAGTCCCTGTCTTCTCTATGCTCGTACCTCGTCCTGAACTGACCGAAAAACTTGAACTCAGGCTGTGCTATGAGCAGTATCAACATTTCCCACCTCCTTCTTTATAAAATCGGCCAGCCTGTCGGCGGCCTCGCTGTAAAAGGCGGAAGCCCCCCTCTCCTTCACCCTCTGGGCGAACTTCCCTATCCAGTATCCGACGTGATCCTTTAAAAAGGCCCTGTACGCGTCCAACGCCACATCTCTGGCATCTCCATCGGGTGCTAGGGCTATTTTCAAACAGAGGATGGAGAGGAACTGGAGCATGTAGGGAAGGGAGTCGGGGTTGTCTCCGGGCTTGTGTTTGAGGCCAAAGGCCCTGTAGAAGGCGACGACGTCGGCCGGATGGTAGGAGGCGTACGCCCCCTCTGACATGGGTATCTGCCCCTTCATAAAGGGCATGTAATCCTCCTGAAGGTTCTCCATGAGGGGTATGAGCTCGCCTATGGGAGGGTAGTGGTTTGCCACCTCGTACATGAGATCTTTCAGGCTCTCCGGATCCTCCGGGTAGGAGAATATCTCCGAGAAAACCCTGTATATATCCGCTTTAAGAACGAATTCCCTCATGGCTTAAGCTCCACGGGTATCCACATGGTGTAATTCTTGCGCGAACCTCTGTCCTTGTTAGAGCCGTCCCACACGGCGAAGGCGACGGATGTCTTTCTGTATATGGGGGCGTTGTTCTGATCTGCTGAGGCTCTGGGTACGACGATAACGACGTACCACCTGCCTTCCTTGTAGATACCCCAGCCCTTCGCATCCTGACGTCTCTGGGCGGTGAGGGTGCCGAAACCTTCGGCCGAGTACTCCATAACCGGCCACTTCCTCTGCAGGTCAATATCCGGATTACCCGCGGCGTAGCCGGGGAGGAACATGAGGGCGAGACTGCTGAACTCGGTTATCCTCGGAGGCTCAAGGTATACGGTATCCTCCCCCATATTGGCGTAGGGGTACATGTTCACCATGTAGTCGGGGTAGATGTCGTTCACGTCCACGTATCCCCTCTCAACGTCCTCCTGCCACAGGGCCTTCCACATCACTATATGCACCCTTCCGCCCCTGTTCCCCATCATGTAGCTGGGGAGGTTTTCCGGGTTGAGGGGGAACTGAACCGCCACCTTGTCCGTGAATCTGTCGGAGTAGTCGTAAGCGTCCCTCGTCCTATCCTCCCACGAGAGGAGGAGGGCGAACTCCCTATCGGTGTATATCGCTCTGACCGTCAACTCCTTTACGCTCTGTTTGGACTGTTTGGGGGTTATTATGATCTGGGGGAGCATCTTTAACGTGGTAGTCGGGGCGGTGGACCATTCGGATGCGGCCGGGTTCTTGATGGGTATCCTCTCAACCTTTACGGCGACTATTTTGTCGGTGTAGTTTTCGGATGAAGGTTTTAAGGTCTCACCACCCTCCTTCTGGGCGGTTGCACATCCCGCAGTTAAGATCAATCCCAAAAGGAAGAACCTCTTCATCTTCCACCTCCTCTAAGGTATGCTGTGCCTGTAGACGTCGCGCTTTCTGTCGTATAGGGGACGGATGTATATCGGCTCGTTGAAGGGTACC
Organism: Caldifarciminota bacterium; assembly: GCA_027003075.1. Classification (GTDB taxonomy): domain Bacteria; phylum Hydrothermota; class Hydrothermia; order LBFQ01; family LBFQ01; genus JAADCS01. The sequence continues at coordinate 328 of JALWYV010000036.1, read as the reverse complement.
TTTGCGACGAGTTTCCCGTCCTTATCGTAGCCGTAGGCGTACTTCCTGTCCACCTTAAATCTGTGGATTATCTTATCGGTTGAGCCGAAGAGGAGCATGGCGCCAAGGAGCTTCCTGTCCTTCTTCGCCGTCAGGTACGTACCTATGGCGTTTTCAACCATCTCCTTCCCTCCGAACATCTGGTAGAGGAACTGTCTCGGGACGTGGACGGGAGGTATGTAATAGACGTTAGGCTCAAGGCCGAACTGGGGGTACATGGGAACGGCCACCCTCTTTATGCGGATGAGGTAGTCCAGAGGGTTGTCGGGGTCGGGCTTTCCTTTGGGGT
>JALWYV010000035.1 GCA_027003075.1 Caldifarciminota bacterium | reverse complement strand
GTTGAAGGGGGGTGGGGGAGGGGAGAGGTGATGTTTCTTTTAGTATATATCTACAGGAAAACCTACTTAGAGCCTATCAACACCCATTCACCAACATCTTTAGGAATATTAACACCATTAGTGCTTTCAATTATTCCATACGGCTTTTTAGAATTCTCATCTACAGCAAAAGATACGCCATAATACTCTTCCAAAACACCATTGTTACTTTTTAGAACGGCCAATATTGTACCCAAGAAGTAATTATCATAGTTGGTAAATACGTCATAAACCTCATTTAACGGTGATTTCATACCAGGAAAGTCAATACTCCCATAGTACGGCTCAAACCACCCTTCCTCTCCCTTCTTTGCGTTGGGGATGACAAATACTCTGTGTATATGCTTATATTTTTTAATCCTGGGGTAGTATTCTTGTGCCGCAAAGAACGCCACATACCTGTCCTTGAACTCATAGACCCTCAGGGCTTTAATGAAGGATTGGACGTCTTCCCAAAGATAAGCAAACCTTCTCTCTATGGGGCTGTTCCTCAACGTGTGGGGCATGCCCCACCTCGAGAGCCCAAGACCTCCTAAGCTCAGAGTGTCTCCTGTATTTCTATCCACTAAATAAAGATAAACTAACAGGCTGTATCCTCCTCTGCTTATGTTTCTGGCTTCTACTCCCACATAAACATCCTTCCCGCCGGAGAGGGAGCCGACTTTGTAGTCGAAAACTCTTTTGTCATGATACTCTATGACTGCGGCGTCGTTGGCTTTGAGGGAATCCACCGCCGCCCCCAACCCATCCACGCTGGAGATGATTTGACGATGTGCATTAACGTAGTCATTCATAACATCTCCCAACTTCAATATAGAAACATCTTCCACTGAGATAGAACCAGACTTTCCTGTCTTTATCATATTCAAGACATCACTTATCGAATATGTGTTTCCATTAGTGATAGCTTCCAAACTCCTCAAACTGATAACAAACTCAGGAGTAGGTTTATATTTTTTATATTTACTGAATGCGTCATATCCATTATCGTATTTATACCCAAATCCTACTGGAGAAGATGTGAGCATAGACACTATCAAACCTTTAACTACCAAGGATTTTACCTTTTCGCTCTTCATCAATCCCTCATTATACCCCCGAACAGCGCGCGTGTGGGGGAGTTTTGCGCCGATGTGCCTCTCCACTATGCGTATTATCTTCTCAACCTTTTCAAAGCCGCTGTCTATAGACTTTTTATCCTGCAGTTCCCGGTAGTAGGCGGCGACGTGGAGGATCTTATACACATCATCAAACAGATCCTTAAGCACGTCCCTGTCCTTCCCTATCCTCGTTAGCCTGCTTATGAGCGAATACACCGTCCTGACGTTCTTCACCTTCCGCAGATCGCTTATCAAACCTTCCTGGATAAATAGCGCCTTTAGAGCCTCAAGGGCAGCAAGATAGGCTATCCCGGCGGCAGAGGAGACGTACTTTATATCCTCGTACCTTCCCGTCCTCTTTTTGACCCCAGCCTTCTTCAGGGTCTCCCTGGCGTTCTGTAAGTACCTCCTGGCCAGTTCCAATCTCTCCTGTGGGGTTGTAGGTGTCTTTACAACAGCCACTCCGTTATTCTACTGCCGGGAGATTTAAAACCTGAAGACCGGGTACCTCCTCTCCCGGGGGATGTTGTTTATGGCTACGGAGAGCGTGAAGGTTAGGACGTCGCGGGTCTGCAGGGGGTCTATTATGCCGTCATCCCACAGGCGGGCCGTGGAGTAGTAGGCGCTCCCCACCCTCTCGTACTCGGCGATTATCTCCTGCCTTATCCTCCTCCTCTCCTCCTCCGTCAGCTCCTTCCCCTGCCTCCTGTACTTCCTCTCGGTGATAATTTCCATAACGGTGGCCGCCTGCTCCGCCCCCATTACGGATATACGGGCTGTGGGGTACATGAAGAGGAAGCGGGGGTCGTAGGCCCTGCCGGCCATGGCGTAGTTTCCGGCCCCGTGGGAGCCTCCCACTATGATGGTGATCTTGGGGACGGTGGCGGTTGAGACGGCCTGAACCATCTTCGCCCCGTGTTTGGTTATCCCCTCCTCTTCGTACTTCCTCCCCACCATAAAGCCGGTGATGTTCTGCAAAAAGACGAGGGGTATCCTCCTCTGGTCGGCCAGCATTATGAAGTGGGCGCCCTTCAGGGCGGACTCGGAGAAGAGAACGCCGTTGTTGGCCAGTATCCCGACCGGTATCCCGTTTATGTGGGCGAACCCGGTTATCAGGGTCGTGCCGTACCCCGCCTTGAACTCGTGGAAGCGGCTCCCGTCCACTATCCGGGCTATTACTTCCCTCATGTCAAAGGGCTTGCGGGGGTCCTTCGGTATTATGCCGTATATCTCTTCGGGGTCGTAGAGGGGGTCCTCCGGCTCCTGTATCTCAAGGGGCAAGCTTTTCTTCCAGTTCAGGTTCCGGAAGATGGAGCGGAGGATCTCAATCGCATGCTCGTCGTTCTCGGCGAGGTGATCCGTGACGCCGGATACGGTTGAGTGCATCACACCCCCTCCGAGGCTCTGCTCGTCCACCTCCTCACCCGTTGCGGCCTTCACCAGGGGGGGGCCGGCGAGGTATATAGTGCCAGTGCCTTTGACGATGACGTTCTCGTCGCTCATGGCGGGTACGTAGGCACCCCCGGCCGTACACATCCCCATAACGGCCGAGATCTGGGGAATTCCGAGGGAGGACATTACGGCCTGATTGTAGAATATGCGTCCGAAGTGAAGTTTGTCCGGGAAAACCTCCGCCTGCATGGGGAGGAAGACGCCGCCCGAATCCACCAGATAGACTATAGGGAGGCGGTTCTGAAGGGCCACCTCCTGCGCCCTCAGGTGCTTCTTGATGGTCTCCGGGAAGTAGGTTCCCCCCTTGACGGTGGCGTCGTTGGCCACTATCACGGCCTCCTTCTCCTCTATTATCCCGATACCCGTTATTATCCCGGCCTGCGGCACCTCGTTGTTATACATCCCGTAGGCTGCGAGGGGAGACAGCTCAAGGAAGGGGCTGTTGGGGTCTATGAGCCTCTCCACCCTCTCCCTGGCGAGGAGCTTCCCCCTCTCGCGGTGGAGCCTGACGGCCTTCTCGCTCCTCTTGTGCCTCACCTCCTCAAGGATCCTCCGGTACTCCTCCGCTTTGGCCCTGTTGTACTCGTAGTTCTCCTTGAACTCCGGTGAATTCGGGTTTATACGACTCCTTATTACCATGGGTGGTATTGTACGGCATGAGCAGGAGTCCCCCACACGTACACCGTTCCACAGTATAATATCATCCTCGGCCGGGTAGCTCAGGCGGTAGAGCAGGGGACTGAAAATCCCTGTGTCGGGGGTTCGACTCCCTCCCCGGCCACTACGGGGTCCCGTAGCTCAGGTGGTTAGAGCGCGCGGCTGATAACCGCGAGGTCGGAGGTTCGAGTCCTCCCGGGACCACTTTTTTATTTACCTTCTCCGTCTTTTACCTTCATCACGTCCCCCACCACTCCCAGGCCTGAGACCAGTTTGGAAAGTTCAACCGGGAAGAAGACCTTGTTGGCATCCCCTTCGGCTATCTTCTGCAGGGCGTCAAGGTACTGGATGGTGATGACCTCACCGGTAGGCTCAGCCTCCTTTATGGCGTTGAATACGGCAAGGATACGGTACTTCTCGGCGTCCGCTACCAGCTGTATGGCCTGAGCCTGACCCTCGGCCTCAAGTATCTGGGCCTGGCGCTTACCTTCGGCCTGGAGAATCTGGGCCTGCTTCTCACCCTCCGCCCTCTTAATCTGGGACTCCCTGTACCCTTCGGCCTCCAGTATCATGGCCCGTTTCTCCCTTTCGGCCTTCATCTGCTTGTGCATGGCCTCCATCACGTCCCTCGGCGGGTCTATCCTCTTAAGCTCAACCCGTGTTACCTTAACACCCCAGGCGTCCGTCGCCTCGTCAAGGGTCATGCGGAGTTTGGAGTTTATTATCTCACGACTGGTAAGGGTCTCGTCAAGGGTCAGCTCGCCTATGATGTTCCTGAGGTTGGTCTGGGCGAGGTTTATAACGGCCAACTTGAAGTTCTGGACCCTGTAAACCACGTCCTCCGGTTTGACCACCTTGTAGTATATCACACCGTCAACCGTCACGACCACGTTATCTTTGGTTATAACCTCCTGCGGAGGAACGTCCACGACCTGCTCCCTGAGGTCAACCTTTATAACGCGATCCACTATAGGTACGACGAAGTGCAGGCCGGCGTACAGGGTCTTCAGGTACTTACCGAACCTCTCTATTATGGCCGCCTCGTAGGGGCGGACTATGACTATAGCCCTGGTCACGAATACCAGAAATACCCAGAGCAGGATTACGATGACTACGATCGTGAATATCATACTCTACCTCCTTTTTTGCACCTTTAAGCGAACGCCTACCACGTCCAGAACGATCACCTCGTCTCCCACCTCAAGCTCGTCGGAGCTCTCGGCCCTCCACTCCTCACCGTCCACCTTAACCACGTATCCGGTTTCGTCCTTTCCCACCACCTTACCCACCTTTCCCTTCAGGGCCAGGGGGGTGAACTCCGTGGGAGGGGGTCCCTCCTCCCTATTTGAAAAGCGGTAGGCTACAAAGATAATTACGGAAACTACGACGACAAACACCACCAATTGAACCATCCACGGCACACCGTAATAGGTCATAACTGACAGAGAGAGGAAACCTATTCCTATCGCAAAGAGCTCAAAGTTGGTGGGTAAACCGAGTTCCGAAACGATAAAAAACGCCGATATTACCAAAAAGAGGAGACTCAAAAGCTCCCTATCCCATGCAAACACGGTATATTTTACAGCCGCTCCCTGCCCATGAACTCAAGGAGGACGTTGGCGAACCCCTCGGGACTCTTCAGATAAGGGAAATGCCCACCCTCCTTACAGACGACGATCTTCACGGGGTTAACCAGGTTTATGAGGTGCTTCCTCTCCTGAGGGGGGATCGTGGGGTCGTCCTCGTTGTACATAACCATGGCACGCACTCCGGGGAAGGTGCCAATCTCCGGGGCATCGGCCAGAGCCCTGAGACGGGCGTAAAGGGCCTCCGGTGTGAGTCTCTCCAGTACACCGAGGACGTAGGCCTTTACCTTGTCGCTGTATCCGAAGTGTGAGTCCTTTATACCCGATCTGACTATCCATTTGATCCACTTTCCTTTAGGCAGGTATCCGAGAAGGTATATGAGGAGTCTCCTGTGTCCGAGGATCCGTCGGGGTGAGGCGAAGGTGTTTACAAGGACTATACCCCCCAGCTTCTCCGGGAACATGGTTGCGGTCAGGAGAGTTACGTAACCGCCCATAGACGTGCCGACGACGTATCCGCCTTCCTTCACCGTGTTACCCACCTCTCTGGCCATATCCACGAGGGAAAACGGGGTATCTGGATAGTCAAAGGCGTACGTGGGGACGTCTATAATATCCTGCACTTCCTTAAAGCTCCACCTGTCTCCAAGGAGACCGGGGACGAAAACTACTTCCGGTTTCATCTAAGGCGCATTTTACGGACGTTCCTCAGGTGCTGTCGGTAGGTGGTGGCGAACCTGTGGGTGCGGCCGTCGGCGGATACGAAGAATAAATAATCGGTTTTAGCCGGGTTCAGTACGGCCTCTATGCTTTTCGCTGTTGGCGAGCATATGGGCGTGGGGGGTAGACCTTTGAACCTGTACGTGTTGTATGGGGAGTCTATTTCCGTATGTCTCCTTGAGAGTATCTTCGGCGGATTCTTCAGAACGTACTTTACGGTGGGATCAGCCGCGAGGGGCATACCCCTCCTCAAGCGATTCAGAAAGACCGACGCTATTATCGGCTTTTCGGAGTCTATTACCGCCTCCTTCTCCACTATGGATGCGAGGATAAGCACCTCGTAAGGTGTAAGCCCTGCGCTCTTGCTCCTCTCCTCAACCTTCAGGGAGTCCCAGACCTTTGCGAACCTCCTGAGGGGAGGAAGGAAAACCTCCTCCTCGGAAGAGCCGTAGTCTATGAAGTAGGTTTCGGGGTATAGGAAACCCTCAAGCGTACGCTTTCCCTTTAAGAACGGGAAACTCCGGGACAGGTGGGCCAGAAATAGGGAGTCGTTGGCCAGACGCATGAGGCGTGCGGTGTCGTACCCGTACTCCGCGAACCGTGGTATGAAGTCCCTGAGGCTCTCACCCTCCCTTATCGTAAACCTGAAGTAAGAGAGTAGGGGACCCTCCTTAAGGCGGTTGTAGGCCGATAATTCCCCTTCACCCTTGCGGAAAACGTAAACACCGGGTTTTATGTGCTTCTCTATACCTCCAAGCCGTATGAGGAGTTTAACGAAATCGGTGTTTCCTATCACACCGCTATCCCGAAGGGTCTTGAGGAAGTGGGCGAGGGGTTCACCCCTCCTGTACGTTATCCTTACCTCCTCTCCCCCTCTGGAGCAGGTGAGCAGGACGGTGAAAGGAATCAGAAGGAGTACCTTACGCATCAGAGTATAAGGGTGGCGTCCCCGTAGGAGAAGAACACGTAATCCCTGCGGAGAGCCTCTTCGTACGCCCTCTTTACGACCTCTCTACCGGCGAAGGCCATGGTGAGGAGGATGGGGGTACCGTCCGGCAGGTGGAAGTTGGTAATGAGGGCATCAATAACCCTGAACCTGTATGGCGGCTTTATAAAGAGGTCGGTGTACCCCTCTCTCTGTCCCGTTAAAGCCCACGATTCCAGAGCACGGGTGGTGGTCGTACCTACGGACAGGACCTTTCCTCCCGACCCCTTATGCTCCTCTATCCGTCGGGCGACGTCTTCGGGTACGCTGTAGTACTCCCTATCCATCCTGTGGGTGTCCGGATCCTTGACGGGTTTGAAGGTGCCGGGCCCGACGTGAAGCGTGATGTAAAGCGTATCGTAACCGTACTCCCTCAGGCGGGAGATTATCTCCGGCGTGAAGTGAAGGCCGGCCGTAGGGGCAGCTATGGAACCCGGTTTCCGGGCGTAGACCGTCTGGTAGTACTCCTCGTCCTCCGGTGTCGGCTCCCTGCCTATGTAGGGTGGAAGGGGCATCTTACCTTCCTCCTCAAGGGCAGAGAACACGTCCTCCATCTCAATCAGGACGTACCCTTCCTCGTCCCTCCCCAGAACTCTGGCCTCCCTGCCTCCGGGAGTTCGGAGGATCCATCCCGGCTTCATCCTCCCCTTCGCCATACCCCGAAAGCCGTACGGCGTTTTCTCAACGAAGAGGACGTTAACCCTCTTACCCGAGGGTTTTACCATGGGCAGGAGAGCCTTTATAACACGGGTATCGTTCATCACTATGAGGAACCTCTCCCCCGTCTCCCGAAGGACCTCAGGAAGTTCGTAAAACATCCTGTGTTGTAAGGCAAAGGGTTTCCTTTTTATTACCAGAAGTTTAGATTTCCCTCTCGGGCGAGGGTACCTTGCTATCCTCTCTTCCGGAATATCTACGTCCAGAAATTTAATCTTTCCTATCCTCCGGGTACTCCTCGTACTCTCCGTATCCGCTTCCGTACTCTCCCGGAACGTACTCATCCTCTTCGTAATTTGCCCTCTCATGAGTTCCCACGTGAGTTTTACTCTCCTCCTCTGAACCCTCCACGTCGTAATCCCTGTAAGTACGCGGGTGGAACTTGAGGACCCTGTACTTCGGTTCACCCGTCTCGTCCTTTATGTCCAGAATATCGGTGATGTTGGTATACCTGTCACTCACCCGTATGAGTTCTATGGCGACCGACCCCTTCCGCGTACCTATGACCCATATGCGCTTACCCTTCTTGCTCAGCAGGTCCACCAGAGGTACGAAGTCGCCGTCGCCCGTTATAAGTACGACCTCGTCAAGGTGATCGGACGTCTGGAGCAGCTCTATGGCCATCTCCATATCCATGTTGGCCTTGAGGGTACCGCTCGGCTGACGGTGAGCCATCTTGGTTATGACCCTCCATCCCTGAAACGAAAGAGCACCTATAAGGCCTTCTCTGCGGCGATCCCCCTTCTTCATAGGGACGAAGGCCACGGCCTTCCAGAGCATCTTACCCTCAGACTCAAGGGTATCCCTCAGGTACCTGAGTATCTCGTCAAACCTGACTTCCCAGTTTAAGTTCTGAAAAGTCGCAACAATATTCTCCACATCGGCAAAAATACCTACTTTTAACATCGCTTTACCTCCAGTTTTCAGTTTAATTCCCCGGTGGTTCTCCCCCTACACTCTCGTCGTTCTGAGCGTTAACCGGACTCTCCCTCACGAAGGCGTCCTCGTATCCGAGGGCCTTGAGAGTCTGAAGGTACTCCTCCGCATCCTCCTTCTTTACGAAGTCCCCAACCAGAACCTTATGCCATGGAGGTTCAACGACTATGTATATGGGAAGATCCACCTGTTTATGAAGACGGGCGGCGAGCCTCTCGGCATTCCTCGCGTGTATGAACGCACCCACCTGAATACGCCATCCCATCCTGTTACCCACGCTTTGACCCCCCTGACGGGGATCAACAAAGGTCCACCCCGCCGCCTGTGCGAGCAAAAGGCTACTTAAGACCATACTTCTCCTTGAATCTGCGTACCCTTCCTCCGGTATCTATAACCGTCTTAAGCTTACCAGTGTAGAAGGGATGGCAGGCGGAACAGATCTCAACCTGTATCTCCTTCTTCGTGGAACCGGTGACTATGACGTTGCCGCAAACGCAACGGATAACGGCTTCTTCATAGTACGTCGGATGTATACCCTTTTTCATGCCATAACCTCCTTTTGAGCACAGTCGGGGCACAGCCCGTATATGTAAACGTCAACCCTCTCCACCTTGAACCCTACCAGGTCAAGGGGAAGCATGAGGGAAACGTCGTACACCTTACCACACATCCTGCACTTAAAGTGGGCGTGGTCGTCTCCCCGGTTCAGGTCGTACCGGGCCTTGCTTTCCCCTTCAAACTTTATCTCAAGGACCTCGCCGTGCACGACCATATCTTTGAGAGTGCGGTAAACTGTAGACAGGCTGATGTCAGGCAAAACCTTCTTTGCCTGATCAAATATCTCCAGCGCCGTTGGGTGGTTCCTGTTTTTCTTAAGTATCTCAAAGATAACTTCGCGCTGCCGCGTTATTTTCATGGCACGAAGATTATAAGGTTGCACGGCGACCTTTTTAACCACCTTTTTGCCCTCCTATTTAGCGTAAACCAAACCTTTCAACCCATCCTTTTACAAGAAGAAAAGATTATACGGCCGAAATAATCAACCGGTCGGAGCAAGCTGCCCCCTCCACCTGAGATAGTACTCGTATATCTTATCCTTCAGCTCCTCAATCCCCTCGCCCGTTCTCGCACTTACGAACACGACCTCTTCACCGGAGTACCTATCCCGTAGTCTTTCCAGCATGTACCGGGAGGGAAGGAGGTCTATCTTGTTGAATACGTACACCTTCGGCTTGTTCCCCGCCCCTATCCTGCGAAGGGTCCTCTCCACTACCTCTATGTCCCTCTCAAAGTCGGGTTTGGAGACGTCAACGACGACAAGGAGGAGGTCAGCCTCGTTGGCCACCATAAGGGTAGACCTGAAGGCCGCCACGAGCTCCGTCGGAAGGTTTGATATAAAGCCCACGGTATCGGAGATGAGGACGGTAGCCCCCTTTATCCACGCTGCCCTCGTGAACGTGTCAAGGGTAGTAAAGAGCTGAGGACTTTCTTTGAATCTGGATTTAGTTAAACGGTTCATTAAGGTACTCTTCCCTGCACTCGTATAACCCACCAGAGCCACACGGAAAAAGTACTTCTGCTGCTTTGTCTTCTGCTGTCGGACTTTTTCCACCTTCTTTAACTTCTTCTTGAGACGGTTTATGCGGGCCTGTATGCGGCGGCGATCTATCTCTAACTTGGTCTCACCCGGTCCCCTCGTGCCTATGCCCCCACCGAGACGGGATAGGGCTCCGGGGTCAACCCTGAGTCGGGCGAGCCTGTGCTGGAGCTGGGCCAGTTCAACCTGTATTTTGGCCTCGGCCGATCCGGCATGCTGGGCGAATATGTCCAGAATCACGTCCACCCGGTCAAGGACCTTGACGGGGATTATTGATGACAGGTTTCTTACGTGTTTCGGGGAGAGACGGGCGTCAAACACTACAGCGTCCACATCAAGCTGGCGGGCGAGTTCGGCGATTTCCTTCGCCTTCCCCTTTCCGATGTAATAGGCCGGGTCTATCTTCCTGCGCTTCTGTACGACTATGTCAACAACGTCCACACCTGCCGTGTCCAGAAGTTCAACGAGCTCGTCCACGCTCCTCTGCACCTCGGCCAGAGCATCCGGTCTGGCCACAGCAACGACTATGGCCTTTTCCCTCTCCATTACTCCTTACCTTCCATAAGACCGAAAAGGTTAAAGATGGTCTTCTTACTCGCCTTCTTCTCCTTACCCTCTATGGGGAGGACGAGAATCGGTATCCTGAGGGGCTTCTCAAAGATGCTAACGTCGTCGTACATGACGTCAAGGAGTATCTCGTAAGCCCCGTACCTCTCCTTAGTGGTTATGATGTACCAGGACACCTCAGCCGGAACATCAAACTCCTGAAGGTCGGGAGCAGATAGGGACAGAAAGTCCGGCACTTCTATCTTCACCTTTCCTTCCCCGTCCCCGACAAGGGAAACGGATATCCTGTACGGAACGTTGGCCAGTATAACGGATGGGACCTCCACAGTCGCCACCTGAATGGGGGAGTTCTCCCGGAGTTTGTACTTGACCGTAAACGCCCCTTCCGGCCTCCTCTCCTCGTAATGCCCGGGTATGAACCTTGCTATGTGTTTACGCTTTACGTCCGTCAGGGCGGATATCATCTCTTCTGCGGACTGGAAGCGGTCTCCCGGATCCTGTGCCATGGCCTTCAGTACTATCTCCTCAAGTTTCGGAGGTACATCCGGGTTTAACTCCCGCGGCCGGGGAGGTGAGAACTGCGGGGAAAGTTTCTGGTAGTACACCTGTTTTATGTCGCCTTCAAAGGGAGGCCTCCTGGTAAGCATATGGTACAGGATCGCCCCCACGGAGTATATGTCCGACCTCTCGTCGGCAAGGGAGAAGGATTTTATCTGCTCCGGTGCGGCGTAGGTCGGAGGGGGAAGGTATGAGGTCTTTTTGAACTTTACGGCCGCCTTTGCCGCTATCTCGGCCATACCGAAATCAACGAGCAGGGGTTCACCGCTCTCGGAGAATCGGACGTTGCTCGGCCTTATATCCTTGTGGATCAGGCCGTGTTTATGGGCGTAGGAAAGGGCATCTAACACTGCGAGGGCCACGTTTACGGACGCCTCTACGTCCAGCTTATCCATAACGGTGTTGAGATCCACGGGCAGGTAGTCCATTACGAAGAAGATGTATACGCCATCCTTATCTATGTCGTGAACCCACGATATGTGTGGATGGGCGTCTAAGGAGGCCGTGGCCTGTATCGTCTTTATGACGAATCGGGTGAACTCCAGATCTGCCGCAACCTCAGGTATGAGCACTTTCAGGGCCACCTCCCTGTCAAGGCGGGTGTGTCTCGCCCTGTAAACCTCAAATATAAGTCCCTTACCGAGGAAGTCTATGATCTCGTACTTTCTGGCCAGTACGTGCCCTTTACTTAACGGCATTCAGGAACTCCTCCACGATTTCTTCAACTGCGCCCTTGAGCGGAGCGAAGTCGGGTTCCCTGCCTGACTCCAGATCTCCGATTATTTTACTTATCTCCTCAACAAGTCTGTGATCCGGGAACATGGCCGAAACCTTATCCTTTGCCTTGGTAAAGTTTATGATGGCTCCCCTCAGGTTACCCTCGGAGTACTTTATGAGGGCGGCGTCCACGTTTACGAGGCCGCTCAGGAAGGTTCTCTTCTCACCCCTGACCTTGCGGAAGGCCTTTTCCCAGTACTCGTGGGATTCGTAGTACTCTCCCCTCTTGAACAACTCCAGCCCCTCCTTTACCTCGTCCTCAACCTTTCCCCGCAGGGCTACGACCTCTATCTCCACGAGGGCGCCCCTGGGCAGATCTGCTACGGCGACGGCGGAGCGGGCGGGGTAGGGTTCGTGGAAGAAGCGTCCGTATATCTCGTTCACCCTGGGATAGTCGGATATATCCTTCAGGAAGACCGTAGTTTTGATCACGTCGTCCAGACCGAGGCCTATCTCGGCCAGAATGTTAGCGATGTTCTTTATTACCCGCAGGGTCTGGGCCTCTATCCCCTCCTCAAGTTCCCCCGTATCCGGGTTTATACCTATCTGCCCGGCGAGAAAGACGAGATCACCGGCGAACCTGTAAACTGAATACGGTCCTATAGCCTTTGGATATTTGGGCATGTACGGTATTATAGACCTGAAGACGTTTCTAATACGAAGGTTAACCGGATAGACGCTCCGTCCTGTAAAACGGTAGGACGCTTCGTTAACATGAATATGGATACATCTCCGCCCCTCAGTACACGTTGATATCAACATCCATACGGAAAGGGAAAATTCGGCCGGAACCCTTCTGTAAATGCTAAAAGACTTCCGTCGGCGAACCCGGAAGGTTATCCCACGTCCACGATATCGGCCTCTCTGGTGAACCTCCTCTCAACGCTCTTTCGCAGTAGGACGTTCTCCGGCCTTTTGAGGTAGGGGTCGTTGCTCAGGATATAGCGGGCGTCCTTGCGGCAGACCTCGGCCATACGCAGTAGGCGGTTATCCGAGCTTATATCGGCGAGGCTGATACCCCGGAAGGAGAATTCCCCGTGCTGCCTCGTCCCTAAGAGTTCCCCCGGCCCCCTTATTTTCAGGTCCTCTTCGGCGAGGGCGAACCCGTCCGTTATGCTGGCTATGGCGCGGAGCCGCATCCGGGCCTCGTAGCTCATCCTACGAGGTGCTACCATTATAAAGAAGGCCGGGTCCTCGCTCCTCATGATCCTGCCCCTGAGCTGGTGCAACTGGGCTATACCGAACCGGTTGGCATCCTCTACAACCATATACTTGGCGTTGGGGACGTCCACACCAACCTCTATGACGGTAGTCGCTACCAGTACTTGTATCTCCCCTCTGCGGAACCTCTCCATAACCGCCTTTCTCTCCTCAAAGGACATACGACCGTGAACGAGGCCGAGCCTTATATCCGGCGGTGCCGCAGCCTTAAGTTCATCGTACAGTTCCTGAACGGACGTAACGTCCTCAAGCTTTTCGGACTCCTCTATCAGGGGGGCTATGACGTAGGCCTGTTTCCCCGTTTCCCTTATCTTCCCGAACAGGAACCTGTAAACCTGCGCCCTCTGATCCTTGTAAACTATTCGGTTTATGACCTTCGCCTTGAAGGGCCTTTCCCTTATCCGGGAGACCTCCAGATCCCCGTAAACCGTGAGTGCCAGAGTGCGGGGTATGGGTGTGGCCGTTGATACGAGGAAGTGGGGATAATAGTTGCCCGTTCCCTTCTCAAGGAGGCGGGCCCTCTGCGCAACGCCGAAGCGGTGTTGCTCGTCCACTATGGCGAGGGCGAGGTTTTTGAAAACGGTCTCGTCCGTTATGAGGGCGTGGGTACCTATAACCACCTGAGCCTGTCCCGTCGCCACCTCGTTCCTTATGCTCCTCTTGGTACGGGCGCTCAAAGAGCTGGTAAGGCGGACGACGTTTACGCCGAGAGGTCTGAGGTAGTTTTCGGCTACCATGAAGAGCTGCTCCGCCAGGATCTCCGTGGGGGCCATGAGGGCGGCCTGATAACCGTTCTCAACGGCTATGAGGGAGGCGTACAGGAGGACCACGGTCTTACCTGAGCCTACGTCCCCCTGCAGTAGCCTGTGCATGGCCTCCTCTTTCGCCATGTCCTCCTCTATCTCCCGGATCGCCCTCATCTGATCTCCTGTCAGTTTGAAGGGGAGGTTCTCAACGAAGCGGTCCGTCAGTTCCCCCGTGCGTTTCAGGGGTACTGCCCTCCTTCTCCTCAGTCTGGAGCCGAGGTTGAGCCTCAGGTAAAAGGTCAGTAGCTCCTCATAAACTATCCTCTTTTTACCGAGGATTATCTGATCCGGATTCTCCGGCACGTGTAGGTACCTGAAAGCCTCCTCCCTCTTCGGCAACCTCCGGGATCTGAGTATGTATTCGGGCAGGGTCTCCGGTATCTCAACGCTTTCAAGGGCGTTCTTTATTATATTCCGTAGGGCCTTTGAGGACAGACCTTCCGTCTGGGGATAGATGGGTATTATCCCGACGACGTCCTTCCCCTCCTCCTCAACCTCCGGGAAGTACATCCGTCTGTTTCCACCGTACACGTAAACTCTTCCGGCGGCGTATATGGTCTGTCCCACCCGGAACGTTCCGAGGATGAAGTCCATGTTCCTCCACACCAGATCCAGATAGCCCGTACCGTCGCTTATCCTTATTATGGCTTCCCTCTTACCGTGGGTCGTAGTTTTGAACTTCTCCACCACCCTCCCCCTGACCACCACCTCTTTTCCTCCGGTCAGGTGGGCTATTCTCTGGATCCTGCTCCTATCAACGTACCTCCTCGGCAGAAGGTACAGCAGGTCCTCTACGGTACGCACACCGAGTTTTTCCAGTCTCTTTGCCCTTTTGGGACCCACACCCTTGAGGTACTTGACCTCCGTCTCTATCGTGATTTTACCCACCTTCGCCCTATTCTATCGGTGAAGTTTACTCAGATACATCTCCATGATCTTCCCTTCGCACCGGAGTTTATAGGTCTGCCTATCCTTAGGGGTCGGAGGTTCCTCAGTACACTCCATGGGGACGTCGCCAGATATTCCGAGGGCGTGCATGGAGGCGATGGCGCTCTTTATCCTCTCCCGCTTCGGGTACATCCTTATCCGTACCCTGTCCCGTATCCTCGTGTAAACCTTCAGGATCTCCCTCTCCCTCTCTGTGGCGTACCAGGTCATGTAAGCGAGTATTTCCAGATCGCTCCACCTGTTCATCCTGAAGTGTATATCGGATATCGTTTTAAGGTTCAACGGCTCCTTTACTCTGAGTACACGCCTTTCCTCTTTCGTCAGGGGGAGGTTCTCCCTCAGAAAGGGAGTGAGTGGTATTATCCATCGGGCGCTGTTCGGCCTCCCGAGGTATATCTTTTCAGGAAATCGGGGTTTAACTTTGAGGATCGTGCGCAGGAGGTTAAACCTGACGGCGTCCTTTACGGCCCCCAGAAATACCTTCCGGGGAAGTTCGGCCGTGAGTCTCAGTTCGTTCAGTATCCTCTGGGGAGAAACGTTGGAAATATATCTGGCCGCATCTTTAACGGCGTTATAAAAGGTCTCATGGTATGAAAAGCCCAGCTTGTGCCTGTACCTTACCCCACGGAGGCCGCGGGTGGGATCGTCCTCAAAAGAGGCGAGGGGTCTTAAAAGCCCGTTCTTCAGGTCCTCAACACCGCCGTGAAAGTCTAAGATGTCCTTCCCGTCGTGGTACAGGGCGTTCACCGTGAAATCTCTCCTCAGAGAATCCTCGTAAAGGTCGTCGGTAAACTCCACGTCGGGCAGGGCACCGGGATAGGCGTACCTCTCCCTGCGGGCAAGTGCCACGTCAAGGTTCATTCCTCTGTAGAGTAGCTCGGCCGTACCGAAACGGCTGAAACGGTTCAGTTGCCCCCCCTCTTCTATCAGGAGGTCCACGAACTTCCTCAGGATTCCCCTGTCCCCTATGAGGACGACGTCGCAGTCCTTTATCCTGTAGCCCTCACCGTATAGGAGGAGGTCCCTCACTATACCGCCAACGAGATAAACATCAAATCTACCCCGCCATTTGTGGAACCTTTCCAGAACCTCCCCTATCCTCAAGGGGTGATTCTACGGCTTACCTGCCCACTATCTGCCTCATATGGCTCTGGAATCCACGGTCCACCACGTACTCGGCCTGCGTTCTTCCTCCTCCGAAGTTGATGAACTTCTTGCTTCTGGTAAGGGGAAGGGCGAGACCCCTGTCGTAACAGAAGTTTCGGAGTTTCCTCTCCAGAGATGCCACCTTAAAGAAGCCCTCGCCCCTCATCATGCCCATAAGGGTACGGACGCTCACCTTACCGGAAGAGAACACTATACGGTTGAGCAACCTCCTCTCCTCACGGGTCAGGTCGTGGTAGAAGTCTTCGTAGTCCTCCTGGGTCCACGGACGCATGATCTGAGGACGCAGCCGGGACTTTATCTCCTCAACCGCATCGTAATTTAACGTAACGTAATATTTGTCCTTCCCGTAATCTTTCAGCCATCCCCAGCTCTCCATGAGCCGGGCCGTATCCCTCAATTCCTTGAGGGGTACGAACAAATGTTTTGATAAATCTTTGAGATTAATGTTGGGATAGGAATCCAGAATTTCGTATATCAACCATTTACCGCGGCTATTCCCTACATCAGGAAGGGTGTTCAGAGCACGTTCCCACCTCATGGTAAA
The DNA here is from genome assembly GCA_027003075.1 of Caldifarciminota bacterium. GTDB lineage: Bacteria > Hydrothermota > Hydrothermia > LBFQ01 > LBFQ01 > JAADCS01. The sequence goes on along the minus strand of JALWYV010000035.1, from coordinate 429 downwards.
GGCAGTATATGGGCGACCCTTTCACCGATGGAAAGAAGTCGTCGCCTGTGTGTCGGGTAACCTACGATTCCAGATAGTATACGTTGGATGTGAACATGTTACACAGGCCCATCAGGACCTGTACGTCCAGACTCAGAGCCATATCGCAGGGTGTTTTGCCCTCTCTGTTTCTAAGAGTTACGTTTGCACCGTTGCGTACGAGATAACTTACTACATGCCCGTTCCCCCACATGGCGGCGAGATGGAGGGGCGTATTTCCGTTCTTATCCCGCGCGTTTACGTTTGCCCCTGCATCTATGAGGCAGTACTTTCGCGCCTCGGGCAATGAAGGATTAGAATTGATGGATTTACACTGATCAAGACAACTCAAGGATTGAAAAAGCCCCTACCTCAGGGTCTTACACCCTGAGAATAGGGGCATGATGAAAA
>JALWYV010000034.1 GCA_027003075.1 Caldifarciminota bacterium | reverse complement strand
TCGTCCAGAGGCGGCCCCTGTACATGTTGGGATATACGCCGCGGGTGAAGGGGGGCTGCCCCGGAAGGCCGAGCTTCTCCTTGGGGTCAAAGTCCTTCAGGTCCTCGTCCGTGTAAAGCTCCTTTATATCTATGCCGGAGGAGGTGATGTACTTCTTCTTCATAACGTCCAAAAGTACGGAATTTTAAGGTTGCCGCCGCCTCGTCCGAAACGGGACAAATCCTGACCATTTTGGTCGGCTTTATAATAGCCACGTATGAGGAAGAAAGTTCTGGTAACTACCGACTGGGTCCTTGAACACCTTGAGGACAGCAATGTGCGCATAGTTGAAGTCAGCGAGGACGTGCTGCTCTATCACGAGTGGCACGTTCCGGGGGCAGTACAGGTGGTATGGGAGAGGGATGCCCAGAGGCAGGACGTCAGGGACGTGGTTGACCGGAAGGGTTTTGAGGCTCTCATGTCCCGGCTCGGCATCTCCAACGACACCACGGTCGTCCTCTACGGCGACAAGTCCAACTGGTGGGCGTGCTACTTCTTCTGGCTCATGAAGTACTACGGCCACAAGGACGTCCGCATAATGGACGGTGGAAGGAAAAAGTGGGAGATGGAGGGCAAGCCTAAGAGCAAGGAGGTTCCCACATATCCACCCACCACGTACATCGCTTCTCCACCCGACGAGGATATAAGGGCGTACGCCTACGACATACTGAACCGGTTGCTCCTGTCTCAGGATTTCGCCTTAGTTGACGTCCGATCTCCCGACGAGTACACCGGGAAGTTAATCCACATGCCCGACTACCCGCAGGAGGGGGCGCAGAGGGGAGGTCACATACCCGGAGCCGTAAACCTGCCGTGGGGTTTGAACGTAAACGAGGACTGGACCTTCAGGAGTGAGGAGGAGTTAAAGAGGCTGTACGAGGGGAAGGGTATAACGCCCGACAGGGAGGTCATAACCTACTGCCGGATAGGGGAGAGGTCGGCCCTAACGTGGTTCGTCCTCAAGTACCTCCTCGGCTACCCGGAGGTGCGGAACTACGACGGCTCCTGGACGGAGTGGGGGAACATGGTCAGGGTGCCGATAAAGAGGGGAGAGGAGCCTTGAACGAGATAATAGAGGAACTGCTCTACCGGTACAGGCGTCCCAGAAATCGGGGAAGGCTTGAGGGGGAGGGGGTCGTATCGGGGGCCGCCGGAAACCCCGGATGTGGTGACGTGGTGAGGGTGTACCTGAAGGTGGAGGACGGAAAGGTCGTGGACGCCCGCTTTGAGGGGGAGGGATGTACGATAAGCCAGTCTACCGCCGACCTGCTGATGGACAGGATCAGAAACAGGACCGTAGATGAGGTCACGGCCATGGGCGTGGATCACATAGTGGAGATGATAGGTGAAGAGCTGGTCAGGATGAGGCCGAAATGCAGTACCGTATCCCTCAGCGCCGTTAAGACGGCCCTGCGGAGTATCAGGGATAGATCCCGGGCCTGACCCGTACAAAGAGAGAGTCCTCCACGACCTCCGATACGGTGGCCCTCCTCCCTACTCTCAGGTTTCTGACGAACTCCGCGATATCTTCCGGAAGTTTGAATTCCTCCGATAGGTAACGCCTCAGAAGATCTCCGACAGTATGAGTGTAGGTCCTCCCGGAGGTGTACTCTTCGCTCTCAAGGAGGTATACGAGGAAGTGGAGGTTGGTCTTCGGACCGAAGAGGAGTATCCGCTTCAGGGCGTTGATGAGCCTCCTGCGGGCCTGATCTCTGTCCGGGGCGTGTACTATGACCTTCGCTATCATGGGGTCGTACAGATGGGACACCTCCGTCCCCTCCATTACACCCGTATCTATCCGCAGGCCGGGCATTATGGGGAACTCAAGGGCCTCAAGTTTCCCCGAGGAGGGCAGGAAATCCCTCTCCGGATCCTCGGCGTATAGCCTTACCTCCACGGAGTGTCCACGGAATACCACGTCCTCCTGTTTTAAGGGGAGTTCCTTCCCCATGGCCACGTCCATCTGGAGCCTGACCAGATCCAGACCCGTAACCATCTCCGTAACGGGATGCTCCACCTGAAGGCGGGCGTTTACCTCAAGGAAGTAGAACTCCTTTCGCTCCTCGTCGTACAGGAACTCAACCGTTCCGGCGTTGGTGTACCCTACCCCCTCAACTATCCTCCGGGCGTAATCAAAGAGTTTGCTCCTGAGATCCTCGTTTAAGGCGGTAGATGGTGTCTCCTCAAGTATCTTCTGGTGTCTCCTTTGAAGGGAGCACTCCCTCTCCCCGAGGATAAGGACGTTCCCGTGCCTGTCCGCTATAACCTGAACCTCTATGTGCCGGGCCGGGAATACGAACCTCTCAACCATGAGGCGTGGATCCCCGAAGGCACCGAGGGCCTCCCTCATCGCTGACTGTACCGTCTCCTTCAAATTACCCCCCTCCCTGATGATCCGCATACCCTTGCCGCCACCCCCGGCCACGGCCTTCAGGAGGATAGGTAGTCCTATGCGTTCTATCTGCTCCAGTATGAAGTCGGGGTCGTCAGACGGCTCCGACCCCGGCACCGTTGGCACACCGACCCTCCGGGCCACCTCCTTCGCCTTCGCCTTATCCCCCACCATCTCCATGGCTTCGGGGTCGGGACCTACGAACATCAGGCCTGCCTCCCTCACCTTCCGGGCAAACTCCGGGTTCTCGGACAGGAATCCGTACCCGGGATGGACGTACTTCGCACCACTCTTAAGGGCAACCTCTACTACGGCGTCCATGTTGAGGTAGGAGTCTATCGGGTAGACCTCGTCCAGCTCGTAAACGAAGGGCCAGTCCTTATCCGGCTCCGTGTATATCCCCACACTTCGCATTCCGATCTCCGACAGCGTACGGTGAATACGCAGGGCTATCTCCCCCCTGTTGGCTATGAGGACCTTCACGCCGCCCATTTTACGGGGGTCTATATCCCGACCAGAGAGTACATTAGGATGTTTATGCCCATACGGATGGCCTTCTCCCGTATGTCCGGAGGATCGCCGTAGCGGTCGGTCCAGCCATCTGAGACGTTAGAGTTCCACGTATAGAACACCACGAGTCTTCCTTTAACGAATATACCGTAAGCCTTAGGTGGTCCCGGATAATGCTCGTGAACTTTGGGAAGGGACTGATCGTAGAAGATGTGAAAGATGGGATGCTCCGGGGGTATCTCAACCAATTCGTACTCCGGAAGTACCTTCTTTATCTCTCTCCGGAAGTGTTCGTCAAGGCCGTAGTCGTCGTCAACGTACAGGAACCCACCGTTGAGGAGGTAGCGACGCAGGTTCTTCGCGTCCTTTTCTGAAAAGACGACCTTCCCGTGTCCCGTCATGAACAGAATAGGGTACTCGTATATTTCTGGAGATGAAGGTCTAACACTGTAGGGAAGGGTATCAAAAACGGGGGAAACTCTGGCGTTAAATGCTTTCGTTATGTTCGGCAGGATTTCGGGGTCGTTGTACCAGTCTCCTCCACCATCGTATTGGAGCCGGGCTATCTTGAGCAGTCCTACGAGTAAAAGCATCTATCCGAGGTTTATCACTATACGGGTTCCGTCTATCTTTGTTTTCGTTTTTTTACCCATCACTTCTCCTATGAACCCTTCGGCGGCACCGGCCAGAGGACGGAGAGCCACTTCGGGCTTTTTGTGGGCTTTCAGAAGGAAGCTGTCTTTAACGTTCATAACTACCTCAGAATCTCCCACCTCAACCTCTATCTCACCGAACCCCGCCTTCCTGAAAAACTCCTCAACCACCTCCTTCAGGTTGGATGCAGCCTCCTCCTCGGATATGTAAGGCGAGAGGGCCTTTGCGGCGCTTACACCGGCCTTTTTTGAGCCGGCCTGAAGGAGACCTGCCAGTCCACCGGCAAATTTCAAAACCTGAGCATAAACCTCTACCACGAAGTCCTTGGGGAGAATTACCCCCTCGTTCTTTATGAATTCATCCAGTTTCTCGGTCATACTTCCCTCCTCAGCTTGAGAACATCTGGGCTATCTTTTTGCTCTGTTTGCGCATCTCCATGAACAGCGGTCCGAGCTTAGTATCAGCCGTAGCAATGAAGCCGACGAAGACGTTTCCGGCCCTGCTTACGAGCAGAGTGTAATCCTTCCCCTGCGTAAAGACGAGATCCGTCTCGCTATCCCCGAACTCCCTCATCACGTTCTCCATCATGGCCACGGCTGAGGATATGAGGCCTCCTATTACGATGGGATCTTCAACCTCCCACGCCTTTGAGAAGGAGTAGCTGATCGGAAGACCGTCCTCGCTTATAACTATCGCCCCCAGAAGCGTGGGAACGAATTTTCTGGCGTCTTCCACGATGCTTTGGAGTTCGTCCACCATATCTAATCTATTCTAAGGTTGTTCTAAACCCGAATATACCCCACTTCTGATAATCGGTAGGTACACGGAAACCTGCAGATTACCCCTCTGAGCTTATGCTTCCGGGTTTCAATCCCTTATAGGTAGGCTGAAAACTTGACGAGGAGCCGACCTATACCATTTATTTATCTGAGTGTTTCAATCCCTTATAGGTAGGCTGAAAACACGACCGCCACGGGCTGGGAACAGGGGTGGGGACGGGGTTTCAATCCCTTATAGGTAGGCTGAAAACACCAACGTGATCCAGAACATAGACTTCCTTATCCTCGGGTTTCAATCCCTTATAGGTAGGCTGAAAACCAACTACAACAGAAGCGGCCAGAATGAAGCCAGATAGTTTCAATCCCTTATAGGTAGGCTGAAAACCCGTCTCTCATCCCTCGCCAAATTCTCAATTCTCATGCGGAACTACCGGGTATTATAAGGGCGGGAAAATGAAGGTGGAAGAGCGGCAAACCTCCAATCCTGCAGAAATCCCGGGGGTTTGCGAAGTTGGTTTGTGATGTAAACTTGTCTGTAATACAAACAAAGTTATTCATCCCCTGAAATACCCGTCAAACACGTATCTTTCAGCGGGCAGACCTCACATTTTGGCTCTTTCCGACAGTACCTTTTACCCAGCTCATCTATCAGGGCATGTAGTTCCTTCAGGTAGAACAGATCTGTATCGTAAAGGAGTTTTCGCAGTTCCCCATCCCTTACACTTTTCCCGAAGTACCTTTCCGCCCACCTTCGGGTATATACGTCTAGCACAACCACCGGCACGTCGTAGGCGTATAGAAGGATCACGTCGGCCGTCTCCTCCCCTATCCCATGGACACTCAAGAGTTCCACCCTTTTCGGAACGCCGTCTTTTCCGTAAACGACCCCGTACAGTTCTTTGAGAGTTCTCACCTTCCTCTTCACGTAAACCGCCGGTTTCAAAAGCTCGTGAAGTTCATATTCGGGTGTCCGGTACAGGCGGTAGAGGTCGGTTATTCCGGCCCCCTCAAGGTTCCTCAGCGCCCTCTCAACGTTCTTCCAGTTCGTACCCTGCGTTAGAACGGCCCCGACTATTACCTCATCTCTGAAGTTCCCCCTCTCCCATATCCCCGGCCACCACCTCTGGGGACCGAAACGGCAGAGGAGTTTCAGAAATACGCGATAGGCTTCAGACTTCACCCTCGCCCGTTCTCATACGGTTCAGGTACTCCGCCACCGGAGCCGGAACGAAGTTGGAGACGTCCCCACCGAGGGAGAAAATTTCCTTCACAAAGGAAGAGGACAGGTAAGCGTACTTCTCGGACGAAAGGAGGAATATGGTCTCAAGTTCGGGGTAGAGTTTCTTGTTCATCCACGCCATCTTCATCTCGTACTCGTAGTCCGAGACCGCCCGTATCCCCCTGATTATTACGTTTATACCCTCCTCACGGGCGAACTCCACCAGAAGTTTGCAGAAACCCTTAACCTCAACGTTCGGAAGATGGCTCACGCTTTTCCTGATGAGTTCAAGCCTTACCTCCTGAGGCAAAAGAGGGGTCTTGTGTCGCGGCTCGGCCACGGCTATGAGTACGCGGTCAAACAGTCTGGACGCCCTCTCAACTATGTCCAGATGTCCGAGGGTAAACGGGTCAAACGTACCCGGATAGAGGGCGGTCCTACGCATCTTCTCCCTCCACCGCGGAGAGTTCGGTTATATAGGGCAGGTTCCTGTACTTCTCGTAGGCGTCAAGACCGTACCCCACGAGGAAAACGGGCGGTACCTTAAAACCCACGTAGTCCGCTTCAAACTCCACTCTCCTCTTTTCGGGCTTGTCCAGAAGGACGACCGTCTTCAGGGACGCCGGGTTCCTGTCTCTGAGGAGCCGCACTATATAGGAGAGAGTCAGACCGGTATCAAGTATGTCCTCCACCACCAACACGTGTTCCCCGTCAATGGGATGGTCCAGATCCTTTACCATCCTTACCTCGCCCGTACTCTCGGTCTGCTGTCCGTAGCTGGAGACGGCCAGAAAGTCAACCTTAACGGGTACGTTTATATGCCGAATCAGATCCGCGAGGAATATGAAGGCACCTTTGAGGACTCCCACAAGGAGGATCTCCTTTCCCGCGTAGTCCCGGTTTATCTCGTTTGCCAGCTCTTTAACGCGCTTCCGGATGTCCTCTTCGCCTATACGGAAAGCCATAGAGAGTATTCTACCGTCGGTAAAGGAGGTTGCAGACGCTTGCCGTTCCGCAGTATAATATCGCCCTCGGGCCAGCGTAGCTCAATCGGCAGAGCGGCGCATTCGTAATGCGCAGGTTGTGGGTTCGAGTCCCACCGCTGGCTTTTTTTTTTATACGTTAATCCCCCGTGGCAACAGGGCGCCGGCGGCTGTAAAATAAAACCTCATGCTTGATAAATTACGTTCGTACGAGGATCTCCGTCGTCTGAATTACAACGAGCTGAAAGAACTCGCCCGTGAGATACGGGAGATGATAGTGGAGGTGACCTCAAGGAACGGCGGCCACGTTGGCCCAAATCTGGGGGTCGTGGAGTTGACCATCGCCCTGCTGCGTAACTTCAACCCCCCTAAGGACAAAATACTCTGGGACGTGTCCCATCAGACTTACGTTTACAAGATACTCACCGACAGGAAGGATCGTTTCCATACCCTCAGACAGTACGGTGGAATATCGGGGTTCGCCAACATATTTGAGAGTGAATACGACGCCTGGGGCGCTGGCCACGCCGGTACCGCCCTATCCGCAGCCCTCGGTATGGCCAAGGCGAGAGATTACACGGGTGAGGATTACCACGTGGTGGCCGTTATAGGAGACGCGACGCTGACCGTAGGAATGACGCTTGAGGCCATGAACAACGCCGGATCGCTCGGCGTTGACCTGATAACCATTCTGAACGACAACGGGTGGTCCATAGATAAGAACGTAGGACGTATAGCCCAGATGCTCGCCCACGTTCAGGTGAACCCCATTTACAACACCCTCAGGGACAAACTCTACAGACTCCTTCCGAGCAAAGGTAAGTACTGGGGGAGCAAACTGGAGGACGTGATTAAGACCATAGTTCAGGACCCGGCCGCCCTCTTTGAGTTCTTCGGCTTCCGTTATATCGGACCGATAGACGGCCACGACGTCAGACGTCTGGACGAGATACTGAGTCAGGCCAGGGACCTCAAGGGCCCCATCCTCATACACGTCATAACCGAGAAGGGACACGGCTACGTCCCTGCCTTAAAGGATCCAGAGACCTTTCACGGCCTGGGGTCGTACGACAAGATAGACGGAAGCCCGCGGAAGAAACCTAACTCCAACCCGAAGTACTCCAAACTGTTCGGGAAATCGGTGGTGGAGATAGCCCAGAGGGATCTCAAGGTGGTGGGTATAACGGCGGCCATGCCCAAGGGTACGGGTCTGGATCAACTCCGGGATACCCTGCCCAACCAGTACTACGACGTGGGGATAGCCGAACAGCACGCCGTTACCTTCGCGGCGGGTCTGGCGAGGGCCGGGGTGAAGCCCTTCGTTGCCATATACTCCACCTTCCTTCAGAGGGCTTACGACAGCGTCATCCACGACGTTGCCCTCCAGAAACTGCCCGTCAGGTTCTTCCTTGACAGGGCCGGACTGGTGGGGGACGACGGCCCCACCCATCACGGTGTGTTTGACCTCTCCTACCTCAGGCCCGTACCGAATACCGTAATAATGGCCCCGAAAGATGGGGACGAACTCCGCAATATGGTTTACACCGCATGGCAGTACGAGGAAGGCCCGATATTCGTAAGGTTCCCCAGAGGGGAGGTACCCGTTCCTCCGAAGTGGGACCGGGTGGAGATCCTGCCCATAGGTAAGTGGGAACTCCTGACCGAGGGGGACCCGGACATCGTCTTCCTCCCCGTCGGATACTTCGTGTACCCGGTCCTTGAGGTGGTCAGGAGGTTGCAGGAGAGGAGGGTATACCCGACCGTATACAACGCCCGCTTCATAAAACCCCTTGATGTGGAGGTTATGGAGGAGGTGGTCTCCCGTAGCAGGTACGTCTTCACTTTTGAGGACAACGTCCTCGCCGGGGGATTCGGGAGCGGCGTTCTTGAGTACCTCCAGTCCAGAGGACACCTGAACGGGAAGCGGATCGTCCGCTTTGGCATACCCGACCGCTTCGTAACCCACGGCAACAAGTCCCTTCTTCTCAAGGAACTGAACCTGGATAACGATAGCCTGTTTGAGAGGACCCTTGAGATACTTACAGGAGTGAAAGTTAAAAGGGGATAGAGGACCCGCGTACCACGGTATAATCGCCGGTTATGAATCCCAAAAGCGTCGCCATAGCCGGCTCTGGCATAATAGCGAAGTCCACGGCAATACTGCTCAGGAAGTTCTATCCCGACACCCACATCCTGATCGGTGGCCGTAGAAAGGAGAAAGCCGAGGGGATAGCGAGGGAGGTGGGTGGTGAGGCCTTCAGTCTCCCTTCGGAGGGCCTTACGGATGACTTTTTGAAGGTACTTGAGAAAACGGACGTCCTCATAGACTGCCTCCCCGGTAAGGAGGCCGTGAGGATGGCAAAGGCCGCCCTGAGGACCTCAACCCATTACGTGAACCTCACGGAACACGTGAAGGCTACATCCGCCATAAGGAAGATGGTGGAGGAGGCGGAAAACCCTCCGGTTTTCGTACTTCAGGCGGGATTGGCTCCGGGGTTCGTCAACGTTCTGACGGTCTACCTCGCAGAGAAGTTCAGAGAGAAGTTCGGCAAGTACCCGATTGATGTAAGGATGAGGGTGGGGGCGCTGACGCCTAACGTGTCTTCCCCCTACTTCTACGCCCGGACCTGGAGTGCAGCCGGGGTGGCCGTTGAGTACGTTGAGCCTTCGGTAGTACTCCGGGAAGGGACCATCAAGTACGTACCCTCTCTATCCGAGCCGGAGACCCTGATCCTGAACGGGAAAACCCTTGAGGCCGACCTGACGTCCGGAGGAGCCTCCACCACGCCGGAGTACTTCGCCGGGAAGGTGCGGAACCTTGATTACAAGACCCTGAGGTGGCCCGGCCATTACGGGTGGGCGAGGAACCTCCTCGGGACCTGGCGCCATCTTTCCCACAACGAGAAGATAAATAACCTCCTGAAGGAGCTGAAGAGGATACCGTTGGTTGAGGACGACTGGGTCGTGGTATACGTCTCGGTCTCCGGGGAGGATTCCGAAGGGGAGATCCGCCAGATGGACAGGCTGGTAGAGGTCCACCCATCCAATTACGACGGCTTCAGGCTCTCCGCCATACAGGCCACCACCTCCGGTGGAGCTCTGGCGGCCCTTGACGTACTTCCGGACGATACGCCGGGAGGCGTTATCCTCCAGACCGACCTACCGGCGGAGGCCTACCTGAAGAACCGGATAATCCGCGAGGTATACGGAGAGGTCGTTTAGACTTACCGCAGGGCTATAAAGAGGCCTTCGGCGCTGGCACAGAGGTTGCCGTCGGTGTCGTATATCTCCGCCCTTGCGAATATCTTCCTCCCCTCCCGGCGGACAACCTCCCCGTGTACCCTGTACCTGACTTCCGGTCTCACGGGAGCGTGGTACTCAACGCATATACGCTTCCCCAGAAATTTGCTTTCAAATAGAGAAACGGCCGTCCCCATCGCCTCGGCCAGTATTGAGGCCAGAACCCCCCCGTGAACTATTCCCTTAAAGCTCTGGAACTTTTCCGGAAGGAGGAAGGCCGCGCTCACCTTTCCCCCCTCGGTGAAGAAGTCAAGGGCTATTTCCGAATCCTTACCGCATACGAAACAGTTCTCATGACCCGGTATCTTCATTTTCCTGAATCCTCCTGATCCTTTTATATATCTCCCGTTTTATCCTGTCGGCCACTTCCATGTTCCTGTATCCGTCCTCGGCCGTTACCACCACCTCTCCCTCCCCCCTTACGGCCTTCAGAAAGGCCTCCAGCTCAAGAGTTATGGCGTCTTTGGATGCGTCAACAGGTGGGAAGTACGGTATGAGCTCGTCGTTAACCTTCTGAACCATGTCTATGCGTCGCCTGTAAAGGTCTATGGACAGGTATCGGTTCATTACGAACACCCTGAACTTCCTCATCTTCTCAAGGGATATCCTGCTCGCGGTGAGGTTGGCCACGGCACCGGAAGGGAACTCCAGCCGGACGTTGGCTATGTCTATGTCCCCGGTGACGACGGGTATCCCCACGGCGCTTATTGAGGAAGGGTCCTCCTTTATCAGGGCGAGGGTAAGGTCAATATCGTGGATCATGAGGTCAAGGATGACGTCCACGTCCGTCCCTCTGGGGTTGTAAACGCTCATCCTGATGCTCTCTATGAAGTAGACCCTACCGTCCATGTACTTGCGGGCGGAGAGGAAGGCGGGGTTGAACCGCTCTATGTGCCCGACCTGAACCTTCACGTTGTGCTTTTTTGCCAGATCAACGATCTCCCGCGCGGTGGTGAGGGAGTCGGTAAGGGGTTTTTCAACGAAGGTATGCCTGCCCATGAGGATGCTCTCACGGGCTATCTCGTAGTGGGCCGTGGTCGGGGCTGCTATAACGACCGCCTCAACCTCCCCGAGGAGAGATTGAAGATCCTCAAAGGCGACCACACCGTACTCTTCGGAGATAGATTTTGACCTCTGAGGATCTATATCGTAAACCCCGACGAGATGGGCGAGGGGTATTTCCGAAAGTCGTTTGACGTGAAGAGAACCCAGATAACCTACACCCACAACCCCCACACGTACGGGTTCAGAAAAAAACAAGCGGGGACGACGGGATTTGAACCCGCGACCTCCGGCGTGACAGGCCGGCGTTCTAACCGGGCTGAACTACGTCCCCGTGAGGTGGATATTATAAGGGGGAAACGGAGGTGTGTTGTTCCCCTCTTTGAAGCGGAGGGTGAGGGATTCGAACCCCCGGGGGGCTTACGCCCCCAGCGGATTTCAAATCCGCCGCCTTCGTCCGCTCGGCCAACCCTCCAGGGTGTCAATTCTAAGGACGATTAACCCTCTACGGTCTTAGGTGGCGGTTTGGGCGCATCGGGAGGGGGAGGAGCGTTGAAGTCTATCCTGTGGAAGCCTGCTGTCTTCTTCTTACGCTTCAGGCCGAAGGTGTTCAGGAACAGTTCCTTCTTCAGAAGCTGCAGGGCCATACCGGGGTCCACGCCCTTGGGACAGGCGTCAGAGCATGCCCCCACGAAGTGGCAACGGAACACACCGGATACTATATCGGAGACCACATCCCTGTCCACGATGTAGCCCTCGTCCCTGGTGTCCACGGCGTACCTGTAGGCCTGAGTAAGGGCCTGGGGGCCGAGGAAGTCCTCGTCTCCGGATACCACGGGACAGGCGGATACGCACGCTCCGCACTTTATACAGTACGTGAACTGCAGGTACTCTTCCAGTTCGTCCGGAAGCTGGAGGTACTCTCCAGTAGGCTCGTTGAACTCTTCGGGGTCGGAATACCGGATAATGTAAGGCTTCACCGTTGCATGTTTTTCAAACATGGGGAAAAGGTCGGGCACCAGATCTTTTATTACGTTGTAGTTGCTCAACGGCTCAACGTTGAGGACGTCAGCGTGAAGTTTAAGTATCTGAGTTTGACAGGCGAGGATGTGCTTACCGTTTACCTTCATGGCGCACGATCCACACACTCCCATGCGGCAGGATGCCCGAAAGGAGAGGGTCGGATCCTGCGTTTCTTTGATATGAAACAGGCCCTGTAGTACCGTCATGCCCTTTATAACGGGTACCTTATACTCGGCCCAGGTGGGTTTTCCGTCTTCCGGGGAATACCGAAGTATTCGGAATACGACGTCCTTAACTTTCTCCATAAGAGGTTATTCTATCCCAGAAAACCTTAACGTGTTCTGAACGTCCGGGTATTTTTTGTTGAAACTGGCCAAACGCCCCATACGACTTTTCGTGTGCATAACTCAACATAAGTCCCGGATAGCAGCGGTATAATCGCCTGCTATGGTGCTGTACCCCTTCTTTGAACTTTCATCGGTTGCGCTCTCTTACGGGGCCAACTCCGTAAACAATCCCGCCGGTCTCTCCTACGGCGGAAACGAGTTCCTTCTATACTACGCCGACAGCTCCTACGGTTTCAATATGGCGTTCGGAAACTTCGGAATAGGGTACGGGTACTCCGGAGGGCATTCCATCCTGCTCTCCTCCGCCTTCGGTGGGGGTCCCGTGTCCCTCGGTGGGAGTTACGACCCCCTCAACGGGCGATGGAACGCGGGTCTGCTCCTGAGACCCTATCCCTTCATCTCCTTCGGGGCGGCCCTAAACACTGACGGGAGCGGTCCCAGCAGTGCGGACGTAGGTGTGGGTGTCAGACCGTTCAAAAATTACATCACGGCTTACGTGGGAACGAGGTATACGAAACTGGACCTGACGGACGGTACAGATCTCAACGAAATAGCCGGCATAAACCCCGTCTTCGGCGTATTCGTTCAGCCTCTGCCTTACGTGGGCGTTCGGGTTGAAGCCTCATCGTCCGACCTCAAGAACTACAGGCTTTCGGCAGGTGTTGAGGTGGCCTTCGCGAAACTCCGTCTCGGTGGCGCCCTCTCCGACAAGGGAAGGTCCTTCGGTCTCATGCTCTCAAAGTCTTACTTCACGCCATCACCGAAAAAGGGAAGGTACGAGGTGAAAGTTAAGTCCTACACGGAGGACGGTCGGACGGGTTTCCTCGGTAGCGGGAGGAAGTTCTACGATTTCATCAGCGAGATTAAGAGGGCGGTTGAGTCGCCCAACGTTAAGGTCATAGCGCTTGACCTGAGGGATTTCGGTCTTTCTCTTGCACAGGCTGAGGAACTCAGAAATCTACTCAAAAGGGCGAAGGAGAAGGGTAAGGAGGTCCTCTTCTTCAGCGACTCTTACGGTACCGCCTCCTACTACGTCGCATCCGTCGGCAAGGTTTACCTGCCTCCCGAGGGGGACCTGTCCTTCCCCGGTCTGTCTGCAGAGTTAACCTTCTTCAAGAGGACCTTTGACTCCCTCGGCATAGAGGTTCAGGACTTCCGTATGGGCAAGTACAAGTCGGCCCTTGAGCCTTTCGTAAGGGACACGATGTCTGAGCCTAACAGGGAGCAGTACACACGTCTCCTTGACGTTATGTGGGGTGTATGGCTCAAGGACGTCGCCGAGAGCAGGAAGATGGACGCCGACTCCCTCAACTCTCTGGTGAAGGGGTACATGGGAGTTTTCCTGCCCGAAGACGCGAAGAAACTCGGTCTTGTGGACAGTATCGTCTACGAGGACCAGTGGAAGGAGTTGCTCAAGAAGAAGGGGAGCAGGGTGAAGCTGGTGAAGGTTGACAGAAGAGAGTGGAATGCGGAGAAGCCGAAGATAGCCGTCGTGGTGGCCGAAGGTGGTATAACCGTAGGTGAGAGCTCCTACAGTCCCCTGCCAATAGTTGGAGGAAAGACCATAGGAGACAGGACGATGGTCAGGATACTGGAGAAACTACGCAGGGATAAAAGCGTGAAGGCCGTCGTCCTGCGGGTGAACTCCCCCGGTGGGAGCGCCCTCGCCTCCGACAACATAGCCCGTGCTGTGGATCTCCTGAAGAAGGAGAAGCCCGTCATAGTTTCAATGGGAAATGTCGCAGCCTCCGGAGGGTACTACATCTCCACCCTCGCCGACACCATCCTCGTGGATCGCACCACGATTACCGGTTCTATCGGTGTACTGGGAGCTAAATTCGTCCTGAGGGACTTCTATAAGAAGAAACTCCACCTGAACCGGGACGTGGTCAAGACCTACCCCTTCAGCGACGCCTGGTCCCTCTGGCGTCGGATGGACTCCAGCGAGGTTGAGAGGGTACGGCGTACTATAGCAGCAGTGTACGATAGGTTCGTCTCCGTCGTATCAAAGGGCAGGGGACTGTCTAAGGACTCCGTAAAGGCCATAGGAGGCGGAAGGGTGTGGGCAGGATACGACGCCGTAGAGATAGGGTTAGCGGACGGCTTCGGCGGGGTGATAGACGCCGTGGATCTGGCCGCGAAGAAGGCCGGGGTGGAGGATTACGACGTGGTGGTCTATCCGAAGCCTAAGGGTACGTTTGATAGGCTAAAGGGAATGTTCGGTAAGGGGGCGTCCCTGAACTTCAACGTGGAGGACCTCGTACCTGAGGGCCTTCAGATCCTGTACAGGATGGAGTACGACGTTGAGGTGAAGTAGAGGGATGCCTATAAAACGGGAGTACCTTGAGAAGAACCGTACCCTATGGACGACGGTCAGGGATATTATGGGGGAGGAGTACGAGGATTACCTCCGTTATATAACCTCCCCCTCCTACCGCCCCTACATACGGGCGAACACGCTCAAGATAGAGCCGAAGGCTCTAAAGGAGAGGTTAGAGAGGAAGGGGTTCGTCCTTGAGGATACCGTACTCCCTTACGCCTTCCGGGTCCTCCGGTACCCTTCGGAGATGGGCAAGACCCTTGAACATTTCCTCGGATACTTCTACGTTCAGGACCTCGCCTCCATGCTCCCCGCCCACATCCTCAACCCCCGTCCCCACTCCTTCGTCTTAGACATAGCAGCCGCACCCGGTTCCAAGACCACCCTCCTCTCCGCCCTAATGGAGAACACGGGCATGGTGTTTGCGAACGACGCCTCCATGGACAGGGTGAGGGCGCTGGTGAACAACGTGGAGCGGATGGGATGCCTCAACGTAGTCGTGAGCATATACAGGGGTGAAAAACTGGTGAGGTTCTACCGGGAGTACTACGATTACGTCTTGGTGGACGCCCCCTGCTCCTCTGTGGGGACTCTCCACAAAAACCCGGAGGTCGCCCTCTGGTGGTCCCCTAAGGACGTAAAGACCTACAGCCGTATCCAGTACAGGCTCCTCATGGCGGGGTGGCAGATGCTGAAGCCGGGTGGAAGGCTCGTGTACTCCACGTGTACGATAACCTACGAGGAGAACGAGAACGTGGTTGAGAAGTTCCTGAGCGATACGGACGCCACCCTCCTGCCCGTACCGGAAATAGGCATAGGGGAGATTGAGGGAAGGATTCCGGGAACGAAACGCTTTTATCCCCACAGGACGGATACGGAAGGTTTCTTCATAGCCCTGTTTGAAAAACGGATTTAGAATAGAGAGCATGAGCCTCCTCTTTAACGCCCTGTACCTGTGCTACCTTGAGAAGGGATGTAAGACCGCCCTACTTCAGGCCTCAAAGGAGAGCGCGGAGGCCGCATTCCTCTACAGGGTGTGGGACGACGTACCTGATAAGAAGAACTTCGCCTACGGTTATATGACGGTATTACGTGGGGACTTCAGGGAGGATAGGTTTAAGGTCAAGAGCGTTTACGACAGGTACGTCCTCGCCGTATTTTACGAGCGCATGGGTAGAAAGGATAGGGCTGCTCAGGAGTACCTTAAGGTTTGCAGGGAGGCGGAGGGCCTCTTCGCTGCTGAAACGTGCTACAGGGCGTACAGGCTCGGCGTAGACTCCGCGAAGGTGATACTCAAACGGAGGTTCCCGGATACCTATTACCTGTACTTCGTTGAATGACGGGCTTGCCCGCCTGATTAATCCCACAGCGGTATAATACCCGCCTATGAAAAGAATTGCGACCTTGGCGGTTTTGAGTGTATTAACCGCTGGAATAACTTCCTGCGCAAAGAAGGTAACTGAGGACGTTTACGTCTCCGATCCCAACCTTCAGGCCGGACTGTTCGCCGAACTAAAGGGTGACTACAAGAAAGCGGAGGAGGTGTTCAGGTCCTCACCGGACAAGTACTGGGGTGGGCTTCTCCTATCCGATCTCTACTTCTACCGTCTGAGGGACTACGACCGCGCCCTCAAAGAGGTGGAACGTGTGGAGAAGTCGGTGGGCAAGAAATCCCCGAAGGCCGAAAACGTACTCTACCGTAAGGGACTCATCCTTCAGGCGCAGGGCAGGTACCCGGAGGCCGGGAAGGTGTTTGAGTACGTCGCCGTTAACTTCCCCGAGGGCAGGTACTTTGAGGACGCTACGGAGGCCGTTGAGGAGATGTTCCGCCGCAACTTCCCGGAGACCCTCGGAGTCTACGACGGCGGGTACGTCAGCTCCATGATGCTGGAGTGGGTACTTGAGCAGATACCCCCCTTCCAGAGGGGCAAGTTTGACAATCCCGAAGGCCGGAAGCAGCTCGTTGAGAGGATAGCCATAGAGGAGGTGGCCCTCAGGGAGGCGGAAGCCATGAGGCTTGATACTACCCGCGAGGTGAAGGAGAAGATGGAGGCCGAGAGGAAGGCCGCCCTCCGCCAGGCCTACTACATGTACGGTGTGAAGGCCAAAGCCAGGGCCACCGAAAAGGAACTCAAGGCTTACTACAACGCCCACAAGTCCAACTACAGGGACCCCGCCCGTCTTGAGATAGTCAGGGTGGGTGTGAAGGACAGCGCAACGGCGTATAAGATCCTCAAGGCTGTGAGGAAGGGGGCCAAACTGGACTCCATAGCCGCCGATACCACCGTAAACGTATTCAAGCCCGAGGCAAGGCGTAAGGGTAAACTCGTCATATACGACACCTACGAGGCGTACAAGGACCTATTTAAGGAGGCCTTCAAGCACGACACGGGCGACGTCTTCGTCTATCGCGGGGATACCGTCTGGATGGTGATAAAGGTTCTGGATAAGAAACCGGAAAGGTACAAGACCTTTGACGAGGTGAAGAACATCGTTAAGAACGCCGTGGAGGGCGAGAAGGAGAGGAAGATCTATCAGGAGGACAGGGAGAGGCTCAAGGAGTTCTACGGCGTTAAGGTCTTCATAGAGGCCGAGGACACCACGGTTAAGGAGGGAGCAGAGGAGGAAAGGGAAGAGGGGATGAAAGCCGGTGAGATTGAGAGGCTCCTCAAGGAACTCCCCGATACCGTGGCCGTTATAGAGAAGCTCGGCAAGGTTATAACCGATAAGGATCTGGTGAACCGCATCCGGAAGCTCCCCGGAAGGTACCAGTCCCTCTACGCCACGCCTGCCGGTGCGAAGAAGTACCTTGAGAACGCCATACTGCCGGAGATCCTTGAAGTGGCCGAGGCCGAACTCAGGAGGTACTACCTCCACTACCCCATATACTCTCGCATGAGGCAGGCCTACAAGGACGCCATGCTCGTCGCCCTATACAACAAGCTGGTCAAGGAGAAGGTGAACGTGAGCGATGAGGAGGTACGCAAGTACTACGACATCCACAAGAAGGACGAGTTCACGAAGGAAGCCCGCGTGAGGGTCCAGAGGATAGTCGTAAAGGACAGTAAGACGGCGTACCAGCTCCTCAGGAAGATCCGCAGCGGCAAGGTGAAGGCCGACTCCGTAGCCAGGGCCATGACAGACATTCAGGCCGAGAGGAGCCGCGCCGGTTACGTCTTCATAACGAAGTCTCAGGAGCCGGACTTCTTCAGGAGGGCGTGGAGGTCCCCCCTCAAGAGGTGGCGGGTCATGAGGATGAAGGACGGCCGCTGGGCGGTGTACAGGGTCCTTGAGAAACAGAAGACGACCACCCAGCCCTTTGAGGAGGTGAAGGGGCGTATCCGTCAGAAGCTCCAGTACGAGAAGGAGAAGGAGCTCTACGAGAAGGCCCTTGAGTACCTCAAGAAGAAGTACCACGTGAAGGTGTACGAAGACAGGATAGAGAAGATGTACAGGGAGAGCAAGGAGGGAAAGAAGAAGGAGAAGGGTGGTAAGGAAGAGAAGAAGTAATGCGTGAGGACGAACTTATACGTAAACTCACGGAGCGGTTCGGATCTCCCCACCCCCGCGTTGTGGTGGGGGTGGGGGACGACTGCTCTGCTATAAAGCAGAATCCCGGAAAGGATCTACTCATAAGTGTGGATACGGCGGTTGAGGGCGTTCACTTTGACTTCGGTATACTCCAGCCCTTTGAGATAGGGTACAGGGCCCTGGCGGGGGCGCTGTCGGATATAGCAGCGATGGGCGGAGAACCCCTGTCCTTCCTCGTGAACGTTCAAACTCCGAGGAACTATCTGGATAAACTGGAGAAGATCTACGAGGGCTTTATCCCTCTGAGCGAGAAGTTCTGCGTGCCTCTGGCGGGAGGGAACATAAGCAGGGGTAAGGAGCTTGCCCTGACTTTCGTCGTACTCGGTGAGGTATCCCGTAAGAGCAAATGGCTGAGGAGCGGGGCGGATGAGGGGCAGGCGGTCTTTATCACCGGAGATATCGGAAGGGTGAAGGCCTTTTTTATGGCTCAGAAGTTATCCCCCAGAGGAAACGAGTGGTGGTACTCTCGTCTGAGGGAGAAGGTGGCCAGACCCACGCCCCGTATAGATGAGGCCAAACGTCTGAGAGCCGAGGGCATAGAGGTGGCGGCTGCCATAGACGTATCGGACGGCCTTTCAACTGACGCCTACCGTATGGCCGTGGCGTCCGGTGTCAGGATAGTTCTGGATACGGAGGCCTTACCGCTGGACGACTCCGTCCGCTTCGTCGGGGAGAATCTCAACGCCGACCCCCTTGACATAGCCCTCGGGAGCGGGGAGGAGTACGAACTTCTGTTTACCGTTCCGGAGTCTCAGGCTGCCAGGGTTGAGAGTCTGGGTTTCTACCGCATAGGACGGGTGGAGCTGGGACCGGAGGGGGTATTTGATACGGAGGGGAACCGTATAAACCCCACCGGCTGGCAGCACTTCTAAAGTTCAACGAAGTCCACGACTGCGTCCACCTTACCCCGGTATACCAGCTCGTCCGGTGTGTAATCCATCGCGAACATCAGGGCGCGGGATCCGGGTTCTATCCTTCCCACCTTGTTCAGCAACAGGGAATCGGCCGCAGCAGAGGTGTGGGCCGCGAACGCTTCCTCCGGTGTCATACCGTAGCCAAAGACGGCGAGGAGGACGGTTATGAACGGGTTGAGGAAGGGGGCGGTTCCGGGGTTGTGGTCCGAGGATAGGGCGACCCTTACACCGTACTCCTTCAGGAGATCGTAGGGAGCAAACCCCTCCCTGAGGAAGAACCCCGTTACCGGGCATAGGGTGGCCATCACGCCAGCTTCGGCCAGAGCCTTAACGTTCTCCTCCGTCGTGTGGATCAGGTGATCGGCCGAGACGCACCCGTACTTTGCGGCAAGTCTGGATGCGAAGGGCTTGAACTCGTCGGCGTGTAGTCTACACGGCACCCCTTTGCTCTTATAGAAGGATAATATCATCTCGGTTTCCTCTGGCCCGAAGGCTCCCTCGTCTGCGAAGACGTCCACGAACTTTATCAGGTGGGCGTACTCCTCGTACCTCTCAAAGAACTCCTTGAGGTAACCCTTTACGTCCCCGTCCTCCGGAGGCACGTGGAAGAGGAGGGTGGGAACGACGATAACGTCCGTCTTGATTGAAACTTCGTGTATAAGTTTCAGCAGTCTGATCTCCTGCTCGTAGGATATGCCGTAGCCCGTCTTTATCTCAACTGCTCCCACTCCCCTGCGCTTTAACTCCTCTATCCTTTTTAGCGTTGAAGATATGAGTTCCTCGTCCGAAGCCTCAACGGTCGCCCTGACCGTTGACCTTATTCCGCCTCCTTCCTTCAGGATGTCCAGATAGGAGGCCCCGGTGAGCCTCATCTTCAGTTCAAACACCCGGTCTCCGGCGTATATCAGGTGGGTGTGGGCGTCTACCAGAGCAGGGTAAAGCACCTTTCCTTCTAAGATCACGTACTCGTCCCCCTTGAGGTTCTCACCGATCTCCACCACCTTACCGAACTCCACCGCCACGTCAAGGCCGGAGCGGAGGGTGTAGCCGTCAAAGACGGCCCTCATCCCCTTAAGAACGGTTCGCATCCTGTTAGTATAACGGCGTTGAGGTATTCAGGCCTATAATACCCACTTAAGGAGGTCAAATATGGTAGAAGTCAAGGTTACCTTGAAAGACTACGACTCCCATAAACCGACGTGGTGTCCGGGGTGCGGGGATTATGCCGTACTGCTTGCTCTTAAGAAAGCCCTCGTTAACCTTAACAAACAGCCCCACGAGGTGGTGGTGGTGTCGGGGATAGGGTGCAGCGGTAAGATCAGCGACTACGTGAAGTCCTACGGCTACCACGGTATCCACGGGAGAGTTCTCCCGACGGCCACGGCCGTAAAGATAGCCAACCCCACCCTTACGGTCATAGGGGCGGGTGGGGACGGTGACGGTTACGCCATAGGTGGGAACCACTTCCTCCACGTCATGCGCCGGAATCCGGACATAACCTACATCGTCATGAACAACATGATCTACGGCCTGACGAAAGGTCAGACCTCACCCACCTCCCTTCCGGGGTTCAAGAGCGGTACGTCCCCCTTCGGGTCCGTTGAGGGTAACATAGAGCCGGTTTACATCGCCCTGTCCATGGGCGCGCCTTTCGTCGCCAGAGGTTTCTCCGGAGATCCCAAACGCCTCGCCGAGATCCTTACGGAGGCCATAAGGTTCAAGGGGTTCGCCTTCGTTGACATATTCTCCCCGTGCGTGACCTTCAACCGGTTCAACACCTACGACTGGTTCAAGGAGAGGGTTCACTACGTTGATGATAACGGTCCCCTTCCCACCCGTATGGAGGCCCTAAAGGCCGTCTCCGACACCTGGGCGCAGGGGAAACTCCCTCTGGGTATAATCTACAAGGAGGAGGGCCTTCCCACGTACGAGGAGCTGCTTCTCAAGAACAAGGACACCGTCCCCGTGTACGACGACATAACCTCGGACGTCTGGAAGGAGAAGGTAAAGAAGATCATAGAGGAGAACTTCGTATAGGAGCGCCCTTGCTCTTTTCGTCCTGAGGGGGCGCACGCCCCCTCTTTTTTGTGGTTCGGGGGTATAATCCCCACCATGCTCTTCAGGTTCAGGGTTATAGTCATGCCCCGTAAGGACCTTCTGGATCCTCAGGGAAGGGCCGTCTCCTCAGTCCTCAGGGATATGGGTATGAAGGTAAAGGACGTCCGCATAGGCAGGAGCATAGATGTGGAGGTTGAGGCCGACGGAGAGGAGGAGGCCATTAAAATGGTGGAAAAGATGGCCAGCGAGGTGCTTTCCAACCCTATAATAGAGGACTATAGCGTCCAGAAGTTATGAGTTATGATATTTTGAACGTTCTCGTACCGGTTGCGCTCATCGCCGTAGTACTCTACCTGATTTACCGTTACGGTACGCAGGAGGTTCTCGTTGAGAAGGGTGGTGATATACGGACGGTACGGAAGTTCATTATTACCCCGCAACTTGTTGCCGGGACGATAGTGGCGGTAGTGGTTGCCCTCGCCTTCATGTCGGTTAAGGTCATACCTCAGGGGAACGCCGGAGTCAAGTTCAACAGCCTGTTCCGTAAATACAGCATAGTGCGGGAGGGTACGGTCTTCATAATGCCCTTCTTTGAGAAGATCTACCTCTACGACCTGAGGGTGAGGGAGGTGACCATCAGCCCTACGAAGAAGCGGAAGGGAGAGGGTACGGTATGGGGAACGAGTAAGGACGGTATAACCGTGGGGGTTGAGGCCACCATGTGGTACAAGCTCATTCCGGAGAACCTCATGAAGGTTCACAGGAACTTCGGGCCGGACTACGAGGAGAAGTTCATAAGGCCCACGTTCGTAGCCGCCATAAAGTACATAATATCCAAGTACACGGCGGAGGACCTGATAGCCTACAGCCGGCACGGTGTGGAGTACGACCTGAAGGAGTACATAAAGGCCAAAATTGAGCCGATGGGTTTCATGTTCGTTGACGCCGTCATAAGGGATATAAAGCTCTCGCCCGACTACGAGAAGGCTCTGGAGGAGAGGCGGATCGCCGAGCAGGAGGCCCTCAAGATGAAGTACGCCATAAAGCAGGAGAGCCTGAAGGTTGAGAAGATGATGGTAGAGGCCCGTGGCAAGGCGAAGGCCCTATCCATCGTCGGGGAGGCCATAAGGAAGAACCCGAAGATCCTCACCTACCTTTACATTGAGAAGCTCGGAAAGAAGATAAAGGTTCTGGTCACGGATCAGGAGAACATCCTGAACATAGATAAGCTGGAGAAGTGATCACACCAGCTCCAGAACCATATCCTTCATGTACTTGTTGACGTTGACCACCCGCACCTTTACCCTGTCTCCGAGGGTTATCCTGCTGCTCTCCCTACCCCGGAAGACCATAACCGAATACTCCTCCGGCAGGGGAACGACCCTTCCCTTTATGGTATGGTAGGGGACGTAACCTTCGGCGAGGTGGTCGGTTATCTGGACGAACAGGCTCTCCGACGACACCCCCGTAACTATGCCCTCGTAAACCTCCCCTACCTTATCCTGCATGAACTCGTATATCTTCAGCCTCCACATCTCCCACTCGGCATCCTCCGCGAGTCTCTCCCTCTCGGAGAGGTATTTGCCCAGTTCTATAAGTTCTTCGTGGGTGTAAAGGGACTTCTTACCGTTTATCAGTTGCCACAGCTGGCGGTGGGCTACGAGGTCGGGATAACGGCGGATGGGGCTGGTGAAGTGCAGGTAGTTCTTCAGGGCAAGCCCGAAGTGTCCTACGTTTATGGGGGAGTACTCCGCCCTCGCCATACTGCGAAGTAGGAGGTAGTTCATAAGGGTCTCCTCCGGCCTTCCCCGGAACTGTTTTACGACCTCTGATAGAAACTTTGGCGTTATGCGACGGTGTTTGAAGGACTTCCCCAGAAGCCTTTCGGCGAGGGTTATGAACTTCTTTACCTTCCTCGGGTCCGGCCTGTCGTGTACGCGGTAGAGTACCGGCCACTCCTTCTTCTGCATGTACGTGGCAACGACGGTGTTGGCCACTATCATGAGTTCCTCTATTATCTTGTGGCTCCAGAGCCTCTCCTTCGGGGATACCATAACGACCTTCCCGTCCTCCATGAAGAACTCCGCCTCCGGGAGGTCAAAGTCTATGCTTCCCCTCTCCTCCCTCTTTGCCCTGAGGATCTCCGCCAGAGCGCTGGCCTCCTTGAGGGTACGCTTCACTCCTCCGAAGGCCTTCCTGTGAATGACCGTTTCGGGGTCCGCAGGCTCCTCACCGTTCAGGACCCTCTCGGCGTCCTCGTAGGTAAACCTCGCCCACGACTTTATCACGCTCCTGTAGAACTTCGCCGTCCTCGTAAGGACCCGGCCGTCGCGGGTTATCTTCACCTCTACCGTGAAGGTGTACTTTGGTTTGCCCGGGAGAAGGGAGGCGAGATCGTCGGAGAGTCTATGGGGAAGCATGGGAATCACCCTGTCTATCAGGTAAACGCTCGTCCCCCTCTTCAGGGCCTCCTTATCAAGGGCGCTTCCCTTCTTTACCCAGTAGGAGACGTCCGCTATATGTACCTTGAGAATCCACCCCTTCTCGTACCTCTCAACGTATACGGCGTCGTCGTAATCTTTGGCAGTGCGGGGGTCTATGGTTATCGTGAACTCCTCCCTCAGGTCAACCCTCCCCTTGTCCTCCTCCATCCTTAGGTTCTCAACCTCTTTGAGGACACGGCGGGGAAACTTCGTCGGCAGCGAGTACTTGAGCTCTATCAGGCGGTAGTCGTCCGGATTTACCTCGTATATCTCCCATTTTCCGTCCTTCCTGCGCAGGATTACCCGTGTTCCCCGCTTTATCCTCTGCCCCTTCTTGAGTTTTACCCGTACGGTGCCGAGGCGGGGGTCGTCCGTTATGACCATGCCCCTGCCGACGTAAGTGCCGCCGACGTATATAAGCCCGTGCTTTATTACCCTCAGTACCTTACCCTCAGGCAGTTCCCCCTTACGGTCGGGGAATATGAGAACCTCAACCTCATCGCCGCTCAGGGCATCTCCGGTCGCCCACGCTGGCACGAATATCTCCCCCTCGTCGGTCTTAACGAATCCGAAACCCGCCCTCTTTATCTGTATAACTCCCCTTACGACCTTGCCAGCGCGAAGGACGTGGGCGTAGCGTTTTCCGAGCCGTATAACCTCCCCGGATTCTATGAGACGGAAGAGGATCTTTTTGGTCTTCTTCTTACTGAGCCTGAGGGCCTTCGCTATCTGGCTTAAGGTTAGTTTCGGTTTTTTTGCCTTTTTCAGGAGTGTAATGACTTTTTCCTCAGGTGAGGTCTCCTTCTTTCTTTTTGCCACGCCGGTAGTTTAAGGTGGAATCATCGCCGCACCCTGCGGCGGAGGGCGACGATGGTCTGGTATATGAGGTAGGAGGAGAGGACGAAGAAGACGAGGGTCAGGAAGGGATGGTCCGGGCTGGAGAGGTTCTGGTTGGGAAGGAACTGGAGGAGGTTCAGGGCGAATTCGTTGAGGTTTTTGGATATATTATAAACCGCATTAACCACTACATCTCTCACGTTTTCAGGAATACGAAGCGCTATGTCACAGTAAATCTGATAAAGATGGTTGTCTAAATACGTATAAACGGCCACAGTACCCACGAGCCACAACAGGGGTCTTACCCAGCTAAGGCCAAAGCCGGCGGTGAGGCCGTAGAGGTAGTAGATGATGAGGGAGTTGAAGGCGCCGAGGGATCGCAGGACGGGTACCCTGTGGTGGGGTAATATCAGAAGCAACAGGAGAAGGGCAAGTACGATAGGGGCGTAACTGGTGTAGTACGCAACAAGGAAGAACAGGCCGAGGGCGGGGACGAGATAGAGCAGCACGCTGAGTGTCTTTAACGAAGCACTGGCGACCTGAAGGCTCAGGGTAGTTATGAAATCGTTATCTCCGAGAAGGGCGTTTGAGAAATGTATTATTCCTGCGAAAATCCAAGATATTGGCGGGAAACTCCTGTCCCTTAACTCCGTTTCCAGCTCCCTTCCGTGCGCCTGAATCTCAAGGGCGTAGAACTTGCGGGCGTCTATGTAGTTTTCCTGTTTGTCAAGGGCGAGTTTTATCTGGCGGTATATGTCCCGTGCCGCGCGGGGGTTGTCGCTATAAAGCCTCGGACTTATCCTTCGGGTGGATACATCGCCCCAGTCAACGTTTACGAACTTCAGATCTTCAAGATAAACGCTCTCAAAGTGTATGGTGCCGTTGGGGTCGGAGACGTCAAGGTTGTGGATGAGGAAGTTGTCGGGAGTGAGGCGGTGGTTAATGAAGGAGATGGTTAGATCTCTGAGTCTAACGTTCCGAAGGATGATCTGTGAGGTGTCGGATGGCAAATTGAGGCGTGATAAAATAAGATTCCCAGGCTCAGGATTGTTGATATTAATATTTTCAAATATCCCACGCTGTGTAAATATTGCCCATCTGAAGTCAGAATTTTTTGAAAATATTGCACCTATGAAGTTAGCATCTTGTGAAAATGTTACATTGCTGAAGTCAGAATTTTTTGAAAATATTGCACCTATAAAGTTGGCATCTTGTGTAAATGTTGCGTTGCTGAAGTAAGCATATTGTGAAAATGTTGTACTGCTGAAGTTAGCACCTTGTGAAAATGTTACATTGCTGAAGTCAGAATTTTTTGAAAATATTGCACCTATAAAGTTGGCATCTTGTGCAAATGTTGCACCTATGAAGTTGGTATATTGTGAGAATATTGCATTGCTGAAGTCAGCATTTTTTGAAAATGTTACATTACTAAAGTAAGCATCTTGTGAAAATGTTGCATTGCTGAAGTTAGCATATTGTGAAAATGTTGCATTGCTGAAGTTAGCACCTTGTGAAAATGTTGCACTGCTGAAGTTAGCATATTGTGAAAATGTTGCATTGCTGAAGTTAGCATATTGTGAAAATGTTGCATTGCCGAAGTTAGCACCTTGTGAAAATGTTGTATTGCCGAAGTTAGCACCTTGTGAAAATGTTGTATTGCCGAAGTTAGCACCTTGTGAAAATGTTGTATTGCCGAAGTTAGCACCTTGTGAAAATGTTGTATTTTTGAAATCAGCATTTTGTGTAAATCCGTATATTTCATTCTCGCTCCAGAAAGAAAAATCCCTTTGTACAATAAAATCACCGTTCTCGCTTCTTTCAATATTTCCCTCTTCAAACTCCGGGAATACGAAAAGGGAAAAGTTATATGTTCCTCCCTGTGTAATTCCCCACCTGCTATCTTGATCGTTTGAGTTTGGGTTAAATTCAACATCCCTGTACCTCCTTATAAACCTCCAAAATTCTCCGACCCTCTCACTTCTCCACTCATAATCTCCCGGCCGATTTTTCAAAATGCGGTTCAGGTTATTAAGTGCCTCATTCATATCTTTCTGTGGAACGAATATTTTTTCCTTCAGCATTCTTATCCGTTCCAGAGCCTCATCCCTATCCCTCTTCCACCTTTCCATCTCCCTATTCCAATTCTCAATCCATATCTCATTTTCCTTATCCGTGTGAAAAATACACTTCTGCAGTTCATCCCTTAACTCCTCCGCCCTATTTTGCCCACCGTTCAACCCCGGCCTATCATTCAAAGCCTGAATATCTCCTTCATTCGCCCACATAAACCCAATCGCATCCCTCATACATCCCTCAACAGAGCAAATGGAAGACTCAAGGCCCAGAGATTCGGCGTCCCTCCACCTATCCGGAAAGTTTTTTACGTTATATTTGTGCCAGTGATCCTTCCAGTTTTCTTCCATCACCCGAAATTATAACCCATGAAAGGTTTGCACCCATAGTTCGGTCGTAAGCCTCAAAATTATCTCTCTTTATCACACACCCCACCACCGGAAAACACCTTCCCGATACCCCCAACACCGTCTGCGATAAGAGAGGTTACCACACGCCGGAGATTTACCCGGATGCACCCTTAAAATTCCTGCCTATGGCCAACAAGGTTTTTTATGAAGTTAAACTTTCACCGGAAGAAGAGAAGATCATCCGCGCCCACCTTGAGAGAGCCGTACTGTTTACAACGCTTGATAAGGCCGTAAACTGGGCCGTGAACTGGGGGCGGAAACACTCCTTCTGGCCGGCCACCTTCGGGCTGGCCTGCTGTGCTATTGAGATGATGGCCGTTGCCCAGCCGAGGTTTGACATATCCCGGCTCGGGTACGAGGTCTTCCGCGCTTCTCCGCGACAGGCCGACCTCATGATAGTCGCTGGCACCGTAACCATGAAGATGGCCCCCGTCCTCAGGCAGATATACGACCAGATGAGCGAACCCAAGTGGGTCATATCCATGGGGACCTGCGCCAATACGGGCGGTAAGTACCACAACTACGCCGTCCTTCAGGGGGTGGACCAGATAGTACCCGTTGACATATACGTCCCCGGATGCCCTCCCAGACCGGAGAGCCTGATATACGGAATCCTTGAGCTTGCCAAAAAGGTGGAGAAGGAGACCGGGAGGCACTTCAATCTCGGGCCTTACAGGTGAAAATGGAGTTCAGTAAGGAGGCGAGGCTCCCCACGGAGTTCGGGGAGTTTCGTATATTCGTAGTCAGGGAGGGAGATAAAGAACACGTCGTCCTTTTAAAGGACCCCCTCGCGGAACCCGTACTCCTGCGTATCCACTCCGAATGTTTCACGGGGGACGTCCTCGGATCCTTAAGGTGTGACTGCGGTGAGCAGCTCAATTACGCCCTCTACAGGATAGCCCGCGAGGGGGGTGTGCTGATATACCTCCGTCAGGAGGGGCGGGGAATAGGCCTTTTCAACAAGATAAACGCCTACGCCCTTCAGGATGAGGGGTACGATACCGTACAGGCCAACCACCAGCTGGGGTTTGAGGCGGATATGCGGCGGTACGAGGTGGCCGGG
The DNA here is from genome assembly GCA_027003075.1 of Caldifarciminota bacterium. GTDB lineage: Bacteria > Hydrothermota > Hydrothermia > LBFQ01 > LBFQ01 > JAADCS01. Next base: position 26,387 of record JALWYV010000034.1, on the reverse strand, counting down.
AAGATCCTCAAGCATCTCGGAATAAGCAGGGTACGACTCATGACCAACAACCCGGGCAAGATCTGGGACCTCCGAAACTACGGGATAGAGGTGGTGGAGAGGGTACCCATAGAGATAGAACCCAACGAACACAACGCCGAATATCTCCGTACGAAAAAGCTCAAGTTAGGCCATCTCCTCCTGAAGGTGTAATGGTAGTACTCCAGCCCGTCTTCTCCGTATGGATCGGGAAGAACGCGGTTGATTTCGCCTACTTCAGAGACACCGTAATATACGCACGGGCTGACGGTACCGTTATAGTGTCTTACAGAGAGGGGGAAGGATGGGGAGCAGATACGCTCGTCACGACGCATCCGGGTATACGGGCAATATGCGTTAACTATCCTATACTTTACCTCGCCTACTTCCGTAAGGTACTGGTCTACAGAGCAGATACCCTGAAAGATAAGATGAAGTTCCCCTTCGTCGTATCCGGTCTCGCGTGCCACGGGGACACCCTGTTCCTGCACGACTCCCACCACGTATATCTGAAGCTCCCCGATACCGCTCCCATCATCCTGTACACGTCGGACGACGTACTTAAGAGCATGTTTTTCAGGGGGGATACCCTCTTCGTCCTCCAGAGGAACTACCTGCTCAGGCTCGCCGGAGAGAACGATACGGTGGTCGTATTTGAAGGTCTGGCGGATATTTCCGCCGTTTATCCCGTCGGTAAGGCCTTCGCAGCCCTCTTCGGGAGCGGAGATCTGGTACTTTACTTTCCGCCGAAGGGAAAGAGGAAGAAGCCGGAGAGCAAACTGCTCCTTGAGGGAATACACAGGTTCAGGGTTTACGGGGATACCCTCGTCTCCCTGAAGGGGGATACGCTCTCAGCCTACCTCATAAAGTTCCGGAAGAGGTGGAAGGGAAGGGGAAGGAGATGGAGGCGTTGAGGTTATCTGAGAGATTTTACAGCATTCAGGGGGAAGGCCCCTTTTCGGGTGTACCCGCCCTCTTCCTCAGGGTCCTGGGGTGCAACCTCAGGTGCGTATGGTGCGACTCCCCCTACACGTGGGACAGGTGGGGAATAAGTCGGTACGGAGATGGTAAGGTGGACGAGGGCTTTCCCTACACCTTTGAGGAGTTCTCCGAAGACGCCTCGCGGTACTCCCTACTCGTCCTTACAGGGGGTGAACCCCTCCTCTACTCCGACATCTGGGAGTCCTGGGTAAGAAGGATAGAGGTAAACACGCTCTTCCAGTTTGAGACCAACGGGACCTTTCCCCCCATTCTGATGGACGACGACAGGGTTCACTTTGTGGTATCTCCCAAGTTTCCGGACAGCGGGAATCCGGATGCCATAGATCCGGACGTTCTGAGGCGTTACGTACCTCTCGTTGAGAAGGGCAGAGCCTTCTTTAAGTTCGTAATAACGGACGTGGAAAGGGACGAGGGGAATATAAGGGACCTGCTCCACCGGTTAGGTCTTCCGGAAAGGACGTGGCCCTTTTCCGTCTTCGTGATGCCCGAAGGCGTTGACCCTGCGCTGCCCATAGCCCCGGAGGTGGCCGAAATGGCCCTTCGGAACGGCTGGAGGTACTCCGACCGCCTCCACATAAGGCTATGGAGCAACGTCCGGGGGAAGTGAACACGTTTGCCCTCCGGATTCCGATTATATCAGACAGGTTGTTATACAGTTTCTCCCGTACAATTGCAGCATGGGTGGACTTGACCTACTGTTTTTACTAATCTTCCTCATGTCCCTGCAGCCGGTTATACAGAGGAAGATGCTCCAGAACGCGAGGTACTCCAAGATCCGCGAGATAGAGAAGAAGCGCGGTAGCCGGGTCATAACCCTCATACATAGGCAGGAGACGGTCGGTTTCTTCGGTGTACCCATCTCCCGGTTCATAGATATAGAGGACTCTGAGGCCATAATCCGGGCGATCCACATGACCGACGACAACGTTCCCATAGACCTGATAATCCACACCCCCGGAGGTCTCGTTCTAGCGGCCGGGCAGATAGCCCGCGCTATAAAGCGCCACAAGGCTAAAACCACCGTTATAGTTCCCCACTACGCCATGTCCGGAGGTACCCTCATAGCCCTCGCGGCCGACGAGATAATAATGAACCCGGACGCCGTCCTCGGCCCCGTTGACCCCCAGCTCGGCATGGGGGGTTCCGTTGTACCGGCCGCGTCCGTCGTGAAGGTGCTGGAAGAGAAGCCCGTGGACAAGATAGACGACCAGACCCTTATCCTCGCGGACGTATCCCGCAAGGCCCTCGCCCAGATGGAAGAGTTCGTGTTCTCCCTCCTGAAGGACAAGCTCCCGGAGGATAGGGCCCGTGAGGTGGCCCGAGACCTGACGAGTGGTAAATGGACCCACGACTACCCCCTCACCGTGGAGACGGTGCGCTCTATGGGCCTGAACGTCAACACGGACGTACCCAGAGAGGTTTACGAACTGATGGAACTGTACAGGGCGGAGGTCGGGAGCTTTAGACGGCCGTCCGTGGAGTACATACCCACGTACCACGGCCTCCAGAACCATAACGGAGAGGAAAACTGAGGGTGACCTTCCCGTAAAATAACCTTCTCCATATGCGGCGTATATTCGGTCTGCTGCTTCTCGTTTTAACTTCCTGCAGTCGTGGGGATACGTCCTACCAGTTCTGGCACGCCATGGGGGGGCCTCTGGGGGACGCCCTGACCCAGATAGTGGCCAAGACCCACCTCAAAGAGGTCAGTTTCGGGAGTTATAACACGCTCGCCCAGAGGCTCGTCTCCGCCGCCATGTCTAAAAAGCTCCCCCTTATCTCTCAGGCCTTCCCCTCCTGGTCCCTTGAGTTTTACGAGAAGGGGTTAATACTTGATGCGAGGGAGGTAGTACCCGACTCCCTCTTGCGGAAAATACATCCGAGGCTCCTTACGGAGGTTGAGGTGTCCGGAGGGTACATAGCCGTTCCCTTCAACAAGAGCGTACCCGTCCTGTTCTACAACGCCGACCTCATGGATTCCCTCGGCCTGACCCCTCCCGAAACGTGGGACGAACTCAGGAAGGTGTGTAATGAGGCGAAAAGCAAGGGAGTCTGGGGGTTCGCCTTCACCATAGACCCCTGGATCTTCTACACCATATTCAAACAGAAGGGCGGTAAAGGCCTTAACTTCAACTCCCGCGAGGGGGTTGAGACCCTGAGGTTCCTCAGGGATATCGTACTTAAGGATTCGTGCGCCTACCTCGGCTCCGGTTACTCCCATCAGGACGACTTCGCCTCCCGGAGGGTACTCATGATATGGGCAACTTCCGTCTCCTACGTCTTCATGAGGCCGAAGGTGAAGTTCAGGATGGAGGCCGCACCCATCCCCGTGGACAGGTACGACTCCGTCGTGATCTCCGGCACCAACCTCAGCATATTCGTTGGGCATAGGCCGGAGGAGTACGGGGAGGTCGTAAGGTTTCTGGCCCTCTTCCTGTCGGACAGCGTCCAGAGGTTCTGGACGACCCATACCGGATACGCCCCCATAACCGACCTTGATCTGGCCGAGGAGGACCTGAAGCCGGTATTTCACCAGATAGAGCGGGCAACGTACGAGCCGAGATCCCCCCTATGGATGAGGGCGAGGAGGTACTTCGCCACGGAGGTAATGGAGCCTGTCCTTAAGGGGTTCATGGAGCCGGAGGACGCCCTGAGGCGGTACGAGAAACTTCTGAACACTCTCAACTGGTAGACCTAAAACACATGGGCTTCCTGCTGTAGAATAACCATTCATGGTTGACTTCTCCCTGAGCGAGGATCACAGGGCTTTAAGGGACGTGGTAAGAGACTTCGTAAAGCGCCACGTCGCCCCCATAGCCTCCGAAATTGACGAGAAGGAAGAGTTCCCGTACGATACCGTACGCCAGATGGGCGAGATGGGTCTCCTCGGTGTGAAGGTGTCGGAGGAGTGGGAAGGGGCCGGGATGGACACCCTCGCCTACATTCTTGTGATAGAGGAACTGGCAAAGGAGTGCGCCTCCCACGCCGTCATAGCCTCCGTAAACAACTCCCTCTACGCCTACGGCGTTGAGAAGTTCGGGACGCCGGAGCAGAAGGAGAAGTTCCTGAAGCCTCTGGTCTCACCCGAGACGGCGGGAAAGAGGGAAGGGGAGTCCGTAATGATAGGTGCCTACGCCCTGACGGAGCCGCATACGGGGTCCGACGCCGCCGCCCTCAAGACGAGGGCCGAGAAAAAAGGGGACAGGTGGATAATCAACGGCCACAAGGTATGGATAACCAACGCTCCCGTAGCCCGGTACGCCATACTCTTCGCTCAGAGCAACCCGGAGCTGCGCCACAAAGGGGTGGTGGCCTTCCTGATAGACATGGAGAGGGAAGGGGTGATAAGGGGACAGAAGGAAAAGAAACTCGGAATAAGGGCGGCGTGGAGCGGTGAGATAGTCCTTGAGAACTACGAGGCGACGGAAGACGAAATCCTCGGAGAGCCGGGACAGGGGTTCAAGATAGCCATGGAGATATTAAACGACGGCCGCATCGGTATAGGGGCGCAGGCCCTCGGCATAGCCGAAGGGGCCTACGAGGAGGCCCGCCTCTTTGCAAAGGATAGGGTAGCCTTCGGAAAGCCCATATACCAGCACCAGGCCGTGGGCTTTACCCTCGCCGACATGTGGACCCGTATAGAGGCCTCCCGCCTTCTCCTGTACAAAGCGGCGTGGCTGAAGGATACCGGTCAGGAGTACTACTGGGCCTCGTCCATGGCGAAGATGTACGCCAGCGAAACCGCCATGTGGGTGACCACAAAGGCCATTCAGGTGATGGGGAGTACGGGGTACTCCCGTGAGACCAAGGTTCAGAGGCTGTTCAGAGATGCAAAGGTGACGGAGATTTACGAGGGTACGAACGAGATACAGAGGTTGATTCTCAGCAGAAGATTAATGAAGGAGGTGCTGTGATGGATAAGATAAGGATTACACTTTACGGGCTTATGGCACTTGCTCTGACGGTTCCGTTCTTCTTTAAGCCCAGAATAACCCTTGAACCTTCTCCGGAGGTTAAGGACGCCTATAACTTCGTGGAGAGCCTCCCCGACAACTGCCGGGTCCTCTTCTCCATAGACTACGGTCCCTCCTCCCAGCCGGAGACCCACCCCATGGTCGTGGCCATGGCCCGACATCTCTTCAAGAAGAACTGCAAGATCGCCGTAATGACCCTGTGGAGGTTTGAGGGGATAATGATGGGGAACGAGGCCATGAACTACGTTACCCGGAAGGTGGGGGCGGAGTACGGCAAGGACTGGGTGATGCTCGGCTTCCGTCCGGGTATAACGGCCGTCCTTACGAACATAGGTACGGACTTCAAGAGCGTCTTTGATACGGACGTTAAGGGTACCCCTACGGATCAGATACCCTGGCTGAAGGACGTAAAGACGATAAAGGACTTTGACCTCGTTGTGGACTTCGCCGCAGGGTCCACCGGGGAGTCGTGGGTCATGATAACCGGAGCGAGGTACGGTGTCCCCATCATCCTCGGATCAACGGCCGTAATAGCCCCGTCCCTATATCCGTTCTACCAGGCAGAGCAGATAGAGGGGATACTCGGAGGCCTTAAGGGGGCGGCGGATTACGAGTACCTCGTCGGACACCCCGATATGGCAACGACGGGTATGCTCGCCCAGACGGGTGGACACCTCGTCATACTCATCTTTATCCTGATCGGTAATATTCTCTACTTCTTCGGCAAGAGGGAGAGGAGGCGCCTTTAACAGCCGAGGACCTCGTCTATACGGGTGGGCAGGTCCGGCCACATACGTTTTAGCATGCACAGGTTATAAAGGGCGTGACCTTTCGTCGTGTTGTTGAATACGAGCCAGAGTTCGTTAATCTTGCTTTTCTCCTTCCTTATGGCGTTCAGCCAGAGGGCAAGTTCCTTGTAAGAGTACCGGTAGTCGTGTCTCTCCCTCTGATCCTTTCCGTGCCACCACTTCTCCCTGTTCCTTCCGTGAAAACGGACGTAGGCGAATCCTCCCATAACGTACAGGGCGGGACGGGGGAGACCCCGGAGGGGAGGGTAGTCCGTACTCACCCGAAAGAGGCCGATATCCTCAAGCCATCCGTTTACCTCCTCCCGATCCCACGACCAGTGCCGAAACTCCACGGCCAGCCTCCTTCCCTCAAACGTGCGGGCGAGACCCTCAAGGTAGGTTCTGTTCTCCGGTGTATCGTGGAAGCGGTACGGGAACTGTGCCAGAAATACCCCCAACTTTCCGGCCTCCTCCATAGGCTCAAGGACGGCGAAGAAGGCCCCGTAGTCCTCCGGTGTGGCCGAGAGGTCGTGGGTCATACTCTGATGGAGTTTTACGGAGAACTTCAGATCCCCGGACTTCCGTACTATCCCCTCTACGGCCTTCCGTCCGGGGATAACGTAGAAGGTCATGTTCAACTCAACGGCGTTAAAAAAATGGGAATAAATTTCCAAATACTCCGAAGGTTTTGTACCTTCAGGATACAGGATGCCGACCCAATCCTCGTTGGAGTACCCTCCGGTGCCGGCGAACACCTCCATCTACAGCTTCATCGTCTTCATGTTGAGGGTCAGGACCGGCACGTGGCTGCGGCTTATTACCCCTTCGGCCACACTACCGAAGATCACCTTCTCTATCCCGCTCCTCCCGTGGCTCGTCTGAACTATCAGGTCGTAGTGGTTCCTCTCGGCGTAGTCCACTATGGTCTGGGGTACGTCCAGAGCCCTGTTGTAAACTATATCCACGACCACCTCCGCGCCGGGGTACTTCGGCATATCCTCCATGATCTTTGAGCGGAGTTCCTCTTCCTCCTCCTTCTCCATGAAGAAGTCAACCACGACGGCGTGGTAAAGGGTTATCTTACCGAGATTCTCTATTTTCGGCAGGTACTTCAGGACAAATTCCGTTGCGGGCGAGAGGTCAACCGGTACGAGGATCTTCTCAAGCTTTACGTGGGGAAAGCGTACGGTCAGGACAGGTACGGGGGACGACCTCAGGAGATCCTTGGCGAAGGAACCCACTATGAACCCCTTTATACCGGACAGTCCCCGGGTGCCAACGGCTATGCAGTCGGCCTTATACCGTACGGCCTCCCTTATGGTATCGTCCACAGGTGTGCCTATAACCAGTTTAGGGGTCAGGTTCAGACCCTTGGCCTTCCACTCCTCCGCCCACTTCTTAAGGGTCAACTCCGCCCGCTCCCTGGCCCCCTCCCAGGTTGATACGATGTTGGGAGTCTGAGGGACGAACGGGCCGTACATCTCGGGGATATCGGGGAACACATGGAGTAGGAGTACTTCGGTCTCGTCCTTCCGGGAAACCGCCTTCAGAAAGGTCCCCACGTACCTGCTATTCTCCGAAAAATCCGTTGCCCAGACTATCTTACGGGCCATAATTAACCTCCTATTTTGTTTTCAAGGTCCTTAACTATGCCCTCAAGTGAACTCATCATATCCCTGAGGACCTGCAGGGTGTTCATGAGGGTTTCCCTGCGCGTCCTCTCCGCTTCCTCCTTTATCCTGTCGGCGGTCGCCTTGGCTATCCTCAGAACTTCCGTGGGGGTCGTAGCCGTACTCTCTTCCAGCTTACGTTTCAACTCCTCGTTCTCCCTGCGCAGCTCCTCTATGGCCTTCTTCAGGCTCTCTATCTCGGCCGGATCTGCCGATGGCGCGGAAACCTGAGCCTTAAGACGGACGTTTTCCTCCTCCAGATCCTTAACCTTCTGACTGAGGGCAGCGAACTCCTCCTTGAGTACGTTGTACTCCCTTGAAAGACTCTCAAACGCCACCTTGTACTCATCGCTTCCCGAAGACTTCTCCTCGCACTCCCTTAATTTCCTCTCCAGGATTTCGTTCTGCTGCTTTAGAAGTTCCACCTCGTCGTTCTTCTGCTCAAGCTGTTCCTTTAATTCGTCCAGATCCAGAAGCTGGAGTTTGGTCTGGGCGAGTTCGTTTTCCAGTTCGGATACCTGCCTGCGTAATCTCTCCATCTCTCTGGCGACGAGCTCCTTGAACTCCTCAACCTGATTCTTGTTATACCCTCCGAAGAGGGATCCCTTGAACTGATAGTTCCTGATCTCGTTAGGCGTTAAACCCGTCTTCTTCGCCTGTCCTCTGGGTTTAAGTTTTGCCATATTTACCTCCTGTTTTTCTCTCTATTACCGCCTTTCTCTCCTTGCCCACACTCACAAAACGAACGGGTACTCCTGTCCTCCGTTCCACCTCCTCTATCAGGGATTCTCCGGAAGGGAAGTCCTCGTACACGGGTTTCAGATCGTACCAGTCGGCGGAGTACGCCGGTGGATATGCGACCCTCTCTCCTCTTATCTCGTACTCAACAGCCGCCCTGTATATCCCCAGCTCGTCCAGAACGTCCACCTTCGTTATGAAGAGGTCGGTTACCCCGTTGATTATGCTGGCGTAAACGACGAGAGGTATGTCCAGCCATCCGCACCTCCTGGGCCTCCCCGTTGTAGCCCCGTACTCCCCTCCTATGTCCCTCAACCTCTTCCCCACCTCCCCGTTATCCTCGGTTGGGAAGGGGCCCTCGCCCACACGCGTCGTATAGGCCTTGAAAACCCCCACGACCCTATCAATCTTCCATGGGGATATACCCGCCCCCACAGTTGCGCCCCCACTCACCGGATGGGAGGAAGTTACGTAAGGGTAGGTGCCAAAGTTGATGTCAAGGTAGGTCCCCTGCGCACCTTCAAGCAGGATGCGGGCCCCCTTCCTCTCCATATCTTCAAGGAGGATCACCGTGTCCACAACGTAGGGTGCTATCCTTTCACCGAACTCCACGAGGAAACCGTAAAGTTCCTCAAAGGAGGGCATACTGCCACCGTAGGACTCAACGATCCGGCGGTTGAAGTCGTAAGGACGCCTCATGTACTCCTTCAGGTACGCGGGACGCAGGGTGTCGCCGATCCTTATACCCAGACGGCCGTACCTGTCCCGGTTCGTGGGACCTATACCCCTTCTGGTGGTGCCTATGGGCTTCTCGGACGCCGTCTCAAATAGGGCATCCTCCTGTTTGTGGTAGGGCATCACTACGTGTGTTCGGGGATCAACGAACAGCCTCCCTCTGAGGCTGCCGACCATCTTCTCAAGGTCCTCCAGCTCCTTTAAGAAGGCGTCCGGGTCTACAACCACTCCCGGGCCTATTACACCAACCACGTCCTCCCGTAGCATCCCGGAAGGGATCAGGTGGAATGCGAAGAATTTATCCCCCACGTACACCGAATGCCCTGCGTTTGCCCCACCCTGAAAGCGGACGACCACGTCGTAGTCTTCGGCCAGATAGTCTATAACCTTACCTTTACCCTCATCTCCCCATTGGAGACCCACGATAGCAGTATACGGCATTTCACGGGAATTTTAAGGGTGTAAATCTCCATCCCGTGGTGAAGTGTTAAAAGTGCGGGGGTGTTATACCCTAAAAAAAGTGGCGAATCGGCGTTGGATGCTCTCCTATAAAAACACGTTGAAGGAAACGACCATCCACAATCCGGAGGCACGAAATTCGCTCCAAAATTTTAAAACCGTATTTACGGATATCCATTTTAGCCCGTATATTTCCCGCACCCGAATACGGGCAAATTTTTCCTTAAATGTTCCATAAACCCCACGAATCCGCTTTAAAATACGTACTGAAATGGTATCTTCCGCTTTAAGGGAGTGCGACCTCTACAGACCTCTGAGGAACGGTGTGGTACAGTGTACGGCCTGCCACCACTGGTGCGCCATAAAGCCGGGGGAGTCGGGGAAGTGTGGTGTGAGGAGGAACTACGACGGTAAGCTCTATCTGGTGACCTACGGAAAGGCTGCGGCCATCCACATAGATCCCGTAGAAAAGAAACCCCTGTACCACTTCCTGCCCGGGGAGGGTATCCTCTCCATAGGTACGGTGGGGTGCAACTTCCGTTGTCAGTTCTGTCAGAACTGGGAGATAAGCCAGCTCAGGGATTTTTACGTTGATCCAAAGACGGGGGAGCCGGACCGGTTCATAGGTTACGATTCTCCGCCGGAAAGGATAGTTGAGGCCGCCGAATACTACGGTGTCAGGTTGCTGGCTTATACCTACAACGAGCCGGTCGTCTGGATAGAGTACGCCCACGACATCGCCGTCCTCGGCGTTGAGAGGGGCATGAGGAACGTCTTCGTATCCTCCGGCTTTGAGACCCACCACGCGTGGAAGTACATGGAGGGTCTTCTTCACGCCATAAACGTGGATCTGAAGGGCTTCACCGAGAAGTTCTACAGGGAGATAACGGGGGCCAGACTCAAGCCCGTCCTTGAGAACATAGAGTACCTCGGAGGAGAGGTATGGCCGAAGATATGGCTTGAGGTAACCACCCTCGTGATAGACGGCTATAACGACAGCGAGGAGGAACTGAGGGGAATCGCCCGCTTTCTCGCCTCCGTCAACCCTAACATACCGTGGCACGTCACGGCCGCCCATCCGGATTACAAGATGCTCCACATACGTCCCACCCCCCACAGCACCCTCATTAAGGCGTACGAGATAGGGAAGGAGGAGGGCCTAAAGTTCGTCTACGTCGGGAACGTCTACGACCCGGAGAGGTCCAGTACCTACTGCCCGAAGTGCGGTACCATGCTCATCCGTCGCGACGGTTATCGGGTGACGGAGATGTGGGAGGAGAGGGGAGTTTGCCATAACTGTGGGGAAAAGATACCCGGAGTATGGAAATGATAAGGAAACCGGCAGTCGCCGGAACCTTTTACCCGGCCGACCCCGACACCCTCAGGGATGCCGTGGTGAGGATGCTTGAGGCCGCCGACGTACTCCACGAGGTGGCCCCGGAGGCTGTCGTCGCCCCCCACGCTGGCTACATATACTCCGGCCCGTTTGCGGCCTACGCCTTCAAGACCCTTCTGCCTCTATCCGGCACGAACCCCACCGTCTTTCTCCTCGGACCCGCCCACTTCGTCGCCTTCAACGGCGTTACAACCGGCCCCTTTACGGCGTGGGAGACACCCCTCGGCACCGTTCCCGTGGCCGTTGACAGGGTGGGGGAGGTTCTTTCTCTGGGACATCCCTTTACCGATATAGCAGATCCCCTCATCCCGGAACATTCCCTTGAGGTGGAACTTCCCTTCCTTCAGGTGGTCCTCGGTGATTTCAGGCTCGTTCCCCTCGCCTTCGGTATAGTCAATCCCCTTTCCGTCGCCCGGAAGATCCTTGGCATCCTCCGCGAAGGGGACGTGATGGTCGTATCCACCGACCTGTCCCACTACTATCCCGACCACGTCGCCCGTGCCATGGACAGGGAGACCCTCGCCATAGCCCTTGAGAACGACGCCGAAGCCCTCCTTGAGCGGGAGGCGTGTGGGAGGTACGCCTGGGCTACACTCGCGGCCATAGCAAGGGAACTCGGATGGAAACCCACGCTTCTGGCATACGGAACGAGCGCGGATACCGCCGGGGATCCGCACTCTGTGGTCGGGTACGCTGCCCTTCGGTACGATAGGGTTTAAAGCCTCTCCACGCGTAGGGCCCGCCTGTCAATAACTTTTATCACCCTTCCCCTTCCCACCGGCCTGACGGTGTAGGAGAGAGTTGGGAAGCCGAGGGAGAACAGCTCCTTCAGTGGAAGCAGGACGAAGTCCCTCTCCCACATACGGGGGTGGGGAACGGTCAGGTCAGGAGAGCGCAGGGTAAGTCCCTCGTACAGGAGGATGTCGGCATCAAAGGGGCGTGGGCCGTATCCGGTTCCTCTCCTGCCCAGTACTCCCTCAATATCTTTGAAAAAGCGAAGGAGGGAGAAAGGGTTATCGTTGGACCTTATAAGGAGAACGGCGTTCAGAAAGTCCCTGCCCACGAAACCCTGAGCCTCCGTCAGGTAGATGGAAGACACGGCGAGTATTGGGTACCTCCTTCCTATCAGGGAGATGCCCGCGAGGAGGTTTTGTAGCCTGTTCCCCTCGTTGGATCCGACACCCACGTACACCAGAGGCATGTCCCCGGTAATTTAAGGGTGTAGCGAGGTGTTGCCTTCCGTAGAATACCTTCGCCCATGGACAGGTTCTTTGCGAGAGTAGAGGGGAAGGTTGCCCGTATATCCGGTGAGGAGTTCCATCACCTTTACAGGGTGTTGCACCACAGAGTCGGGGACGTCGTGGGTGTCTTTGACGGTGAGAGGGAGTACGTGGGCCGTATAGCGAGCGTAAACACCCGCGATCAGGTGGCTGTCGTTGAGATTCTACGGGAAGTTCCTCCTCTCCTCCCTCCGGTTGAGGTTGTGGTGGCGGTATCCCCTCCGAAGGGGCAAAGGCTTGACGACCTCATATCCCGTCTCGTGGAGATAGGAGTTAAGCGGATAGTGCCGACGATATGCGAGAGGACGGTACGCAGGCCGAAGGAGAAGAAGGAGAGGTGGGAGAGGATAGTACTATCTGCCGTAAAACAGTCCCGGAGGACGGACGTACCGGAGGTTCTCCCTCCTATGGGTCTTGAAGAGGTGTTGGACAGATTTTCTGACTACGAAGGCAAGTTCGCTGGAATAATAGGGAGTACCACTCCCATAGTGAACGTACGACCTGAGAGGAGGAATATCGTCCTGATAGGTCCCGAGGGAGACTTCACCCCGAAGGAGAAGGAGAAGATACGGCGTGCCGGTTTTCTCGGTTTTTCACTTGGAAGGATAATACTCCGGGTAGAGACCGCGGCGGTACTGTCGGCCGCCTGTTTACTCCAGAGAGCGTGGGCTACCGAATCCGTTTCCTGGCCCTCGGATGGTCCGGGGCTATCCTGAGGATCTGCTGCCATATCCGCTTTGCTCCCTCGCTGTCTCCCTGTGCCTCAAGGGCGAGGGCCTGACGCTCCAGTTTTATAAGGCGCAGGTACTTCTTCGCAAGTGAACTCTTCGGATTACGTTTCAACTCCTTGCGGAGCATCCTCTCCGCCTTTGCCAGATTACCTTCTTGATAGTACACCTTCTTTATCTCACTTTCCGAAAGGGTACTTATGGTAAACGTGGGGGTTGACTTCTTTATATCCGGTTGCACCGTCGGAATGCTCGGCGTACTCTTCTTACGCCCGGTACTCGGTGTGGACAGGTCTATGGTACTGCTCAGGTCTATGGTTGGAACGCTCACCCCTGAGCCTATATCGGGCGACGTTTTAGGTGTAAGGGTGGGCTTGAGTTTTTCCGAAGTGTCCTTCCGGGATATGTCAACGGTTCCGGCCGCAACGTCCGCAGTGTCCTCTTCCGGAAGAGTTACCTGAGCAACTCCGGATGTGTCCTGAGTGCTTCCCTCTCCCGTTTCTATTTTCGTTTCATCAACATTTCTACCTTTCTGTCCTTCAACCTTCCTGACGCTGTCCCCCGGAAGTAACCCTTCCACTATTCTGGAAGCCTCCGGAGTGGCGGAAGTCGTGGTATCGGAAGTTTCAACCTGCACGGATGCCTGCTGCACATTACGGTTCTGAAGGAAATATATCGCCACACCTACTCCCACGCCTCCGCCTATGGCGGCTCCAACAATTACCAATAAAACAATCAATACGGCACGTTTCACCGCTCGTATTCTAAGGCTGCAGAGTACAACTCTGCCAGTGGGTCAGAAACATGTGCCCACAACCGGTGCGTTCAACTGTATAATACCTTCCGCCTGAATACCACAAGAGGAAGAAGGTTTTTAGCGTAGGGCCGTAGCTCAATTTGGCAGAGCGGCGGATTCCAAATCCGCAGGTTGGGGGTTCGAGTCCCTCCGGCCCTGTTTATGGCCAAAAAAACACAGGGAAGGCATACGGTGGGGTTGAAGTGTACCGTGTGTGGACGTTTTAATTATGCCATAAGTAAGCAGAGGACAAACCGTAAGAAGATGGAGCTCCGTAAGTACTGCAAGTGGTGCAGGAAGCACACCCTCCATAAGGAGGCAAAGATATGAACGTAGTGAGCTCCCTCAAGGAAACGCTCGGTAAGTTCTGGGACATGCTCGTCAACCTCCCTGAGTTCATGGAGGGGGTGAAGGAGGAGCTGGGAAGGCTTACCTGGCCCGACTGGAACAGCCTCGTAGCCGGAACGCTCGGTGTAATAGCCATATCTGCCTTCACCACCCTGTTTATCTGGGTCTCCGACATGATAATATCGCGTATCATACTTGCGGTTCTCGGCGGATAAGGAGGTAGCATGCCCGGAGTAAAGGAAAAGAACTGGCTCGTATTCTGGACGGTCTCAGGTCAGGAGTTAAGGACTAAAAAGCGTATAGAAAAACTCGTTAAAGATCTGGGACTTGAGGATAAGGTTGAGAGCGTATTCGTCCCCACAATACGGACCACCCGGTTTATAAAGCGCAAGCGGAAACCCCGCCTTGTGGATGTGATCCTTGAAGAGTGGGGTGATAACCTCCCCGTAGACTTCATCAAATTCGTCCAGCCCTACCCCCTTGGCTTTAAGGGGAAGCCCTCAAAGGAACTTCCTTACCCGTACGAGGAGGTAAAGAGGGGCGTGTACCGATTTCAAAAGGTGGATCGTTACCGTCTTGAGGAGCTCTTCCGTCTTCTGAAAGAGCAGGGTTTAAAGCCCGTTATATTCGGTATCAACGAGAGGGAACTCCCCAACCTTGAGAAGAAGTTTGAAACCTGGAAGATAAGGTTCCAGACTGCTCGTAGCGTTATAAAACCCGCCCCCGGCCAGTACGAGACGATAGAGGATATGCGGATAGTTGAGAAACCCATATACAAGGGTTACATCTTCATCCGGATGGAGGAGGACCAGAAGGTCATAGATAAGATAACCCAGATCATATCCCGCACCCGTCCGATCCGCGCCCGTGACCCGGAGACCGGTGAACCCACGTACATGAAGATGTCCGAAGAGGAGATAAAGAGGATAGAGGAGTTGATACGCCAGCAGGAGCAGGAGAGCAAGAGGAAGGTTCCGTTCGTGGAGGGAGACAGGGTCAGAATCATAGACGGAGCCTTCAGAGGACGCGAGGGTACGGTGGTTGCCGTAGACGAGGATAAGGGAATCGTGAGGGTCAAGATAAAGGAGTTCGGGAAGTTCCTTGAGCTTGACTTTAAGTTTAAGATGGTAGAAAGACTAAGTTAAGGAGGTTAGGAAGATGGCCAGAAAAAGGAAGAAGGAGGTCGTGGCGGTAGTCAAACTCCAGTTGCCCGCGGGGCAGGCCTCGCCCGCGCCACCCGTGGGTCCTACTCTGAGCCCTCATGGGATCAACCTGATGCAGTTCGTCAAACAGTTTAACGATGCCACGAGGGACAAGATGGGTCTCATAATACCCGTCGTAATCACCATCTATAAGGACAGGACGTTTGACCTTGAGTTCAAAACGCCACCGGCCTCCGTACTTCTGAAAAAGGCCGCGGGCGTAGAGAAGGGTGCCAGCGAACCCGGAAGGCAGGTGGTCGGCACCGTAAAACGCTCCCAGCTCGTTGAGATCGCCAGGCAGAAGATGCCCGACCTTAATACCACGGACATAGACGCTGCCGTTCGCATGATAGAGGGTACAGCCCGGAGTATGGGCATAAAGGTCGTGGAGGGATAGTATGGCCAAGGTAGGCAAGAGGTACCGCAAACTCCTTGAGATGTACGACCCTCAGAAGGCGTACACCCTTAAGGAAGCCGTTGATCTGGTTCGCAAGTTCCAGAGCGCGAAGTTCCTTGAGTCCGTTGAACTGCACGCCAAGTTGAACATAGATCCGAGAAAACCCGAACAGAACATCCGTATCCCGGTCGTCCTCCCCCACGGTACGGGCAAGAAGGTTCGGGTTCTGGTACTGACCAGCGACCCGGAGAAGGAGAAGGAGGCGAAGGAGGCGGGTGCCGACTACGTGGGCTTCAAGGAGTACATAGACAGGATAAAGCAGGGCTGGCTTGAGTTTGACGCCGTGGTGGCCACGCCGGAGGCCATGCGGGAGGTGGGTAAGCTCGGTAGGATCCTGGGTCCCCGTGGCCTCATGCCCAGCCCCAAGACCGGGACCGTCACCCAGAACGTTAAGGATGTGGTCAGCGAGCTCAAGAAAGGTCGCGTTGAGATAAGGAACGACAAGACTGGAAACGTTCACGTGATAATCGGAAAGACCAACTTCACTCCGGAGCAACTCTACGAGAACGCCATGACGGTCCTTGAGGAGATAGCCCGTAACCGTCCTCAGGGTGTCAAGGGCAACATATTCAAGTCCGTATACCTCACCACCACCATGGGCCCTTCCGTCAAGGTGGATCTGAACGACGTTATAAACGCTCTCAGAAGCAGGGGGGTTAAGGTATGAAGACGAGAGAGTGGAAGACCAGAATGTTAGAACAACTCCGCCAGTGGGGCGAGGAGGCTACCATGATAGCCCTGTTTGACTTTAAGGGTCTCACCGTGGCGGAGATGAACGACCTTCGCAAGCAGCTCAAGGAGAAGGGCTACGTTGTCAAGGTCGTAAAGAACAACCTGATGAAACTCGCCCTTCAGGAGAAGGTTCCGGAGATAGTGGACGTACTCGTTGGTCCCACGGCCATAATCGTGTCCTTCGGGGACGAGGTGGAGCCTGTCAAGATATTCGCCGACTTCTCTAAAGAGGTGGAGAAGGGCGAGTTCAAGGCGGCCGTGATGCACGGCCAGTTTTTAAGTAAGGACGAGGTTCTGAGGTTATCTAAACTGCCGTCCGCTCAGGAGTTGCGGGCTCAGGTGGTGGGTGCCGTGGCCGGTCCCCTCTACGGTATCGTGGGGGTTCTGAGCGGTGTTATGAGGAACCTCGTTTACGCGCTTAACGCTATAAAGGAAAAGAAAGAAAAGGAGGGTTAAAAATGACCGAGAAGAAGCTCTCAGTGGAGGAGATAGTAGCCGCAATTGAGAACCTTACGGTTCTGGAGCTCGCCGAACTCGTTAAGGCACTTGAGGATAAGTTCGGCGTAAGTGCGGCCGCTCCCGTGGCCGTGGCCGCCGTTCCCGGTGCCGCTGCGGGTGCCGAGGCTCAGGAGGAGGAGAAGACCTCCTTTGACGTGGTCCTCACGGCCATAGATAACAAGATAAAGGCCCTGAAGGTCATCAGGGAGGTTACCGGAGTCGGCCTTAAGGAGGCCAAGGAGATGATAGAGGGCCTTCCCAAGGTGATAAAGGAGGGTGTCTCCAAAGAAGAGGCCGAGGAGATCAAGAAGAAGTTCGAGGCGGCCGGAGCCAAGGTTGAGCTCAAGTGATACCGCGCACAAGGCTGCGAGGGGAAGTCTCTATAGGGGGCTTCCCCTCTTTGGCGTTTAACAGGAGGGGGACATGGTAGAACCAGTGAGGGTAGGTAAGGTAGAGGAAAAGGACATACCGTACCTTTTGGCCCTGCAGCTGAAGTCTTACGACGACTTTCTGGCCGAAAGGTTCAACGTCTTCTGGAGCCCCGTTGGCAGGGGCTCGTCGTTTTTGAACTTCGTAAGGGAGTTCACGGACAGGTTTGCCCTGGCCATAAAGGTCGCCAAGGGTAAAACCAGCGAGAGATACGAGAAGGCGAAGGAGATAGAGAGCCGCCTTCGTGAGATTTTCGGAGAGGAGGTAGTGAGGGAGGACATTCCGAAACCCCAGCAGCACTACATCGTACTTCCCAAACGCTCCTACTCCAGAGAGGAGATCAAGCAGATCTTTGACATAGCGAACGAGTACGTTCAGACCTACGAGGCCAAGGTCGGTTTTGTGGGTCTATCCAGAGATTCCCTGACCGACTTCAGGGAGCGTGTGGCGAGCAAGCTCGGCTCCCTGAGGTACGAGGTGGAGGAGTCCTTCTTTGACTACTCGGATCCCAGATCCCGGACGAGCCTGCATCAGATATTCCGGGAGATATTCCCCATACAGAGCACGTCCGGCCGCGTTGAGATAGAGTACCATGACTACAGGGTGGGTAAGCCTGCAAGGACGGCCGAAGATGCGAAGAAGAAGGATCTCACGTACTCCGTCCCCATCCATATAAGGGTGACGGAGCGGGTGTTTGACGAGAGCGGTATCTTAGAGGAGGAGAGGGAGGATATCGTATACTTCACCGACATCCCCTACATGACGGAGAGGGGAACCTTCGTCGTTCAGGGTGTTGAGAGGGTCGTAATAAGCCAGATCCACAGATCCCCCGGCATCTACTTCGTTATAGATGAGGAGGGTCTGAACAAGATATTCAAGGCTCTCCTCATACCCTACCGTGGCCCCTGGATGGAGCTCCGGATAGAGGGCGAGAAGGGTATATACTTCGTCCTCCGTAAGAGGAAGTTTTACCTTACCCGTTTCCTGCGCTTTATGGGGCTTGAGACTCCCCGTCAGATAGTAAAGGTCGCCATAGGTAACCTCGCGAGGGTGGTCCCCGTTTCGGAGGCTGAGGGGTACATACTCGCCGAAGACATCGTTTCAGAGGACGGGGAGATCCTCGTTCCGATGTTCAGGGAATCAAAGAAAGATAAGAACATTGAGCCTACCGTAATTACCGGTGAGGTCCTTGAGATCCTGAAAGAACACCGTATAACCGAGGTCAAGGTCTTTGATCCCAAGGATCCGGCCGTAGCCCTGATATACAAGGCCCTGCGGGACGATAAGATGCGCACGAAGGAGGAGGCCATAAGGTTCATATACCGTACGATCAGGTTCTCCTCCTCAACGCTTGAGACGGCGGAGGAGTTCCTGCGGGCCTACTTCTTCTCGCCGGATAAGACCTTCCTCGGAAGGGTTGGGCGTTACAAGATAAACGCCCGTCTTGACTTTGAGAAGCACCTGAGAGACCTTGAGGGGTACGGAGTACCCGGTGATGACGTTGAGTGGTTTACGGAAGAGGACTTTATAGTTGCCCTCCGTGAGCTGATATCCCTCTACCGTGGTGAGGGTGAGGAGGACGACATAGACGACCTCGCCCACAGGCGTATAAAGAGGGTGGGGGAGCAGCTCTACGAGGCCGTAAGGACGGAGTTCATAAGGACGTCCAAGGGTATCCGTGAGAAGCTCATAGACGAGGAGAGCTCCCTGCGTAAGATCGTGCATCCGAAGATAGTATCCCGATCTGTTGGGGCCTTCTTTACCCAGAACAGCCTGTCCCAGCTCCTTGACCAGACCAACCCCCTCTCGGAGCTGACCAACAAGAGACGTATATCCGCCCTCGGTAAGGGTGGACTGACCCGTGAGACTGCCACGCTTGAGGTTCGTGACGTCCACCCCTCCCACTATGGCCGTATCTGTCCAATAGAGACTCCGGAAGGCCAGAACATCGGTCTTATTCTCTCGCCCACGGTCTACGCCCGCATCAACGACCTCGGTTTCCTTGAGACTCCTATCGTGAAGGTGGAGAAGGGTAAGGTCACGGGTGAGGTGAAGTACGTTGCTCCCCACGAGGACTATGACCTCCGCATTGCACCGGCGGACTTACCCATTCACCCCCGGACCAAACTAATAAAGAAGGCTAAAAACATCATAGTAAGGCATCGCCGCAACTACATCTTCGTGGACAGGGATCACGTGGACTACATAGACCTGTCTCCCAGACAGATCATATCCCCCTCCACCTCACTCATACCCTTCCTTGAGTACGACGACGCCAACCGTGCCCTCATGGGGTCCAACATGCAGCGTCAGGCCGTGCCTCTTATTAACCCCGAGGCTCCTCTGGTGGGTACCGGTATGGAGGAAAAGATAGCCAGAGATAGCGGTGCCGTGGTCGTGGCCGAGGAGGACGGGGAGGTCGCCTACGTTGATTACAGCAAGATAATGATCCGCCCGGAGGGAGCCAAGTTCAACCTGAAGACTTACAACCTCCGGGTTTTTGAGAGGTCCGGACAGAACACCATTATCCATTACGTACCCAGAGTTAAGAAGGGGCAGAAGGTAAAGAAGGGCGACATTCTGGCCGAGAACCTCTCCTCCGTCGGTGGGGAGATCTCCCTCGGAAGGAACCTGACCGTAGCCTTCATGCCCTGGTACGGGTACAACTTTGAGGATGCCATAGTCATATCCGACAGGGTCGTCATGGACGACCTCCTGACGTCCGTACACATCCTTGAGTTTACGGCGGAGGTGCTTGATACTCGCCTTGGACCTGAGGTGGTCACCCCCGAACCCTACAAGGAGAACCCCTCCCGACTGAAGCATCTGGACGAGTACGGTATAGCCCGCATAGGTACGAAGGTGGCACCGAGGGATATCTTAGTGGGTAAGAACACACCGAGGGAGGAGAAGAAGTTCAGCGAGCTGTCCCCCGAGGAGAAGCTCCTGATGTCCATCTTCGGTGAGAAGTCTCGCCCGTGGAAGAACACCTCCCTGCGGGTGCCTCCGAGCGTGTACGGTACCGTCATCGGCGTTGAGATCCTCACCCGAAACCTCCCCGACGACCCCATAGCCTTCGGCATGAATGACAAAGAGGGGAACTTCATACCCGGAGAACTGTACGTTGACGACAGCGTGCGCCCTGACCAGCCCATACCCAAGGACAGGCCCATAGGTCCCCGTCAGAAGAAGCTCCTTGACGAGATAAACCTCCGGATAGACGACCTGAGGGCAACGCTGAGGGAGTCCCTCTCAATAGCCCTCGGACACGAGGTCAAGAGACCCGTATACGTACGGAAAGGTGGGGAACTCGTTGAGGCCCTGAAGGCGGGAGAGAAGGTCACCCTGGAGTTCCTCCAGAGTGTGGATCCTCTGAAGCTGGTGGTTGAGGAGGGTACATTTGACGATCCGGAGGTAGAGAGCGAGGTAATAAAGACGATAGAGGACGGTCAGGAGACCTACGAGAGGTTGATAGAGGAGTACGATCAGGGTCTCGCCATGATACGCCGCGGGGACGACCTGCCCGCCGGCGTTCGTCAGGTCATAAAGGTGTACATAGCCCAGAAGCGTAAGATAAAGGTGGGGGACAAGCTGGCCGGGCGCCACGGGAACAAGGGCGTCATATCCATCATAGCCCCGAGGGCTGACATGCCCTTCATGGAGGACGGTACACCCGTGGACGTGGTCCTTAACCCTCTCGGCGTGCCTTCCCGTATGAACTTCGGTCAGATCTTAGAGACCGTGCTCGGGTTCGCCGCCATAAAGAACACGGAGAAACTCAGGGACCTTCTCAAGAGCAAGGCACCGGTTTCCCGGATAAAGGAGTTCCTGCTAAAGCTCTACGAGCCACACAAGGACGAGGATCTGAAGAAGTGGATAAAGGAGGCGGAGAAGGAGGATCTGCTCTACTTCGCCCAGCAACTGGCCGAGAGGGGTATAAAGTACGCTGCTCCCGCTTTCCAGAGCCTTACAGTGGACGAGGTGAAGGAGCAGCTGAAGCTGGCCGGTCTCTCGGAGGACGGAAAGATGCGCCTCAGGGACGGCCGCACGGGCGAGTACCTTGACTACCCCGTCACCGTGGGTTCCATGTACATAATGAAACTCATACACATGGCGGAGGACAAGATCCACGCCAGATCCACCGGTCCCTACTCTCTCATCACGCAGCAGCCGGTCGGTGGACGCGCCCACATGGGTGGGCAGAGGTTCGGAGAGATGGAGGTATGGGCGCTTGAGGCCCATGGCTCCGCTTACGCCCTCTGGGAGATGCTCACCGTCAAGTCCGACGACATAAAGGGAAGGGTGCAGACCTACAAGGCGATCCGTGAGGGAACGGAACCGCCTCTTCCCTCCACACCCGCCACGTTCCAGGTCCTCACCAAGTTCCTGAAGGCGCTCGCTATTGATTTGAAGATGGAAAGGGAAGAAGAAAAGTAAAGGGGGAGACATGGCAACCACTTGGAGAACTATAAAGGCTGTGATAGCCTCTCTGGCCTCGCCGGAGGACATAAAGCTCTGGTCAGAGGCCGAGAGAAAAGGGCGCGAGAGAGGTGAGTACGGCGCGGGTGAGGTAAAGAGCGCCGAAACCATAAACTACAAGACCCTTAAACCGGAACCCGGGGGATTGTACTGTCAGAGGATCTTCGGACCCGTGAAGGACTACGAGTGTGCCTGCGGTAAGTTTAAAGGGCGCAGATACGAGGGGGTCATATGCGACAGGTGTGGTGTTGAGGTCACCAGATCCGACGTCCGCCGCGAGCGCATGGGTTACATAGTCCTGAACACCCCCGTGGTTCACCCGTGGTTCTACAAGATGCCCCCCTACATCATACCCACCCTCCTGGGGATACCGAAGAGCAAGTTTGAGCTCATCATAAACTACGACGCCTACGTAATCCTTGATCCCAAGAAGTCCCCCAGCACCGTGAAGATAGAGATGGACGACGGTTCCGTCCGCACCATACACATGAAGGAGGGACAGGTTCTGTCGGTTGAGGAGTACCGCAAGCTCATAAGCGTACTCGGCCCCGACTCCTTCTCCGCCGGATGGGGTGCGGAGGCCATAAAGAAACTCCTTGAGGAGTTGAACGAGACCATAGAGGATCCCAACTCCCACGAGCGCATGACCCGTCTGGAGTACCTCTACAACGACACCAAGCTCAAGTTTATGCACACCACCAATCCCACGGAGCGCACCCGCCTTATAAACCGTCTTAAGATCATAGAAGCCTTCATACTCTCCGGACAGAACCCCGCATGGATGGTCCTTGAGGTTATACCCGTACTACCTCCCGACCTGAGGCCTCTCCTCCCCTTGGAAGGTGGAAAGTTTGCCAACACCGACCTTACGGACCTCTACAGGGACGTAATCCGCAGGAACCACAGGCTTAAGCAGATATACGAGAGGGGCGGCTTTGAGCTGATGATCATAAACGAGAAGCGTCAGATAAAGCACGCCGTTGAAGCCTTAATAGACAACTCCCGTCTCCGCCGCCCCTCAACCAACCGGAGTGGTCAGAGGAGGAAGTCCCTCACGGACTACCTCCGCGGTAAGAAGGGACTGCTCCGCCGCAACCTCCTCGGTAAACGTGTGGACTACTCCGGCCGTGCCGTGATAGTGGTCGGCCCTGAGCTGAAACTCCATCAGGTAGGCCTGCCCAAAGATATGGCCCTTGAGCTGTTCAAGCCGTGGCTTGAGGAGAAGCTGGAGAGGGCCGGACTCGCCTACACCCGATCGGAGAAGCACGAGTTCATTAAGTCCAAGCACCAGCAGACCGTGGAGCTACTTCTGGATATCACGAAGCACTACCCTGTCATGCTCAACCGCGCCCCTACCCTCCACAGGGTGTCAATACAGGCCTTTGAGCCGGTCCTGACGGAAGGGTACGCCATAAAGCTCCACCCCCTCGTGTGTGCCGCCTACAACGCCGACTTTGACGGAGACCAGATGGCCGTATTCGTACCCATCCACCCGGAGGCCATAGCCGAGACCTACGCCCTCCTCCTTGCCCCCCATAACATCCTATCCCCCGCCCACGGAGGGCCTCTCGCCACGGCCTCGCAGGATATGGTCATAGGTATAAACTACCTGACGAAGGAGAAGCCTACGGACAGGAAGGAGGAAGACCTTCCGAAGTTCTCCGACCCCTACGAGGTCATCCTGGCCCTTGAGAACGATGCTGTTCACGTCAACGATCCCGTGTTCGTCCTCGTACCTGAAAAGGGCAATCCCTTCGTCCACAGGACGGATGTGCCAGCGAAGATGGTGAGGACGACGGCCGGGCGCGTCGTATTCGCCTCCATCATCCCTCAGGAGATGTGGGACGACGAGTTCACCTTTGAGACCTTCAATAAAGAGTACGGAAAGAAGGACATATCCAACCTCGTAAGCCGGATCTTCAAAAAACTTGGAACATGGAAGACGACCCACTTCCTTGACGATATGAAGGAGCTCGGATTCAAGTGGGCGGCCTGGTCGGGTGTCACCTTCGGTATGGACGACGTGATAGTTCCGCCGGAGAAGGAGAAGATAATCAAGAAGGCTTTCAAGGAGATAGAGCAGGTTGAGAGACTCCACGCCCAGGGTAAAATAACCCACGCCGAGAAGCAGCAGAGGATCTTTGACATATGGACCCGCGTGACCGAAGAGGTCACGAAGAAGATGCTTGAGTACCTGAAGAAGGATAAGAACGGCTTCAACCCCCTCTACATGATGGTGATGTCCGGCGCCCGTGGTAACATAGACCAGACCCGCCAGCTCGGAGCCATGAGGGGGCTGATGACCAGGCCCGCTAAGAAGGGACAGGCCGGTGAGCTAATCCCCACACCCGTACTCTCATCCCTGAAGGAGGGACTCTCGTCCATAGAGTTCTTCATCTCCTCCCACGGCGCCCGTAAGGGGCTGTCCGACGTGGCCATGAAGACGGCCGACGCCGGTTATCTGACCCGTAGGCTCGTGGACGCCGCTCAGGAGGTGGTGGTCACGATGGAGGATTGTGGAGCCATACAGGGACGCGCCGTCCAGGCCCTGAAGGAGGGAGAAACCGTGATAGAGCCGCTCTCTTCCCGTATAGTCGGAAGGTATTCCCTGTACGATATTTACCATCCCGTAACGGCCGAGGTCATAGTCAAGGCGGGAGAGGAGATAACGGAGGAAAAGGCCCGGATCATTGAGGAGGCGGGTATAGACACCGTCCATATCCGCTCCGTGCTGTACTGTCAGGCTCCCCACGGCGTGTGTGCCAAGTGCTACGGAAGGAACCTCGCCACGGGTAAGAAGGTGGACACCGGCGAATCGGTGGGTATAGTGGCAGCCCAGTCCATCGGTGAGCCGGGTACCCAGCTTACCCTGAGGACGAAGCACACGGGTGGAGCCGCCGAACGTATAGTTGGCGAGTCCAGACACGTCGCCCAGTTCCCCGGTGTGGTGAGGTGGAAGGATATAAAGGCCATAGAGCAGGCCGACGGTGGATGGGTGGTCGTGTCCCGTAAAGGTAGCCTCGTACTTGAGAGTAAGGATGGCCGTACGAAGGAGTACGGTCTGGAGTACGGTTACAAGATATACGTCGGTGATGGTGAGAGGGTTGAGAAGGGGGACGTCCTCGCCGAATGGGACTTCTACGCCATGCCCATCCTCGTCACCAAAGCCGGCAAGCTGGTGTTTGAGGGCCTCGTTGAGGGCGTATCCTTGAAGGAGGACCTTCAGGGTACCACGCTTGAGTACGTCGTTGAGGTGGTCAGACACCGCCGTCTTTACCCCAAAGCCAAGGTGATAGATCCCAATACCGGTGAGGTTCTGGAGGTTATACCTCTGGCGAACGACGCCCGTCTCACCAAGAAGGCCTATGAGATCTTCAAGGGAACGGGTAACCCCTACGTCAACCCCGGTGAGGTCATAGCAAGGGTCCCAAGGCTGATTTACAAGACGAGGGACATAACCGGAGGACTGCCCAAGGTTGAGGAGCTGTTTGAGGCCCGCGTTCCCAAGAACAACGCCGTGATCGTTGAAAGGGACGGTGTCGTTAAGGACATAATCATAGACGACCGTAAGGGGATGATCCGCATAATCGTGAAGCACGACGACGACACCGAGAGCGTATATCAGGTCAAGTACGGTGAGTATCTCCTCGTGAATAAGGGCGATCGGGTCCGTGCGATGGACAAGCTCATAGAGGGAGACATCTCACCCAAGGACATCCTGCGGATCAAGGGTAAGGAGGCCGCAGCCGAGTACCTCCTTGAGGAGATCCAGAAGGTCTACCGTGTATCCGGTGTGAAGATAAACGACAAGCACATAGAAATCATAATCCGTCAGATGCTCCGTCGCGTTCGTATAGTGGACGGTGGAGATACTCGTTACCTGCCGGAGCAGATCGTGGACCTCAACCGCATACTTGAGGAGAACCGGAGGGTGGTCGCACAGGGTGGAAAGCCCGCCAAGTACGAGCCTATCCTCCTCGGTATAAGTAAGGTAGCCGCAACCACGGACAGCTTCCTTGCAGCCGCATCCTTTGAGGAGGCTCCGAGGGTGCTGGCCGAGGCGTCCATACGCAGGCAGAGGGACGAACTCAGGGGCCTTAAGGAGCGCGTGATAATAGGTGACCTTATACCTGCCGGTACGGGGTTCCCGGCCTGGAGGATGGACAAGATAATGCTTGAGGTGGAGGAGCTGGAGGAAGAGGAGAGGAGAAAGGCCGAGGAATCCTGACAAACCCCGTAGGAATGATAGAGGGGGCGTTAACGCTCCCTCTTTTTTAATCAAATATTCTTCCCAATTTGAAAGGTGAAGATGATGATCCCCCCCTTGGGGCGTTCAACAGGGAGATATATCATATCCCCTTTCGGGCGAAACGTCCGATACGATTGATGCCCCTTTTCCCTGCACTGCTACATTTCGCAACTCGTTGGAAACCTTATGCGGATATGCATAGGGGAAAGTATGGGATAACGCAAAGAGACATAAGTACACCCAGAAGTTTGCTCCAAAAAACATACAGTAGTTTCGCGCTTGGACAGAGAAAAGGGGATTACGTTGAGGCTGAAGAGCGGCTCTACCGAGCCATCGTAATCGTTGCTGAAGGGAGAAAGGGGAAATACCTTTAGAAAGTCTAAGCCTCTCAAGGAGGAAGAAACCACGA
>JALWYV010000033.1 GCA_027003075.1 Caldifarciminota bacterium | reverse complement strand
GAAGTACGAGGTCCTCCCTCTGGTCAATTCGCCGAGGACGGGGGTGTGCGGGTATGAGGGGAGTAGGGTGGATCCGAGGGAGTACAGGGTGAGGGTTTAGGGTTTTCAGCAGGGGGCTTCATCAAGGAGCGATTGGATGTCTGTATAAAGCTCTCCCCATCTTTGTGGATACTTCTCGGCAAAGGGGCGAATATACTCCAAGGCTTCCTGAAGGTTTTCCTTGGCTTCAGGACAGTTTCCTTTGAAGAGAAAAATTTGGCCTAACAATCCAAGGGACGTAGCCAAGCCAGGCAGGTACTTATCGGGATTGTATTCTGCCAGTTTTCTACGGATCTCAACGGCCTCTTTAGTCGCCTTCAAGGCCTCTTCGTATCTGCCAAGAGAAGAGTAATCACTTCCAAGGTTGTTAAGGGACATAGCCAAGTAAGGTAGGTACTTGTCAGGATTGTGTTCTGCCAGTTTTATGTAAATATCAACGGCCTCTTTAGTCGCCTCCAAGGCCTCTTCGTATCTGCCAAGATAAGAGTAATCCCTTCCAAGGTTGTTAAGGGAGCCGGCCAAGTCATGCAGGTACTTATCGGGATTGTGCTTTGCCAGTTTTATGTAAATATCAACGGCCTCTTTAGTCGCCTCCAAGGCCTCTTCGTATCTGCCAAGATAAGAGTACATCGTCCCAAGGCTAGTAAGGGACATGGCCAAGTAAGGCAGGTACCTGTCGGGATTATGTTCTGCCAGTTTTTCGTAAATATCAACGGCCTCTTTAGTCGCCTCCAAGGCCTCTTCGTATTTGCCAAGAGAAGAGTACATCGTCCCAAGGTTGTTAAGGGACATAGCCAAGTAAGGCAGGTACTTGTCGGGATTATGTTCTGCCAGTTTTTCGTAAATATCAACGGCCTCTTTAGTCGCCTCCAAGGCCTCTTCGTATCTGCCAAGGTCCGAGTATATATTTCCAAGGTTGTTAAGGGACATAGCCAAGTAAGGCAGGTACTCGTTGGGCAGTTTTATGTAAATATCAACGGCCTCTTTAGTTGCCTTCAAGGCCTCTTCGTATTTGCCAAGAGAAGAGTACATCGTCCCAAGGTTGTTAAGGGACATAGCCAAGTAAGGCAGGTACTTGTCAGGATTGTGTTTTGCAAGTTTAGCGTAAATTTTAGCCACCTCTTCAGTAATGGTTGCAAATATTTCTCCACGTAAAACGCTGAACTCGGTTTCTACTACGTGCTTGTACATATCAAGAATGATCCTGTGCCTTACTTCCTCCGGAAGTCCCTTCAGCTTTTGATGGACGAACTCAAGGAGCTTAAGGAGTTTGTCCCTCGCCTTCGCATCCTCCTCCCCCTCCTCCCAGTACAACAGATGCCTCCACCACGCCCTCGTTAAGACGTTCAGAACGTTCCAATACACTTCAGCAGCCTTCTCAATCTCCTCCTTCGTACTACCCTCTCCGGGCAGTATGGCATCAAGGATGTTCCTCAAGGTTTCCTCGTCCGCAATTTCGGAAATCACAACGTCCGCCACTGGATCAGGCTCTATGGGGTGGATGGTGTTGCCTACCAGCCAGCCTGTTTGTTGTAGAATAGGCTCTATAACGTACTCAAATCTCTCGCCTTTACCAAATGTGAGTTTGGATTTCAACCTTTCTACGCTGTTATCCTTTATATCCAATCCGTCCAAAAAAGTTGCAGCTATTAACAGAGCTTCTATATCCTGCTTTACACGTTTTTTAGCACGGCTGGGTATCTCACTTGGGCTGAACGTTTCAATAACCCCATCCCACCTACTCTTCTCCCACTTCTCCCACGTATTTTTCAGCACCTCTACAGTCTTAGTACTTCCCTTCTCCGAAAAACTCTCTTTGCCGCTTACGTACAGCAGGGCCATCAGGATTACGCCAAGGGGAGTATCCGGATACTCTTTGAACCCATCCGCATCCTTATTAACGTCGTAGATCCTGTTGAAGACTTCAACGGCCGCCTTGAAAATCTCTTCCCTATCCTCCTTAGACATACCCCTTTCCCTATCCCTCTCGGTCGTAGTTCCAAGATTTAATTTCCCCTCCCCTGTAGCTGCAGTTTTACCGAAAATATCTTCCCAGAGATCAGCAATTGGCCCCCTATTCGTGGAGTCTGTCATCGCCCTCTCTAAATACGACCCTTCAAACCTCCGCCCCACGAATATTACGGCTATAGGCTTGTCCCTGTGAAGGCCACAGGTTTCCAGAAGATCCGTTAAGAAGGTTTCTATCAAATCTTCATCCCACATTTCAAAATAGTCAATTAGGATTATCTTGGGCAAATTTGCGCAGAAAATCCCGTACTTTATCACGTTATTGCCCATTATCTCATTGTAAAAAGTAGGGTTAATATGCAGCCCAGTCCACTTCTCTTCCTGTCCAACCCCCAACACCTTTCCCCCCTTTATCAACTCGTATATAACCTCGTAGGCGAGACGGGTTTTCCCTGCTCCACCTTCCCCCTCAATCACCCTGACCCCAACTTTATGCTCCGTATCCTTAAGACTTCTCGCCCACCCTACCAGCTCATCCTTCCGCTTCCTGAACCCCTTACCCGAATACGGAATCAGCCGTTTGCTACCTTTGAGATGCCTTAGCTGGAGATCATTAGGGTTCTCAATTTTAGGTTTATCTGGAATTCTAATCGTACGGGACTCAAGCCTCAAGGTTCCTCTAATAATATCCGAAAGTTTGGCTATAATGTTGGCCATAAGGTACTGACGCCTATTTCTAAGCCATTTTCTGAACATCCGCACGCCTTCAAAGTCCTTGTTTTCCTTCACCATCTCAAAGATTTTTTCTATATATCCCTGTACGTCCTCCAGCTCCTTCTCATCGTAAGCCTTCGCCTCCTCCTTGTATAGGGCGATAACTCGCTGCGCCGCCTCTTTAGGCTCCGATACGATAAGGTCGCTCAATTCAACAACATCCTCGTCCCGCCCCTTGGTCAGCACCCACCGGATTACGCTTAACGCCCTATATATAGTATAGGCCTCCGTCTCTCCTACCTCCAGCCCTTCGGGGAGACGTGAAAGGATGTCCTCTATGCTGCTTAAGCCCTCCTCCTCATCCTCCTGCATCACGTAGAGGAGGATCGTACCTATAACCGTTAAAGGGAGATTTCCTTGTAAGGAACCGGCAACGGCTTTGATTAGCCTTTTTACTCTCTGATCTTCCAGCCGTTTCAGGAAATCCTTTAAGGCCACAGGTTGGGCATTATAAGGCAGACTAACCCCTTACCTTACAAGACCGCAATAGAATCCTCATCATACGTCTAATCCGCACCTACAGGGAGCCTCCGGCCGACGCCGAAGTCAAGGGTCGCAGGCTGTTGGTGCGCGGTGGGTACGTGCGTCAGCTGATCGGCCTCTCTGAAGTGAAACAAGGTTTGCCCGCCCAAAAACCTGAGAGGTTGTGTTCGGATCTGCGGTTCTAAACCTCCCGCAGAAGTATATCCTTTACGAGATCAGCCAGACCGGCGCCGTAAATCTCAGGAGCGATGTCGTTCCAATCAAAAGCTTCAAGGACGTTCCCCTCCGCCTCAATCAGATCCGATTGCCAGTACCACAAAGCCCTCATCCTTATGAGGTTGTTCAGGTACTCCTTCAGGGACCATCCGAGGGGTTTTACCCCTTCGCCGTAGTAGTGGTAGAGCATCTCGTAGTCCTTCTCCGATGAGTCGCCGAAGTAGAGCAAGATGCCCGCTTCCTCAATAAAAGCGTCAAAGACTTTGGCTCTGGTCAGGTCGTACCCGTCCCTTTCGTTAAGCCCCGGTTCATCGCTGAAGTACAGGCTGCCTTCCCAATCGGAAAACACGTCTTCCATCGGTAGAACGTCGGCCGTACCTACCACCTCCAACTCATCCTCCAGCTTCTTAAGATTCCACCTGAGGACGAACCCGTTGCACACGGAGTAGAAGTCCAGAACGTCTTCAGGGACTTCTATGTTTTCCCCTCTGGCTCTGGCGACGACCTTTTCTATCTCCTCCGGTGAAAGAGGAGGACGTACCTTGAACTCCTCTACCACAACTTCCTTCTCCGCCTCCAACATCTCAACCATCCTCTCAAGCCTTGCGATGATATCTTTGAAGGTTTTCATGATTGCTATTATAACCCCGATTAACGAGCCGAAGCGAGCTACCTTCTTAGATCATTCAAAGCCCCCTCTAAAGCCTCCACCCACTCGTCTATGCCCTCGCCCGTCTTTGCGGACGTTCTGAACACCCGCAGGTCCGGGCGGAGCCTCCTCGCCTCCTCTATCACCTTTTCGGGTGAAAACTCAAAGTAGGGGAGGAGGTCCATCTTCGTAAGGACGAGCCATCGGGAGGTCATAAAGGCTTTGGGGTACTTGGCCGGCTTGTCGTCCCCCTCCGGTACGGAGATGAGTACCACCCTTAAATGCTCCCCGAGGTCAAATCCGGCCGGACATATCAGGTTCCCCACGTTCTCTATGAACAGGAAGTCCCAGTCCTCCCCGGACACCTCCTCCCACGCCCGCATCACCATGTTGGCCTCAAGGTGGCACGTCCCACCCGTGGTTATCTGGACGGCCTCAACACCCTTCGCCCTTATCCTCTCGGCGTCCCTCTCCGTGTCTATGTCCCCCTCCAAGACGAGGACGCGGTACTTATCCTTCAGGGCCTCAACCGTCCTCTCAAGCAGGGCGGTCTTTCCGGAGCCGGGGGAGGAGAGGAGGTTTACGACCAGTATCCCCCTGTCCTTCCACTCCCTGCGGAGCGTCTCGGCCAGCATATCGTTGGCCCTTAACACTTCCCGTTTAACGTCAACCTTTATCCTCTTCATGGTCTTCCGGTACGTCAAGCTCAACGTCCCTTAGGAGAATATCCTCCCCGTCTATCACCCTGACGATGGCAGATCCGCACTCCGGGCAGGCCACCGTCCTGTCCCTCCACGGGCCGGTGTATCCGCACTCAAGACACATCAATGTCAAGGGTACGATCTCGTACTCCATCCTTGCGTCCTTCAGGAGCGGTTCGGCGGCCTTCAGGACCTCAAAGGCGTCCTCAAGGAGTTCGGGGACGACGTTGGCCATCTCCCCTATCTCCAGTTTGAAGCTTACGACCCTCCTCGCCCCGTACTGACGGGCCACCCTCTCAAGGGAGAGGTATATGGCCTGGAGGATGGTTAGCTCGTGCATCAGCAGATCCTCGGCAGTTGCTCCCCGGAGAGCATATC
>JALWYV010000032.1 GCA_027003075.1 Caldifarciminota bacterium | reverse complement strand
CCCTTGCCTTTCGTGGTTTCTTCCTCCTTGAGAGGCTTAGACTCTTTAAGGGTATTTCCCCTTTCTCCCTTCAGCAACGATTACGATGGCTCGGTAGAGCCGCCCTTCAGCCTCAACGCAATCCCCTCTTCTCTGTCTAAGCGCGAAACTACTGTATAATATCCCTGAGTACCTCAATTTACAATCTGTTTCTGCGTCGTCCCTTAACGTCCTTCCCCGTATCCCACCAGATGGATCCGTTCCATCCTCACCTTCCATTTCACCAATTCGCTGCCCCAAAGTACCTTAAAAGTATGTTCCTCTTACTACCTTTTAACGTTCGGTTTTCGTGATAGGGCGTACAGGTATAGCTGGGCGAGAGCGGCTTTATCCCCGTACCTATCCCTGTAGAAGTCCCCTATGGCGTTGTACACCCTCTCGGTCAGGCTCTTACCCTTAACCTCAAAGCCGTAGAACTTTCGGGATATCTTCAGGATGTGGGTGTCCACGGGGACGGCCCTGCCGTCTCCAAGGCCGTAGGCGAGGACGCAGTCGGCTATCTTGTTCCCCACTCCCGGAAGACTGGTCAGGTACTTACGCCTCTCGTAGTAATCGTCGGGCATTCTGTCCCAGAAGAGAGGATCATCCCGCAGTATTCTGGCCACCTCCCTCAACCGGAAGGCCTGAGCCTCGTACCTGACAGGCAGGCTCCTCAGAAGGTCGTCGGGAGCCTCCGACAACCTCTCCGGCTCCGGATACAGAGGCAAGCCGTCCCCCTCCTCCCCGAGGGCGCGGGCCAGGATGTAGGTTCCCCTCGCTATGGCCTCCACCCTGTTCTGGGGGGAGAGCATGAAGGATACGAGCATCTCCCACGGATCCTGCCGCATCATACGGAGTCCGGGATACTCTTTCAAGGCCTCTAAAAGGGGATCGTCCCCTATCTCCTCCGCTCTGGCCCTCAGGACCTGGAGGTCTTCTCCCAGACCGAATACCTCCCTGACCGTATCGGCATCTCCCCTGTCCAGTACGAGCGTATCCCCATCCTGTTTCACCCTCCACACCGTTCGGCGCACTACCCCCCACCAGAACCCCTCAGAGTCCGGTTTCCCGAATACGAAGTCCTCACCGTCAAGGTGTCCCCAGTAGAAGGTCTGCCCGCTCGTCAGTGTCAGTCCGAGGTCAAACTCCCCTGTCGGAACCCTGTGCATACGCCGGGAAGGATAAGGGTGTCGGGAGTCCAACCGGTCTACTCCTCCCTGAACTCCACCCTGTAGGTCCTCTCGTGGAACCTGAAGCCTCCGGGCATAGCCTGCGGCGGATTGATAGTGTAAACGCAGGGTTCACCCCTCTGAAACAGGGGAACGGGAAAGGGAAGGATGCACCCGATACCGGGGGGATAGCACGTCAGGAATATCTCCCTTACGGGAAAGTACGTCCTGATCCATCCATCACCGTTCCAGAGGTAAGGGACGAGGACGGTTGATCTTGATCCGTGTACTCCGAGGTACAGGATCCGTTCCCCTTCCCCGTAGAAGGAACTCAGGGTATAAGTGAGGCCGGTGTCCGGTACAGGGAGACTGAAACTGTCCCTTCCAACGAAGTCCAGAGTTGAACCGGACCTGTAGGCAATATGAGGAAGTCCGTCCATACATCCCATACCGGCGTACGACCGGATCGGTACGCTCGCCGTGGAAACCCTTCCCGATGTGTCCGCAGTTATCCAGGCGTCTTTTACCAGAAAAGCCACCCCATTAGAGCATACCTGTGGCCTGAGAGGGGAGCCGTACCCGGAGAAGGTGCGGTACAGCAGGACGGTATCGCGCGAGATGAGGGCGTACCCCCACGCGCTGTCCAGAACCACGTACACGAGGGCGTACCTGCCCACGGGATAGATCTCAAAGTCCAGCCCCTTCAGAAGGGCCCTCAGCGTATCCCCCCACGAGTACAGGGTTGCCGTTCCCGTATCCCATCCGACGAGGAGGTAGTAATCCGCCACTTTCACCTTCCGGCTTGCGTTTATAGACAGACTGGCAGTATCGGATTTTCCCTCCCTTACGGTATTATCTGAAACTTCGGAAACGACGTAGGGGTAGGGGCGCAGGACCGTATAGGTCGCCCTCCCCTCCTTCCCGCCACTCCGTACCTCCACGTTGACGGTCTCACCCTGAACGGATACGGCCACGCTTTTGACGATGGTATCGCACCCCTCTACCCTCTCAATCACCTTGCCGTTCACCAGTACTTCGGCCTTCACACGGGAACATTCGGGAAAGCGGCTACTTTCCACGGGGCCATCCGGAAAACCGTAAACCACCTCCTTTCCGAAGGTAAGGCCCTCCCCGTAGGCGTAGAAGGTGAACGTAAACGTATCCGGAACGACGCTGCCGTCGGGAGGGGACACCACACCCACATCGGCATGGGGAAAGGTAACGGCAAGCGACATGCAGGACGTGAGCGTAAAGATAAGGAGAGTAAACGCCAACGCCTTCCTCACCACGGGGCCCTCCACCACGCTCCCCTAAAGCCGAACTCCAGTCCCAGACCTGTGCGGATACCGTTTCCAGATACCGGGAAGAAGGTCTGGTACCTGATACCAAAGAAGAGGAGGCCGAAGTTATAGGCTTCCCTGCCGTAATATCTCATAAAGTTGACCTCAAGGTTCCCGGATAGGTAGAGGTTATGGTCCGTATCCGTCCTGTGGGCGTAGCCCACGGAGAATCCGGGGGATAGGAGAGGAATCCGGCTCCGTTTGAGGCGACGGGGATAGGGCATAAGCTGGTAGGTGAGGTAAAGGAGGCCGTCAGTCGCCCTGCTCAACCCCGCTGGCGGCTCCTTAAATAGGTTCCCGCCTATAGAAACGTCCCCGTGTCCTCCGGGGGCCACGAAGCCGAGGACGATGGTACCAGTTGCCTCCGCGTTATCTCCCGGTAGATCTCTCCTTATTCCGAGGGAGCAGGCCGTAAGGAGAAAGAGAAGGGGAACCCACCTTATCCCATCGCGGATATTTTAGAGGAGTTTCCGTACTATTCGGGAGTCATCTTGCATACCCACGTGCAAGTCCTACCTCCCCAGAACCTCCCGATACACGCTCAGATGATCCTTCACGAACCTTTCGGTATCGGAGAACTTCCGGGCGTGGGAGATAAGTTTCTCCGGTTCTATCGGTGAGGAGAGGGCCATCTCTACTCCCCTTCTAACGTCCTCCGGTGTGAGCTTCACCCGATAGGCCAGACCCTCCGGTGCGGCATCCTCCGGTACCTCCTCCGAGACCACCACCGTCCTGCCGCATGCCATGGCCTCTATTACGACTATGCCGAAGGTCTCGCTGCGGGAGGGAAGAACGAACACGTCCACGGCGTTGTAAAAGTAGAGCATCCTGTCTCCCTCAAGGTCTCCGAGGAACACCACCCGGCAACCCACCTCCTCACACATGGCCCTGGCCCTATCAATGCCCGGCCCCCCACCGGCGAACACGAGGATCCAGTTCTTCCCACGGGAGGCCTCTATCAGGAGATCCTCCCCCTTCCTTCCTGTCAGGAGTCCGGCGAAACCTATGAGTACTCCGTCTTCGGGAAGGCCCAGAGTCTTTCGCGCCTTGTCCTTTGGGATGGGACGGAACCGGGACGTGTCAACCACGGGATATATGACCTTCGTGGGTTTACGCACGTCAAACAGGGAGAGGACCTCCTCCCTCGCCCTGTTGCTCAGAAACAGGACGTAATCCGCCCTATCTATTGACGCCCTGTAGTTCCTGTACGCCTCCTCCCGGATCTTACCGTTGGGGGCGAACTTGTAGAAATGTATGGAAGGGAAAGTGATGACGAGAGGTAAATTATCCGCCTTCAGGGTCGGAGTTATAACGTGATGGGGAGAATGGGAGTGTACGATTTCAGGTTTAAAGTCTTTTAATATCCTGTCCCTCCTGAGACCCCAGAACCATCTCCTGTTCACTTTCAACGTGGGGCTGCGCATCCACTCAAGGGGCAGGAGGTACCTGTTCGGGGCGCCGTAGAGGGTTATACCTCTCCACTTCCGCCTCCAGAAGCGGGCGTTCTCTCCCCATATGGCCACCTCGTATCCCTTTCCTTTAAGGCCAACGGCTATGTCCCTCACGTAGGTGGCTACCCCTCCCGTACCTCTTCCCCCCATCTCCCTGGTGAAGTAACCGAAGAGGAGTACCCGCATCAACCGAACCTTCCGGTGATGTAATCCTCCGTGAGTTTATTTTTAGGTCTTGTGAACAGCTCGGCCGTTGGGGCGAACTCTATGAGGTTGCCGCTGTGGAAGAAGGCCGTGTAATCGGATATGCGTGCGGCCTGATGCATGCTGTGGGTAACTAAGACGACGGTTATACTCTTTGAGAGTTCCTTCATGAGGGCCTCAATACGGGCGGTCCCCACCGGGTCTATGGCGCTGGTAGGCTCGTCAAATAGGAGAACTTCCGGTTCAACCGCTAACGCCCTCGCTATGCAGAGTCGCTGCTGTTGTCCCCCGGAGAGGGAGTAGGCGTGGTCGTGGAGGCGATCCTTCACCTCGTCCCAGAGGGCGGCCTTCCGCAGGGCGTCCTCAACCTTCTCGTCTAAGATGGCCTTTTTCCTTATACCCCTTATCCTCAGACCAAAGGCCACGTTCTCGTATATGGACTTGGGGAAGGGGTTGGGCTTCTGGAAGACCATTCCCACCTTGCTGCGCAGGGCTATGACGTCGTAATCCTTACTAAGGATGTTCTCACCGTCAAGGAGGACTTCCCCTTCGGCCCTCGCCCCCTCTATGGTCTCGTATATACGGTTCAGAACCCGCACGAAGGTGGTCTTTCCACACCCGGAGGGTCCTATGATGGCAGTGATCTTCTTCTCGTATATATCCATCGTAATACCGTGGAGGACCCGTTTACCGCTGTAATAGAACCTGAGATCCCTTACGGCTATTTTGACGTTCGGCATCTAAGGAGGCGATTGTAAGGCTGCTACATACAGGAGGAACCGATTAGGATACCTATCAGACCACCCAAAATGCTCCCGGCTACGCACCCGATCTGCGGGGATCCCGTAGGGGAAGCGACGCAACATCCCACGGCCCCTCCTACCATGGCTCCGGCACATCCGTAAACCCCCGGCCCGAATTCCGGAACGGCCATCCTTTTCATGCTTACGAACTGTTTGGGTGAGGGGGCGAGGATGAACACGACCACGTCCGCCCGGTCCATGTCCACGTAGGCTCTCACCCTGCCGGCTATACCCTTTGCGATAACCTTGTGGCGACCTCCCGGAACGTTGTTTATCAGCTTCGTCCTGCCGGGATACTTAACGCCGTCCACCTTTATGTCCACGGCTCCGATAAAGACGATTCCCCTGCCCTTTACCTGTCGTACGAGGCTGTCTACGTGTGGCCAGTAGTACTTGAGGGTGAGGGTATCCGTAAAGGTCCTCACCATGCTCCAGCCCTTCGTGACGGACTTAACTATTACGACACGTTTCCCGTGCAGGTTGAACACCAGGCCGTCCCCTTCCTCCTCGTGGGCGGGAAGGTGTACCTCCTCCTTCTTTCCCTTTAACTCCTGCTCTCCACCCGTATACGGAGAAGCGTATACGATTACGAGGGTTGTGGTGTCCGTGTCAATGTAGAAGGTCCTATCGGCCTTTCCCCTTTTCGTCCTGATGGATACGGGGAAACTGTCGGGTTTGAAGAGGAGGGGGGCCGTTCCGAGTAGGCTGTCCCCCACGAATACGGAGTCCCCATCTCCCACAACGATGACCCCCCATCCCGTCAGGGCCTTGAGGCTATCAACCACATCCGCGTACCTCTCAACGTTCTCCGGACTGTCAAACCCCATAGTGATGACGTCGGAAAGCAAAAGTAATACCATACCCACACCCCCCTACTGGGAGAGAGCGTTCTTAATATCGCTCAGGCTGAATATCAGGTTAACGTTGGCGTGGATCATGGCGTTCAGCAGGTCAAGGGGCTGGGCCTGTCTGGTAGGGTCGTAGGGAAGAACTATCCCGGCATCCACCGATATGTAACGGTTCATGGAGTACCTCATACCGGCGAACGTCAGAACTACCGGGGCGAAACCGTTCTCGCTGTATCTGTTCGCCAGGGACCACTTCTCGTAAGCCGGAAGCGTATCGCTCGTGTTCTTCAGACGGGTGCGGTATATCACCCTCGGAAGCATGTGGACCTCGCCTATCAGCTCGGTGTTGTCCTTCCACCTGTAGGAGATCCCTCCGTACCCACCGTAGAAGGTACTCCTCTCCTCCTCGGTTGACGATCTGAAGGCCGTACTGCGGTATATACGTTTTAACTCCTCGCAGTCGTACTGGGGGTTCGCCGCGCAGTTATCGGAAGTGTCGGGTAGACCGCCGAGGATCTTTATGGTGGTGCCGTACTGGGTTATGGAGCCTCCGAAGGCGAAGGTGAACTTGCCCCAGTAAAGCGTAACGGGGACGAAGAGGGTGGCCGATCTGCTCCTGAAGTCCCGGGTGAAGGGGTAGTAGTCGTAATCACCGGTACTCGTATCCTTAACGACCAGAACGTCCTCTTCGGTCTGACCTATCACGGGGGCGAGGCGGAGCTCCACACCGGTCTTGAAGTAGCGGGTATCTACTATTTTAACCCTCATGGCGGTTGCGAACTCGTTCGCCCCACCGGTGGACAGGTTGGAAAGGAGCCGGCCCACGGACATCTTGACCTCAACTATGTCGGCTATACCCACGTTGAACACCCCCTGACCTATACCGTACTCCGACCAGTTCATGAAGAAGGCCCCACCGTAAAGCCAGAACGTACCCCCGGGAAGTACGTCGGCCGTAGGCCCTATAAACAGCTTGTACGGCCTGTAATAGGTCGGCTTCTGCGGAGGCCTGTAATCCACGACCGTCTGTGCAACGAGAACCGTCGGAAATACTATCGCAAAGACAAAAATTCCCTTCCTCATAGTGTTTTATTTTATAGGTGGTCGTGGAGGCCGGACTCCCTATCCACCGCGACTGCGCCTGCGGTACCTCCTCCTGAAACGCTTGTAGGAGACGGGCTTTCCCTCAAACTTACCCACGAAGTACCCCTGAAGCATCCTCATGGCCAGATAGGGGGTTTTCACGTTAACGAAAGATCCGTCCATAGAAAAGGCCACCACCACCACCTCCGGCCTCTCCACGGGAGCAAACCCCACGAACCATTCGGTTAAAGCCCTGTACTTACGGCTCGTCAGGGTTCCGGTCTTACCCCCAACGGAGACGGGAAGGAGCCGGGTCCCGTTCCTGTCGTAAAAGATCTTCCGCACCGTACCGCTGTCCACCGTGAAACGGGATATCTCCCTGAGACGGTTAAGTACCGTTCTGTCAAACGGGGCGTTCAGGAGTTGGGGGGTGGACCTGTAAACGATCTCCCCGTCCTTCTCCACGTAGTCCACGATGTAGGGCCTCCACATGAGGCCCGTAGCCATGGCCTCACCTATCAGGATGGCCTGGAGAGGGTTCAGATAGCTGTAATCAAAGCCGCTTCCGAGGAGGGCGAGGTCCCTGTCCGTCCTAACCCTCTCCCACTCCACGTATCCCATAGGCAGGCCGAAGAGGGTGTCGTCAAAGTAGAACCTGTGGGCCACCTCCATCAGGGAGGTTTTCCCGATATTGACCGCGAGCCTTCCGAATACGGGGTTGTTGGATCGGCCGAAGGCGAGGGCGAACGTAGTTTTAGGTAGTGTATCCCTCTTACAGTTCAACCATCTGTGTGGACGTCTCCGGTATACCGGCCCGCAGAAGGGTAGGGAGTCCCACGGCTCCACACCGAGTATCTCCATGGCGGCCACGGACGTGATCACCTTAAAGACGGATGCGGCCGGATAGTCGTTCATCTTGAAGGACCTGAGGGAGGGGTTTCCTTCGTACCGTCCACCTATAGCCAGTATCTTCCCACTCGTAGCGTCCACGAGGGCTATACCTTCGTACTCCTTCGGATAGGTGGCCAGGAGGGTGTTGAGCATCCTCTGTAGGTCGGGGTTAACCGTGAAGTAAACCTTAGACCCGTCGCTCATAACGTAGTAGTAAGCGCCCGTACTGTCCTGCCGTGCGTTCTGAAACATCCAGAGTGCCTTGTTGAGGTTGGTGGAGAAGGATAAGAGTACGGCCAGCAACGTTGTGTATTATATGACCGAAAGGTAGAGTGTATACTTTACTCTCTGAACCGGGAGAAGAACCCTTCTATCTCCGGGCGCAATACCTCCCCGGCCTCCGAGAAAACCTCCAGAAGGTCCCCGTAAACCTTAGCACCTGCCACGAAGTTCCAGAACTCCTCCCCCACCAGAACTTCACCGTGATCCAGATCGTAAAGGCCCTTCAAGGTCCACCTCTCGTAAGGTTTGGGATGGTAAGGGTTATAAGGTACGGCGAGTCTCCCTTCAACCTGTACGTCCGGATTCCCGCTTAGACGTATAGCCTGCCAGATAAGGAGCTTCCTCTTCATAGCCTTGAATTCCTTTCTGTTAGGTTTTACGGAAGTTATGTCTATGAAGTACTCCGAGCCGTCAGATGTCAGGATGTAAAGATCGGCACAGTCTTTTGCGACGTTGATGGTTTTGCCTTTCCTCAAACTTCTTAAGGTACGTAGTTCATATTCCTTATCCGCATCGCGACGTCCGGATAGTAGTTCCTCCATGTATCCGTCTATGAATCTCATCATTTCGGCGAATATCCAGCGCTCCGCCTTTTTCCTTGACCTACAGGGTCTTAACTCGCCGTTCAGAACGTCAACTTGTCTTTCAACGGTGAAACCTGCACCTTTTGCAAGTATCTCCGCCGTCTGCTCCCAGATGGACATACCGAAAGTCGTATTTATGGATTGAATGAAGGAGAATATGGCGTACTTATCCCTTCCTATTAGCCTGTGGTGAAAGGGCATGTATTCCGTTTCCGGGTTATAGTTCTTAAGTTTCGCCCTCACAGTTTCTATGAGGAGAGTTTTGATCTCATCCCGGACTTCGGCTTTCATGGTTTCCCCTCGTACACGAAGTAAAAAATACTCTCGTAGTAGGTTTTGCCCGTCCTCTCCGTACGCATAAGGACTGGCCTGTGAAAGACGTCCAACAGCTTTAAACCCACCTCCTCCCCTATCTTCGGATATAGGTTGAACTTGTCGTTGGCCACTACGAACACCTTCCCGTTGCGTTTTACGTACCTTAGAACGTTCCCGAAGGCCTGAACCATATCCCTGAAGTACTCCTCCCGCGCCTTCTTCCCCTGTCCCTTTGAGGCTGGCCCTATCTCTTTGTCGTCGTACCTCGGAAATCCGAGAAGCTCGTAAGCGTACCTGTGCTGCTCGTGGTAGTCTATGACGCCTATATAAGGTGGAGATGTGAAAATACCGTCAAACTCCATACCTTCAGGCAGGAAAATGTACCGGGTATCCCCCTGAAATATCTCTACGGTCGCATCCGTCCTTATCCGGTCAAACTCCTTTATCCTCTTAAGGGTATCGTAGGTGTACCTCCTTATGAACTTATAGGCCTCCCTTACGGGTTCGCATATCCGTTTGTGCTTTTTGCACCAGTAGGGGCCATAAACCGGCTCCTTGGGACGGGCCAGCTCGTAGTGGGGTATCATCCGGGAGGACCTCGCCGCCCTTGAGAGTATTACCTTCATAACGTCCGAATAGGTGTAATCCTTCAGTATCTCCCTGTAGAACAGGAGTTCCCTTAAGGCCTGTGGGCTGTACCACTTCTTAAGGTAATCGCTCACGTTCTCCGTGTCAATCTCCATTTCGTTCCGGCGTGGGAAGAGGCTCCTTCTACGTTCCCTGAAGTCCTCAAGCCTCCTCAGGGCATCCTTCAGCTCCCTCTCAAGGAGGGGTATATCGTACTTCTGGGTCTTAACCTTCTGAATCAAGACGTTGAAAGGGGAGAGCTCTATGCCAACGGCGTTGATGCCGAGGACGTTAGCCTCAACGAGCGTAGTACCCGACCCCGAAAAGGGGTCTAAGATGGTATCCCCCGGCCGGAAGAACTTCTTAAGGAAAACCTCAACCAGCTGGGGGATGAACTTGCCGAGGTAGGGGTGGAGACGGTGGACGTGTTTGGTGCGAACGTGTTCCGGGACATCTGCAAACGTTAGATCGTTTCCGAGCTTCTCAAGGTTCTTCTTTACGTTTGCGACCCTCTCAATCTCCTCCGCGTCTATTTTGTACTTTTCCGCAGCCTTCTCCCACACAGGGAAGCATTATATGACCGAAAGTCCTCGTACGTCGGTCGTAGAATCCGTTCCTATGAGAAGGGCGATACTTCTGATCGGAGCGTTGTTAATAACCTCGTGTGGTGGGAAAAAGGAGGAGAAGGCTTCTTCCACACCTGAGAAGGACACCTACACTGTATTCATGCAGGCCGGTGATGCCTACCGCCGGATGGACGTGAAGACTGAGCGCCTCCGCCGGTTCCCCCTGTACTTCACTCTAAAGGACCAGAACGGCCGGGACGTGAACCTCTCCGACCTCAAGGGTAAGATCTTAGTTGTGGGGTACATCTACACCCACTGTCCGGATATCTGTCCTTTCATAACGGACAACATGCGTCGCATACAGAAGGAGGTCAACGCCGATCCGTCCCTGAAGGAAAAGGTGGTCTTCCTGAGCATAACCTTTGACCCGAAGCGGGACACTCCTGAGGTGTTAAAAGAGTACGCCAGACTCTACAAGGTGGATGAGAGCAACTGGTACTTCCTCACGGGTGATACGCTCATAACCGACAGCATAATGAAACTTATGGGCATAGAGTACACCATACGCCCCGTACCGGATAGGAACACTTACTTCATAGACCACACCGACAGAATACACGTGGTTGATCAGAACGGTTTCACGAGGGGGTACTTCCCCGGCAGTAAGGCCAACGTGGACTCGGTGGTCAAGTTCATCCGGGAGCTGGCAAAGGGGGAAGTGTAGTTTAACCTTTCCCTTTTAAGGCGGCCAGTACGTTCCGTCGCATACCTTTAAGTCCCGCCCTCATTATGGGGGTGCCGGCGAACCTCTCCCTGAACTCCCCCTCGTCCATGTGAAGGAAGTCTTCGGGTTTCAGGTTCAGGAACCGGTCTTCCTTCGCCCTCAGGTGGGGGTTCGCCCTCGCCGGGGTTCTGGACGTCCAGGGGCATACGTCCGTACACACGTCGCAACCGAATATCCATCCGTGGGTATTTACACCGGGGGGAAACTCCTCCCCTCTGTACTCTATCGTCCAGTAGGAGATGCACCGTCGGGCGTCCACCGTCCTGTCCGGAAGTATGGCACCCGTAGGGCAGGCCTCTACACACCGGGTACACCTCCCACACCAGTCGTGCGGAAAGGGGTCGTCGGGTATTAGGGCCAGGTCCGTAAGGACGCCACCGAGCAGGAGATTGGGACCGAGGTCGGGGTTTATCAGTAAGGAGTTCTTACCTATCCACCCAAGGCCGGCGAGGACTGACATATCCTGCTCCATTACGGGGGCGGAGTCCGAAAATATAAAGTACTCACCGCCGAACTTCCCCTTCGCCCATTTAACGAACTTCCTGAGGAGCTTTTTAAATACCCTGTGGTAGTCCCTCCGTGTGGCGTATCGGCTCATTTTTAAGTCCGGATTAACCCGCTC
This sequence comes from Caldifarciminota bacterium, assembly GCA_027003075.1. Lineage (GTDB taxonomy): Bacteria > Hydrothermota > Hydrothermia > LBFQ01 > LBFQ01 > JAADCS01. The sequence continues at coordinate 5,636 of JALWYV010000032.1, read as the reverse complement.
CTTCCCGTAGGTAAGAGCAACGACTATAACGGATGCGGCGGCAGGCATTATCCTTCGGGGATCAAGGCGTACTTCGGCCGTTTCCCTCATCCATACCATGTCGGCGTACCTTCCCTCCTCTATCCACCTTATCAGTCTCTCCCTTGATCTCTGAGGGGGAAAGTCAAGCAGGGAGGCTATACCCACGAGGTCAAAGCCCAGATCAATCATAAAGTCCTTTATCCTATCTTCCACGTCCGAACTCTCAATTCTAAGCCCATACGGTGGGTAGGGCGAGTTTAAAATACTGTGAATGAGGGTGTACCGGGACAGGTACGAGGCAGGAGAGGTACTGGCGGAACTATTAAAGGAGAGGGGAATAACCGGCGACATCGTTGTGGCCATACCGCGGGGAGGTGTGGCCGTGGCCTATCCGATAGCCGTATCCTTCGGACTTCCCCTGCGCACCGTGGGTGTCAAGAAGCTGGCCCCATTTTACTCCCCCGAATCCGGCTTCGGGGCGATCGCCGTGGACGGGAGTTTCGTGGTGGACGAGGGGTATATGAACCTCATGGGGGTGGATTACGACGACCTTGAGGAGATAAAGAGGGTGGCTCTCAGGGAGGCGAAGGAAAAGCACGTTAGGTTCAGGGGTATTAGTCCGGAGGAGGTTGCGGGTAAAAGGGTTATAGTGGTGGACGATGGCATAGCAACGGGGTTCACGGTTATAGCAGCAGCAGAGTATCTGAGAAACGCCGGGGCGGATAGGTTAATACTTGCCGTACCCGTAGCATCGGACTCCGCCTACGTTAACGTGGGACGATACTACGACGATGTGGTTGTCCCTCAGGTGGTTGAAACCCCCTTCTTCGCTGTGGGAGCCTTTTACGAGGACTTCCACCAACTAAGCGACGAGGAGGTGGAGGAGGTACTCAACAGGGTGCCGGGTTAGGGTCTCAGAATACCACCACGGCTTTCTGTATACTACCTGCTACGACTATATACGTACCGGCTTTTAACTTCAGGGTGAGTGTCCCACCTTTCGCCACTTTCCGACTTATCAGACGTCCGTCGGTCGTGTACACCGAAACCGGTATTTCTCGCCCTACGTACACCTTGAGGCCGTATCCTTTGATCCTCTCAACCTTAAGCGTGAGGGGAGGGGTGTTTATATGCTCTTCCGTTCCGAGATCTCCCCCTTCCCCCAGTACGCTACACCCCGACGTGGGCGTGGAGGAGTCAAAGACGTACAATCTACCACTTGAAAAATCCCCGCTGGAAACGAGCTCCATGCAGGTGTCGTTGTCCACGTCTGCTATGGATAGACCCTCAAAGTAATCGGCGTCGTAGGACCATTCAACTGACCCGTCTGTACCCTGAAGGATTACCAGATGGGGGCTGGAACCGTATCTTGCACCGGAAACGATCACCTCCAGAATACCGTCACCGTCAATGTCCCCTATCTTTCTTCCGAGTGCCTGATATCCGCTTCTGGTCCCCGAGTATGACCACTGCGAGGTGCCATCGGTTCCACGGAGTACGTAAAGATAGCCGGTAGAAGAGGGCATACAGCCAAACAGTACGTCTTTTATACCGTCCCCCGTAACGTCTGCTATGGTGGGAGAGTTGAGGGAGCCCCAGTAGGATCCACATCCTGAGGCCCACGACCATATCGTTGTACCGTCGTTCCTAAACGCCCATACGTTTCCGCCCCCGGAAACTACCACTACGTCCTGAGACCCGTCCCCGTCAACGTCGGCTATGGCCGGGTTCCCCTGCGTCCCTACCGGATAAGTCCATACAGTTGAGCCATCGGAGGCGTTGAGGACGTAGAGAGTACTACCTGCTACCGTTATGACCTCATAGTCACTGTCCCCATCTATGTCGGCGACGGCGACGTTTGCGAAGTTGGAAGATCCGGAGCGGGACCATATAGTAGAGCCATCGTTTCCCCTGATGGCGTATATCTGGCTTCCAACGACGAAGATCTCCCCCAGACCGTCTCCATCTATATCCTGAACCGTGGCCGGGGAGTAACTCGTTCCAATGGAGCGGCTCCAGAGTACAGCTCCGTCCGTTCCCCGGATGGAGTAAAGCGTACCTCCGTTTAATACCACGACCTCCAGACCGGGAGACGACGGATCCAGTTCGGCCAGGGCGGGTGTTCCCCATCCGGTGGATGACCCCACGTTTCTCGTCCACAGGAGGGTACAATCGGTCCCTCTGAAAGCCATAACCTTACTACCACTAAAGGTAAGAACTACGATCTCGTTTGCGCCATCGCCATTAACGTCTCCGACGGCCGGGTCCCCCTCGCTTCCTGTGCTCAGGGTTGCGGAACATCTCAGATGAGGCCCGGTTACTGCCCCCGTCAGCCTCTGAAGGCCAGAGAGCGATGAGGCACCGTGGTGCATGGTCCACGTACTCACGGCCGAAGATACGGGTGGCACCTGCGCAGATAGGTGTCCCAACAAAACGGTCAAAAATATTAGTAACGCACTAAAAAATCTTTTCACTCCCCTATTATACGGTAGATGGATTGCGAGAATATTGTTTTATAATTCCATTTATGCTACTCGTACCTGTAAAACCCCTCTCCCGTTTTCCTGCCGAGTTTTCCGGCCTCAACCATCTTGACGAGCAGAGGACAGGGTCTGTACTTGGGGTCCTTGAAGTCGTTGTACAGGACCAGGAGGATGTTAAGAACGACGTCCAGACCTATAAAGTCGGCCAGTGTGAGGGGGCCCATGGGGTGGTTCATGCCGAGTTTCATTACGGTGTCTATGTCCTCCTTCGTGGCCACCCCCTCGTATAGCGCCCATATAGCCTCGTTTATCATGGGCATGAGGACCCTGTTGGAGACGAATCCGGGGTAGTCCTTCACCTCAACGGGCGTCTTGCCGAGTTTTTTAGCCAGTTCTATCACTAAGTTTGCGGTCTCGTCGCTCGTGGAGTAGCCCCTGACCACCTCAACGAGTTTCATGACGGGTACGGGGTTGAAAAAGTGCATGCCAGCGAAGAGTTCGGGACGACCGGAGTAAGAGGCCAGGCGGGTTATGGATATGGACGAGGTGTTGGAAGTAAGGACGACGTCCGGGCGGGTTATCTCACCGAGTTTGTTGAAAATGTCCTTCTTAACGTTCTCGTCTTCAAAGACGGCCTCAACGGCGAAGTCAACGTCGGCGAAGTCCTCAAGGTTGGTGGTCGTGGTTATGCGGGAAAGGACCTGGGGGATGTCCTCCTCGGAGATTATGCCCTTTTTGGCCTGACGTCCGAGGTTCTTCTCTATGGTCCTGAGCGCCCTCTCCAGATAGCCTTCGGAAACGTCGGCGAGCTTGACGTTGTACCCTGCGAGGGCAAAGACGTGGGCTATGCCGTTGCCCATGGTTCCGGCGCCGACTACACCTACCGTTTTAATATCTTCAAGCCTCATAGGAAGGCGATTCTACAGTCGTACCCTACCTTCCGAACCTGTCTCTCAGATACAGGATTACAGCCCATATGTCCTTTTCGCTCAGGATCCCCTTATAAGCAGGCATCGTGCTGCCTATGGGCTTTCCACCCTCTGCTATCGTCCAGAAGAGGTACTCGTCCGTGGCTATGTGTCTTTTCATTATGAAGGAGAGGTCGGAAGGTTTGGGATCCAGCCCTTTAGCGGCCGGGCCGTCCCCTCTGCCGCTTTCCCCGTGGCAGGCCTTACACTGTTGCATGTATATCTCCTCCCCCCTCTTTATCAGGTCCGGCGTGGGTTCGTAGGGGTTAGTTTTACCTGCGTACTCCGCGGGCAGGCCACCGCGCATGTAAAGTCTGTGTCTCTTGACGCTAACCTTGTCCATGTGTCCCCTCTCGCCCATCATGTGACCTCTCATCCCTCCCTTCATCATCCTGCCGTGTTTTCCGGCTTCAGCGTTACAGGTTCCGAAGGTAAGGGTCGTTATCGTAACGACCACAACAAGGAATGCGGTTGTCCTCGTCATACGTTTATTATCGGGGGGAACTGTTATAATGTTGATGCTTATAGTCAAAAATCCACACAGTGTAAACTGTAGCAACTGTAAGCTCCTGTTATGCTCAAACGCACAGTCAAAGAGGACATAGATCGCATAGTTGAACTGATGTTAGGTGGTGCTATTCCCTTCTGCCCTATAGGGAAGTGGGAGAGAGGTTCATCCTGTCTGTGGGACAGGGTGAAGGGGAGCAAAGCGTTCGCGAGCGTGGTCGTGTGGAAGGGGAAGGATGAGGTTCCCAAAGAGGTCCGGAGGATTATGGGGCAGGTACTTCTGGATATAGGGGCTGAAAAGCTGCGCACTCTGGCGATAAAGGGCGTGGGCGAGGGGTTTGAAACCTATGCTTACGTACTCTCCATACCGGCTAAGGAGTCCGGAATAAGGGACCTTAACTCTCTGCACAGGTTCGTTAGAGATCTGGCCGAAAGGCACGGTCTGGACAGGTACCTGATAGGGAGTGAGGAAGGGGACGTTTCCCTGTACGTGAGATCTTCCAGCGGGAAAGGGTGGGGGGTCGTAAAACGGTGGGATGGGGACTCTTTCCGTCCGGAGTACCTGTTCGGGGTGGAGGACCTGCCCCTGAAGGTGTTTGAGTCCCGTCTGGGTTCAGTGATGGTGGGTATGGGGTTGGAGGCGATCAACGGGAGGCTTAAGGAGAAGTTGGGGTTTGAGATTAAGGTATGGGGGGTGTGCTGCGGGAGGGGCTAAGATACGACCTGCTCAGCGTAGCGGATGAGGAGTTTGGTGAGGTAGAGGATGAATTCGGCATCGGGGCGGCGGATGGGGGCGATTTCCGTTTCGTGGAGACCGGTTGAGGATAAGCTTTCAACTGCGGCAAAGATTTCGTTGATTTTGTCCTTAAGTTTCTCCCATTTGCGTTTATCGCCTTTATCAATCTGCTTCCCTACGTAATCCTTTATAATCTTTACAGCCTCCCTGCAATGAGCGGAAACGCTTTTATCGTCCCAGTTCCTGAAACTAACTTCGGCCTGACGTACGTACTCCCACGCCTTTTTGATAACCTCATTACCCTTGGGAATTTCCACAACGATGTACTCTCCGAGGCCGAGTTTGGGGGCGAAGTCGTGAACCCAGTCGGAGGCGGGGATGCGCAGGGTCTCATATCGGAAAACCCTATCTATGTTTACCCAATAATGTAAATGTGGGCTATTATTTGAGCCTTTATTTTCAATGGTTGAATATATAAGTCTGAATTCTAATCCAAGCAATAACATAATATCCTTTTTTAGGTGGAATTTTCTGATATGATCTAAAAAATTCAAAGTGGGTGCGTCAAGATACGATATGCCGTAGGAACTTCCCCAAAAATCTTGATCCTCAAATTGTTCAAGAAAATCTAGTTTATACAATTCGGTTTCCTCTATATCAAATTTTCTAATCGCTTTTAATGAATGGTTTAGGTTGGTTAAAAGATCGGGGAAAATATGGGCAACAATTTTGCGTTCAGGTGTTAATATTAGGCCGTTAGCAAACTCAATAGAGGGATAAGTCTCGGCAGGGTATGAGAACTTACCCTCAATTTTAAAGGTGAATCTTAAAGTAGGTTTTATATCTTCACCTGCCCTTACCTCTACTTCTACCTTTTTCACCTCCACTCTACACCTCCCTTATCACCTCCCCCACCTCTCC
>JALWYV010000031.1 GCA_027003075.1 Caldifarciminota bacterium | reverse complement strand
TCGCCTTCGTACAGTTCCCCAAAGGTTTCGGGGAGGGGGACGTTGGCCTCGTTCCCATCGGCGTCGGCGAAGTACAGGAGTCCCGCCCCCTTCAGTATGGAATAGACCCTCTCCGGGTAATCGGACCTCCTTATCTCCGACTCCTTCACAAAGCGGGCGTACTCTATCCCGTACCTCTTGAGGCTCTCCTTCTGAAGTTTCAGGATGTAGTGGGCGACCTTCCGACCGAACTCCTCCGCCTCCCTTAGGGTTATTCCCTCCGGCCCCTTTGCGAGTAGGGGGGTGGCCTCCGGTACGAACTCCCTCGCCAGGTCCCTGACGTACTCCCCCCTGTAGCCGTCCTTAGGCAGGGGGAAGGTGTCGGGTTTTATAAAGTGGAGGACGGATAGGCCGAGGTTGGCTATCTGCCTACCGGCGTCGTTCACGTAGTACTCCCCCTCCGCCCTGAAGCCGAGGAACTTGAGGAGCCGGACTATGCTGTCCCCTATGGCTCCGGCGCGGGCGTTGGCTACGTTAAGGGGACCGGTGGGGTTGGCGGATATGAACTCCACCAAGACCTTCGGCCCGGACTTCGGAAACACCTCCGGCCACGGGTCCCCGGCCGCCCAGTTGGTCCATCCGGCGAGGGCCTCTTCCTCCATCCGGAAGTTGACGTACCCGCCGGCGGCGGCTACGGAGAACCGCCCCTCAAGGACGGGCCTTAGCTTCTCTGCCAACTCTTGGGCTATGACGGGTGGGGGTTGTCTCCTCTCTCTGGCCATTTTGAAGGGGGCGTTCGTGGAGAAATCGCCGAACTTTGGGTTCTGTGTCCTATCAACCACTACGGGGCCGACGTTCCCCCTTAGAGCCTCCTCTAACTCCCGGTAAGCTCCTTTCACGTCCGGTTATTGTAAGGGGGAGGATTTAAGAATCCTTAAGCAGTTCCTTTACTAGATCAACCATGACCTCAATAAGGTCCCTGTGGTCGGGGTTTAGGATGTACTTCACTCCGGAATCTTGAGAATCCTGCCCGTTCTGTCCGCCATCCCCTTTATATTCTTCAATATTGAATCCTTTACCCTTCAACTCCTCAAATTTTCCATCATCCATAACCTCAATCTTCCAGCCTTCCCTATCAATCTTCGCCTTGAATATATACCCGTCTTTGCCTTTGATGACGAGGCGGGTGTCGTAGTTGTTATCATTATTGTAATCCCATCCTTGTGCTATAAGATCGCAAATTTTCTTATCTTTCTCTTTTGATACTTTTTTCGCTACAGTATAAACGAATGGGTTGATATGATGACCACTTGCTCTCTCTCTTTTAATTTTCTCAGCCCTGAACCAATTGATTTCATTTCTGTTAAATTTAACGGCAAAAATATTGTAATCTATACCATCAAGACATTCAAAATCCTCATAAAAGTCCTCATATTTTATAAAGTAATATTCTGGTTTTCTGTAGAAACACTTGTCATCTTTATCTCTAAGCCAATCTTCTTTAATACTTTTAAGAGTTTCGCATACATTACCCGAGTAATTATCTTTGATTTTATTTATAAAACTCCACCATACTTCTGAAAGTTTATTTCTTCTATCATCTCCCCTATACTTTGGGAGACTATTCAACCAATATCCCCAATAACCTTCTCGCCCGAAGAATCTCTTGCCACTATATTCCAAAATCCTGAAAAACCCATCTTTTTTCTGTTCTAATATAGAAACAAGGAATGTAGGAATTATATCCTCATCTTTGTTATTAAATAGCTCATAAAATATCTTCGTAAACCTATAAATATCCTTCTTAAACCCTTCTCGGAATTTTAGCAACTCCGGATTTCCCTCTACCTTCTCCATAAATATACGCAAATCTCCCTTCAAATATTTGTGATTCTCAAGTTTCTGAATGTATTGTTTTGCGTCAGGATTGTTGCATATATACTTCGCTTTTTGCTTTTCTTGGATAAAACAATATTTTAATATCCTAGTGTTTTCTGTGGCATTATCTTCAATATTTTGAATGAGCTTGTAAGGGTTATAATTATACATAGATATACGATTTACCACTTCTGTATCCAAAAATTTCAATAATTTGTGTATATTCTCGCTGTTAATATTCAAAGATTGTTCAATACCACCTTTACTCACACCAAAGATTAAATTTCGTATTAAATGTATTGTATCTTTAAAGTTTTCACTTGAAGTGCTATTTTTAGATTTTTTCTCAAACTTTTTATACGCTTTAAAAAATGCATAAAGAAAAACTTTTTGCCACAAGGTTAATTCATTGTAAGATTTGTTATTTTTGTCTCCTTTATTAGCAATATTTTTAACTTTAACCACGTTATTGAATATAACCCTCTCCAGAAGATTAGGATTTTCCTCCCATATGGCTACTTTACCATCCCCGTGTCCGTTAGACAGGATTTTTTCAATTTTTTTATGTATGTCTTCCAGGTTATCAAGCGTAAAAGTCAAAAGGTTAAACCAATCTTGCAATTTATTCTTGTTCTCTTTATCTTCGTTTTGTTTATTAACTTCGTTCTGCTTGTAGCACTCATTAAGTATATCCTCAACGGGGATCTCTTTCCACCATTTATTTGAATTATCATCATAGCTATAAAATTTTCTAATAACTTCGGGAATTTCCTGGCTATTTTTATCTTTGCCTTTTCGGGATTTCTTCTTGGGATTATCAAAGGTCTCATATACCAGCATCTCTACCATATAGTAGAAGAAATTCAGCATGGTGCTATCAACTTCATAGTAATTATCACGCTTGTATTTAAACTTTTCCCAGAAAATATTCATCCATTTGGTATTTATCTTTTTCTCAAAATCTCCTTTATTATTCATATTTTTGGTATTCAAAAATTCTATAAACTTCGCTTTCAGAATTTCAAACTCCGTCAGCTGCCTGCCCGTGGAGTTCATCTTTATATAGAGTTCCTCATCCGCCCCTATTTCTTTGATATTTATTACTTTAAACTTTATTTTGTCAAGGTTTTTTTCAATCTTAATTTCGTTTTCCTTTACTTTAAATTCCTCTTTAAATTCCTTATGAATATCGTCCAAAACCGTTAGCATAGACTTTATGGTCAGGTCCCTATCCCATCCGGGAAGGAACCATTCCTGGTCTTTTATCCAGTCCGAGGGAAGTTTTTCGCTGCTATGTTTTATAAATTCGCTTAAATCCTTAATATGCTCCACAAGTTTCTCAACGAATTCCTTGGAACTGCTCCGTATCTCATAGGAAAAGTTCTTCAGAAACTCCACATTTTTCTCCTTGTCTGTCTCTCCCTTAAGGGCATAGACGTACAGGTGTAGGAGGAACAGGAACGTGAGCCTCTGCTGTCCATCTATAGGTATGAACTCCTTCCCTTCCTCCACTCCGAATATGAAATCCATATTTAAGGATTCATCGTTCAATAAAACTTTCTTTACAGATTCTATAAACTTCCTCCGTACCGTCCTCGCCTTTATGGTATCCCTGCCCTGTGCGTACTCCCTCTGTATGACAGGGATCTTTATCTTGTACTCACCAAGTAATTCTATAAAACTTTTTTTGTTTTTTGTTTTATTGCTCATTTTTTACCTCCTTTAATAGTTTCTCCTTTATTGCTTCTATTATTGCTTTTTTATAGTCTTCCATATCCTTCGTATGCCATACGTGTAAGGTATTCGGATCTTCGGTGTATGCCTTGAGAAAGGCGTTAAGGGTTGCTGGAGGTATGAAATGCTCTCCTTTTTTATACCAATTAAGGATCTTTCCCCTCTTAACCTTAAAGGAGCGATTTTGGAGGCTGGAGTTAAGATCTTTTTGGAGCAGGGCGAGGTTTCCAATACCGTTGATATCGCTGCTTTCGGTAGATGCGCTGTAGTATTCATTCAATTTTTTAAGAATAATTTCTCCAATCTTCTTTGGATCCATACTCTCCTCAATTTCACAGTTTGGAGGTTTTGATATTTCCTTATCTTTAACCAATTTTAAACATTCTTGGATCGTGTTATTTTCTTCCCCATTTGATTTGGGTTCCTTATTCTCTTTCTGTTTTTTACCAGATTCTTCAATCTTTCTTCCAACAACCTGTATAGCATATTCAATACATTCCTTAATATCTGTATTGTCCTCTGTAATCCCTTTATATTCCTCACACAACCATTTCACCAGGTCCTTGTTCTTCCCTAACCCCTCAAACTCCCGCGGATGGATATGCTCAAGGGACCATTCAGAGCGGTTGTATATGTCAAAGGGGAAGCGGTAGCCCGGTGTTTTTATAGCGGTGATGACATTGAAGAGCAGGAGGATGAATTTTATATCGGCATCATTGTTGCCATAGATAAGGCCATCTATAAATGCTTTTATATTATTCTTTTTTGTATCAGACATTCTGCTTTGTAGTTGATTCTTTATTTCCGACTTTAAGCAATCTAAAATTTCAGATTTACTGCTTTTATTCTCGCATACCTGGTCTTGATTGTTTTTGTTGTTATTTTTGTTGTTTTTCTTTATAGATGTTATCTGTGATAGCAGATTTCTTCCCACCTCCTTATTTGTAGAGGTCAGAAATCCGAAGTAGTGATACATCTCATCGTTCCTGTACAGGTATTCCATATAACTGAAGACTTTTTCAACATTTTTCCAGAATTTCTCAATCTTTTCTTTTTCTAAATTTTCCTTAACCTCCTGATAAATAGAATACCGCTCATCCTTTTTCCTCCCAGCTATCACCTCAAAAACGAAGTCCATCCTCGTCTCGTAATCGTTCCCGGATTTACCGCTCAAGAAGTACCAGAAGTCGTCCTCCTCCAACCTCATCTGGATCTTATCCCACCTCTCGCTGTAGAGCATGCGGTTTATTTCGTTATTATCAAAGTTCTTCTTCTGGAGGAGGAGTCCCCGAATGAGTTCCGAATCCGTCAGCGGGATCTTGCCGCTGTTTATCCGGATGAAAACCTCCCTTTCGTTCTCTTTTTCTCCCAGTTCGTACCAGACGACATAAACCTTGCATTTTATCGTATCTGCAAATTTTTTTCTATATAATGCGTCATTTTTTAATTTGTTGCTTTCAAGCCAATTATCAATAGTCTTATATCCCTGACAGATGTAGTACTCATCGGGAGTATCGGCATTATTGTAGTTTTTAGATCTAATTTTACTAAGAATATCTTCAAGTTTCTCATATCCGCCATTTCCCTCGTACTTTTCGTATTCAAGGTGGTAGCCCGGCTTTTCTCCCAGAGCCTTCATTATCATGTATATCGTCGTCAGCCTCTGTTGGCCATCTACTAATGTGTAGGTATTTTCCTTTTTATCCTTTTTAACCATTATCGGCTGGATGAAGTACCTTGTGGCACCATTATTCCCGTCTTTGTCCATAAACTCCTTTATATCGCCAAGGAGACGTTCTATCTCCACCTTCGTCCACTTATACCCCCGTTGGTAGTGGGGTATCTTGAAAGTGATACCGTAGAGGTCCAAGATTCGCCTAATCCCATTTTCACCTGCCATAAGCGAGAAAAGATTATAAGGGGTGCGGAGAAGGACACTGTGTGGCTCCTACGCCCTCACCCACAACTTGTATATCAGAGCCGTCGCAAAGGCATAGAAGACGTCTGCCCACCACATCCCTATCTCCGGCGGCACTATCCCCCGCTTTCCGAGGTCCTCACCGCTTATGAGCAGCACGTAGTATATGATGAAGACGAAGAAGGATACCCCGAAGGCGGGTCCGAAGCCTCCCCGTCTCATCAGGAAGCCGATGTAGGCGGCCAGAAATACGAATATTATGCTGGCTATGGGCATAGAGAACTTCTTATGCACCTCCACCATCAGGGAGTTCATACGCCTCCGTAGGCCCCGGTCCTTCCTCTCCGTCTCCTCCCATCTCCTTCGCACCTCCCTCCACTCCTTGAGGAGCATCCCGACGCTCTTCTCCCTGTCCGACCTCCACTTCCTCTGCTTCCGGATAAGCTCGTCGTTCAGGGGTATCTGTAGCCGGTACTCCGTAAAGGACACCCGCCGGTAGTCCATAGCCCTGCGGTCGTACTCGTGCAGTTCTCCCCTGTGGAGGACGAAGTTCAGGCGTCGGGCGGTGTCTATGAACATGCTGCCGTCCTTGGCAATTATGGTCTGCGTCCCCGTATTCGTCAGTTGTTGGATAACGACATCCTCTATGTGGGAGGTCCGGTCGTCCTTCTTGCCGACGTATATCCAGAACGGGCCAACCTTCGTAAAGGTCCCCTGCCTTATCTGGGCGGTGGGTCGCTTGCTGTAGATGTCCAGAATGAGGTTCTTGAGCCTATAGTTGCTTTCCGGCACCACCCGGTCGTTGAACCAGAAGAGGAAGAGGGTTATGAGGACGGCGGCCAGTACTACGGAGGCTATGGCCCGGTTGAGGCTTATTCCGGAGGAGAGCATGGCGAGGAACTCGTGGTCCTGGGCCATCCTGCCAAAGGCGACGAGGGAGCCGACGAACACGGACATGGGGATGGTCATAGATAGGATGAAGGGGAGGGAGTAGGCCAGAACGAGGCCAACTACGTCAAGGGGGACACCTTTCTTTATGACGAGGTCCATCAGGTCAAAGACCCTGTCAAGGAGGAGTATCATGGTGGTAACGGCCAAAGCCCCAAGGAAGGGCTTGACCGTACTCTTGAGGACGTACCTGTCTAAAACCTTAAAAGGGAACACCAAGGCGTTGAGTTTAAGGGGGATTACTTAAGGAGGTTCTCAACGTTCTCCTTCCACACCCTGTAGGGTCTGTAGCCGAGGAACTTCTTGACTATCCGTCCGTTCCGGTCTATCAGGAAGGCCGTAGGCAGGCCGAGGATCCCCCCGAACCTCTCCTCCAACTTCCGGGTCGCCATGGCGACGGGGTAGTTTATGGGTATCTCCCTCATAAAGGCCTTTACGTCCTCTGGAGACTCATCTTTGGACAGCCCAAGGATGAGGAGGTCGTCCCCGAACTCCTCTTTAAGGCGGTTGAAGTCGGGTATGGACTTACGGCAGGGCTTACACCAAGTGGCCCAGAAGTCAACTATGATCACCCTGCCCTTGTAATCGGAAAGTTTCAGTATTTTACCGTCTATCGTTCTCACGGTTATATCGTAAACGTCCCCACCTTTCTCACTCTTCCCACCGCAACCCGTTAGCAACACCGCACCCAACAGTACGGCTCCGAGTATCTTCCTCATAGGCGTGAATTCTACTCCAGAAGTTTATCCTTAAAATCGCCCCTAAAATCCTGCCTTGGCGGAACTGATATTCCTCGGTAGCGGAGTAGCACTCCTGACGTTGGCCGTCCTCCTCGCCTTCAAAGGGCTTTGGGGTCCCTTTATCCTGCTGATCCTCTCCACCATGGCCTTTTACAGGGCAGGAGAGAAGTTCTGGGGGTCGGTCTCGCTCCTCATCACGGTCGCCGTAGTGATGCGTCTGGCCTCAAGTGTCCTGTGGCCCGTGGGCCTCGCCCTCGTTATAGCCTTCATATTCCTGCCCGTCGTCCGCCGCCTTGAGCGCTGGCATATTCCGAGGGGCGTGAGCGCCGCGGTAATAATCCTCGGGATGTTCTTCGCCAGCCTCCTCGTGGGGGGCCTGATAGTTTATCAGGTTTACCTCCAGCTCTCGGAAATAGCCCGGACGGTTCAGAACTTCCTCGTCTTCAACCGGGGCGTTGAGTCCCTGCTGCGCAGTTATGGGATATCGGAGGATATCGTATCCCTCGTCCTTCAGATGAGGGATCAGCTCGTGGCATCCATTCCGGGAGTTTCGGGTCTGCTTAAGAACGTTCCCTCCCTCCTCTCCTCCTCCTTTGAGGTCCTATTCTCAACCCTTATAGGCCTCGTATTAGGGTTCTACGTCCTTAAGGATACGGACGTTCTCGCGGAGGAGATCAACAGCCTCGTCCCCGAAGACTTCAAGGGCGTACTCTCGGAGATGTACGGCCTCCTCGCCCAGTACTTCCGCGGTCAGGTGACCGTGGCCATAATCGTGGGTACTTTCGTGGGGGTATCCCTGCAACTTCTCGGTATAAAGTACGGCTTCCTGATAGGTTTCCTTGCGGGAGTGTTCAACCTCGTTCCCAACATAGGGTTCGCCCTCACGGTCATCTTCGGGGCGATGATCCTCCTCATATCTGAACCGAACCTCCTCGTGGCCTTCCTGAAGTTCGCCCTCGTAATGGCCGTTGACCAGCTCATGGAGACCCTCATACTGACCCCCCGCATCCTCGGAAAGAGCGTGGGAATACATCCCGTTCTGGTTATGCTCTCCCTGATAATAGGGGCAACGCTGTTCGGCGCCCTCGGCGTAATACTGGCAGTCCCGGCAGCCGCCTTCCTCAGGTCTCTCTGGATAAACCGGATAAAGAGAAAGCTGTGATGGGATCAGGCTTTCCCGAAGTCCTTCGGCTCAAACCCCTCCGGGTTGAGTATCTCAACCTCCCCCTTGTCCTTATACCTGAAGACCATTAAGCCGTTCTTGAAGGCAAACTTCTCAACCCCTTCCTGAAGGTTTATGCCGACTACTGCCCCGTATATCCTGTAGCTTTTGAACTCAGGGAAAAACTCTAAGAACTTGTCCTTCAACTTCTTGACGAACTTCCTGACGTCCTTAACCTTTAGGCTGGTCTTCGTCTCAAGCACAACGATGTACCCGTCGCCTACGGCCAGAAAGTCTATCTCTACGTTCTTAGAATTTTTACTCCTCTTTACGTTTTTGCTGACGACGAAGTCCCTGAACCCCGCCTTCCTCAAAGTGTCCTCTATGTTGTCAAAGATTATCTTCTCGCTGTAGTTTTTCCATACGCCGTTTAACTCCGCCACCGATCTGGTCGTCTTCTTCACCTCAAGGCTCAACTCCTTAAGCTGTCTGTCGGTCTCCTTGATCATCCTATCCGTCTCCTTCTGGAGTTTCGCCAGTTCCTTAAATATCTCCTTGATCTTCCTGTCGGTCTCCTTCTGGCTCTTGGTGAGCGTCCTTATCTCGTCCTTAAGCTCCTTAAGACCTTTCCAGAACTCCTCCCTGTAATCCCTCATCTCCAAATTCTAAAGCCGGGGTATATTCACGCCCTTGACAGGATCAGTTCCATCGCCAGAGTTATGGCTCTGAGGACGTCCCTTACGGGGTTTATGAAGGATTTCCCTGAGGGTACGACGTCCACCGGAACGAAACCCACGGTGAAACCCATCCACACCGCCTTAACCAACAGCTCCGACTCCATGTCGTACCTATCCCGCTTCAGGTTAACCCTCCGCAGGACCTCCCCACTTATCAGCCTGAAACCCGACTGGCTGTCCTCTATCCTCCTGCCCAACATTACCGATATGAAGGTTGACGTTATCCGGTTGGAGAGCTGTCTGTGCAGAGGCATCCTCTTAATCTGGCCCTTCCGGGATCCTATTACTATATCGTACTTCCGGGCAGCCTTTATAAAGAGAGGAACGAACCTCGCCGGATGCTGGCCGTCGGCGTCAGCCGTAAGTACGTGGGTGTACCCCCTTTGCAGGGCGACCTCAAAACCCGTCTTCAGGGCCGCCCCCTTGCCCCGGTTGTGAGCGTGTTTAATGACGTTTATTCCGTACCTTTTAGATAGGGAAAGGAAGGCTCCCAATTCGGAACCATCGTCAATAAGGAAAATATCCTCCGGCTGGAAATGAGATAAGTAATCCCCAATAACTCCCTCTACCTCAGGAAAACAGTTGAAACAGGGCAGGACGAGGGCTACCCTTATACCTTCTCTCCCTTACCTATCTCCTCCCAGGTCGTAAGGGTGTGGTAGTAGATGTGGTCCCCGTCGTGGACGCCGCGGGTGAGCTCCGTTATATGCACGTGTTTGGCCTTAAAAGCCTTCACGGCGAAGTTGACGGCCTTTTCGGGTAGGGCGTTATCTCCACAGGTGTATATGTCTATGGCGGCGTATCCCACCTCCGGCCAGGTGTGTATGGATATGTGGGACTCGGCTATGACTATCACCCCACTGACCCCGTTGGGGGCGAAACGGTGGAAGGATACCGACCATATCTGGACGTTGGCCTCCTTTGCCGCCTCCACGAGGATGTCCTGAACCTTCTCCACGTCGCCGATGATCTCGGGGTCGCACCCCGAGGCCTCCACTATGTAATGCTCCCCGATGGTCGTGTGCTCCAGTTCCTTCGCCAATTTCTACCTCCTTTTTGCCCCTTACCCGCGTTCCACGAGTAAGGTACCATCGGGACGGCCCCCCGGTCGCCCCTCCGGATAAAAAAAGTGCCGGGGGCGGGACTTGAACCCGCACGGGCCGAAGCCCACATGGCCCTCAACCATGCGCGTCTGCCAATTCCGCCACCCCGGCGGAGGTATGTATTTTAAGGGTGAAACCTGCCCCGGTGTGGTACTAAAACGTAAATGTCCGGGAGAGCTTCACCGGGTAGGGAATACTCTGTTTTCCCACGAATGGGATATCAAACTCCATGTACGCCTTACCGTCAACACCGACTCTGGCCCTCCGGGAGTTTATCGCTCCCATAATCTTCGTGGCTGCCCCTTTCAGGTAGGAGTACTTAACGGATACGGTTATGGGTACGGTGTTGGAGGATCTGGCCTTCACGGTCTTCCTGTACCTGTTGGACACGTCCGCCACCTTAACACCCTCAACGAGGACGCTGCCAGCGAACCTGTCAAGGACGGCGTCTATGCTGTTGGGATTCTGGACGGATAACATAACGTCCATGGAGAAACCGCTCAGGTCCACGCTCTTAAGTTTTACTCCCTTAAGGGAGAACTTACAGTCCTTCAGGGCGATTCTCTTCTGTATCAGAGAGCATCCAGAAAGAACCAGAGCGGCTGTTAAGGCAAAGAGTACAAACTTACCTGCGCGCATACCTGTATTCTAAGGACTTCCCTTCCTCAGTTGCTCCTCAAGGATGGCCTCAAAGCTGGGGAGGTGGATAACGTCCTTAAGGCGGTTCGCCTTGTAGTGCAGGGCCATGCTCTCTATTACGGTGGCCGTGGCCTTCAGGGGATGGAGCTTTACCCTGTACTTCGGCACCTCTATACCCAGTACGTCCATTGTCTCAACTGGCCCCTCCTCATCCGAAAGCTCCACGATTATATGAAGGGGATGGGCCCTCCTCACGGCGCTCACACCGAAGTAGTGGGGAACGTAAACCGTGCCTATACCCCGTATGAACATGAAGAACATGAGATTTTCCCTTCCGGGGGGAGGTTCAGATAGGAGGGAGTTGGGCGGGTACCTCCTGACGAGTACCACGTCGTCCGCCACGAACCTATGGCCTCTCCTTATAAGTTCAAGGGCGGTTTCGCTCTTCCCCATACCGGGCGCCCCCATTATGAGGGTCCCCACACCGTGTATATCAACCATAACGCCGTGGAGGGTCCTGCGGGGTGCCAGCAGGTAGGCGAGGCGGTCGGACATCATGGCCATGAACGAAGGGGTCTGGATGGGGGTGGATAGAACCGGAGTTCGGTACTTCCGGGCCACGTCAAGGACCATGGAGAGGAGACTGTCCGGCAACTTCTTCCCGGAGGCTGTGAGGACTACCGCGGGTATCCTCCTTGAGAAAAGCCTATCCAGTGCCTCCACGACGGCCTTTCTTCCCCCGGATCTCAGAAGGTGAAGGAGGTACGCCCTCTCGGTGAGGCCGAGGATCTGGATCCTCTCCCTCGGAAACTCCCCGGTAAAGCCGGCGAGGAGGAGACCGGGGCGGTTGAGGTCCGGAGACTTAAGTTTCCTCCTCTGGATGGATCCTCCTCCGTAGAGGACGTCCAGACTTCCGGGGAACTTCTCCACGACCTCCTTGAGGCTCACCGTGGGTCCGCTCATAGGTTATTCCTCACCTTTCGTACGACCACGCTCAGTATCCTCTGGGGGGTTACCTCTCTGGCTTCCAGTTCTACACCATCTACCCTGATGACCTTACCCTCCTCGGGCAGGCCCCCGAGCTTCTCTATTAGGAAACCTCCCACGCTCGTACTCTCCGTCTCTCCGAAGTCCACGCCAAGGAGCTCCTCCAGTTCGCTTATGGGCATCCATGCGTTCACGAGGTAGCTGCCGTCCTCCAGCTCCCTGTACTTCTCCTCCTGAAGGTCGTGCTCCTCGTATATCTCGCCTACTATCTCCTCAACCAGATCTTCTATGGTGACTATGCCGATTACGCTCCCGTACTCGTCCACCACCATGCCGATGGAGATCTTCTCCCTCTGGAGGGCCTTCAGGGTCTTATAACACACCTGAGCCGCAGGGACGAAGAAAGCGTTTCGCATTATGTCGGACACGGGTACGCTGGAGAGATCCTTATCCAGGTGGAAGAACACGTCCTTTATGTGGGCTACCCCTACTATCCGATCCCCCTCGGACGATAGGACGGGGTACTTGGAGTACCTGTGTTCCCGGAACTTCTCCACCAGATCCATCAGGGTATCGTCCTCGGAGACCATCACAACGTCCACCCGCGGGCGCATGACCTCCTCCGTCGTCCGGGTTGAGAGGCGGTGTATCCCCTTTATCAGGTCAACCAACTCCTTATCCTTCCCGGCGAGTTCCTTTATCTCGTCAAGGAGCTCGTCCAGATCGCTTTTCCTGAAAAACATTTATCAGTCCTCCCGATATTAAAGCCTTTAATGCGTCCTCCACGCTCATTCTGGCCTCCTCAACGCTACTCTTCTCCACCAGAAGGAGAAAGCCCGTGGTAGGGTTGGGTGTAGACGGGAGGAATACGATGTAAAGGTCCTCGGTCTCGTCCGTCACCAGGCCCAACATCCGCTTCCCGTCCCCCACGGTTATCCAGACCACTTTGCGGAAGGCAGTCTTCTTGGGTATGGAGTAAACGGCGTTTATGGTGTCCCGTGCTATGCGGTAGACGTGCTGCAGTACGGGGATGTTCATGAAGATGTCGTCCACGAAGTCAAATATGGCTTTCCCGAGGTACGTGGTGGCGAACCAACCCACGACGTATATGACCCCCACGACTATGAGAAGGGAGGGGATCAGAAGGACGGGGTAGGGTAGGGGTTCAAGGATGCGGGAGAGGGGACGGGCTATCCATCCGGCTATGAAGTTAGTTATGAAGATCACGACCCACAGGGTCACGAACAGGGGGGCCAGGACTACGACCCCCGCAAGGAACCTCTGGCGAAACCTCAACCTCCGTTCACCGCCCTCGTTCATACCGGTCTTACTTTAAACAAAGGCTGTCCGTACTCAACGGGGTGGGCGTTCTCCACGAGGACCTCCTCTATTATCCCGTCCACGTCGGACTTTATCTCGTTCATTATCTTCATCGCCTCTATTATACAGACGACGTCCCCCTTCTTAACCCTGTCCCCCTCTTTGACGAAGGGGTCGGCTCCGGGGGCCGGCGCCCTGTAGAAGGTCCCCACCATGGGCGCCCTTATGTAGTGGACGTTCTCCTCTTCCTTCTCCTGTGAAGGTTCGGCGGATCTCTCAGCAGTGGGAGACTGTGCAGGTGCGGGTGGTGGAGTGATCACCTGTGGGGCAGGTACGGGTACGTTCTCCGGGTATTTAGACAGTTTCAGTTTGAAGTCCTTCGTGGAGAGCTCCAGTCTGGCCACGTCGCTCTCTTCAAAAATGGCCAGAATGTCCCTCAGGAGATCCAGATTGAACCCTCTTTCCTTCTTCTGACCGGCCATACTACGCCCTACCTATGTACTCTCCCGTTCGGGTGTCCACCTTAACGACGTCTCCGGGGTTTATGAAGAGAGGGACCTTTATCACCTTGCCGGTCTCAAGGGTGGCGGGTTTGGAACCTCCGCTTACGGTATCTCCCCGCACTCCCGGAGGGGTCTCCACCACCTCCAGCTCCACGACCGTGGGCAGCTCTACGGTGACGGGTCGGTTGTCGGCGTAAACTATCTGAACCTCTAACCCCTCCTTCAGGTAGGAGGTTGCCTCACCGAGGTCTTCGGCCGAGAAGGTGACATCCTCGTAGGTTTCGGCGTCAAGGAAGTGGTAGAAGTCCCCATCCCTGTAGGAGAAGATGGCGGGCTTGCGCTCCACCATGACGAACTCTATGCTGTCAAGGTCGCGGATGGTGAAGGTCTGAACTCTGCCCGTGTTCAGGTCCTTGAGTTTGGCCGAGACGGTAGCACCTCCCCGTCCCTTGTGGATGTGCTGGAAGTCCAGAACTATGTACTCTCTACCCTCGTACCTTATTACGGAACCGACTCTCAAACTGGCCATTCTCCGGGAATTATACGGCAGGACACGGGGATGCTGTTCTACCCTAAAATTAGCAACGCGTGAAAAGGGCGGAGAAACTGTTCCGGATACACCTCGTCCTTACCCTCGGTCTCTCTCTGCTGTTGGGATCGGGTGTATCCATAGTACTGATAGCCGTGGGGAAGGCGTGGCTGGTTCCGGTTTACATCGGGGTGGTTCTGCTCCTTCTCCTGTTCTTCAAACCGTGGGACAAAAAGCGTTTTCTATGGTACCTTGAGGAGCTGAATCCCGACCTCAGGGAGAGGCTCATATCCCTATACGAACTTCTGAGCAGAGGGGTTGAGCATCCGGCCGTTAGCAGGTTGAGACAGGAGGTCTCGTCCCTCCGTATAAACTACAGGCCGAACTTCAGGGTACTTCTCTCCATTCTGGGGATATCCGCCGCATTCTTGCTCCTGTCCTTCGTCCGCCTTCCCCAGAAACGGCCGGCCGTATTCCACCCCTCCAGCCTGCGGCTCCTCTCCGGGGACACCCTGAAGGTCTCCGGTACCTACAGGGGGGATACCTTGAAAGTGGAGTTCGGCAGAGAGGAGGGAGACGCCTCGTTCGTACTACTGATAGAGGGGAAGGTTAAGCGGGAGATAACCGTGAGGGGATCCGCCCGTATTTCCGATCTTCCACCGGGAGACTACACCGTACGGGTGAAGGGAAGGGATGGGAAGGCCGGACTGAGGGTGATTCCCCGGCCCGTCCTCTACGGCGTTGATGGGTACGTGGTCCCTCCCCCGTACACCGGCCTGAGCAGGAGGCCCCTGCAGAGGGAGAACGTGGCCTACGAGAACAGCACGTTTGACAGCCTGCGCATAAGGCACAGCGGGGACAGCGCCCGGTTCGTGAACCTTCCCGATACCCTTAAGGAGGACGTTGAGGTTCTGGTGGACGTCTTCAGGATGGGGAAGAGGTTCCGGTACCCCGCCTTCCGGGTAAGGGTGATAAGGGATAACCCTCCGGGCATAACCCTCCACCCCACCGGGATAATCAAGACGGAGGAGGACGTAAGGGGTGTGGTCGCCGCCTACGACGACATCGCCCTCAAGGACGTGGGCCTGTCCGTTTACAGGGGAGGGAAGTGGGAGAGGAGCAGGCTGGGACCGGAGGGGCGCGTACCGAACGTTTCCTACGAGATAACCTTCAACGCAGGGGATACGCTCAAGGCCGTGGCCTACGCTGTGGACGTCGCCGGACAGGTTTCGGTTTCCGACACCCTGATACTCCTTCCCCGGACCCCTGAGGAGGTCCTCAAAGAGAAACTACTCACGGAGAAGGGTGAGGAGGTTAAGGAATTAGAAAGGAGGCTCAAGGAACTTCAGGAGGAACTGGAGGTTTCCCAAACGCTCTCGCAGGAGACCCGGAGTGAACTCTCCCGCGCCATGAGGGAGACGGAGGAGACCTACCGGGAGATAAGGGAGGCACTTGAACGCATATCCTCCCGCATAAAGGACCCGGAACTCGCCCGTCTTGTAATGGAGGTACAGAGGCTCTTCCGTGAGAACATGGACAGGGAACTCGCGAAGGCCCTGAAGAAACTTGAGGAGGCCATGAGAAAGATGGACCCGGAGGCCGTGGCCAGAGCCTTAAAGAACCTCCGACTTACCCAGAGGGAACTCCGGGAGGAGCTGGAGAGGTTCAAAAAACTTCTGGAAAGGTACGCACAGGAGAAGAGGCTCAGGGAAATGGCCGAGAAACTTCAGGAGATGGCCACAAAGCAGATGGAAATAGAGGGTAAGAGGGAGGTGTACGAGCAGGGGAAACTCAGGAGCGATCTGGAGGAACTGCAGAAGAAACTGGATAGCCTTAAGAAGATACCCGACGTGGATAAAAAGCGTATCTCTGAGATGGAGAACCTCCTGAAGAAGGCCGGATCCCACATGGACAGGGCGATACAGAGGATGCGGAGCGGGGGGAACTTCAGGAAGGATCAGGCGGAGGCCCGGAAATCCCTTGAAAAGGCCGCCCGGATGGCCCAGCAGACCTACGAAGATCTGGTGAACCGTCGTACTCAAGAGGTCGTGAGCGCCCTCAACGAGATAGGGGATGCTGCGGCCTTCATGGACATGCGTCTGGATAGGGACGTTGACGAAAAGACCCTTGAGAACGCCAAAGCTGTAGCTCTGGATATGGAATCCAAACTGAAAGAGCTATCCAGCAAGAACGTGTTCGTATCCCCCCGGCTCTCAAAGATGGCCCGGAGGATATACAACGAGTTAGAGGCAGCCCAGCAGGAACTATCGCAGGGGGATAGGAAGGGGGCGGAAGGCCACATCAAACAGGCCCAGTCCCTCCTGCGTATGCTCTCCCTTATGACCTCCTCCTCGGCTCAGGCCTGTCAGAATGCGGGAGGCTCTACGGGGATGGAGGCCTACATGAAACAGCTGGCCCGTATGGCCGGGGAGCAGAAGAGCATATCCCAGCAGCTCGGATCCGGAATGACTTCGGAGCAGCTCGCCGAGATGCTGGCCAGACAGATGGCCCTGAGGAAGGCCCTTGAGGGTATGTTAGAGGGTATGAGGAACCGCGGTATGCCGTCCGACGTTATGAGACAGCTGGAGAGGGCGATTGAGGAGATGAAGGACCTGGAGAGGGAGATGTCCTCCCCCGACGCCCTTCAAAAGGCTGGCGAACTCAAACGCAGGGCGCAGAGGATAACCATCCGGCTCCTTGAGGCCCGCAAGGCCCTGCGTCGCCAGAGGATGGAGCCGAAGTACGAGGCCCAGAGACCCAAACCCTTCAAGGTGGAGAGGAAGTACACCAGACCTGTAATAGACCGGGAGAAGATAGCCGAGATATACCGGAAGTACATGAGGGGGGAGAAACTATCACCTGAGGAGAGGAGGATCTACGACAGGTACATACGGGAGGTGTTAGAGTAGGGTATTACCTTACGAACCTCAGGATGGCAAAGATGATCCCGGACAGTGCGAGGAGTTGCGATACCCAGAAGATGAACATCCACTTGATAATATCGGCCTTCATGCTGTGCATCTCGGAGCGAAGTTTTTCTATCTTCTCCGTCATCTCCGCCCGTAGTTTTCCAATCTCGTTCCAGACCTTCGCTATCTCCTGATGAACTTCGGCACGCAGCTTACCTATTTCGTCGTGCATTTCGGAGCGGAGGTTCTCCATCTTCTCTATCATCTCAGAACGGAGATTCTCTATCTTCTCCGTCATCTCAGAACGGAGGCCCTCAATCTTACCATCCACTTCGGCACTGTGACGGGCAAAGAGTTTATACATCTCAGAGCGTAGCTTTCCCATCTCCTCCGCAAGTCTCCGGGCGAACCTCTCTTCAAGAACCTGAAATAGGTCTTCTCTCGTCCTCCCTCTCTCCTCCTCAAGTACCTCAATCAGGGCGTTAACCCCATCCTCGCCGAGTTTCTCTCTCAAAATGTTCAGGGCGGACAGTTTGTTCATCCAACGCCTATTATAAGGGCGTCATTGCTCAATCTACCTGTATTTCACCTCTGAAGATCTTAAGCATCTCTCCGTAAGGCACCCTCTTGCCCGTAAATATCGTCAGGCTCCTTATGTTCCACGGTGAACCGTCTATTTCGCTTAAAACGGCCCCGGCTTCCCGGACTATCACAGCACCGGCCGCCGTATCCCACGGCGCAAGCCCGAACTCCCAGAAGGCGTCAAACATGCCGTAGGCCACCATGGCGAGGTCGTAGGCGGCGCTGCCCAGCCTCCTTATAGCCATCGCCCTCTTGAGTACCCGCCTCAACCCTACGATGTAAGGGTCCACGAGCTCGGGATTACCGTGGGGGAAACCCGTTGCTATGAAGGATTCGGATAGGGGCAATCCGTCGCCTAATACCAGTTTCCTGTCCTTCGTGTACGCCCCTCCACCCTCGTACGCCCATACGGTTATCCCCTTCGTTGGGATGTGTATGACCCCGGCAAGGGGGTGGTCGTCCCTGACGAGGGCGATGGAGACGGCGAATATGTCCAGACCCCATGCGAAGTTCTTCGTACCGTCCAAAGGGTCAACCACCCACCTTATACCCCTCTCCTCTCCGCCTGTCTCCTCACCGAAGAAGGGAACATCGGGAAACCTCCTCTGGAGTTCGCCCTTTATGTACTCCTCGGAAGCCAGATCCGCATCCGTAACGATGTCCCTCAACCCCTTCCTCTCCACGTGAAGGGTCTTACCGAAGTAGTTCAGGAGGATCTTCCCTGCTCCCTCCGCTACGTGTACCGTCTCCTCCACAAGGCTCTTCAGATCCATGGCGTGAATTCTATTCCCGACCGGCTATTCCTCAAGAATTTTCTTTAGTATCCGGGCTGCCACGTTTATGGCGTAGGCCTTAATCACCGCCTCCCCTTCGCCCTCAACTATCTCCTCCTGTGCGGCCGTTATGCACTTCTCAACTATCTCTTCGGGCGACAACCTCGGCATATCCTTCCTCTCAAAGGAGCGGTAGATTCTGGAGAAGTACTCGTACTCCTCGCGTATGGCCTTCAAAACGTCATCCTTCGTTATACCCATGTTAACCTCCCTGAAAGACGAACCTTACGAGCAGGAATACGGCGCCGGCGATCAGGAGAAGGGCGACGATTACGGAACCTATGAGCAGTCCCCACGGAAACCCCTTCTCCTTTATCTCAAACTCCTCCTCCTCCGGGAGCTCTATGAACTGGGTTATCTTCCTTATGGCTTCCGGCCGGATCTCCTCTTCTTCCTCCTCTACCGGTTGCTCTCCTTTACTTACCATACGTACGGTCTGCACCGGTAAAGGGGACTTGACGTTAAGGTCCCTGGCCTCCGGCAGCTCCATCAGGGCCTGGGCAAACTCGTAGGCCGTCTTGAACCTGCGGGACGGGAGCTTGTGCATGGCCTTCCTCAGGATCTCGTCCAGCCTGTCGCTTATTCCCGTGGGGGGTACCTCCTCACGGAGGACCTTATACTGGAGCTCGTAAATGTCCTTTGCGTCTCCGAAGGGCGTCTTACCCGTGAGCATCTCGTAAAGGACGACCCCGAAGGCGTAGATGTCGGAGCGGGCGTCCGCCTTACCCCTGAACTGCTCCGGAGCCATGTACTCCGGGGTACCGACGGCCTTTCTCGGCCCTCCTGAGACCTTCATCTCCTCCTCCTCTATTATGGCTGCTATTCCGAAGTCCAGAAGGTAGGCCTTCCCCTGCGAGTCTACGATTATGTTGCCCGGCTTTATATCCCTGTGGACGATCCCCTTCTCGTGGGCGTACCCGAGGGCCGGGAGGATCTGAAGTGCTATACTCAAAGCCTCGCTAAGACTTAACTTTCCCCGCGCCTGAAGTACCCGCTCAAGGGTTTCCCCCTCCACGTACTGCATCACGAGGTAGAGTAGTCCGTCCTCATCACCGAAGTCAAGTATCTTGACTATGTTGGGGTGGTCAAGGCGGGAAGCGGTTTCGGCCTCTTTGAAGAACCTGTCCACGAAGACCTTATCTCCCGCCAGTCCGGGAGAGAGGACCTTTATCGCTACGGGACGTTTCAGGTATATGTGCTCCCCCTTGTAAACCACGGCCATACCACCGGCACCTATCTTCTCAAGGATCTTGTACTTTCCGTCTATAACCTTTCCTGTGAGGTTCATATCAACCTCCTTAGCGTAAATGTCTGGAATCTGGCAAGTAGGGTTGCTATGAGAGGAGCATCGGTTATCATGATGGCGACGGCGGTCAGGTTATCCTCCCCCCCTCTCTCGTTGGCCTCATCCCTGAGAAGCTCAAGGAGGGGCTTCGGCTCGTAACTCATCATGTACCTCAGGAGCTCCTCATCCGTAAAGTAGGCGTACAGCCCATCGGATGCCAGAAGGTACCTGTCCCCCTTTGCGGTATAACCCTCATAGGTGTGCGGCTTTACTATGGATCTTGAGCCCAGTGCCCTGACGAGGACGTTCCGGGCGGGGTGGGTGAGGGCCTCCTTCGCCGATATCAGCCCCCGTTTGACCATAAGCTGGGCCTTCGTATCGTCTTCGGTAAGCAGGTAAAGGTGGTTATCACGGGCGAGGTATATGCGGGTGTCTCCCACGTGGGCTATGTACCATTTGTGTTCCCGTATGAGCATCGCCGTCAGCGTCGTCATCGCCCCCCGCACCTCAAGGGAGGTCGTCACCCTCTCGTAAACTCTGGTGGACGTACGTATGAAAGCCTCTTTGAGGGCTTCCCTCGGATGTTTTCCGATATGGAGAAAATGTTGTAACTCCTCGTCCAGAACCTCAAGGGCGTAGTTTGAGGCGAAATCCCCCGCTTTCCTACCACCCAGACCGTCTGCTATGGCAAACAATCCCGTAATGGGATTGATAAGGTAGGCGTCCTCGTTGCGCGTTCGGACCCTGCCCAGATCCGTTATACCATAAAACTTACCGCGGAGCATCCATTATGCTTCCTGCCACTCGCGTGCGGCCTCCGTAAGGAGTCTGTCGTACTTCTTCAGAAAGGCGAAAACCAGACCCAGAACGGCCTTTGACCTCTTTAAGACCAGATGAAGGTAGAAGGGCGTGTCTCCGAGGGGTTTTGATATGAATATGTAGTTTTTCGTGAAGGAGAACACGTCTATAGGATCCTCGTCCTCAAGTCCGAGGGCTTCCAGAGACCTCTTCTGAGCACGTACGAGCTCCACACTGTAGGCGGCCGTTATACTGATCTCAAACTCCTCGTCCAGCTTACTCTCCACGATGGTCAGACCCTCGTGCTTATCCACTATAGCCCCGGCCAGAAATCCGGGGAACTCCATCGCCATCCTATTCAGAAGTTCCTGCATCTTTTCCATGTTTTACCTCCTTTTTCTCTATCTTATGCAAAACACCGTCTTCAAGCCTATAGACGGTATCAAAGTAAGGCAGAAGCCTGTCGTCATGTGTCGCTATAACGAAGGTCTTGCCGTCCTTTGCAAGGTCAACGAGTATCTCTATGAGGTTTATGGCGTTCTCCCTGTCCAGTTCTCCGGTAGGCTCATCGCACACGTAGATCTCGGCCCCCATGGCTATGGCTCTGGCGACGGCCACCCTCTGCCTCTCTCCTCCGGAGAGGTACTGTACGTTCTTATGCATCTGGTCCGTGAGACCGAGTGACTCCAGCGCATCCCTCGCTTTTATCCCTGCCCTGCGGGGAGACAGACCCCTCATAAGCAAAGAGAAGTACACGTTCTCGTAGGCGGTCATCTCCGGAAAGAGATTATGGGACTGGAAGATTATGGCGATGTGTTTGCGCCGGAAGATGGCGAGCTCGTCTTCCGAAACCTTTTCCGGATCTATCACCCTCTCAAGAACCTCAACGTACCCCGAATCCGCGAGGTCAAGCGTGGAGATAATGTGTAGCAGGGTACTCTTTCCGGAGCCGGAGGGTCCGAATATACCGACCACCTCCCCCGGCGCCACCCTCAACCTAACACCCTTCAAAACCTCTATACGCCTATCACCGTAGTGATAGGATTTGTGGACGTCGTTTAACTTAATTATAGGTAATCGCAAGTACGAAATTATAAGGGGGTATTCGCCCTATTCGTATAAGGGTTTGGTGTACACCGCCTGATAGCCGCGGTATAATAGCCGCCTTGAGCAAAAAAGAAAAGAGGAACTGGAAGGAGAGTATCCGCGGGTGGATCGTCACCATTCTGATCGTCCTGTTCATACGGGCGTTCGTACTTCAGGCTTACGTCATACCCACAGGGTCAATGGAAGATACCTTCCTTCCGGGGGATTTCCTTTTTGTCTTTAAGCCCGTTTACGGTGTGGTGATACCTTTTTCTACCGTCAAGATACCCGAGAGGGTATACCCCCGCAGACAGGAAACGGTGGTCTTCCAGTTTCCCTACGAACCGAAGGATTACATAAAGCGGGTGATCGCCATGGAGGGGGATACGGTTGAGATAATCAACAAGAAGGTATACGTTAACGGCCGTCCCCTCAACGAGCCTTACGTCACCTTTAAGGACAGGCGAATAATAGAGTGGCCCTACGAGATCCCTCCGGGGGAGTTCCAGAGGATATGGGAGAGTGGGGGGTTCATGGGTACGGAATGGGTGCGGGATAACTTCGGCCCCGTCGTCGTACCAAAGGGTCACCTTTTCGTCATGGGCGATAACAGAGACTTCTCGTGGGACTCCCGCTTCTGGGGACCCCTTGACGTACGGTACCTGAGGGGAAAACCTCTTCTCATTTACTTCTCGTGGGATCCGAAGAAACACCGTATTCGGTTCAACCGTATGTTCCGCATAGTCTGGAACTGGTGATACTTGATGTTATCTGATGAGCAGGAATGTAAACCGGTGATCGCATTACCGTTCCCGAAACGTCCTTAACCGTCATTTTAAAATTCTGATGACGAACTTTCATATTGTTAAAAGTCTGGTTAAAGAATTCAAAATTTGGTATTGCGTTGATAGAATGATGTTAATCCACTGGAGGCACAAACCTTATTCGTCTCAGACCTCCCTGTATCTTGGAAGATTCTCAGACCTTTTACCAGCAAAAAACGTTTCCATTCTGTCGCTTGTATCATCCCATCCACTGAATACCCAAAATTTAAAACCGTACCTTTCAAATTTTGGGACGGTCTCCGCCCAGAGGAGTTCCATCTTACGGAACCCCGAAGGAGAATACCCTACCGATCCCCGCCCGGCCTTAGAATCGGTACGATGCTCCTCCTCCTTTCCTACATCCTCGTACCCATGGACGAGACACAGACGGATCACCTGAGGGCGTACGGTGTAATATACTGGGCAATATCGCGAGGGTACGAGGTGGACTGGCTCCTGAACTATCGGGGAGGTTCTTTCCTGATATACTCCAACGCCCCGGATATAACGCGGACGGCGGCAGCAAGGGGGGTGTACTACGAGAGGATAGGGGAGAGTAAGCGGGCGGAGATAGAGACGGAGATTGAGAACAGCAACATGGCTAAGGTACGCCTCCTCTCCCTGCCAAAGCTGGCAGTTTACGCCCCGAAGTACGCCGAACCGTGGGACGACGCCGTCCGCATGGCTCTGGACTACGCCAAAATACCCTACGACCTCATCTGGGACGGTGACATACTTGAGGGGGCACTGAAACGCTACGATTGGGTTCACCTGCATCACGAGGACTTCACGGGTATGTACGGAAAGTTCTGGCCATCCTACGCTAACGCTGACTGGTACAAACGTATGGTGGCCGCATCGGAGGAGGTAGCGAAAAGGTACGGTTTTAAGAACGTGAGGGATCTCAAACTGGCCGTGGCGAAACGGATAAAACGTTTTGTCGCCGATGGAGGGTACCTGTTCGCCATGTGTTCCGCCCCCCTTACCTTAGACGCCGCCCTCGCCTCCGAGGGTGTGGACATATTGGACGTTCCCTTTGATGGGGATCCGCCCGACCCGAACGCCAACTCAAAGCTGGACTACTCTAAGACCCTTTTCGCCACGAACTTCAGGATCATAACCAACCCCTACATATACGAGCATACGGACGCCGACGCAACGCGGGACATAGCCTTTCTGGGCCCTAACGCTAAGTTCAAGCTCTACGAGTTTGCCGCCAAAGTGGACGAGATACCCGCCATGCTGACCCAGAACCATACCCACGCCATAAAGGAGTTCCTCGGTCAGGATTCTGGTGTGTACCTTGATAAACTGAAGAAGTACGTTGTAGTCCTCGCCGTTCAACCGGGAGCAAATGCCGCAAAGTACGTTTACGCTCAGTACGGCAGGGGGTTCTTCAGCTTTTACTTCGGCCACGATCCGGAGGATTACCAGCACTTTGTGGGGGAGGAGCCTACAGACCTATCCAAACACAAACACTCTCCCGGATACCGCCTGATTCTGAACAACATCTTCCTGCCTTCCGCAAAGAAGAAAAAGAAGAAGACCTGAATAAAAAGTGGGGGCTATGGAACCCCCACCGGTAAGTATTTAAGTGTCGTTAGGATACCTGCAGGGACCTGATGATTCCCTCGTACCCCTCCTCCTCCAGTTTGAGGGACAGCTCGTACCCTCCGCTGAGGACTATACGCCCGTCCACCATGACGTGGACCCTGTCGGGCTTCACGTAGTTTAGTATCCTCTGGTAGTGGGTAATGAGGAGCATGGAGAGCTCAGGGTTCTCCTCCTTCGCCTTCGTGAGAGCCTCACCCACTATCCTGACGGCGTCTATGTCCAGACCGGAGTCTATCTCGTCCAGTATGGCGAGCTTGGGCTTCAGGGTGAGGAGCTGGGCCACCTCCGACCTCTTCTTCTCCCCCCCGGAGAAGCCGACGTTAAGTTCCCTGTCTATGAAGTCCCCTATGCCGAGAGCCTCGTAGTAAGAGCGCAGGAGTTTACGGAACTCTATGGGACTCATATCCCATCCGAGGGACTGTACGGCCTTCCACATCATCTGGGAAACCCTGACTCCTTCTATCTCGTAGGGATACTGGAAGGCCAGGAATATGCCCTTTTTCGCCCTCTCGTCGGGAGACAACTCCAGAATGCTCTCACCCTCAAAGAGGATGTCCCCGCCAACCACCTCGTACTCCGGATGCCCCATAAGAACGAGGGCGAGGGTACTCTTTCCGGAACCGTTCGGCCCCATTATCGCGTGGATCTCACCCCTGTTTATGGTGAGGTTTACCCCCTTAAGGATAAGCGTATCCTCTACCTTTACCTTCAGATCTCTAATCTCTAAAAGTGCCATAGGCGGGTATTATAGGGCAGAATCCTGACCTATAAAGTCGGGATTGAATTACCACTCCTTTACGACGTACAGGTAAAGCATGGGAGTGGTCTTGTAGATGGCCACGGGGTCAAATTTAGCCTGCCACCACGCCCTATTCCAGAGAAAGAGGACGTTCCCGATGCCGTACTTCACGTCCATACCCCTCCACCTGAACGATTTCCCCGCCCCTACGGTCAGGGTAAAGAACTCTCTCACGGATGAGAAGATTATCTTTTTCTCTCTGCATTTCTTTTGAACGTTATCCCAATCCAGACATATTTCCCTCCATCCATAGACCGGTACGCCGTCGGTTAAGAAAACCGACACCAGATCCATCTGAAGGGCTATCGCCCACCTCATATCCCACGGCGTACTCCCCTCAATTTCAGAAACGAACTTACTCTTACCTACGAAACCTGACACCCTGAAGTTCCTCTTAGCCTTATCAAGCAGGGTAAAGTCCAGCCCTATGGATATTGCCCTCGCCTCTTTTGAGATCTGAAGCATTATGTCTGCAAAAGTCCTACCTGATACGGTGGTATCTCCCCAGTTGTAGAAGATGTGTGGATCGTAAAATCTGCCGTAGGCGTTGACTTCGGCGGCGTAGTCTCCGAGCAGAAACTCCAACCCGTAAACTCCTGTTATCACGTAGGGGTACCTCCCGAAGTACGGTGTGGGCATAACTTCCATTATGGGATAGCTGAAAAACGGAGCGAAGTTCTGGTAGGATGAGCCAAGAAAAACCTTGGAGGCGATAAAGTCCCTCAGGAAGAACTTGTAATGTATCCTGAAAGTTGGTATCCATCCCCTTACGCCGTACTCCCATCCACCTGCACTGTCACTCCACACCGTGTCAAGCGAGCGATTCAGCCTTACCCCCGTGTAGAGGAAACCCTTTCCAGCGTTCCATCTCCTGCCCCAGAATACTGATAAGTTCTTATGCTCCACCGTGAAAGGTAAAACCGGTGGGGATGCACCTGCGGTATCACTTACAGCATCGCTAATGCCAAATCCGGAGTATCTCTGCTCTCTCAGAATTTCAATACCAACCCCCATCATCTGAACCCTGATGCCGGCACTTATATTTTCAGGTGTATATACGATGTTCTGAGCCAGACCGTAGCTTCTTCCGAGGTAGTAGAAGTTGTCCGTACCGGATAGGTAGACAGACATCTTCAACGCTCTTTGGCTGTACATCAGAGATACTCCGTATCCTCTAAGACTGGCAGAATTTCTGATATAGATCACGTCACTGTCGGGTTCTATGTGTACGGCAGACGTACTGAGCCATACCTTTGAGTACAGGGCTGTCAGTTTCAGGTTTCTTATCCTCTGCACGAGGGCAAAGGAGTAGTTTTCGGTATGCCCACCGTTGGGATCTCCTACAACGGGAAGGTTGAGGTACGTAGGATTTGAGTACTGACCATAGAGACCTTTGAAGAAGACGTACGTCGTGGGAATACCCACCTGCACTTTGTTGTACAGAGGCTCAACGTTCATGTCTATCACCCCGCCTAAAAAGCCGTCGTACTCCACGGGAGCATCGCCCCTATAAACGTAGGCCGAGGATATGACCCCTTCGTTGAGAGGCAGAGGGGAAAGGCCCGTAAGCATCATGTTGGTGAGAGGAAGACCGTTGACGTATATCCTGTTGCTCGTTGGGGGCATACCTCTGACGCTGAAGGAGAAACCACCCACAGGTACAACGCCGCCCACGAGGTAGTAGAAGGGAACTGTCTCACCAAAATGCCCTTTGTTTATCTGCGTCGGATAAACGAACTCGTTGATGCTGAAGCGATGTCTGAAGTTTTCTTCCTCAACCGTGGTCTCTACGGGCTTGAGGACAAGTGGCTTTTTGTCCTTTAAATACAACGTGTCCTTTGCAAGGAGCATCCACAGCATAGGTTAAGCCACACACGTGGGTATTATAGGGGAGCATATCAGGTTGAGGTTCTAAAACTCCCTGCCTACGTGAAAGTAAAAGAGCGGCGTAGTCTTGTAAATGTTCGTCGGGTCGTAAAGGGCCATAGGCCACGCCCTATTCCACAGAAATACGATGTTTCCCAGTCCGTACTTCACGTCCCATCCCCTCCACTTCTTCCTGTAACCCCAGCCTACGAGCAGGGTGAAGAACCCTCTGTCAAAATAGAATTTTACGTCTCCATCCACGTACTTCCACGACACAAACGGTACGCCATCCCTTGCTACTACAGAAATGTGACCGGCCTGAAGCGATAGACTCCACCTGACATCCCATGGGGAAACACCTCTGAAGTCTTTGATGAACAGGCTCCGTCCTATGAAACCTGAAACCCTCAAATCCTGTTTGGCCTTATCAAGGAAGGTGAAGTCAATCCCTGCCGACAGTATACGTCCCCTTCTGAATATCTGGAGAATCACATCCGCAAAGTTGAGATCCCCGCTTATATCTACGCTGTCCAGATAGAGCCAATCGTAAAATACGAAAGGTTCAAAGAGGCGGGCGTACAGGTTGACCTCAAGGGCGTAGTCCCCTATAAGCCTTTCCTCGCCAAAGCTGGCGGTGTAGACGTAGGGGTACTTCTTGAAGTAGGGAGAAGGGTACAGGTCCATAAAGGGAAGGTAGAAGAAGGGAGCGTAGTTCTGGTAAGAACTCCCGATGAAGACCTTGAAAGCCCTGACGTCGCTGACGAACCACTTGTAGTTTATCCTGAAGGTGGGTATAAGCCCTTCTATGCCGTAGTCGTATCCGGGGAATTCTGGGCTGTAGATGGTGTCCCTTGAGTAGTTGAGGCGTACCCCGGCGTACAGGAAGGAGCGGGAAAAGTTCCACCTGTGGGAGGCGAAAAGGGAAAGCTTGAAGTTCCTGTAAAGGATATCATGAGATTCTCCCGAAAATATATCGTTATTCGTGCGGTTGCTTTCGCCACTAAAGGAAACGCCCACTCCCCATAATTTTATACGTACCCCAGACTGCCTGTAGGAAACCCATCCTTTCCATCCCATATCACCTCCGTAAAGTCCTTTCAGATCGTAGACGTTGTCAGAAAGGTAGGTGTAGGCGCTGGCCGAAAACGGATATGAGGTGTATAGAGCGGATACACTGTACCCATTAAGGTTGGCTAAAGTCCTCGTAGTATCCTCCTGCCCACGGTATTCCACATCCATCCACGAATGGCCGTAGAGGACGGTCAGTTTCAGGCGGTTTCCCCAGAACCTGCGCACCAGCCCCGCAGAGTAGTTCTCGGTACCTCCCCTGATGCGGGGGTCAGTTATGGGCGGAACGTTCAGGTACGTGGGGTTGGAGTACTGCCCATAGAGACCTTTGAAGAAGACGTACGTTGTGGGAACACCCACCTGCACTTTGTTGTACAGAGGCTCAACGCTCATATCTATCACCCCGCCTAAGAAACCGTCGTACTCTATGGGGGCGTCACCCCTGTATATACGGGCGGAGGATATAACGCCTTCGTTGAAGGGCAGTGGGGAGAGGGTCGTAAGGTTCATGTTGGTAATGGGGAGGCCGTTGATGTATATCCTGTTGCTGCTTGAGGACATCCCCCTTATCGTGAAGGAGTATCCGAAGGTGGGTGTTATGCCTCCTATGAAGTAGTAGAATGCCACCCCCTCACCGAAGGTGCTGCGATTTACCCGCGTAGGATAAACGAACTCGTTAATGCTGAACCTGTGTCTGAAGTTTTCTTCCTCAACCGTGGTCTCTACAGGCTTGAGGACAAGTGGCTTTTTGTCCTTCGTAAGGTAGAGCGTGTCCTTTGCAAGGAATATCCACAGCATAGGTTAATCCACGCACACGGATATTATAGGGGTGGGCCCAGGCCCACCCCTCTTTTTGTTTTCTTTCACCATAGCGGGCGGACGCGGACGGTGTGGGGAGGGGTTATCCAATAATGGATACGTCGGCCGTTATGTAGCCAATAACGACCTCTGCCTACTCGTACATCAACTGTATAGTCCAAATAGCAGCTCTGGAAGGTATAACCTGTCCACATAATACGATGATTGGGATCTCCGCCGATGATAGTATCTACACGAACGTTAGCGTCTGGTCTATCAAGGACTGTGATATGGTCAACCTTACTTCCCTGAACTAGCGTGGCTTCTACAAACCACTCTAAGGTGCTATATGTATCTTTGAATATGCGCTTACCGTTAACAATCATCTCCGGGGGCCAGTTTGGCTCGTAGTCTTCCGTGCGGATGGTAAGCCAGTATTGGTACGAAGTTATACTTCCAGTATGGATAAAGCAGGAGAGCTTTGTTTTTTTCTCCACGAACCCCCATGCGACGTTGGTCCAGTAGATGTACCCGCTCTGGATCTGTGGAGTACTGTCCGGGGAGACAGACAGGGTGTTAAGGACGTCCTTAGCCTCGGGAGAAGTCGGCAGGTTTCTACAACCCGCCCAACCGACCATCGCGATAACTAAGGCAGAGAGGGCTATTCGTATTCTCATATCGCCCGCTATATAATAGCGGGCGATCGTTTCATTTCAAGTTTGGTAAAATGAAAATTTTATCGTTATTTTGGGTAAAATTTTCAACTACCTCCCCAACATCCACCTCCCCACCCCTCTCGCCGCATCCGTACTCTCAACTATCCGCTGGAAAGCGTACCTCTTCAAAAGGCTCACGAAGTGTCTCCTGAAAAACGGAGATCTGAACAGTCCCCCGTGGAGGGCTATGCTCCGGACGTTCCCGAGGTCCTCCCTCACCCACAGGCACATACCGAGGAGTTCCCTTAGGGCGCTCTTTACGACGAAGGAGGCGTCCTCTTCCCCCATCTCTGCGGCCTTAATTACAACCTCGGCGTACCGGGCTATCTCCCTCACCATCTCCGGGAAGGGCCTCCTCTGGACGTCAGCGAGGACGTCCCGGATGGCGTTCAGGTCCTCCGTACCGAAGAGGGCGAGCCTCAAGAAACTCTCCTTCTTCAGGGCTATCTCCACGGCCAACCTCCCCATCCAGAAACCGCTCCCCCAGTCGTCTATGAGGGGGCCGAAGCCCCCGAAACGGCTCACCCTCTCCCCTTTCCTGCCGTAGCAGATGGACCCCGTCCCGGCCACGACGACGAGGCCCTCGTCTTTGAAGGCGTCGTAGAAGGCCCCCTCAACGTCGCTCATCACCACATCCACCTCCAACCTCTTCCTCATCTCCTCCCTCTCCTCCTCCCTCCACACCCCCCGCATCGCCACGCCGACCCTCTCCGCCCCTGTCCTACCCTTCAGCTCCCCTATCTCGGAGGCGAGGGCATCTAACTCTTCGCCGTACCTCCAGTTCAGCTCCCCCGTCTCCACCACTTTGCCATCGCCGTCAAGGAGGACGTACCGGCTCCCCGTCCCCCCTACGTCTATGCCCATCACCGCCATACTACGCGAAAGTCCTTTACGGTCTTGTGAAACTCCCTTACGGTGGTGGCCTCTAAGATCATCTTCCCCCTGGTGGCGTTCAGGTTGAGGGAGTTTATCCGGCTCCTCCTTACGGTTATGCGGGAACCCATCGCCCCCAACTCCATCCTCTCCACCTTACACCCCTCCATCAGGACCTCGCTATCTACGAGGGTTAAGCTGAGGTCCCCGAACTCCCCTCCCCTTATCCTTAGACGGCCGGCGACGTCGTTCACGGCCATGGCCTTCAGGCTCACCCCCCTAACCTCAACCTCGCTCCTTAGGGTCGCCATCTCCAAGTCTATCCCCCTCGGCACCTTGAGGACGACACTGTCTGTCGGGCTATCAACGAGGAGAAGGAGCGTTCTATCCCTCTTCTCCACTTTTATTCCATTCTCTGAAACCTCCACCCTCCCCGTCTTTGAGGGGAGTACCCTTATCTTCCCGACCTCTACGCCCTTGGCGGCGAGGAGTTTGACCTCCGGGAAGTACCCAACGTCAAGGAGAGATACGAAGATTATCATCTTACCTCAAAAGCATACCAGCGGTGGGCCACCTCGTAGATCTCCAGGGCCATCTCCACGAGGCGGGGGAATTCCTTGAGGGGGAACTGGGTAGCGGCGTCGGATAGGGCGCGGGGCGGGTCCGGATGCACCTCGGCGAATATCCCGTCTATCCCCACGGCTATGGCACCCCGGAGGAGGTGGGTTATCAGGTCCCGGTGGCCTCCGGATACCTTCCCCCTGCCCGAAAGGACCTGGAGGGAGTGGGTGGCGTCGTACACCACCGTGAGGCCGTCCCTCCTCATCCACACGAGGCCCCGCATATCCACCACTAAGTCCCCGTACCCGAAGAGGGTACCCCTCTCCGTCACCCACACCTCACCGTTCCCCGTACTCCTCACCTTCTCAACGGCATGTTTCACATCCCACGGGGCCATGAACTGGGCCTTCTTGATGTTCACCACCTTGCCCGTCCTTCCGGCGGCAACAAGGAGGTCGGTCTGGCGGGAGAGGAAGGCCGGAATCTGCACCACGTCTACCACCTCCCCCACCCTCGGAACGTCGTGGGGGTCGTGTACGTCCGTCAGGACGGGTAGGCCGACCTCCTCCCTCACCCTCTTGAGTATTCTCAAACCCTCCTCAAGGCCGGGTCCCCTGAAGCTCTGTATGGACGTGCGGTTGGCCTTGTCGTAGGAGGCCTTGAAGTAGAGACTTACGCCGTACCTCTCCGCGATGCCCTTGAGTTCGTGGGCGACGTCCATCACCATCCCCTCGCCCTCTATGACGCACGGCCCGGCTATAAAGAAGGGTTTCCTCATTTCAACGCCTCCCTGACGCTCATCTCTATCGGAGCTATGGCCTGCGATATGAGCTCCATGTCGCTGTAGGTTATTACGACTTCCTTATGGGCCTTCTCAAGGGGCAGCGGGTAGCCGCTTGGAGACAGAGCCGCAACTTGGGAGAGTACCTCCCCGATCCCATCCTCGGAAACTCCAATAATCTCCACCTTGTAAGTTAAAGGCGAGTAATCGGAAAATCTTACGAAGGTCTCGTGCACCTCGGTATTGAGGATATCCTCGTAGTCCCTCCTAAGCTCGTACTTTTTGGGCGTCCTACCCTCTTCCTTCTCCCTCGGACGAACCTTCAAGGGCGATGCGAAACCGATTCCCCGCGTAAAGAGGGAGAAGAGGACTTGGTCCGAATATATACCCCGGTATCCCCACGTCCTTATGAAATCGTTGGACGTAGACCTCTTGGATACGAACAGCACCTTCCACCCGCCGGATATAAGACGCTTTAAAGCCTCAAGATGCTCGTAATACAGGAGAATGGCCAGAGCCATGTATCTGTGTTCCTTACCTCCGGGTAGGTCGTAATTATCAATGATGGACAGCGATACGAAGGGATAACGGAGGAAGTTCTCCTTAATCTCCTCGTGGGCCCCCATACTCGCCAGCTCGTCTTCCAAAGCTGTTAAAAGTTCCTTATCCTCCTCTGATAGGGGGGCGCCTATCCATTCGGCCGTTGGTTTGGGGTTTATGACGTCGCCGAGGAAGGAACCGTCCATAAGGACTAGGGTTTCCCTATCCAAGGCGAGCTTTAAAAAGGATTTCACCTCGGCCAACTTCATCCACGTGCTTAGGACGTTATCCAAGAACATCTGACGAAAAATTCCCCGCTCCAGTATATCAACGTGCGAGATAGCCTCCTCTCTCGGCTCCGTTTCCTTGGAGAAAAGGAGGGAGAGGCCGGTAATAGCTACTATAAGGTGGGAAGTACGAGGAGATTGGTTTCTGGAGCCATCTACCGCTACTACAGAATCGGGTACCTCGGACGGTTCCAACGGTAGCCACTGCGGGTCGTAATCCGGCCTCTCCTTCTCCTCAAATACTCTGGCCAGCCTCTCCCTTGACCTTATGATGGCCTCAAAGACCGACCTGTGCATCCCTCACTCTATCACGACAGGAGGCAGGGCTTTACCCTTAACGATGATCATGTAGGAGGGCGTCTGTCCTTCGGCTATGTTAACCAGCTTAAGGACGTTCACCATTATCAGGGCTGTACCGGTAGTGTCAACTTTCGCGGCAGGAATGTAAAAGACGGTATCCGTAGGCGGGAGGTTCTTTATGTAGGGGTCCCTGTCGGCGAGTTTGAAGAAGACCTGAACAGAGTCCACGTCGTTCACCGGGGACCACGAGACCCTTATGCTATCACCCTGAGCATGTACGAGGGTGTCAACCATGACCGTGTCGGGAGGTGAGACGGCGGGCAGGGTGAAGGATATACGCTCGCTGTACTTGGGTACGGTTATGTTGACCTGCGTACCTCCGGCCAGCGACACCTCAACGGGGGCGCCGGAAGAGTCCAGAGCCATGTAAAGGCCCTTGTCCGACTGATAGGTAAGGGATACGTCCCCCACCTTAACGTCGGCCTCCCCGTACTCCTGAAGGTCCACTAAGATCTTGAAGAAGGCGGACTCGTAGGTGAGGGTGTCCATACCTCCGGGCATAGGAACGCTGCCGTACTCGGAAGGGATCAGGGCCGTGAGCGTGGTCAGAGCGGGCCCGACGGCACCCCCCGTGCCGAAAACGTGGGTATGGGTGAGGGAAACCTCATCCTTGCAGCCGGCGAGCGCCAGCAGAACCAGAGAACTTAAAACAAACACTCTCCTCATAACTCTGTAATTCTACGGCTGGGTGGGGAGTATCTGGGACTATAAAGTTTATCACCTAATGCTCAATGATTCCCTTCATGGCCTCAAACCACTCTTCAATTTCATCATAAGCCTCTAATTCTTCAAAAAATTCAATACTCATATTTTCTATACCTTTAGTACATATTTTTTCTTTAACATTATTTTCTTGTATACTCCACCCTTTTTTGGAGTAAATACTCATTATTTCTTTTGGTATATCCATAGTATCCCACTTTTTAATCCAATCAGGATTTGTTAAATCTATTAGACTTAATAATTCCTCATCGTTTAATCTAAAGATATCTTTTATAACCTTAGGATGTACATA
Organism: Caldifarciminota bacterium; assembly: GCA_027003075.1. Taxonomy (GTDB): domain Bacteria; phylum Hydrothermota; class Hydrothermia; order LBFQ01; family LBFQ01; genus JAADCS01. The sequence goes on along the minus strand of JALWYV010000031.1, from coordinate 21,574 downwards.
GTTTTCAATTTCTCTTTTCCTAGTAATAAATACTCTACTTCCATCCCCACGATTACTGATCTTTACAAATTCTGTTTTATATTTACCTTTATTTTTATCTCCATCATAAATATGGATCTCTGGTTTGCCTAATTTTCTTAAATAATGATTATCAACCCAATGTTTTAAGGTGGATCCACCCAATGGAAGTATAATTACCCTTTTATCATTTTCAAAATCAATTTTTAATTTATCATGAACTATTCTACCAAGTCTTTTGAAAAACTCTATATCATTTGGGCCTTCTACACATACAATTAACTTTAAATGATTAATACTATCTTGATCAATAGTTGGTAACACCCCCAAGCTTTCAGCTATTTTATCTAAAATTTCATCATTAGAACCTTCCTCAACAATTACTCTCCCATTTATATCTTTATGTAAAAATCTTAAGCTTTCCGTAGATAATAATCCGGCAATACCTGGGCTATGAGTTGTCAAAATTATCTGTACATCATCCTTTTGGGATAATTTCACAAGTGCATTAATTAGTTTTTTCTGATGGTCAGGATGTTGAGATATTTCTGGTTCCTCAAAAGCATATATAATATGAGGGGCATTCTTCTCTTCCTTTTTCTTCTCAGCTTCTGCCCTTAGGAAACTAAGCAAGATTAATCTACGTACACCACTTCCTCTTTTATTCAGAGGGATATCTTCATCACTGCTTATAGTTATACCTTTAAATGCTCCCTCCCATTTTGGTTCAGGAATTTTAGGACTTAACTGTTGTGCTATCTCGGGATTCATATCTCTTAGCTTATCAATAGTATCATTTGCTATTTGCCTCACTTCTTCTTCTATTTTTTCTTTGACTTCTTTAAGTTTCTCTTGGATTTCATCACGCTTTAAAGCTCTTTTAATTGCTATTTTCATAGGGTTTTGGATTTCAACGTCCTGATCAACATTTCGTCTATCTGCTTTGAATAGAGTATATATTGGAAAATATCGTTTTATTCCTTCAAAAATTAACCTAGCCCGACCTTTATCTAATGGAATTAATTTCTCGTATAGATAAATATTCTGTTTTCCTGTAAAATAATACAATATATTCCTAATAATTTCTATATCGCTTAATTGATCTTCTAAATGTATTCCTAAATCCATGGCAGTTTTTCTTAATTTTGAAGATGAGAGAGACCATATATCTTTAATAATTTCATCTGATGGAAAATTAGCTACGATAAACGTCTTTACTTTATTTAAGCTACCGTCAGGGAAAATTTTGCATATCTCTAAAAAATTGTCTTTGTTTAATAGAAAATACTTTCTCAAATTTACCCTAACATTGGAAGTAATAGGAATTTCCTGTGGAAAATCTTTAAATACTATACTTATATATATGTCGTTGCTATCTGAACCTCTACTTATATCCTCCTTATCAAGTCCACTTTGGGCTTCTTTACCATTAAAGAAGATATCTAGCGCATCTAAAATAGTTGACTTACCTATGTCATTTTTACCAATGAATGCAGTTAAATCGTCAAATTTTATGATGGTCTCATCTTTAAAAATGCGAAAGTTCCTTAATATCAACTTTTTAACTTTCATTTTCCCTCCTGGTTCTAATACCAAGTGCAAATAATCTTATCCTTATCTTTGTAGGGTGTCCGTGTACTATTAATCAAGTAGATAGTATAAGGTATGAATCTTCTCCCTGCAGCCCCATTATACTGACAAATCACACACATTTTTCCGCATGTTGCAGGTCGTTTCCCGCCGTATAATACCGGTGATTATGGCAGAGAAACCCGTATACAAGAGAGGAGGAGGCTTTCTTCTGGAGGAAACTCCGGTACAGGAGGCGTTCACGCCGGAAGATTTCACCGATGAGCATAAGATGCTGGCCAGAAGTGCCGACGAGTTCATGGAGAAGGAGGTCCTGCCCAACACCGAACGCATAGAGGCACAGGACTTTGAACTTCTCCGCTCCCTCATGAAAAAGGCCGGTGAACTGGGACTCCTTGCGGCCGACGTCCCCGAAAAGTACGGCGGCCTTGAACTGGACAAAGTTTCCTCAATGCTGATAGCCGAAAAGATGTCAAAACAGGGTTCTTTCAGCGTGACGTGGGGCGCCCACACGGGTATAGGAACCCTTCCCATCGTCTTCTTCGGGAACGAGGATCAGAAACAGAAGTACCTGCCCGGACTGGCCACGGGGGAACTCATAGGAGCCTACGCCCTCACCGAACCCAACGCCGGATCGGACGCCATGAACATAAAGACCAAAGCCACCCTGTCCGACGACGGGAAGTACTACATCCTGAACGGCAACAAGCAGTTCATAACCAACACGGCCATAGCTGACGTCTTCACCGTCTTCGCCAAGGTGGACGGTGAGAAGTTCACGGCCTTCATAGTGGAGAGGGATACCCCCGGCATGGAGTTCGGCCCGGAGGAGAAGAAGATGGGCATAAAGGGGTCGTCAACGCGGGCCATAACGTTTGACAACGCAAAGGTGCCCGTTGAGAACGTCCTCGGTGAGATAGGCAAGGGACACCACATAGCCTTCGGTATCCTGAACATAGGAAGGTACAAACTCGGTGTCGGAGCCGTTGGAGCGGCCAAGTACGCTCTGCAGACGGCCGTAAAGTACGCCAAAGAGAGGGTGCAGTTCGGACAGCCCATAGCCAACTTCGGCCTGATAAAGGAAAAACTCGCCAACATGACCCTCCGCCTGTTCGTGGCGGAGTCCATGGTCTATCGCCTCGCCGGACTCTTAGACGAGGCCATGGAAGAGCTAAACCCTGAGGATCCCGACTACCACAGGAAAGCGTGGGACGCCGTGGCCGAGTACGCCGTTGAGAGCTCCATCGTAAAGGTCTTCGGCTCCGAGATGTTAGACTACGTGGTAGACGAGACCGTCCAGATATTCGGAGGTTACGGCTTCATATCCGAGTACCCGGCCGAAAGGTTCTACAGGGACTCCCGTATAAACCGCATATTTGAGGGTACCAACGAGATAAACCGCCTACTGATACCGGGGATGCTCATGCGACGGGCGATGAAAGGTCTCATTCCCCTTGTCCCGGTGGCCGCAAAGGTGGCGAAGGAGACCGTGACCCTCATGCCAACCATGTTGCCCAGACCCGAAGGGCCGCTGTCCGAACCCAAGTTCGCCCTCCAGATGGCCAAGAGGATAGCCCTCACCATAGCCGCAGTGGCGGCCGACAAGTTCAGGGAGAACATAAGGGACGAGCAGGAGGTCCTCGGAGGTCTCGCCGACATCGTCACCGCCGTCTACGGTCTTGAGAGCGTACTTCTACGTGCCCTCAAGGGTGGTGATTCCACGATGCACTCTCTCGTGGAACTCTACGCCTACGACGCCATGAAGTACATTGAGAGGAGGGCGTACGACTTCCTGCCCTACATGGCAGAGGGGGACGAGCTGAAGACCCTCATATCCACCGTACGAAAGCTCACCCGTCCTTTCACACCACCCAACGCCGTTATAATACGCCGTAGCGTGGCCGATAAGGTTATAGAAGCGGGTAAGTACCTTTTCACGGAATAGAGACATGAACAGACCGTGGTATAGATTTTATGACGAGGGGGTACCCCGGAGTATTGACTATCCGGAGGTGCCCCTCCCTCAGCTGGTTGAGGAGAAGGCGAAGGAACACGCGAGAAATATCGCCATACACTTCATGAAGACCGACATCACGTACGAGGAGTTCCAGAAATCCATAGATCGCATGGCCACCGCCCTTTACGACCTGGGCATCCGTAAAGGGGACAGGGTTGCCCTTATGCTTCCCAACTCTCCCCAGTTCATGATCTCCTTCTACGCCGTCCTGAAGCTCGGTGCCATAGTCGTACAGACGAACCCCCTGTACATGCCCTACGAGCTGGAGCATATCCTCAAAGACTCCGGGGCCGAGACCATAATCACCCTCGCGATCCTTCGCCCCAAAGTGGAGGAGGTAAAGGATAAGACCCCCCTCAAACGGGTGATATACACCTCCCTCGCAGAGTACATGCCCACCCTCCTCGGTCTGGGGTACAAGCTCCGTATGAAGATAAAGGGACTACCCACGGGCATACCGAAAGGGGAAGGAATTTTCGCCTTTCAGGAACTTCTGAGGTACCCGATAAACCCGCCGGACGTTTCCATAGACCCGAAGGAGGACGTCGCCCTCTTCCAGTACACTGGCGGTACGACCGGATTCCCCAAGGCCGTAATGCTGACTCACTACAACCTGGTCGTAAACGCCTACCAGACCATCCACTGGTTCCCCAATCTGGAGTGGGGTAAGGAGACCATCCTCGCAGTCCTGCCCTTCTTCCACGTCTACGGCATGACGGTGGCGATGAACTTCTCAACCCTGACCGGATCCAAGATAATCCTCGTTCCCCGCTTCAACGTTAAACAGGTGGTCAAACTCATAGAGAAGCACCGCGTAACCCTATTCCCCGGCGCCCCTAAGATATACATAGACATCATAAACATGCCCGACGTTGGGAAGTACGACCTCTCCTCCGTCAAGGCCTGTATATCCGGGTCCGCCCCTCTGCCGGTAAAGGTGAAGGAGGAGTTTGAGAGGCTCACCGGAGCGAAGTTAGTTGAAGGGTACGGTCTATCGGAGGCCTCACCGGTTACCCACGCCAACCCCATCATGGGCCTGAACAAGGCCGGCAGCATAGGTATACCTTTCCCCGACACCGACGCTAAGATCGTGGACGTTGAGACTGGTGAGAAGGAGATGCCTATCGGAGAGCCGGGCGAGCTGATAGTTAAGGGGCCGCAGGTGATGAAGGGGTACTGGAACAGGCCGGAGGAAACTGCCAAGGTTCTGCGCAACGGCTGGCTGTACACCGGGGACATAGCGAAGATGGACGAGGACGGCTACTTCTACATCGTGGACCGAAAGAAGGACATGATCATCGTCTCCGGGTACAACGTCTATCCGAGGGAGGTTGAGGAGGTGTTCTTCCATCATCCAGCGGTTAAGGAGGTGGCCGTCGTAGGGGTACCCGATCCCAAGACGGGTGAGCGAGTCAAGGCCTTCGTCGTCCTCAAGGAAGGTGCCACGGCGACCGAAGAGGAACTCATAGAGTTCTGCCGCCAGAGACTGGCCAAGTACAAGTGTCCCAAGGAGATAGAGTTCAGGGACGAACTGCCCAAGACCTTCATAGGGAAGGTCCTCCGAAGGAAGTTGAGGGAAGAGGAGGAAAAGAAGCAGGGATAGGAAAGGGGGGGATATCCCCCCCTCCGTAACACCTTACAGATTATCCGGTCCCGTTTAATAGGGGCGAGGTTGTGGAGCGTTATTACAAAACCGATCGGACGTGTAGTCCCCCTTAAAATCCTTCCCCGAATGAAGCATCTTCTGGATATTGAGACGGCGGATAAGGATTTTCTTGACAGGGTATTAGAGAGCGCAGAGGTATTCCTGAAGGTACTGGATCAGCCCTCCCGCAAGCTCCCCACCCTCCGGGGTAAGACCGTCCTCTTCATGTTTATGGAACCTTCCACCCGTACCCAGGCCTCCTTTGAGATGGCTGCCAAGAGGCTTTCGGCTGACACCCTCAACTTCTCCCCGGCCAAGTCCTCAATGAAAAAGGGGGAGACCTTCCTTGACACCTTATACAACCTTCAGGCGATGGAGGTGGACGGTATAGTGATAAGGCACTCCGCCCCGGGGGCCGCCCACTTCGTCGCCCGCCACACCAAGGCCAGCGTCATAAACGCCGGCGATGGCTCCCACGAGCATCCCACCCAGGCCCTCCTTGACGCCTTCACCGTAAAGAGGAGGCTCGGAACCTTGAGCGGCCTCAAGGTCCTGATAGTGGGGGACATCCTCCACTCGCGGGTGGCCCGCTCCAACCTGTTCCTGTGGCGGATGTACGGTAGCGAGGTCCTGTTCTCCGGCCCCCCGACCCTCCTGCCGAGGGAGTTTGAGGAACTCGGTGCGAAGGTCGTAGAGTTGGACGACGCCCTCCCGGAGGCGGACGTCGTTATGGTCTTGAGGCTCCAGAGAGAGAGGATGGAAGGCTCCTTCGTACCCTCCGTCAGGGAGTACAGGCGTTTCTGGGGGATGACGAGGGAGAGGCTCAAGGCCCTTCGGGAGGATACCCTCCTCATGCATCCGGGGCCGGTGAACTGGGGGGTTGAGATGGACTGGGAAGCCCAGGAGAGGCCCAATACGGTCATACTGGAGCAGGTCAGGAACGGCGTCGCCGTCAGGATGGCCGTCCTCTACCATCTGTTGGCAAAGGCGGAGGATCTCGGATGAGGGACGTATGGAACTACCCCCTGAACGCCCTTACGGTTAAGAAGCTGACGCTGTCCTTCGTATTTCTGGTGGTCGGTCTGGGGGCCTACTCGGCCCTCACCTACGCCGCCTACTACCTATCCGGTCTGGACATCTCCCGCGTCTGGAACCTCCACCACCTCTTCCCCGTCCCCCTGTGGGCGAAGAGTTTCCCGGTCTATGTGGCGGAGAGGGGAGGGAAGTTCCTCCTTGAGACGGACTGGAGTAAGTTCGGCACCCTGTCCAAGGCCGTATGGTCCTTCGGCGTCCTCCTCCTCCTGTGGGCGTACTTTACGGCGGGGATAGGGGTCTCCAAACTGGAGTTGGAGAGTCAGAGGGGGGACCCGTTCTACCCCTTACCCTCGGCCATTAAAGAGGCGATCAAGCGGAGCGGCCTCTTCTGGACAACGGCCCTAGTCCTCATCGGCGTGGGGGTAGTCGTCGTAGTCGTCCACGCCCTTACGTCCGTATGGGGGAGGGTATCCGGCCTCTTCTACCCCGCCGTCGTTGTGATCCTCCTGACCTTCGGCTTCCTCGTCCTCCTCTCCCTCCTCCTGATCTACATGTTGGTGGGGTGGGCCTTCGTCCTGATATACGGGCCGGCCGTCTCCGTCTCCATGGAGGGGGACACCTTTGACCTCTACTACGAGGGCTTCAGCATATTCAACGAGAAACTCCACAGGTTCGTCCTCTACGAGGTCTGGATATACTCCCTGAAGGTGGTCGCCTTCTCCATCTTCACCTTCGCCCTCTTCAAGGCCGTAAGGCTCTCCGCCCGCATCCTTGAGTTCCTGCTTCCGAGGTTCAAGTTCGTGTATTACCCCGCCCTCTTCCACTTCACCCTTCCCCAGCTCCCCTATCCGGTGGCGTACTACCTGGCCTTTATACTGCCGATGGACGTCTACGCCCCCACCAACACCCCAATTCCCACTTCCACGACCTACGCCTTCTCCCTGGTCTTTGACCTCTGGATGCTGGTCTTCCTTTTGGGGGCCCTCTCCTACTGGACGAGCCTGACCTGGACGGGAAGACTCCACACCTACGCCCGCATCCTCAAGGAGAAGGACGGGATAGACATCTTCAAGGTGCGTCCCGTCGCCAGCCTTTCGGAGGTGAGGGATGGAGGCGAAGAGGTACGGTAGGTGGTACGTCCTGAACGGTAAGAGGTTCGCCGTAAGGAAGGTGAAGGGAGGGTACGAGGTCCTCTACGAGGGCCGGCACTACTTCGTCAGCACGGCTCCGGGGTTCGCCTCCGCCACCCACGAGGAGAAGAGGGACGAGGTCAGGGCGCCCATGACGGGCAGGGTGGTTAAGGTGGTGGTTGAGGAGGGGCAGAGGGTGAAGGCGGGGGATACCCTCGTCGTGATAGAGGCGATGAAGATGGAGACCACCCTGACTGCCCACGAGGATGCGGAGGTCGTTGAGGTGCGGGCCTCCGAGGGGGACATAGTGCAGGAGGGGGACCTGTTAGTGAGGTTAAGGTTCGTAGGGGAATAGGTTCATCCCTTACCCGTCTGCGGTTGCATCCCCAATCTCTCCAAGTTCCCTAAACGTTCCATCCGACCGTTCGTTGAAGGCCTCTATGTCAATACCTTTCAGGCTATTTTGGTGATCGCCCCGACTACCTCAACTGCTCAAGTCCCAGTTGTTTAAGCACCATCGCAGGTGGGACTAAATACCCACGACAGTCTTCGGTGTTTCCTTTGTCCGAACACGCTTAAAATCGCTTCGTGGAAAACGTTAACGTATGGAGGGTTTTCGTTTACGCTCTACTCACGGCGATGGCCACCGGTCTCGGGGCCTTACCCTTCGCCGTATTTAAGAGATTCCAGCGGAAGTACCTCGGCATAGCCAACGCCATAGCCGCCGGTCTCATGATAACGGCGAGCTTCAGCCTTATACACGAAGGGCTCGCGTATGGTATGCTCAAAACGGTCTTAGGAGTGCTTATAGGCCTCGGCTTCATCATCCTGAGCCATCGTCTACTTCACGACCACGACGACATCCACCTTGGCATTCTAAGTGGCGTGGACGCCCGCAAGGTCCTTCTTATAATCGGAGTGATGGTGGCCCACTCCTTCGCCGAGGGGGTGGGTGTGGGGGTGTCCTTCGGTGGGGGTGAGAAGTTCGGTACCTTCATAAGTCTGGCCATTGCCGTTCACAACATTCCCGAAGGCCTCGCCGTGTCCCTTGTGATGGTGCCGCGGGGGGTACACTGGATATGGGCTGCTCTGTGGTCCATCTTCACGTCACTTCCCCAGCCCCTTATGGCCGTACCCTCTTACCTTTTCGTTGAAGTCTTCAGGCCTTTCCTGCCCGTGGGTCTCGGCTTCGCCGCCGGTGCCATGCTCTGGATAGCCTTCTCGGAACTCCTTTCCGATGCCCTTAAAGATACGTCTTCCCAGATAGTTGCCACGACCATAACCTTATCTGTGGTCGCCATGACCATCTTCCAGGTCCTCATAAAGCACTGACGCACCTAAAATTGACACCATGCGCATCCTGAACCTATCGGGAAAGGTTAGTACCGAAGGGTACACACGGGTATATACGATCACGAGTTTTCCGGACGTTGTGGTGGTTGACGAGGAGATCTCCGGGGAGAGCGTGAGGGAAATATCCGAGAACTTCGTAACTGTGATGTTAGGGGGGGACGGTAGAGTACCACCTACGGTGGACTACAGGTTCTCGTCGCCGGAGGAAATAAACGGCTTCCTCAGAGAGTACGCAAAGAGGAGTCCGAGGGACAGGCTCGTGGACCTGTACGACCGCACCTTCGGTGTGAGGTATCCCGAAAGGGTCAGGTACGTGGCCTATTACGGGTACAGCAGGTACCTCTACAACGTCCTTTCAACCCTGATAAACAGCCCGCTCAAGCCGTGGGTGGGGCTGTACGGCCCGAACGGTGTGGGTAAGACCAAGCTCATAAAAGTTCTCCTCGGGGAAAGGTACAGAGATGCCTTCCATATAACCGGCCCTTCCATGGGGTTTAAGGTGGAGGATATGGAGGATGCCAGAGACGTGGTTGTGGACGTATCCCGCTTTCAGAACGAAGGGGACCTCCTGTCCGTTATGAACGAGATACACAGACAGGGCTATCAGGCCATATTCATGGTTGAAGGTGAAGAGGTTCCGGAAATCCTCTCCACGATTCCCTTCTTTTATCTTCCCCCGCTCTCCGGACGTTCACCCAAGGAGAGGCTTCTGCTGTTTGAACACATCCTCCGGGGGATAGAGCAGGAGAAGGGTTGCAGGGATAGGGTGGAGATGGAGGAGGGCTTTCTGGACATCCTTCACACCTACCAGTGGCCCAACAGTCTGAGCGAACTGAACAACGCCCTCCGCTTCACCCTGAGCATTTCACAGTGCGTATTACGTTTTAGGGACCTTCCGTACCACATTAAGACAAGGGTGGGGCAGGACAGTACACCTCCGGGATGGGAAGAGTACAGATGAGGCGACTCAGGTTCCACCTTCTCGTATCCCTTCTGTACCTGATACCCGCACTCTTCAAGGTTGCCAACGCCCTCCGCAGGGGTATCTCCCTTACGGCTCCCCTCGGTTCCATGGAAAATCTCCTCCTCACCGATTTCGTTGGCAAGTCTTCCGATACCTTCCTGTACTACCTACCACCTGCCTACGCCATCCTCAAGTACGGCGAACCCATAAGGGTCGTGGGGGATAACGTCCTTCACCTTTGCTACAGGGTAGTACAGTCCTACGTCTTCATCCCGTTTATGGCAGCCTTTGGGGAGTATTTCCCCCTGTACTACATCCTGTTCTTCTCCCTCCTGTTCGCGAACCTCCTCGCCCTTCTCCTGTGGGAACTCAACCCCGGTAAGTACAGACTCAATCTAACTATCGCCCTGCTCGTCCTTCCTGTGGTCTTCTACTATCTCCCCTTCCTCATGCTTGAGGCTCCCACGTCCTCTTTTCTCCTCGCGTACGCCTACTTCCTTATCAGGTACATCAGGAAGGGCAACACTCTGGATATGCTCTTATCCCTTCCCTTTTTATCCCTGGCCGCCTTTCTCAGACCCGAAGTTTCACTTATCGGTATACCTGTCATTCTGATGGTCCTTCGCAGGAAAGTCCTCCTTGCACCCTCCCTGCTGGCCGTGGCCCTGCCGTTGGGAGTCAACCTCTACCACGCCAGAAGGTGCGGAGATCAGTCCAACTTCTACCTGTGGGCCTACGCCCTGCACGTGGAGAGGCAAAGAGGGGAACCCTATACGGACGTCGCCGACCTCCTCAAAGACGTTGGGGACAAACTCACTCCCTGCCTTGAGTCCAACGGTGTTGGGAACCCTTCAACCATGGGTTTCTCGGACGATAAACTGAACCTTTACTTCCAGCTCTTTCAGGTAAACAATCGGGAGTACTCCTCCTGTTTCCGTGAACTGCTGTTCGTGGAGATAAACGGGGGCGATCTGCTCGTCATGCTGAAGAGGGTACCCCTCAACGTTCTTTCCCTTCTCGTACCCTCCTTCTCATCCTCCACCTTCTTCCGCAGGTTGGGGTTTTTAAAGTGGCCGTTCCTAATCCTGATAGGGCTGTACGGAATTCTACTTCTGCCGGCGATCATGTGTACGTGGGCATGCGGTAGGGTTGAGTACAGGTACGTCGTACTCTCTTACTTCCTTCTTCTACTCCTATACGCTCTATACAACCCCTTCGGGAACTTTGACGCCCTGCGCTTTAAGCTCTACCTCGTGCCTTTAGAGGTCGTATTTATTGGGTTTACGCTCAGGGCCTTCACAGATCCGCACTCAACGGTATAATTCCCGTAATGTTGACCTTCCTCCTCATATCTCAGGTGAACACCGACGTTAATCCGCCGGAGCATGGTGAGACCATAAAGAACGCCTACGGTGTGTTCGTAAGCGGATATTACGGCAAGCGTATAGGGAAGTTCGGTGTGGGGGGTGGTCCCATGGTCGCCATAGGGAACTGGTACGAACCTCTCGCCTTCCTCATAACCGCCCACGGCATATATTCCCCCGACAGCGGCACCGGTTTTTCTCTGGACTTCTCAACCCGTATCCCTGTCCTCGGCCAGAGGGAGTTCACCCAGTCCAACGGTACCTTCGCTTACCTGTCCTTCGGCCTCGGTATAATGGGGCTGCCCGGTGTCGTTGGGGAGACATTTGACTTCTACAAGCTCAGACCGGACGTCATTTTTGGCATGGGGTTTGAGTGGGCCATAACTCCGGAGGTCTCCCTTCTCGCTCAGGTCAGGTACGATATACTCGGTGTCAGGGACTGGATAAAGGAGAACATGGCCGTGGCCCACCTTGGAATCCTGATATACGGAAGGTGATGGTGAGGTAAGGGACGAGAAAGGGTAAGCCCGTGCCAACTAACCGTCTAAAATATAACTATCCTCCCCTTCCTGAGCCTCCCTTTTCGGGTCGTCCTCCTGCCACTCACGTCGTAGAAGGGCCCGGCAGGAACTTCAAGTTCGGTCAATCCATCTTCCTCCACGCTCAGGACCCTTATCACCTTGCCCACACCTACGGATATGGTCCCCGTGTTTGAGAAGGAGCCGAAGAATACCGTCGTGGTAGTGCTGTCCCACATGACCTTAGTTATGCCGAAGTCGGGAACGTAGTAGTAGGTCCGGTACTCCGTCATCAGCGTGGAGTCGGGGGACATGGAAGACGTGGTTATCAACTTGCTGTTCAATACCAGAACGACCTTAACGTTGCCATCTATCCCCTCAACCACGGCATCCGTACTCTCCACAACGGCCGTAGATGGTCTGTATATGATGGTATCTGCTATGCTGTCCCTGTCAACGTCGGGTACGGGTACAGGGGTGTTCAGGGGCAAAATGCAGTCGTTCCACGCCTCCCACGAATCCCCGAGAGAAGCGTTGTACTTCGCGAACCTGTGCAGCGGGTTGTGGTAGTATTCGTCCCCCGCCCAGATAAACGTGGAATCCACCGTCGTATCCCGTATTATCCGCACCTTTACCAGTTTGCCGGAGAGATCGGTGCAGGAGCCGTAAACCGGTAAGGGATAAACGGCCTCAACGCTGTCCCTCTCCGGACTCCCCGACGGCACCCTTACGTAATCAAGGAAATTTCCCACATTTAAACCCAAGTAAGTCAACATAGGATAATTTTACGGGCGATTAACGTTCCTGCACAGGTACCTCTGCACCTTCAACGTGTATAGGGCAGCTATCCTGAGGTACCTTCCCCGCCCAGAACATCTCGTTGGTTTTCTCCGGACAGGACGGCCGGGCCAGTAGGAGGCTCTCCTTACACAGCGTGGCGTATTGGAAGGGTCCCTTCAGGTCAAAGTAGCGGGGTTTCAGCCCCTTGTGGGCCTGAGTCATGAACTTCGCCCATATGGGGACGGCCAGCTCCGACCCCGTTGCTCCGGGGAAGATCACCCTCAGGGAGTCGTACCCGACCCACACCCCCACGGCCATGTAGGGGGAGTAGCCGATGAACCACGTGTCCCGGTAGTCGTCCGTCGTACCCGTCTTCCCGGCGGCCTGAATTACGGAGTTGTCCCATCCGTAGTACCGGGAGTTGTAGGCCGTACCGCAGCACACGACGTAGGTTAAGGCGTAGGTACTCATCTTCGCGACGTTCGGATCCAGAACCTGAACGTAAACCGGTCCGTTCTCCTCAAGGACGTTCCCGTACGCATCCTCTATGCGGGTTATGAAGTATATGTTGGGCCTCTTCCCGTAGTTCATGAGGGTGGAAACCGCCCTGACCATATCCCATACGGTTACCTCCACCCCTCCGAGGGCCATGGAAGGGAAGGGTTTTATGGGACTGGTAACCCCCATCTTCCGGGCTATGTCCGCCACGTACCAGGGCCCCACATCAAGGGTTAGTTTCACAGCCGGGACGTTCTTGGAGAGGGCGAGCGCCCTGCGGAGCGTTATAAGGCCCTCGTACTTACCGTCGTAGTTCTTGGGAGTCCATATACGACCCATGTCGTCCATCATCTCTATAGGTTCGTCCCTTATGGTGTCCCCGGGGGACCACCCACGGGAGAAGGCCGCCGTGTACACGAATATCTTGAAGGCGGATCCGGGCTGTCTCCTCGCCTGCCTCACCCGGTCAAACTGGGAATGCTGGAAATCCCGTCCACCCACGTACGCCAGTATGCCACCGGTCGTATCCACGGCCATGAGGGCAGCCTGAAGGTACTTAGGCTTTCCACCATTGTACTCCTCGTAGGTGGGCTTGAGGAACCTCTTCCACTTCTTCTCGTAGTTGCTGAGGGAGGTGCGTACCACCCCCACGGCTATCCTCTGGAGGTCTAAGTCAAGGGTGGTGTATATCTTCCCTCCGCCACGGTACAGGAAGTTCTCACCGTACTTCTCTATGACGTACTGCCTTACGAGTTCCGCGAAGTACGGGGCGTCCCCACCGAAGGTGGTCTTCGGCCTCGGCCGGAGTTTCGGAGGGGTCTTTAGTAGACTGTCGTACTGCTCCTTCGTTATAAACCCCTCTTTGTACATCCTCCAGAGTACGATCCTGCGCCTTCTGTCGGCCAGCTCGGGATTCCTGTAAGGGGAAAAACGGTTTGGGTTCTTCGGTATACCGGCGAGGAGGGCCGACTCGTTCACATCCAGATCCTTTGCATCCTTCCCAAAGTAGAACCTCGCCGCCGACTGTACACCGTACACACCCTCACCGAAATATATCTGGTTCAGATACCTCTCAAGGATCTCGTCCTTCGTGAACGTGGCCTCCAGCTTCAGGGCGAGCGCCAGTTCCTTCACCTTGCGGTTCAGGGTACGCTTGTGGGTCAGGAACATGTTCCGGGCCAGCTGCTGCGTGATGGTTGACCCCCCCTGCCTCACCCTCATTGACAGGAGGTTAACGAGCATAGCCTTAAACGTCCGCTTTAGATCAACGCCCCAGTGCTTATAAAATCGCTTGTCCTCAAGGGCTATGAAGGCCTTCTGAACGTTGGGGGAAATTCTGGAAAGGGGTACGTACTCCCGCCTCTCCTCGTAGAACTGGTAAATGACCTTGCCCATGCGGTCGTAAAGGGTCGTAGCCTGAGGGGGTTTGAAGGCCTCTATCCTCTCAATATCGGGCAGGTCCCTTGAGTTAATAGCGAGGATAACGACGAGTGCAAAGAAACCCCCGACCACGAGGATCAGCCCCAGTATCCCCGCTAAAGCGAACAGGCGTATTTCCCTTTTCAGACTGCTCAAACTCCTTATTCTAACCTTGATCGCATCCGGTACCGGGCTTGCCGGAATTTTCTTTCACAAAAGAAATCCCGAACAAATTTTTTATTTGCCCTTAACAACTGTATAATAACTCCCTATGCTGGTACTATGGATTGCCTCCAGTGGAACGGACATAAGTGCAATAGAGAAGAGCATAAAGGCTCTTGAGAAGAGTAAGGCGTACAGGAAAGACCCCGCTCTGGCCGATAGCCTTGCGAGGCTCTACATGGAGCGCTGTACGTACAGGGCAAACGTTTCCGACTGCGATAAGGCCATATCCATATACGAGAAGTACGTAAAGGACTCCGACCTCCCCAGAGCCAAGGCACTCATCCGCAAGGCCGAGGTCCACAAGGGCAAGGGGGAGTACGAGGCCGCCATGACCACCTACAGGGAGGCCATAGGGGCGATAGGTAAGGGAACCTCGTGGGAGAAGGGCGGCATGATAGAGCTCACCACGAACGTCAACCTCATGCTGTCCGCCATCGGCAACTACTACCTGATGAAGGGGCTCCTCGCTTTAAACAACTCCAACTACACCGAGGCCGCCACCTACCTTGACGCCGCCGTCAAGTACCTCACGAGGGCCGGAGACAGGGACCTGGACCTCGCCCGCGCCCTCCACGGTAGGGGTGTGGCCTACTGCCGTAGCGGTAAGGTGGATCAGGCCCTTAAGGACCTTCAGGAGGCGGTCAAACTCCTGAACGAACTGGCCAAAGCCGAGCCTAACAACGAGGCCGTATTCTACGAGCTGGGTATGGCTTACCTCCACCTCGGGAACGCCTACCTGAAGAAAGATGACAGGAAACTCGCCGCAGAGTCTTACGAGAAGGCGGCAGCCGCCTTTATGGGTGTACCCGCATGGGAGAAGAAGGCTAAGATCGTACTGGCCGTAGGCCGCACGTACGTAAAGCACGCCGAAACCCTTCACAGGGGTGGGAAGTACGCCGAGGCCGTAAAGTACTACGAGAAGGGGATAAAGCATCTGAAGAGGGCCGGCAAACTCTGTCGGAAGGATAGGAAGTACTGTCCCACGAAGGAGGAGGTGTCGGCTGCCCGTAAACACCTGAGGCAGGCGAAACGGAAGAAGGATTTTAAGTGATGGAAAGGATACGCAAGATCGTAGGCTTCGTTCTGCTGCTTATATTTCTGATCTACCTCTTCCTGCTCTACGTGAACGTTTACATGGCCGCCCTGTCCTCGCCGCTGGTGGCCACGTTCCTCCTGTCCTTCATAGGTTTCTATCTCTTTGCCAACCGCCTCGTCTTCGGGTACTGGGGAATCATATCCACCGCATCCCTATACGAGAGCAGCAAAGATATAGACAGGGAGAAGGTCGCAAAGGCCACGAACTACCCCATCCAGACCCTCCAGAACCTTACCGCCCTCTCCGTCCTTACCCTGTGGCTGGCATCCCTTGAACCCTTCAAGTACGCCCTCTACCTCGTGTTCTTCGTTTTCTTCCTCATCGCCATGTTAGTTAAACTCAACTTCATAACGAACTTCGCCCTCGGTCCCTTCGTGACGGTGGCGTTTTACGGAGCGTTTATACCCGTGTTTATGGTCTTCGTTCTTGAATTGATAGCCCGCTGGAAACTGAGCAAACTGGCCAAAGGAGGTTAAAAATGGGAAAGGTGTACGAGCTAAGGGAAGTACAGGTCCTGAACACCCTCGTCTTTGAGACCCTCGGTCATCCGGAGAAGGAGAGGGAGTTCAAGTTCAAGAGCCTCAAGAGGTGGGGTCTGGACCTCATCTTCGGTAAGAAGGGAGGTAAGCTCACCTACTTCACGGCCGAATACGGCAAGCGGAAGGTGGGGGAGAAGTATACCGAGGCGGACGAGCAGTACGAGGTCCTGGAGATCCTTCAGGAGATGCCGAAGAATAAGAAGATCTTCGCCCATATAGAGACCCATCAGGGTACGGCCTACTTGGTGGGGGAGCTCCGGGAAGGGGACGAGAACGTAGAGATACTGCGCCTTCCAGCCGGTATAACCCTTCTCGCCTACCTAAAGAAGCGTCGCCTCCACCACGTTATAGAGGCCCTGAGGAACGTGGGTATCGCCACCGAGCTGGTAAAGCAGCGCGGTCAGGAGGGCAAACCCTACCCCTACGAGAAGCTCCCCAACGTCGCCCGCCGCTTCCTCCGTGGCGCCAAGGACGTGGAGAAAGAGGCCGGTTTCGGAAGGGTCGCCCTCGCTTACTACGGGGAGAACAAGGACGGAGACGCCCGCTTCCGCGTCTCGTGGCTACTGCCGACGATAGCCCTCTTTGAGATAGACATCGCCGAGAAGGTGGACAAACTGCTCGCCGCCTTCAAATAAAAAAGTGCCGGGGGCGGGACTTGAACCCGCACGGGCCGAAGCCCAGCGGATTTTGAATCCGCCGCGTCTGCCATTTCGCCACCCCGGCGAAGTACATATTCTAACGCCGTAATACGTATCACCCTTACAATCGCCTCCATGCTGGACGTTTCCTATCTCCGCAAGAAGAGACACGTACTTGAGGAGGCACTGAGGAAAAGGGGGTACTCCCTCGCCATACTGGACGAGTTGACGGAAATAGACGCCAGACGCCGGGAAATAATAACGAAGGCCAACGAATTACGGGCTAAGAAGAACGAGATCTCAAAGAAGATAGGGGAGTTAAGACGCAGAGGGGAGGACGCCTCCCACCTGATGGAGGAGGCAAAGAAGTACGACGAACTCCTGTCCGAACTCAAGGAGAAGGAGAAGGAGTACGACCGCAAGTTCTGGGATCTATGGGGGTACGTACCCAACATCCCCCACGAGAGCGTACCCGTGGGTCCCGACGAGAGCGCCAACGTGGTCGTGCGGGAGTGGGGTGAGAGGAGGGAGTTTAGGTTTACCCCCAGGCCCCACTGGGACATAGCAGAACTGCTCGGCATACTTGACTGGAAGTCCGCAACGGAGATGTCCGGCTCCCGCTTCGTTACCTACCGTGGCCTTGGGGCGAGACTTGAGAGGGCGCTCATAAACTACTTCCTTGACACCCACACCAAGAACGGCTACACGGAGATCTTCCCCCCCATACTGGTAAAGCCCGAAGCCCTTTACGCCTCCGGCCACCTACCCAAGTTCCACGAGGAGATGTACTACATAAACGAGGACAACCTCTACCTGATACCCACGGCCGAGGCCTCCCTGGCCAACCTCCACAGGGGCCAGGTGATACCCGAAGATAAACTACCCCTCTACTACGTGGCGTACACCCCTTGCTTCAGGAGGGAGGCCGGCTCCCACGGCAGGGACGTACGGGGGATAATCCGTATGCACCAGTTCAACAAGGTGGAGCTTTTCAAGTACACGAAACCCGAAGAGTCCTACGAGGAGCATGAGAAGATGGTTCAGGACGCCGAGAGGATACTTCAGGCCCTCGGAATACCCTACAGGGTAGTACTGCTTTCTACGGGGGACATGGGCTTTGCTGCAGCAAAGACGTACGATATTGAGGTGTGGGCCCCCGGCCTCGGAAGGTGGCTTGAGGCCTCTTCCGTCTCCAATGTGGAGGACTTCCAGGCCCGCAGGGCTAACGTGAAGCTCAAGAGGAAGAACGGTAAGACGGAGTACGTGCATATGCTCAACGGCTCCGGTCTCGCCACGCCGAGAGTGTTCATCGCCATACTTGAGAACTTCCAGCAGGAGGACGGCTCCGTCGTCATACCTGAGGTTCTGCGGCCGTACATGGGGGTGGACGCCATAAGGCCAGAGTGAGAGGGGCGGCCGTATAACGCCTTGTTGACGGTATAAAGAGGTGGCTGAAGGCCGGCCTTAGAATAGGGGTGGTGAAGGAAGGCAAGGATTTACTTGAGAAGGATCCGATTCTCCGGCGTATAGTTAAGGTCATCGTTAAGGAGATAGACCCCGATAAGATAATCCTCTTCGGTTCAAGGGCGAGGGGGGACTACACGGAGGGCAGCGATTACGATATACTCGTCCTCAAGAAGGGAGTCAGGCCGGAGGAGAGGAGGAGGTTGGAAGGTAGGATTTATCTCTCTTTGAGATCGCTGGGTGTACCCGTTGAAATTTTTGTTCAGGATAGCGGCAAATATGAAGAGTTGAAAGATAAGTGGTTTCTGTTTTATTACGATGTTGAAAGGGAGGGTAGAGTGATATATGACAGACGCAAAGCTATGGCTGGCGTTCGCTTATAAGGATCTACTTAGAGCCAGGAGGTCGTACGGTTATAGGGACTTTGAAGATGCCCTTTACCACTTACAACAGGCAGTTGAAAAATCCTTAAAGGCTCTCCTGATCTATTACGACATCAGGTTGCCATCAAAACACTTCAGGACTCACGACATCGGATACTTGGTCGATATCCTTAAAGGTGAGGGGATAAGTGTTCCAAAATTTGTGGATAAAGCACGCTCTCTAACATCATACGCTTTCACCACCCGCTATCCGGACGATTACGTACCGGTAGGCGAAGAGGAGTACGAGGAGGCCTATGAGATAGCGGTAAGGGTCTACGAATGGGCAAAGGGGATAGTTGGGGGACAGCCTTAGAATAAGGACAGTGAAGGAAGGTAAGGATTTACTTGAAAAGGACCCGGTCCTTCGTCGGATAGTTGAGATCATCGTTAAGGAGATAGACCCCGATAAGATAATCCTCTTCGGTTCAAGGGCAAGGGGAGACCACAACGAGGGCAGCGATTACGATATCCTTGTGCTTAAAGAGGGGGTCAGGCCGGAGGATAGGAGGCCGTTGCAGAGGAAGATAAGGAGGGCGTTATGGAGGGAGGATATCTACGGTTCGGCCGCCGTGGATGTGATAGTGCAGGATGTGGAGCGGTTTAACCGGCTGAAAAATGAGAAATATCTGGTGTATTACGCCATATCAAGGGAGGGAGCTGTGATCTATGAGAAGGTACTACGCAAAACTATGGCTTAAATTCGCCGGAGAGGATCTGGAAGCCTCACGTACGCTTCTAAAAAGGGGGTTGATAAGGCTTGCCACGTACCATTTGCAACAGGCTGCAGAGAAATCTTTGAAGGCCCTTTTGATACTTCAGGGGTCGGAGATCCCACGGACACACGATATAGAGAGACTTATGAACCTCTTAAATGCGTTCTACTCTATCCCAAGAGACCTCTGGGATGCCGTGAACCTAACGGAATACGCCTTCACCACCCGCTATCCGGACGACTACGTTCCCGTTTCCGAAGAGGAGTACGAGGAGGCCTATGAGATAGCGGTAAGGGTCTACGAATGGGCAAAGGGGATAGTTGGGGGGCAGCCTTAGAATAAGGACAGTGAAGGAAGGTAAGGATTTACTTGAAAAGGATCCGGTCCTTCGTCGTATAGTTGAGATCATCGTTAAGGAGATAGACCCCGATAAGATAATCCTCTTTGGCTCAAGGGCGAGGGGAGACTACACGGAGGGCAGCGATTACGATATTCTCGTCCTTAAGGAGGGCGTCAGACCGGAGGACAGGGGAAAGTGGGAGATGAAGGTTGAAATGGCTCTCCTTAGGGAAGGGATATTCACCCCGGCGGATGTTATTGTTCAGGATGCGGTTAGATACGAGAATCTAAAAAATCGCATGGGTAAGGTGTATTACAGCGTATCAAGGGAGGGTATTCTGGTATATGAACGTAGAAGAGGCAAGAGAGTGGCTTGAGTTCGCACGCAGGGACCTGAGAAGGGCTTACAACAACGCATCACTGGATGATTATCCCCTTGCAGCGTATTTACTCCAGCAGGCCGTGGAGAAGTCTCTGAAGGCCGTTATCATCCTGTACGGTAAAGTTCCGCCCCGGATGCATAACATACGTGCGCTCATAGGAGTACTTAAGAAATTCGTGGAGTTCCCGGAGGAGTTAGAGGATGCAGCTAAGTTGACCCGATATTCGTTTGAGGTGCGTTATCCGGACGATTACAGGCCGGTGAGCGAGGCGGATTACGAAGATGCCTACGAAGTGGCGGTCAAGGTCTACGAGTGGGCGAAGGGGATAGTTGAAGGCCAGTCCTAATTCCCCCCCCCAACATCCTCCTGCTCTCCTCCGCCTTCTTCTTCAGCACTTTAGCGATCCGGGTATTAAAGATTTGGAACTGAGGAGTTTATAAGATTAAGGCAGAAATTGAGGATTGAAAAAGGTCCCCACACCCCGAGTTTTGTAAAGGATGATACCGTGATAAGGAAACTTGAAATTGTAGAGAAAGCCGCAAAAACGTCCCCGATTGGATAAGGGAGAAAATATCTCCATATACCATGTCAAATGACCGGAAGGTGCTGAGGGAAAGTACTCCAAATTTACAGGAAGGCCTGAAAGAGGGACTTCCACCTGCGTTCCGTACCGTAACGTAAAGTACCACGGTATAATCTCCTTCGTATGTACCTGTACAACACCCTCACCGGTAAGAAGGAGGAGTTCGCCCCCTTGAGGGACAACACCGTCCGCGCCTACGTCTGTGGCATGACCGTTCAGGACAGCCCCCACGTCGGCCATATGAGGGTCTTCACCGTCTTTGACGCCCTCTTTCGTTTCTTCAAGGCGCTCGGATGGGAGGTCAGGGCGGTCCAGAACTTCACGGACATAGACGACAAGATCATAACCAGGGCCAGAGAGGAGGGGATAGACTGGCGGTTTCTGGCCGACAGGTACGAGATGGAGTACAGGGAGGTCGCCCGCCGGATGAACTTCCTCCCCTTAATGCACCCAAGGGCCACCCAGCACATACAGGAGATCGTGGAGATGATAGAGGCCATAATTGAGCGGGGGTACGCGTACGAGAGCGGCGGGAACGTCTGGTTCTCCGTCCGTAAGTTCGCCGAAGATTACGGCTACGGTAAGCTGGCCAGGATGTCCCTTGACGAGATGTTGGCCGGGGCGAGGGTGGAGCCGGACCCCACCAAGAGGGACCCCCTTGACTTCGCCCTATGGAAGGCCCACAAGGAGGGGGAGCCTTACTGGTACAGTCCGTGGGGCAAAGGCAGACCCGGATGGCACATTGAATGCTCGGCCATGTCCAGTAAGCACCTCGGCCTCCCCCTTGACATCCACGGCGGGGGTAGGGACCTGATATTCCCCCACCACGAGGACGAGA